>CAVFZF010000018.1:0-48256 GCA_963627025.1 Bifidobacteriaceae bacterium | reverse complement strand
AGAGCACTAGCCTTCCAAGCTGGGGGTCGCGGGTTTGAGCCCCGTTTTCCGCTCTCTTGCTGCTTTAGCTCAGTGGTAGAGCGCTTCCTTGGTAAGGAAGAGGTCCCGAGTTCAACTCTCGGAAGCAGCTCTTTCGGGACGTATGGTGTAAAGATGAAACTGTAACAATCTCGAGCAACTATTCATTGAAACATAAATAAATAAAGCTATGGCTAAAGAACAATTCGTACGTACCAAACCACATGTAAACATTGGTACTATTGGTCATGTTGACCACGGTAAGACGACTCTGACTGCCGCTATTTCAAAGGTTCTTCACGAGAAGGGCTTTGGTAAGGAAGAGATTAAGTCTTTTGACCAGATTGATAACGCTCCTGAGGAAAAAGAGCGTGGTATTACCATTAATACCGCTCATATTGAGTATGAGACTGCAAATCGTCACTATGCACACGTTGACTGTCCGGGACACGCTGACTATGTGAAGAACATGGTAACTGGTGCTGCTCAGATGGATGGTGCTATTCTTGTTGTTGCTGCTACTGACGGTCCTATGCCTCAGACACGTGAGCACGTTCTTCTCGCTCGTCAGGTGAACGTTCCTCGTTTGGTTGTCTTCCTGAACAAGTGCGATATGGTTGATGATGAGGAGATGCTTGAACTCGTTGAGATGGAGGTTACAGAGATTCTGTCACAGTATGATTACGAAGAGGATTCTCCTATTATCCGTGGTTCTGCACTTGGTGCTCTGAATGGAGTGGAAAAGTGGACCGAGAAGGTTATGGAACTTATGGATGCTTGTGATACTTGGATTCAGGAGCCTCCTCGTGCTACTGACAAACCGTTCCTTATGCCTGTTGAGGACGTGTTCTCTATTACAGGTCGTGGAACTGTTGCTACAGGTCGTATCGAGACAGGTGTTATCCATGTTGGTGACGAGGTTGAACTTCTCGGTCTCGGTGAGGACAAGAAGTCGGTTGTTACTGGCGTGGAGATGTTCCGCAAGCTCCTCGACGAGGGTCAGGCTGGTGATAACGTGGGTCTCCTTCTCCGTGGTATTGACAAGAACGAAATCAAGCGTGGTATGGTTCTCTGCCATCCAGGACAGATTAAACCGTTCAAGCGTTTCAAGGCTTCTGTGTATGTACTGAAGAAGGAAGAGGGCGGTCGTCACACTCCGTTCGGAAACAAGTATCGTCCCCAGTTCTATCTCCGTACTATGGACTGTACCGGTGAGATTACTCTTCCGGAAGGCGTTGAAATGGTAATGCCTGGTGACAACGTAGAGATCACTGTTGAGTTGATTTATGCTGTTGCTCTGAATACCGGTCTCCGTTTCGCTATCCGTGAGGGTGGTCGTACAGTAGGCTCAGGTCAGATAACAGAGGTTTACGAAGACTAATTCCAAGGGAAACAATTGGAATAATAATAAAAAGTTCCCACTGCTTTTGAGTGGTGGGAACTAATTTACGGGAGTCTTTCAATGGTAGGAAAGCGGTCTCCAAAACCGTCAATGAGGGTTCGATTCCTTCCTCCCGTGCTACAATATAGATAATATGTTCAAGAAGACAGCTAACTATTGCAAGGCTTGTTATGATGAGCTTTTGCATAAAACGACTTGGCCTACACGTAGCCAGTTGACACACACTGCGGTGGTTGTATTATCTGCTTCCCTTGTCATCGCATTGATTGTGTTCTGCATGGACAAAGTGTTTGAGTTCGCTTTGAGTCTTGTCTATCCAAACTAAACAAGGAGATGGCTGCATCAGGAAATAACTGGTATGTTTTTCGGACCGTTAGCGGTAAGGAGCAAAAGGTAAAGGAGTACATAGAGGCAGAGATGAAGCATAATTCACTTCTGTCTTCTCATGTGTCTGAGATTTTGTTGCCTACGGAAAAACACACGTCTCTGCGTAACGGTAAGCGAGTTGAAAAGGAGAAGTTACGTCTCCCGGGATACTTGTTTATTTCTGCTGATTTGGGCGGTGAGGTGGCGCATACCTTGCGCTTTACTCCGAATGTGCTCGGAATTCTCGGCGGTTTGGATAACCCTACTCCTGTCCCATTAGCTGAGATAAATAGAATGATAGGTGCTGCGGAAGATACCTTTGTGCAGGACGATGTCGCTATTCCGTTCCTTGTTGATGAGACAGTAAAGGTCACAGACGGACCGTTCAGTGGTTTCAGCGGTGTCATTGAAGAAGTGAATACCGAGAAACGCAAACTGAAAGTGATGGTCAAAATCTTCGGACGCAAAACTCCGTTAGAGTTAAGTTTTATGCAAGTTGAGAAAGAAGGGTGATTATTGTTACGGATACATTTTTCTTTCTATAATTAATTTTTAACAATAAAGAAAATGGCTAAAGAAGTTGCTGGATTAATCAAATTACAGATTAAAGGTGGCGCTGCGAATCCTTCACCCCCGGTAGGACCTGCACTTGGTTCCAAGGGTATTAATATAATGGGATTCTGCAAAGAATTTAACGCCCGTACCCAGGATAAGGCAGGTAAGATTCTTCCTGTCGTTATAACTTACTATACCGACAAGTCATTCGACTTTATCATCAAGACTCCTCCGGCTGCTGTTCAGCTCAAGGAGATTGCGAAGATAAAGAGTGGCTCTGCTGCGCCTAACCGCAAAAAAGTCGCTTCTGTGACTTGGGAGCAGGTGAAGGGTATCGCTGAGGACAAAATGGCAGATCTTAACTGTTTTACAGTAGAGTCTGCGATGCGTCTTATAGCTGGTACAGCGAGAAGTATGGGTATCACAGTACAAGGGGAGTTCCCTGGTAAATAATTTAAACTTCAATTAAGAACATGAGTAAACTGACAAAAAATCAAAAATCAGTAGCTGATAAGGTTGAAGCAGGGAAAGCGTACTCTTTGAAAGAAGCGGCAGAATTGGTAAAGGAAATTACCACTACCAAATTTGATGCTTCTGTAGACATTGACGTCCGTTTGGGTGTTGACCCGCGAAAGGCAAACCAAATGGTGCGTGGTGTCGTGTCTCTCCCTAACGGTACAGGTAAGGTAACGCGTGTACTTGCTCTCTGTACACCTGATCAGGAGGCTGCCGCAAAGGAAGCTGGTGCTGATTACGTTGGTCTTGACGAATACATCGAGAAAATCAAAGGTGGTTGGACTGATGTGGATGTTATTATCACAATGCCTTCTTGTATGGGTAAGATTGGACCTATCGGACGTATACTCGGTCCTCGTGGTTTGATGCCAAACCCCAAGAGCGGTACGGTGACGATGGATGTAGCCAAGGCTGTAAAAGAGGTTAAACAGGGTAAGATTGATTTCAAAGTCGACAAGAGCGGTATCATACACACTTCTATCGGCAAGGTTTCGTTCTCTGCTGAGCAGATATACGAGAATGCAAAGGAATTTATTGCAACTGTCATCAAACTCAAACCTGCTGCAGCAAAGGGTACATATATGAAGAGTGTCTTTATTTCCAGTACAATGAGTAAGGGTATCAAAGTTGATACAAAGACCGTTGAATAACTCTAAAGCTATATCAAGATGAAAAAGGAAATAAAAGATACAATCATATCGCATCTCGGTGAGATGTTGAATGAATACCCACATTTCTATCTTGTCGATATGGCAGGATTGAATGCGGAGGCTACAAGTAACTTGCGTCGTAAGTGTTTCAAGAATGACATCAAGTTGGTTCTTGTCAAGAACACTCTTCTTGAGAAGGCTTTTGATGCTTCAGAAAAGGATTTGAAACCTGTCTATGATACTCTAAAAGGCAGTACTGCGGTTATGTTTGCCAATGTGGCAAATGCTCCTGCAAAACTTCTCAAAGAGTATAAGAAGGAAGGCGTTCCTGCTTTGAAGGCTGCTTATGCAGAGGAGAGCATCTTTGTTGGTGCTGACAAGCTTGAGGAACTGGCTAATATCAAGAGTAAGAACGAACTCATTGCAGATGTTGTGGCACTGCTCCAGTCGCCTGCAAAGAACGTTATCTCTGCCCTTCAGTCAGGTGCTGGCACTATACACGGTGTGCTTAAAACTCTCGGAGAACGTCCCGAGTAATCGAGTAATAAAAAACATTGCATAAACAAAACAGAATAATTAAAATTTTTTAGAATATTATGGCAGATATTAAAGCTATTGCAGAAGAGTTGGTAAACCTTACTGTGAAAGAAGTAAATGAGTTGGCACAGGTCCTGAAGGACGAGTATGGTATTGAGCCTGCTGCTGCAGCTGTTGCTGTTGCTGCTGGTCCGGTTGCCGGTGGTGAGGCTGCTGCTGAGGAGAAGTCCTCTTTCGATGTAGTCCTCGCTGAGGTAGGTGGTGCTAAGCTCGCAGTTGTTAAGGCTGTGAAGGAAGCTTGCGGTCTTGGTCTGAAAGAGGCTAAGGATCTCGTAGACGGTGCTCCTGCAACAATCAAGGAAGGTCTCTCTAAGGACGAGGCTGAGAACTTGAAGAAGGCTATCGAAGAGGCTGGTGCCAAGGTAGAGCTCAAGTAAGCTGCAACTCATCGTTTTGAAAATATGGTTAGGGTTTGCCAAGTAGGTGAATCCTAACCTTTTTGTGTCTTTCTATCGACCCATAAGTCAGGTCTGATTGAAAATGCCGGAATAACAGGAATTAATTTTTAATTATGGCTTCAAAAGTAATTGACAACAGAGTAAATTTTGCAAGAGTACACAATCCGCTGCCCTATCCGGATTTTCTTGATGTACAGTTGAAGTCCTTCAAGGATTTCCTTCAATTGGACACTCCGCCGGAGAAGAGGAAAAATGACGGACTGTACAAGGTTTTTGCAAAGAATTTCCCTATAACAGATACGAGGAACAATTTCGTCTTGGAGTTCCTTGACTATTACATTGACCCTCCCCGTTACAGCATAGAGGAGTGTCTTGAACGCGGACTTACCTATAATGTACCGCTGAAAGCAAAGATGAAGCTGTATTGTACCGATCCTGATCACGAAGATTTCGGCACTTTCATTCAGGATGTGTTCCTCGGAACCATTCCTTATATGACGGACAACGGCACCTTTATCATAAATGGTGCCGAGCGCGTTGTCGTTTCCCAGTTGCACCGTTCACCGGGCGTGTTCTTCAGTAATGGTGTCCATGCAAACGGAACGATGCTTTACAGTGCCCGCATTATTCCGTTCAAGGGCTCATGGATAGAGTTCGCTACGGACGTGAACAATGTGATGTACGCTTACATTGACCGTAAGAAGAAACTTCCCGTGACTACGTTGTTGCGTGCTCTTGGCTTTGAGAATGACAAGGATATTCTCCAGATTTTCGATCTTGCCGAGGAAGTAAAGGCCAACAAGAAGACCCTGAAGACGGTTATAGGTCGCAAACTTGCTGCAAGTGTACTGAAAAGTTGGGTGGAAGACTCTGTCGACAACGATACAGGCGAAGTCAATTCCATAGAGCGTAATGAGGTCGTTCTCGAGCGTGAGGCAGAGATAACGGAAGAAAATATCTCTATCATCACCGACAGTGGTGTTTCTACGGTATTCCTTCACAAGGACGAGGACGGCGAAAACAAGTACGCCATCATCTTCAATACACTTGCGAAAGACCCGTGTAACTCGGAAAAAGAGGCAGTTACATACATCTACCGTCAGTTGCGCAACTCCGATCCTGCGGATGATGCAAGTGCACGTGAGGTGTTCCAGAACCTGTTCTTCTCCGACAAGCGTTATGATCTGGGTGATGTGGGTAGATATCGCATCAACAAGAAACTGGGTCTGAACACTTCTTCCGACAAGCGTGTGCTCACGAAGGAGGATATCATTGAGATTATAAAGTACCTCATCAATCTTGTCAACTCAAATGCGAGCGTTGATGATATAGACCATTTGAGCAACCGCCGTGTGCGCACTATCGGTGAGCAGTTGGCGAACCAGTTCAACATAGGTCTGTCGCGTATGAGCCGTACAATAAAGGAACGTATGAATGTACGTGACAACGAGATATTCACTCCTACAGACTTGATTAACGCAAAGACGATATCTGGTGTTATAAACTCTTTCTTCGGCACCAACCCGTTGTCTCAGTTTATGGACCAGACCAACCCTCTTGCGGAAGTGACTCACAAGCGTCGTCTGTCTGCACTCGGTCCTGGTGGTTTGTCGCGTGAGAGAGCCGGCTTCGAGGTCCGTGACGTTCATTACACCCATTACGGTCGTTTGTGTCCTATAGAGTCTCCTGAAGGACCTAACATCGGTCTGATTTCGTCACTCTGCGTATACGCAAAAATCAATGACCTCGGCTTTATAGAGACTCCTTACCGCAAGGTTACCAACTCCAAAGTTGATATGGACAATGCCGATGTCGTATATCTTACGGCAGAGGAAGAAGAGAACCTCATCATCGGACAGGGTAATGCGCCGCTCAATCCTGACGGTTCGTTCATCCGCAAGGTCGTTAAATGTCGTAAAGATGCCGACTATCCGGTTGTACCTCCGACACAGGTTGACCTCGTCGATGTCGCTCCTCAGCAGATAGCATCTGTGTCAGCAGGTCTCATCCCGTTCCTTGAGCATGATGACGGTCACCGTGCGTTGATGGGATGTAACATGATGCGCCAGGCAGTACCGTTGCTTCACAACGATGCGCCGATTGTTGGTACAGGACTTGAGAAGCAGGTTTGTGAAGACTCCCGTACGATGATAACAGCCGAAGGTGACGGTGTGATCGACTATCTTGACGCGACCACAATCCGTATACTCTACGACCGTACCGAGGAAGAGGACTTTGTCAGCTTCGAACCGGCACTCAAGGAGTATCGCATACCTAAGTTCCGCCGTACGAACCAGAATATGGTCATCGATCTCCGGCCGATTTGTCACAAGGGACAGCGTGTGACCAAAGGACAGATACTTACCGAAGGCTATGCTACCGAGAACGGAGAGTTGGCTCTCGGACGTAACCTCCTCGTTGCCTATATGCCTTGGAAGGGTTACAATTACGAGGATGCCATAGTCCTGTCAGAGCGTCTCGTGCGCGATGATATCCTCACTTCAGTGTCTGTAGACGAGTACTCTCTCGATGTCCGCGACACGAAGCGCGGTATGGAGGAATTCACTTCCGACATACCTAACGTCAGCGAAGAGGCTACCAAAGACCTTGATGAGAACGGTATAGTCCGTGTCGGTGCACGCGTAGAACCGGGTGACATCCTCATCGGTAAGATTTCTCCCAAGGGCGAGAGTGAACCTTCACCAGAGGAGAAACTGCTCCGTGCCATATTCGGTGACAAGGCTGGCGATGTGAAAGATTCTTCTCTGAAGGCAAATCCGTCACTGTCGGGTGTCATAATAGACAAGAAACTGTTCTCCCGTGCTATCAAGACACGCGAGTCGAAGAAGAATGACAAGGTGCTTCTTGCCAAACTCGACGAGGAATATGAGGCAAAGAACAATGACCTGAAAGATATCCTTGTTGACAAACTTATGATTCTCACCGAGGGCAAAACCTGTCAGGGTATAAAGGATTACTCTGGTGCAGAGATCATAAACAAGGGTGGCAAGTTCACCAATGCAGCCCTCAAGAACCTTGAATACGACGGAATACAGTCGAACGCATGGACAGAGGATGAACACACCAACGAACTTATACAGAAACTTATCATGAACTACATCCGCAAGTACAAGTTGTTGGATGCAGAACTCAAACGCCGTAAGTTTGCAATCTCCATTGGTGACGACCTGCCGTCGGGCATTCTCCAGATGGCGAAAGTGTATGTTGCCAAGAAACGTAAGATTGGTGTCGGTGATAAACTTGCCGGTCGCCACGGTAACAAGGGTATCGTTTCCAAGATTGTCCGCGTAGAGGATATGCCGTTCATGGAGGATGGTCGCCCTGTAGACCTTGTGCTCAATCCGCTTGGTGTGCCTTCTCGTATGAACCTCGGACAGATATTCGAGGCTGTACTTGGTGCTGCCGGCAAGCGTCTGGGTGTCAAGTTTGCTACCCCGATTTTTGACGGTGCACGTCTTGAAGACCTCAATGAGTGGACTGACAAGGCCGGTCTGCCACGTTATTGCTCCACCTATCTGTATGACGGAGAGACTGGTGCCAAGTTTGACCAGCCGGCAACTGTCGGTATCACTTACTTCCTCAAACTCGGCCACATGGTTGAGGACAAGATGCACGCACGCTCAATAGGTCCTTACTCTCTTATTACCCAGCAACCTCTCGGTGGTAAGGCACAGTTCGGTGGTCAGCGTTTCGGAGAAATGGAGGTCTGGGCTCTCGAGGCATTCGGAGCATCTCACGTTCTTCAGGAAATTCTCACCGTCAAGTCAGATGACACAGTCGGTCGTTCCAAGACATACGAGGCAATTGTCAAAGGCGATGCAATGCCGACACCGGGAATCCCCGAGTCGCTCAATGTGTTGCTGCATGAACTCCGTGGTCTTGGTCTGAGTGTGAAACTGGATTAATAGCTCTTAAACAGAAAAGAATATGGCTTTCAAGAAAGATAAAAAGGTAAAGAACAATTTTACTAAGATAACCATCAGTCTGGCTTCACCCGAAGAGATCCTTGAGAACTCCTATGGCGAGGTGACCAAGCCTGAGACTATCAATTATCGCACCTACAAACCGGAGCGTGACGGACTGTTCTGCGAGCGCATCTTCGGTCCTACCAAGGACTACGAATGTGCTTGCGGCAAGTACAAGCGCATCCGTTATAAGGGTATTGTCTGCGACCGTTGTGGTGTAGAAGTGACTGAGAAGAAGGTGCGTCGTGAGCGTGCCGGTCACATCGAACTGGTCGTTCCTGTTGCGCATATATGGTATTTCCGTTCCCTGCCCAACAAGATCGGATATCTTCTCGGTATGCCTACCAAGAAACTTGATGCAATTATCTATTATGAAAGATATGTTGTCATCCGCCCGGGAGCACTCGAGGGCAAGGTAGACCAAGACGGTTACGAGATGAATGGTTCCCACAGACTTGATCTCCTTACTGAAGATGAGTATCTTGACATTGTGGAGAACAAACTCGAACCAGGCAACGAACTCCTCGATGACAACAATCCTGACAAGTTTGTGGCCAAGATGGGTGCAGAGGCAATATATGATTTGCTCGCTGGTCTTGACCTTGACACGTTGTCCTATGAACTGCGTGACATGGCAGCAAAGGACTCCAGCCAGCAGCGCAAGACCGATGCACTCAAGCGTCTGCGTATCGTAGAGGCTTTCCGTGCAAGCAAGGATATCAACCGACCGGAGTGGATGATAATGAAGGTTATCCCTGTCACTCCGCCGGAACTTCGTCCTCTCGTGCCGCTTGACGGTGGCCGCTTTGCCACATCCGACCTCAATGACCTCTACCGTAGGGTCATCATAAGAAACAACCGTCTCAAGAGGTTGATTGAAATACACGCTCCTGAGGTCATCCTCCGTAATGAGAAGCGTATGCTTCAGGAGGCTGTCGACTCCCTCTTCGACAACAGCCGTAAGGCAAGTGCTGTGAAGAGCGAGAGTAATCGCCCGCTGAAGTCTCTGTCAGACTCGCTCAAGGGTAAGGCAGGACGTTTCCGCCAGAACCTCCTCGGTAAGCGTGTCGACTACTCTGCACGTTCGGTTATCGTTGTCGGTCCAGAGTTGAAGATGGGCGAGTGCGGTCTTCCGAAATTGATGGCTGCGGAATTGTACAAACCGTTTATCATCCGCAAGTTGATAGAGCGTGGTATTGTCAAGACCGTAAAGTCTGCAAAGAGAATCGTTGACCGTCGCGAACCGATTATCTACGACATACTTGAGAACGTGATGAAGGGACACCCGGTTCTTCTCAACCGTGCTCCTACACTTCACCGTCTCGGTATACAGGCGTTCCAGCCCAAGATGATTGAGGGCAAGGCTATCCAGTTGCACCCGTTGGCATGTACGGCGTTCAATGCCGACTTCGACGGTGACCAGATGGCTGTGCACCTTCCTCTTAGCAACGAGGCAGTTCTTGAGGCGCAGATACTGATGCTTCAGAGCCATAACATCCTCAATCCTGCCAACGGTAACCCTATCACCGTGCCTTCTCAGGATATGGTGCTTGGTCTCTACTATATCACCAAGATTCGTCCGGGGGCAAAGGGCGAAGGTCTTACATTCTACGGTCCGGAGGAGGCAATCATTGCCAACAATGAGGGACGTTGTGACCTCCACGCACCTGTGAAGGTGATTGTCGATGATCTTGTGGACGGCAAACTCCAGAAGAAAATGGTCGAGACCTCCGTCGGACGTGTCATTGCGAACGAGATAATCCCTTCTGAGCTGGGCTTCTTCAACGACGTCATCTCTAAGAAAACACTGCGCAACCTTATCGCCAACGTCATCAAGGGCGTGGGTATGGCGCGTGCCTGCGAGTTCCTTGATGGCATCAAGAACCTCGGTTACCGTATGGCTTATGTGGCAGGTCTGTCATTCAACCTTGACGATATCATCATTCCAAAGGAGAAAGACGAGATTGTCGCAAAGGGACAGGCGCAGATTGATCAGATACAAATGGAGTACGGTATGGGTATGATTACCGAGAAGGACCGTTACAATCAGGTCATCGATACTTGGACCCATGTCAACAACGAACTCGGTGAAGTGCTGATGAAGCAGATGGCAGAGGCAGACCAGGGATTCAATGCTGTCTACATGATGCTCGATTCCGGTGCCCGTGGTTCTAAAGACCAGATTAAGCAGCTGTCAGGTATGCGTGGTCTTATGGCGAAACCACAGAAAGCAGGTGCTGAAACGGCACAGATTATTGAGAACCCTATCCTCTCCAACTTTAAGGAAGGTATGTCCGTGCTCGAGTACTTCATCGCTTCCCACGGTGCCCGCAAGGGTCTTGCCGACACGGCTATGAAGACTGCCGATGCAGGATACCTTACCCGTCGTCTCGTTGACGTGGCTCATGATGTGATCATCACCGAGGAAGACTGCGGTACGCTCCGTGGTCTTGAGTGCCGTGCGATTAAGAATGGCGATGAAGTGATATCCTCTCTCTATGACCGTATCCTTGGTCGTGTGAGCGTTCACGATATCATAGACCCACATACTGGGCACGTTATATGCGAGTCCGGCGAGGAAATCGACGAGCCGAAAGCCAAGGCTATCGAGGATGCCGGCATCGAAATGGTCGAGATACGTTCCGTTCTGACCTGCGAAAGCCGCAAGGGAGTCTGCGTGAAGTGCTACGGCCGCAACCTTGCAACACAGAAATTGGTTCAGCAAGGCGAGGCTGTCGGTGTCATTGCCGCACAGGCTATCGGTGAGCCGGGTACTCAGTTGACGCTCCGTACGTTCCACGCCGGTGGTGTGGCAGGTAATGCCGCTGCGAGTGCATCCATAACTGCCAAGAATGATGCACGCATCGAGTTTGACGAACTTCGCACCGTACCGTTCGAAGAGGACGGCAAGAAGTGCTGCAAAGTGGTTAGCCGACTGTCGGAAATCCGTTTCATCGATCCGGAGACAGGCATCACGATGTCTACCCTCAACGTGCCTTATGGATCTTCACTCTACTTCCAGCACGGTGACAAGGTGAAGAAGGGTGCACTCATCGCTAAGTGGGACCCGTTCAACGCCGTTATTCTTAGTGAATACGCAGGTAAGCTCAAGTTCCGCGACGTCATTGAGGGACAGACCTTCAAGGCTGAAACCGACGATACGACCGGCTTGACCGAAATGATTGTAACCGACTCCAAAGACCGTACGCTCGTTCCTGTCTGCGACGTGATTGATGCAAGCGGTGCTGTGATAGGTACCTACAACTTCCCTGTGGGCGGTCATATCGTTGTCGAAGACGGCAGTGACATAAAGACTGGAGAGACGCTTGTGAAGATTCCGCGTGCCGTTGGTGGTGCAGGCGATATCACCGGTGGTCTTCCGCGTGTCACCGAATTGTTTGAGGCACGCAATCCTTCCAACCCGGCGATTGTATCGGAAATCGATGGCGAGGTTACTATGGGTAAAGTCAAGAGAGGTAACCGCGAGATTATTGTCACCCCGAAACACGGTGACAGCAAGACTTACACGGTCTCTCTCTCTCGTCAGATTCTTGTGCAGGAACACGACGCTGTGCGTGCAGGAACACCGCTTTCAGACGGTGCAGTCACCCCGAGCGACATCCTTGCCATACAGGGTCCGACAGCAGTACAGGAGTATATCGTCAATGAAGTGCAGGATGTGTACCGTCTGCAGGGTGTGCCCATCAACGACAAGCACTTCGAGATTATCGTGCGTCAGATGATGCACAAGGTTCAGATTGACGATCCGGGTGATACATCATTCCTCGAGCAGGAACTCGTTGATAAACTCGACTTCGCTGAAGAGAATGACCGTATCTGGGGAAAGAAAGTTGTTGTGGATGCTGGAGATTCCGAAAACCTGCATGCTGGTCAGATTGTCACTGCACGAAAACTGCGTGACGAGAATTCTTCACTCAAGCGCCGTGATCTCCGACAGGTTGTTGTCCGCGATGCAAAGGCGGCAGTTTCCACTCAGGTACTGCAGGGTATCACGCGTACAGCCCTTGCAACAAAGAGCTTCATGTCTGCAGCTTCCTTCCAGGAAACCACGAAGGTGCTCAACGAGAGCGCTATTCAGGGCAAGGTAGACTACCTCGAGGGTATGAAGGAGAACGTCATCTGCGGTCACCCGATACCTGCAGGTACAGGCTTGCGTCAGTGGTCCAACCTCATCGTAGGCTCCAAAGAGGACTATGATAGGATGGAAGCCAACCGCAAGAACGTTACCGATGCTTATGCAGTAGCAGAATAAACATTTACAGAAAACATGATTCGGGAACTTCCTCTCCTGTGGAGGGAGTTCCCTTTTTAATCCGACAGACATTATGGAACAATCCAACAATCAACTCCAGTTCAACCTTGACCCAGAGGTGGGCAAGGGCGTTTATGCCAACCTTGCACTTATCACGCACTCTCCGAGCGAGTTTATCGTCGATTTCGCAGCCATGCTGCCTGGTCTGACAAAGGCCAATGTGGGTGCCAGGGTCATACTCGCTCCTGAGCATGCCAAGCGTTTTCTCATGGCATTACAGGAGAATGTGGCAAAGTATGAACAGCAGTTCGGTCGCATAAAGTTCCCCCAAGTGGAGGGACCGCGCACTGCAACACCTTTTGAAAACGGCAAGGAAAACTAAGCCGTACAACACTTCTCATAGGGTAGAATCGACCTGTTTATTGTGTGGGAGCACCGTCCAGACATCATCTGAACGGTGCTCTCACTTTTTAGAAGGATATCTCCATATACCTTGTTTTCTCTATTCAGCTATTCGAAAGTCGGACAAGGTGGCAGTTGTAAATGTGTCATTGTAATATTGATATCTTTCAGTATTACAATGTGTTGACATTTGTTGTATTTGATGTTGCTGACAAAATGACATTATGGGCACGCTTCTTGCTTGTCTTGTAGTGACGGTCGAAGGAACAGAACCGGAGACCTGAAAATAAAAAGAATGTATAACTTTTAATTAATAGGAGGATTAATTATGTTACCAACAATGTATTCAACACGTAATCAAGACTGGTTGCCGACACTTTTTAGTGATTTGTTCAATGACAATTGGATTTCTCCAAGATTCAGCGGCACTACTCCAGCCATCAATGTAACGGAGGATGAGAAAGAGTATCTCGTAGAAGTGGCAG
The DNA here is from genome assembly GCA_963627025.1 of Bifidobacteriaceae bacterium. Taxonomy (GTDB): domain Bacteria; phylum Bacteroidota; class Bacteroidia; order Bacteroidales; family Bacteroidaceae; genus Prevotella. The sequence goes on along the minus strand of CAVFZF010000018.1, from coordinate 34,608 downwards.
CACCGGGCATGACAAAGAATGACTTCAATGTACACCTCAGCAGCGATGGAGACATTGTAATCGCAATGGAGAAGAAGACTGACAATAAGGACGAGAAGAAGAAAAAGACCTATCTGCGTCGCGAGTTTAGTTACAGCAAGTTTGAACAGAGGTTCTCGCTTCCTGAGAATGTTGACCGCGAGAAGATTTCTGCCGCAATGAACGATGGTGTGCTCACCATTGCCATTCCTAAGGTTCAGCCTGAGGAGAAGGCTAAGACCGAGAAGTGCATTGAGATAAAGTAAACAGTGTGAAGTACCAGACTTCATCAAAAGAAAAGGGGCGGAGCAAGTCGTGAAACTTGTTCCGCCCCTTTTTCGTGTCAGTGTTCGTTATGGAATGTAAGTGTGTCCATAAGATGAAAACATACCATAAACGTCTATGTTAGGACAACTGCTTTTGCCATAATTATTCTATTGTGAGCCTTATCTCTGTAGGAAAGGCGTAACGTTCATCCTGTCTGAGATATAGGTTGCGCTCTATCGTGGAGCGTGTGCGACAAACCTTACCTTGAAATAGCGTTTTCCCATTGTAGATGATTGTCACTGGCTTGTCCAGGTTCATCATCTCGTCGCACAGGCAGATGGTGATGTGGCGGTAGTCGCATTTCTCTATCACTACTCTGTTTTGATGGTCGTAGGCGGCTCTGACTTCTTTTCCGTATGCCGTTTCAGTACTGTCGGCCTTTAGCCAGTAGAGAGCCGGTTTCAGCAGTTCCTCCTGTTTCCATACCACTTTAGAGGGGTAGGGGTTGCGCTTGTACTGTGCCATCCATGCCACAGCTACCGTGTCAACGCGATCCATCCAGTGCGGTTTGCCCTTGACGATGCCTCCCGTGTGGATGTAACCCGTAGGATCGCACTGCTGGAGAGAATCCATTTGGGCGAGTCTTTCCGCATCCAGGCGGTTGCGGTCGTAGGCCGCATCTTCCTCTCCGCACCAGATGGAGAAGGGCGTATTGCGTAGGTTCTCCAGACGGACGTTGCCCGGATGCCCCGCCATCATCGATGCCGCAGCCCAGGTGTCTGCCATTCTCGGTGCAAGACGCCACACGGCATCGCCTCCGGCGGAATATCCCATAATGTATACTTTGTCAGGATTGACATCCATATAGGTCACACAGTAGTTGATGACATCCCTGTAGCACTCGTCGAGCAAGGGTTTGAAGTGCATGTCCCAATCGTTATAGGGAGCTCGTGGGCACAGATAGACGCCCTCTGCCGGAGTATATAGATGCCACTGATTGTTCCACTGGCTGTCGTTAAGCGACTTCGGTGCATTGCCACCGCCGTGGAGTGATATGTATAGAGAACGCCCGTCGGCAGGCTTGTTGCCGAATGTCTGCCAATGGATGGGCATCGTTATGGTGTCAACGTGTACTTTCTGCTCGGCTGTTATATATGAAAGACGTCCTTTTTCAGTTGCTTTCCACTTGTCTGTGATTTCTTTCTGGGCTTCGGCAGCCTGTTGCCTGTTGAGTTTCTTCTCTCTGTTAGCAGCATGAGACGTACATATGCATATGCATACCAGTATACCCATAACGAGTCTGTTTGTAGTTTGCATCGTTTTCGTTGTTGTTTGTAGGTGGTGATTCTAATCTCGTTTGCATTGCAAAGGTAGTCCTTTTTAGTGGAAATATCAGTGTTCTGCAAATGCTTTCCCCCTTGTAATGACATTTGTCGCAGATTGATGGGAAAAGGTGGAGGAAATGCGATGTGGGAGGCGTAGCCTCTTTTCAAGGTACGCCTCCCACACATTACTATTTATAAAATAACCGATGTCAATTTATTGTTTGCTGCTTATGTAGCGGTCAACCAACTCCGCAGTCTTTCTGCCACTTGCCATAGCGCGTACCACAAGGCTCGCTCCGCTGGCGGCATCGCCGGCCACGAACACGTTATCGGCAAATTTCGGCTGCTCTGGTTTGAGAAATCCCATGGCGAGGAACACGATGTCTGCCTTGATGATTTCCGGTTCTGCGGCTGGTTCCATGAGCGGTCGTCCGCCTTCAGGGTTGGGCTTCCATGCTATCTCCTGCACTTTTACGCCAGTCAGTTTGCCGTTCTTGCCCTGAAATTCCAGTGAGTTGATATTCCAACGACGTGTACATCCCTCCTCATGACTGGATGTTGTCTTGAGTGTGCGCGGCCAGTTCGGCCATGGGTTCTGTGGATCTTCCGGACCTTCTACTGGGCGCGGCATTATCTCTATTTGGGTCACGCTCTTGCATCCCTGTCTGTGGGCAGTTCCGATGCAGTCGCTTCCCGTGTCACCACCGCCAATCACAAGCACGTCTTTGCCCTTGCAGTTCACCAACTCGTCTTTTTTGAACTCCATACCTGCCAGTATGCGATTCTGCTGCGCCAGTAATTCGAGGGCGAAATAGACACCTTTCAGTTCGCGTCCGGGTATCTTCAAGTCGCGTGCCGTGGGCGTTCCTGTGGCAATGACGTATGCATCAAAGCCCTCGGGCAGGTGTGTCACGTCGACATGTTGGTTATACTTGAATACAACGCCTTCCTCTTCCAGCAAGTGCAAGCGGCGGTCTATGATGCTCTTGTTGAGTTTGAAGTTAGGTATGCCGTACCTTAACAGACCACCGGCATTCTCATTTGATTCCAGAACTGTCACCTTGTAGCCCAGTTTGTTGAGCCTGTTGGCGGCGACAAGACCGGCAGGCCCCGCTCCGATAACCGCCACAGTCTTGCCGTTGCGCTCCGGAATCTCCACCTTCACATAGTCCTCGGAGAAAGCGTGTTCCACGATTGCGCATTCGTTTTCGCGGTTTGTTGTGGGCTGATGATCCATGAGATTGAGTATGCAGGCCTTCTCGCAGAGAGCCGGACAGATGCGTCCCGTGAACTCGGGGAAGTCGTTTGTGGAGTTGAGCAGTTTGTACGCCAGCTCCCAATCTCCCTTACAGAGGGCATCGTTCCACTCCGGGGCTTTGTTGCCTAAGGGGCACGCCCAGTGGCAGAAGGGCACTCCGCAGTCCATGCATCGGCTCGCCTGCTGTCGGCGGTCATTGCTGTTGAGCGTCTGTTCCACCTCGCTGAAGTCGAGGATTCTATCGTGTATCGGCCTGTAACCGGCTTCCTTGCGCGGTATGGTCAGAAATGCTTTTGGATTTCCCATGTCTTTGAAATTAAAATATTTAACGTTGAAATATGGAAATATTTATTGTTTGACCTTTTGTTTGGAAAGGACGGGCTCTTTCTTCTCTTTCGCCAGATGATTCTTCTGTTTTGCAATGCTCAAGGTGAAGTCCATACTCTGTTTGGCAATAAGATTGTCATTTATGACTGGCTGTAGTCGTCCCGATATTCCAATATTTCCATTTTCTCAATAGTCTCTCTGCATATCAGCAATCTTCTGTTGCAGTTTCTTTACCTGTTCTTCCTGCAATACGCGCTTGTATTCGATAGGTACTACTTGGATAAATTCCTCCACGTAGTGGTTCCAGTCATCGAGCATGGTGCGTGCGAGTTTGCTTCCCGTGTAGAGATAGTGCTGGCGTATCAATTCGTGAAGTTCCTTGCGGTAGTTGCTGTCTTCTACAAGATTTATCTCGACCATATCCATATTGCAGAAGAAGTCGAAGTTCCTGTTCTTGTCCCAGACGTATGCCACGCCGCCGCTCATTCCGGCTGCGAAGTTGCGACCAGTCTCTCCGAGCACCACGACACGTCCTCCTGTCATGTATTCGCAGCAGTGGTCGCCTGCACCTTCTATGACTGCGACAGCACCGGAGTTGCGCACACCGAACCGTTCGCCAACTTTACCGTTGATATACAGTTCTCCGCTCGTCGCACCATAGAGACCTGTGTTGCCTGCGATGATATTGTCTTCAGCGGCAAAGTTACTCCTTATCGGTGGGAGAATTGATATTCTGCCGCCCGAGAGACCCTTTGCAAAATAGTCGTTCGCCTCGCCCTCGAGTTTGAAGTCCACTCCGTTGACAAGGAAAGCGCCGAAACTCTGTCCGGCAGAGCCTTTGAATTTGACGTTTACGGTCTTGTCCGGGAGTCCGGCTTCACCGTATTTGCCGGCGATAAGACCGCTCAGCATCGCTCCGGCGGCACGGTCAGTGTTCTTTATGGCGAAGTCGAGGTTCACCTCTTCCTGCTTTTCGATAGCCTTCTGTGCACCGCTTATTATCTGCTGGTCAAGTACATTGTCGAGATCATGTATCTGTTCAGTCGTGTTGTAGAGTGTGCAGTGACCGGTCTCGCGGTGTAACAGTCTTGAGAAATCGAGCAAATCAGTCTTCTCCTCGATGAATTTCACGGTTTCCTTGTCTAGAGTGTCGCCTCCTTCAACAGGCATTACCTCCTCATTCTTCCTGCGTACGATGAGTTCCGTGTGGCCGATGATATCGTTGAGAGAGGTATAGCCCATCTCTGCAAGATACTCTCTCACCTCCTCGGCGAGGAACATGAAGTAGTTGATGAGGTGTTTGTAACTGCCACGGAAATGCTCGCGCAGTTTGGGGTCTTGTGTCGCTACGCCCATAGGACAGGTGTTCAGGTTGCACTTGCGCATCATTACGCAGCCCAGAACTATCAACGCTGCTGTACCGAAACTGAACTCCTCCGCTCCCAAGAGAGCCATTAATATAATGTCACGACCCGACTTCAGTTGTCCGTCGACCTGCAGTCGTACCTGTCCGCGCAGTCCGTTCTTCACCAAAGTCTGCTGCGTTTCCGCCAGACCGATTTCGGGTGAGATGCCCGCAAAGCGCATACTGCTTGCCGGACTTGCACCCGTTCCGCCCTCGGCACCTGAGATTACGATGAGGTCAGCCTTCGCTTTTGCCACACCGGCGGCTATCGTTCCCACTCCGCTTTCTGCCACGAGTTTCACGCTGATGGCTGCTTTCGGGTTCACGTTCTTCAGGTCGAAGATGAGTTGGGCCAAGTCTTCGATACTGTAAATGTCATGATGTGGCGGCGGAGATATGAGGCTTATGCCGGGTATAGAGTGGCGTGTCTTGGCGATAACCTCGTTTACTTTGAATCCGGGCAACTGTCCGCCTTCGCCGGGCTTTGCTCCTTGCGCTACCTTAATCTGTATCTCCTCTGCGTTGACGAGGTATTCCGTTGTCACGCCGAAGCGTCCAGATGCTATCTGCTTGGTTTTGCTCGACAGGCTTATGCCGTCAACGGTCGAGTGGAAACGCTCGTTGTCCTCGCCGCCCTCGCCCGTGTTGCTTCGCGCACCAATGGCGTTCATTGCCAAGGCAATCGCTTCGTGCGCCTCTTTCGACAGTGCTCCGAAACTCATTGCTCCGGTCACGAAATGCTTGACGATTTCTGTTGCCGGCTCAACCTTCTCTATCGAGATGGGATTCTTGCGGAATCCGAAGAAGTCACGGATGAATATCGGCTCCTGTTTGTCGTCAACCAGGTGCGCATATTTCTTGTATAGTTGGTAGTCGCCCTTGCGTGTGGCAAGTTGGAGTGTCGCTATAGTCTCGGGATTCCATGCGTGCTTGATTCCGTCCTTGCGGTAATGGAACTGTCCCGTCGATGGAAGGAAATCGGGATTGCGGCTGCTGAACGCCTTGTTGTGAAGGAGTATGGCATCCCGGGCGATAGTTTCCAGTCCGATACCGCCTATAGTGCTGGTCTCGGTACCAAAGTAACTGCGCAGCAGATTCTCCGAAAGTCCGATGCTCTCGAATATCTTTGCACCGCGGTAACTGCGTATCGTGGAGATACCCATCTTCGCCATTATCTTGTAGAGACCCTTCTTCACTGCCTTTATGTAGTTCTGTTCGGCAGTCGTGTAGTCTTCCTGTATCTTGCCTCTCTTTACCAGATCGTCGAGAACGGCGTAGGTAAGATAGGGGCAGAGGGCTGATGCTCCGTAGCCGAGGAGCAGTGCGGCGTGCATGACTTCGCGTATCTCACCGCTCTCTACTATCAGTGCGGTTTGTACACGCTTGCCTGCGTCGATGAGGTAATGGTGCACTGCACTGACGGCAAGCAATGAAGGGATGGCGGCATGACCCTCTTTCACGTTGCGGTCGCTAAGGATTATGTAGTTGTAACCGTCGTCCACACTCTGTGCAGCCTTTCTACAGATGCTGTCAAGAGCCTCGTGCAGTCCTTCCTCTCCCTTGGCTGTGGGGAACGTGATGTCCAGTTTCACGGTGTTGAAACCTTTGTATCGGATATTGCAGAGGATGTCCAGTTGTGTATTGGTCAGTATCGGGTGGGGTAGACGCACCATTTTGCAGTTGCTCTCGTCGGGATTGAGAATGCCCGAACCTACTCTTCCGATATATTCGGCAAGACTCATGACGAGGTTCTCGCGTATAGAGTCAATGGCAGGGTTGGTCACTTGGGCGAACTGTTGGCGGAAATAGTTGAAGAAAATCTGCGGTTTGTCGCCGAAAACGGCCAAAGGTGTGTCGTTGCCCATAGAGGCTGTCGGCTCCTGCCCCTTTGTTGCCATCGGTATGATGGTGTCCTCTATGTCCTCCTGGCCGAAGCCGAAGAGCAGTTCTTTGCGTGTAAGGTCAGCCATGGAGTTGTCCACTTTGCGGCCACTGCGCAGTTTTTCCAGTTCGATGCGGTTGGTATTGAGCCACTGACGGTACGGATGCTGTGTGGCAAGACGCTCCTTTATCTCGCCGTCATAGTAGATTTTGCCTTCCTGGGTATCAATAAGAAGTATCTTGCCAGGCTGCAGTCGGCCTTTCTCTGCAATCTCCTGTGGGTCGAAATCCATTACTCCTACCTCAGACGCCACCACCATCATGTCGTTCTTTGTTATGGTGTAGCGTGCCGGGCGCAGTCCGTTGCGGTCGAGCATACCGCCTGCAAACCGTCCGTCACTGAAAAGCAGTGCGGCGGGACCGTCCCACGGTTCCATCAGAATGGAGTGATACTCGTAGAAAGCGCGCAGGTCTTCGGAGATGGGATTCTTGTCGTTGAAACTTTCGGGCAACATTACCGCCATGGCATGGGGTAGCGAGAGACCGCTCATTACGAAGAACTCGAACACATTGTCGAGGCTCGCCGAGTCGCTCATGTTTGGCTGCACTATCGGTGAAATGTTTCTTATGTCGCCTAAAGCCTCGCTGCTGAGTACGCTCTCCCTTGCTTTCATCCAACCACGGTTGCCCCTTATGGTGTTGATTTCACCGTTGTGGCAGAGCAGACGGAACGGTTGTGCAAGACTCCATGTCGGGAATGTGTTGGTGGAAAAGCGCGAATGCACGAGTGCAAGACCGCTCGTGAAGTAGTTGTTCGTCAAGTCAGGATAGTACTGGCGCAGTTGCAGACTGCTCAACATACCCTTGTAGACGATATTGGAATTGGAAAGCGAGCAGATGTAGAAGTCCGAATCGCTCACGCGTTTCTCTATTCTCTTGCGTATGAGGTACAGGGTGCGTTCGAAGACCGGCACCTTGTCATCTGTCACACCTGTGATAAACACCTGCTTGATTGCCGGTTCGTTGCTCAGTGCCGCTTCTCCTAAACATCCGGGATTGGTCGGTACGTTGCGCAGATGCATGAGTTGTAGCCCCTCACGCTCTATCTCCTCTATCATAATGGCGAGTATCGACTGCTGTTTGTCCTTGTCCTTGGGCAGGAAAACCAGTCCTGTTCCGTACTTGCCTTTCTCTGGAACGGGGATGCCTTGCAGGAGTATGAACTCGTGGGGTATCTGCAACATGATGCCGGCACCGTCTCCAGTCTTGTTGTCGGCACCCTCGGCACCGCGGTGGCGCATATTTTCCAGCACCTTCAGGGCGTTGTCCACGAGGTCGTGGCTTTTGTTTCCGTGGATATTGACCACCATTCCTACGCCACAGGCATCGTGCTCGTATGCCTTGCTGTACAATCCTTTTTCCATCTTTTCTCTCTTTATCGGTTATTCAATCTTAGTATGCCTGTTCGTGAACTCCTGCAACGGCTCTGCCGCTCGGGTCGTTCATGTTCTTGAAAGCAGCGTCCCATGCCAATGCCTCGGCAGTGCTGCATGCCACACTCGGTATCGACGGCACGCTCTTGGCGGCGCTGTCGCTTGGGAAATGCTCCGCGAAAATCGAACGGTAGTAGTATTCCTCCTTGTTCTGCGGTGTCGCTATGGGGAATCGCTCTGCGGCATGAGCCATCTGTTCGTCGCTTACTGCCGACGCTGTTATCTGTTTCAGTGTGTCTATCCACGAGTATCCCACGCCGTCGGAGAACTGCTCTTTCTGACGCCATGCTATCTCTTCGGGCAACAAGTCGGCAAATGCCTCGCGCACAATCTTTTTCTCTATTGTCTCTCCCGGACACATCTTCAGTTCGGGATTCATGCCCATAGCCACATCAAGGAATTCCTTGTCAAGGAAGGGGACACGTCCCTCTATGCCCCAGGCGGCCAAACTCTTGTTTGCGCGCAGACAGTCATAGAGGTAAAGTTTGCTCAGTTTACGCACTGTCTCTTCATGGAAAGCCTTTGCGTCTGGTGCTTTGTGGAAATAGAGGTAGCCTCCGAATATCTCGTCAGCACCCTCGCCGGAGAGCACCATCTTTATTCCCATGCTGCGGATGACGCGTGCCAGCAGGTACATCGGTGTGGATGCGCGCACTGTGGTCACATCGAATGTCTCGGTGAAATATATCACGTCACGGATGGCGTCAAGCCCTTCCTCTATCGTGTAGTTTATTTCATGGTGTACAGTGCCGATTTTTTCCGCCACCAGACGTGCCTTTGCCAAGTCGGGCGCACCTTTAAGTCCTACGGCGAAAGAGTGCAGGCGCGGCCAGTAAGCCCTTGTCTCCTCTCCGTTCTCAATACGGTGCTCGGAGTATTTCTGTGCTATTGCCGAGATGACAGAGGAGTCTAAACCGCCGCTGAGCAGCACTCCGTAGGGCACGTCGCTCATCAACTGGCGTTTTACAGAAGCCTCCAAAGCGTCGTGAACGTCCTTTACCGCCTCGTCATGGTCGGCATAACTGTCTTTGACAGCACTGTACTCCATCCATTCGCGGGTGTAGTAACGCCTCATGCCGGGTGACTTGCTGTAGTAGTAATGACCAGGCAGGAATGGCTCATAGTGGCTGCACTGACCCTCAAGAGCCTTGAGTTCCGACGCAACAAACACCTTTCCGTCCTTTCCGTAGCCTATATAAAGAGGGATGACACCTATCGGGTCGCGTGCGATAAGGAACTCGTCGCGCTCCGCATCGTAGAGGGCGAAGGCGAAAATACCGTTGAGTTGCTCCATCATCTTCACGATACGGTTGTGCACAGCCTCCTCGTCCTTGTATATTAATGTGGTGAAATCCGTGTCCTCACGCATTTCCCTGTAGAGCGAAAGCACCACTTCACAGTCAGAGCCGGTCTGAAACTGGTATTTGCCGGCGAATCGGGCGCGTATATTCTGGTGGTTGTATATTTCGCCGTTCACAGCCAGCACCTGTTTCTTGTCGGGTGAAAAGAGCGGCTGACGACCGCTTTCCGGGTCGACAATGCTAAGCCTTTCGTGTGCCAGAATGGCCGAACCTCCACAGTAGATACCGCTCCAGTCGGGTCCACGGTGGCGTATTTTCTGACTCATTCTCAATGCCTGCTGACGCAATTCTGGAGTTTGCTCCTGAATGTTGAATATGGATACGATTCCGCACATGGTGTCTTTACTTTCCTTTTATCGTTGTCTTGGATAACAAAATGTTGTGTTTTGTGTGCAAAGTTACAACAAAATGACAATATAAACAAGTTTTTTGCTACGTTTCGTAATTGTGTACTGTTAAATGATAATATGTAAGTTAAAATGTGGAATATTATTTCTATTTGAAAATCAAATTGTGCCTTTAACTTATGAATTGTAACATAAAAGTGGTTAAAGGGTGTGTTTTTCTTGTTTTGTACTGTGTTTGCCCTGTGGAAAGGGTTGTTTTTCATTGTCGGAAACAATGGAAGTTGCCGACAGCCCTCGGGTCTGCCGGCAACTTCGTATGTTGGAGACTGTGCCGCGCACGGCCGTCTCCTAAGAAATCTCTCTTGTGTTTCTTATGGTTGGAGTGTGAATCCGAACACCAGATATGCTCTCTCTGTACTCGGATTAGCGACTATCTGTCCGAAGATAGGTATGCTGAACGAGTCGGTAATCTTGATATCCTTCGTGGCCTTCAGGCTGAGATTGGTGACTGCAAAGCCTGTAGCGTCGCTGTAGGAAGTGGTGGCGTAAGGCACAGCACCTACTGTCGCTGCCCAGTCGCAGCCGCCGAGTTTGAACGGAGCGGTAGCCTCTACATAGGAAGAGTAGGCGCGCTCGCCATCCTTGTTCAGTCCATCGTTGCCGGCGAAGTTGGTGTACCAGTTGAGTGCAACTGGTCCGAAATCGTAGCCGATGTTAGCCTCAAAGATGTGTGAGGTCTTGCCGTCGGAGTAGACAAAGTACTTGGGGGTGGGTAAACTGAACCAATAGTCGGTGATGCCTATGGTGAGACCGCCTGTTGTATATGCCGCCGTAAGGTCAAATTCCTTTGTGTCGTTGGGGTCGGAAAGACCTACGCTGCCCCATGCGGTAAGCGAAAAGCCTTTGTAGCCGATGCCGAGTGTTGGCTGCAGTGATACACCACCGCATTCCTGACCGCGCCAGATGTACTGGTTGACCACGTCTCCGCATACAGTTGTCTCTACTTCGTCCTGGGCCATGGCGGCAGGGGTGAATGCCAACAGTGCCAGTGCTGTGGCGGCGGTAGCCTTGATGCCGCTTGCCGACATCGCTGTTCTCAATATATCCTTAGTTCTCATATTGTGTTTCCTTTCTTTTGTTTGGTGAAAAATATCTCCGTTCTATTAGTGGTTGGTGTAGCAGCTCTCGCCGTGTTCGTAGATGTCGAGACCTTCCTCTTCGATTCTCTTGTCAACGCGAAGTCCAGCAACCTTCTTGATAGTATAGAACAGTATGAAACCGGTAGCAGCAGCCCAAGCGTCTATGACGATGATTCCGAAGAGCTCAGCACCGAAGAAACCGAAACCGCCACCGTAGAGTGCACCGCCGTCGAGAGCGAAGAGACCTGTCATAAGAGTACCGAAGATACCGCATACGCCGTGTACGGAACTTGCACCTACAGGGTCGTCAATGTGCAGTTTTGTGTCAATGAACTCAATGGAGAATACGAGCAGGATACCAGCAAGCAGACCTATGATGGCAGCACCAGTCGGGCTTACGAGGTCGCAACCTGCGGTGATGGCAACAAGACCGGCGAGGACACCGTTCAGAGTCAGTGAGAATGAAGGTTTGCCGTACTTGATCCAAGAAGTGAACATCGTACCGATACCGCCACATACGGCAGCCAGGTTGGTTGTGAGGAACACGTGGCTGATGGCAACGCGGTTGACTTCGCCAGAAGCAGCGAGCTGTGAGCCTGGGTTAAAGCCGAACCATCCGAACCAAAGGATAAATACGCCGAGTGCGGCAGCCATCAGGTTGTGCCCGGGGATAGCAACGCTCTTGCCGTTGCGGTACTTGCCAAGACGGGGACCAAGGCACATTGCGCCTACCAAAGACAGTACACCACCTACTGAGTGGACTATTGCAGAACCTGCGAAATCATGGAATGCAGCACCGAAAGTGTTCATCATAAAAGAGCCTTCCTCACCGTTGCAGAGCCAGCCGCCACCCCATGTCCAGTGCCCTTCAATGGGATAGATGAGCAATGAGATGAAGAATGAATAAACTACATACATGGAGAACTTGGTGCGTTCAGCCATTGCGCCTGACACGATTGTGGCACTGGTGGCGCAGAACACTGTCTCGAACATGAGGAAACCTTCTGTCGGGAGGTCGCCACTATAGAAACTCAGGTCACCGAAGTTGGGCATTCCGATGAAACCTGCACCGTTGCTGCCGAACATGAAGCCGAATCCCACAAACCAGAAAAGGACGGAGCCGACCATGAAATCGACGAAGTTCTTGAACAAAATATTCGCAGTGTTCTTGCTGCGCGTGAAGCCTGCCTCGCAAAGGGCGAATCCGGGCTGCATGAAAAATACCAGCATGGCTGCCAAAAGCATCCATACGGTGTCAACTGACAATCCTAAATCTTGTACACTCATAGTTGATTATCTTTTTAAGTGTTGTTTTTCCTGAAAACTATCTCTTTGTTCCGATGTCCGCCCTGTTGTTGAAAATCTCTCTTATGTGTTAATGTGTGGCGGATTGATGTCGGTTGTAGGCAGTCTATTCCTCCTGCTCTGCGTTGTAGAGTGCTATGTCTCCACGCTCCCCGGTGCGTATTCTTACGGTGTCCTCTACTGGGATTACGAAGATGCGTCCGTCGCCTATCTCGCCCGTGCAGGCTGCCTTCTGGATGGCGCTGACTGTCTTTTCTACGTTCTTGTCACGCACTACGACGCTCATGAGCACACGTTCGATACTGCTGGTGTCGTACATCACGCCACGGTAAATCCTTGCCTGGCGCATCTTGCCCTCGCCTCTTACGTCGTAGTAGGAGAACCACTCGATGTCGGCAGCAAGCAATGCTTCCTTTACATCCTCGAATTTTGTCTTGCGGATGATGGCTTCAATCTTTCTCATTCTACCTCTTTTTAATTAAACAAATAATCAATTAATATTTCGATTAAACTAACATAATGCAATGTTTTCGGTGCAAAGGTATGACTATTTGAAAGTAAAATGGACAAAAATATTTCCTTTTTCTCTTACAAAAACAAATATATTACATATTGTAAGGTGAAGTGTCAGTTGGTATATCATATTGTAAGTAAAAAATAATAATATATTTACAGTTTGATAAACAAAAGACTGAATGTAGATACAAAGTGCTTTCCGAGGATACAATCGATAAAACAAGGCGTAGGTTTCAATCTGTCATGAAATGGTGGTTTATTCCTTGCAAATTGTCATAATATACCTTTTGTGACAATGCAAGATGTAACTAAGCGGTGAATTTATTTGAGATTATTGTATCGAAATGCTTTTGCATTCCGACAAAATGTTGTAATTTTGCAGCGGAAATCAGTCAACTTGTCACGTTGGTGCTAGAAAATGGTTCAGATGAAAGGTAAAGTTCGTTTTACGAAGATGCACGGTGCAGGTAATGATTATATATATGTAAATACATTATTATATAATATACCTGATCCGGAAAAAGCCTCAAAGGTGTGGAGTGCAAACCACACCGGTATCGGCAGCGACGGCCTTGTGCTCATAGGCGAACCTTCCGATGCGACGAAAGCGGACTTTTCGATGCGTATATTCAACGCCGACGGTTCGGAAGCGATGATGTGCGGCAACGCCAGCAGGTGCATAGGGAAGTATCTTTACGACAAAGGTATGACCGACAAGGATATAATCCGCCTTGAGACACTGTCGGGTGTAAAGGTGTTGAGGCTTCATGTTAAGGAAGAAAAGGTTGACTCCGTAACAGTGGATATGCTCGAGCCGCAACTCGAAAACGGAGTCCAGTTCGTTCTGAAATCACCTGCTACGCTACAGACTGACGGTAGGGATTTCGTGGGAACATACGTCTGTATGGGTAATCCCCATTTTGTCACTTTTGTAGATGATGTTGACACTGTTGATATAGCGCACTTCGGAAGCATCATGGAGTATGATGAGGCTTTTCCGCAACGCTGCAACATAGAGTTTGCGCAGGTGGTCGCCCCTGGCAAAATCCGTACAAGGGTGTGGGAGAGGGGCAGCGGCATCACCATGGCCTGCGGCACCGGGGCTTGTGCAACCGCCGTGGCGGCATCGGTCACGGGACGTGCTCCACGGCAGAGTGACATTGTTATGGATGGCGGAACGCTGCATATCGAATGGCGTGAGACTGACAATCATGTCTATATGACAGGCCCTGCGGCGTTCGTGTTTGAAGGGGAGATTAATCTTCCGTAGTACTCAGGTGTGGCTAAGACAACGTTCAGCAGAATTAAGAGAGAGAAAAGACAAACTTAAATAAAATAATAAAAGAATACAAACGATATGGCATTGGTAAACGAACACTTTTTGAAACTGTCGAGTAACTATCTGTTTGCCGACATTGCAAAGAGGGTGGCAGCCTACAAACTGACACGTCCTGGTCGCAAGGTGATAAGCCTCGGCATCGGTGATGTGACGCGTCCGCTTTGTCCGGCGGTCATTGAGGCTATGCACAAGGCGGTGGACGAGATGGCGGAACAGGCTACGTTTCACGGCTATGGACCTGAGCGTGGCTACAGTTTTCTGCGTGAAGCAATCATAAAGAACGATTTCTTGCCGCGCGGAATACACCTTGACCCCAATGAGATTTTCGTGAACGATGGAGCGAAGAGCGACACCGGCAATATGCAGGAGATACTTCGCTGGGACAATACGGTGGGTGTGACCGATCCGATTTATCCCGTTTATATTGATTCCAACGTCATGATAGGGCGTGCAGGGGTGTTTGAGAACGGCAAGTGGAGCAATATCACCTATATGCCGTGTACTGAAGACAATATGTTTGTACCCCAGATACCCGACCACCGCGTGGATATGATTTACCTGTGTTATCCCAACAACCCGACGGGAACGGTCATCACGAAGGAAGAACTGCGCAAATGGGTGAACTACGCAATAAAGAACGAGAGCATAATACTCTACGATGCGGCATACGAAGCCTATATAACCGACCCGGAAATACCGCATTCCATATATGAGATAAGGGGTGCACGGAAAGTGGCGATAGAATTTCACAGTTATTCGAAAACGGCAGGTTTCACAGGCGTTCGCTGTGGTTACACGGTTGTGCCCAAGGAGTTGACCGCTGTGGCACTCGACGGTACGGTGGCAAATCTCAACCAGTTGTGGGACCGCCGCCAAAGTACCAAGTTCAACGGAACAAGTTACATATCACAGCGTGCCGCCGAAGCCATCTACTCCCCGGAGGGGAAAGAGCAGGTGAAAGCGGTCATCGGATACTATATGGAGAATGCACGCTATATGCGTGAACGTCTCACCGGTTTCGGACTGCAGGTCTACGGAGGCGAAAATGCTCCCTATCTCTGGGTGAAAACTCCCAATAATACCCCCGGGTGGAAATTCTTTGACGAGATGCTCTACGGAGCAAGCGTAGTCTGCACCCCGGGCGTAGGCTTCGGCCCTTCAGGCGAGGGCTTTGTCCGTCTCACCGCTTTTGGCGAGCACGAGGACTGCATCGAGGCCATGGACCGCATCGGGAAATGGCTCGGAAAATAACATAAACGACAAGAAAAGAAAACTCTAACAAATAAAAACTATGAGCAACTTAAGATTTGAAGCAGTATCAGAGGCTTCGCGAAGGAAGCCTGTTGAAGTGACAACTCCCGCAGAACGCCCGAGCGAATTTTACGGTAAGAAGGTCTTTAACCGCCAGAAGATGTACAAGTATCTTCCTGCCAGCGTCTATGAGAAGTTGATTGACGTCATCGACAATGGTGCACGGCTCGACCGCAGCATTGCTGACGCAGTGGCAAAGGGCATCAAGCAGTGGGCTGACGAGAACGGTGTGACCCACTACACTCACTGGTTTCAGCCTCTGACAGAGGGAACTGCCGAGAAACATGACAGTTTTATAGAGCATGACGGCAAAGGCGGCATGATAGAGGAGTTCTCCGGCAAGTTGCTCGTACAGCAGGAGCCGGACGCAAGTTCGTTCCCCTCTGGCGGTATACGTTCCACTTTCGAGGCTCGCGGCTACTCCGCTTGGGATCCGACATCACCTGTGTTCATCATCGATGACACCCTCTGTATACCGACAATCTTCATTTCCTATACCGGCGAGGCACTCGACTACAAGGCTCCGTTGCTCCGTGCACTCCACGCAGTCAACGTTGCTGCAACTGAGGTGTGCCACTATTTCAATCCCGATGTGAAGAAGGTTGTCTCCAATCTGGGTTGGGAGCAGGAGTATTTCCTCGTGGATGAGAGCCTCTATGCAGCCCGTCCCGACCTTATGTTGACAGGTCGCACGCTCATGGGACACGATTCTGCAAAGAACCAGCAGATGGATGACCACTATTTCGGCGCTATCCCGGAGCGCGTGCAGGCATTCATGAAGGACTTTGAGATACAGGCGCTGGAACTCGGAATACCGTGCAAGACACGCCACAACGAGGTTGCCCCCAACCAGTTTGAGGTCGCTCCTATATTTGAGGAGACCAATCTCGCTGTTGACCACAATATGCTCGTCATGAGCCTCATGAAGAAAGTGGCTCGTCACCACGGCTTCCGCGCACTGCTCCACGAAAAACCGTTCGCAGGAATCAACGGTTCGGGTAAGCACAACAACTGGAGTCTGTCCACCGACACGGGCATCCTGCTCCACGCTCCAGGCAAGACCACGACAGACAACCTGCGCTTTGTGGTGTTCATCGTGGAAACCCTGATGGGTGTCTACAAGCACAACGGACTGCTCAAGGCTTCCATCATGAGTGCGACAAACGCTCACCGTCTGGGTGCAAACGAGGCACCTCCGGCAATCATCTCCAGTTTCCTTGGCAAGCAACTCTCCGAACTGCTTGACCATATCGAGAAGGCCGACAAGGACGAACTGTTCGCTGTGGCAGGAAAACAGGGCATGAAACTCGACATTCCAGAGATACCGGAATTGCTCATCGACAATACCGACCGTAACCGTACGTCTCCGTTCGCTTTCACCGGCAACCGTTTCGAGTTCCGTGCAGTAGGTAGCGAGGCTAACTGTGCATCGGCCATGATAGTGCTCAACACTGCAGTTGCCGAGGCTCTCACCGACTTCAAGAAGCGTGTTGACGCACTGGTGGCAAATGGAGAAGACCTCACCGCTGCTATCGTTGACATCATCCGTCAAGACATCAAGACCTGCAAGCCGGTACGTTTCGACGGCAACGGCTACTCTGACGAGTGGGTCGTAGAGGCTCAGAAGCGCGGTCTCGACTGCGAGAAGAGTTGTCCGAAGATTTTCGAGCGTTATCTCGACGATGCTTCTGTGAAGATGTTCGAGGACATGAACGTAATGAAGAAGAACGAACTCGAGGCACGCAACGAGGTGAAGTGGGAGACCTACACCAAGAAGATACAGATTGAGGCGCGTGTAATGGGCGACCTCTCGATGAACCACATCATTCCAGTGGCTACACACTACCAGAGCCAGTTGGCGAAGAACGTGGAGAACATCAAGAAAATCTTCGGTGACAAGGAGGGCGAAAAACTCTCTGCACGCAACATAAAGATAATAAAGGAGATTGCGGAGCGCACCGAGAAGATAGAGAAAGGAGTGGAGGAACTTGTCGAGGCACGCAAGGTGGCAAACAAGATAGAGAGCGAGCACGACAAGGCAATAGCCTATCACGACACTGTGGCAGGTCTCATGGAGACGATTCGCTACCAGATCGACAAACTGGAACTGACCGTTTCAGACGAACTCTGGACTCTGCCCAAGTACCGTGAGTTGCTCTTCATCCGCTAAAAAGCACCGTTCTGTCGCAGCGTAAGCACACGGCAGACGGAATGAAAGATACAGAAAGACAATCTAATTCTTTTATTGGTTGTTTAAGTTTGTGGGGTTGTGCCGTTGTGAAATGGCGCAACCTCTTTGCGTGTACGCCGGACCATTGTTCTGTCCCAACTGTTCACATTATTTCCCATACGCAAATTTATGGTTGGCAATATCACATATTTTAGGTAATTTTGCAACCGTACGGTAGTCTTTCTGTGTCGCAAGCGGAACTCTGCCGGCAATTCTATAGGAGCAAACAATAAATTTACATGATATGAAGAAAACTTTACGCTTGTTGTGTATGGTGCATAGACTGATGTTCATGGCCGCAGTCACAGTGCTGTTGTCAGCCGTTCCGTCTTCAGCCTTGGCCGAGACTCAGGCCTATGCACGCCTTGCAGATACGACCCTCACGTTCTATTACAACGGGAACAAGGGACAGTCGACAGCCGACTACAGTCTTAACACCGGCACAGCCGATCCGGAATGGTCTTCGTGCAATATCCGGGTGACCAAGGTAGTCTTCGATGAGAGTTTCAAGAACTGCAAGCCTACCACCTGTTGCAAGTGGTTCTGCGGTATGCAAAACCTCAGCGGTATCGAAGGGATGGAGAACCTCAATACATCAAAGGTAACCAATATGAGCAATATGTTCTATGATTGCTCGTCTTTGACCGCACTCGATGTCTCGAAGTTTGATGTCAGCAAGGTGGAGGATATGGAGAACATGTTCGCTCAATGCAGCAAGTTGTCTACGCTCAACCTGTTCAATGGCAATACATCCAGTCTGACTGATATGACGGGCATGTTTATGCTGTGCCCGGCACTTACCTCGCTTGACCTTTCTGGCTTCAATACTGAGAAGGTCACTTCCATGTCGTGGCTTTTTTCCCAATGTACGGGTCTTGCCTCGATTAACGTTTCGGGTTTCAACACATCCAAGGTAACTACTATGGACAATATGTTCTTTTGTTGTAGTGCACTTACCTCGCTTGATCTTTCAGGTTTCGATTTTACCCAAGTGACCGATGTGTCTTGCATGTTTAAGGGTTGTGGGAAGTTGACCGAACTTAAGACTGGCGGCTTCCTGTCGTCGGCGGTTGAAGCGATGGATGAAATGTTCGGCAATTGCGAGTCACTCCTCTCTCTCGACCTTTATGGGCTGAATACGCAAAAGGTAACCAATATGTCAGAACTGTTCTTTTGCTGCTCCGGCCTCATCCAGATTAATATCTCTGCATTTAATACGGAGAATGTTACCGATATGTCGGAGATGTTCTTCGGATGCACATCGTTGTCGATGCTTGACCTTTCCAATTTCAATACTCAGAATGTGACCGATATGAGTGCCATGTTCAGCAGTTGCGAGATGCTGACTGCGCTTGACCTGTCAAATTTCAATACCCAAAAAGTGACCGACATGGGGGATATGTTTTCTGGCTGTTCGGGGCTTGAAACACTCAATCTGTCGGGGTTTACTACGTCTGAGGTGACCAATATGGCCGGTATGTTCTATTCGTGCTCCATGCTGACAGGTCTCGATGTTTCCCGATTCAATACCGCCAAAGTGGAGGATATGTCATATATATTCGGTGGATGCTCGTTGCTTACAGAACTGGACCTGACCAATTTCAATACGTCCAACGTAAAGTATATGCCCGATATGTTTGCAGACTGCATCTCACTGACAACGCTCGATGTTTCCAACTTTGACACCGGTAATGTATGCAATATGAGTTCTATGTTCAGAAAATGCAGATCGCTTAAGGAACTTGATTTGTCGAGTTTCAATACTGCCAGTGTAGAGGAGACCATGTTTGAAATGTTCCGAGACTGCATCGCACTCACTACCATCTATGTATCAGATGAATTCGTTGCCAATAAGGGCGGTATTCTTATGTTTGGCAATTGCCAATCGCTCAAGGGCGCCATTAGTTGTGCCACCGGCAGTGTGTTTGATACCACCTACGCCAACTATACCGACGGCTACTTGACCAAGAAGGTGGGTACCAACGGCTCTGATATTCTCGGTGCAACAGGCTCGCCCCTTACCATTGAAACCTTGACGATAGACGATGATAAGGCCTTCTCTCTCAACGAGGGCGAAGAGTGCCGGGCTGCCACGGCAACTTACAGTCGCGAGATGTCCTCTGCTTGGGGCACGCTCTGTCTGCCTTTTGCCATTGACGCTGCCGCCGAGACCAATACTTGCAACTTCTATTCTCTACAGAGCATAGACGCCGAAAGCGTTGCCCTTGCCCAAATAGAGGCAGGTACTATAGAGGCTGGAACACCCGTGGTAATCCGTAAGAAGGACAACAGTCAGACCGACATAGCCGTCACCGCTACCGATGCCGCTGTGTCATCTGCCCCGGTCAACTCGACATCGTCAGACCAATTGGTCGGAACTTTTGCCGGTGAAGTGCTGGCGGACAACGGCTACTTCATAGCCAAAGACAAGTTCTTCAGCGTAGCCGACTATGCTTCTGCGGGCGTAAAGGTAAACCCTTTCCGTGCCTATATCTCGGCAAGTGACACCAATAGACGTGCCGCAGCATTGCGCATAGTTGCCGATGGCAGCACTACTGGTGTCAATGCCGCTGACGCCATAGACAGTTTGAATGATGCCGCCACCGAATATTACGACATGAACGGTCGCCGTATCAACTGTTTGCAGAAGGGTGCCAACATCGTTAAGACTGGCAACAAGACGATAAAAGTAACAGTGAAATAAACAAAACAATCAGGAATATGAAGAAACAACAGTACACTACCCCCGCAATTTCTGCCATACACATATCTATGCAGCAGATGATTTGTACATCATCCACTTCCCCTACAAAAGGCAATCCCGGTGAAGGTGTACAGCCAGATAAGGGTTCCGATGGTTACTATATAGCAGAATAAATGCTTCAGGTGGCGAGCCGCGATATGGGTTCGCAGTGGGAACAGGGTGGTAACCTCATATAACCTCCCTGTGAGAGGGTGTGTCAAAACGGAAACAACATCTTTCTTTTTGCGGGCTGAAAGCCCAGTTGCACATAGCCCTGGGCAACACCCGGGGTAAGAATAGTCCTTTTAATCTTTGCGCCCTGTAAGGGCAGCTGCATTATATTGGCTTGTATTGTGTAGTTGCCCTTACAGGGCGCACTGTCTACTTGCCCGTCCATCCCCAGGGTGCCGTTGCTTTGCAACTCTGCCCTGGGCTATGTGTAACTGGATTTCCAGTCAGTTAATCAGAACCCCCGTCTGTTTTGGCATACCCCCTTTCTTTGTGCCGGAGTTTGCGCACTTCTGTATGACGTTGTTTGCCGTACTTTCCTCGTGTTAAAAACGTTAGTTTTTATTAATTGAATTTAACGTAATATCTGAAAAAAAAAGGAGAAAAAACGTTATTTTTGCAGCGATTTTAGTATGCAGAAGACCCCGTTGCGACAACGGCGTGCGGTCTTTGCGACAACTGAGACCTAAATTACATCAACTGAAAACCGTTTTTCCGTTATGAGAAAACTTCTTTCCATCGGCAATTTCTATGGGGCTTGCAAGTCGCTAATGGTCATCATCGCCTTACTGTGCACGGCGTTTTCATCGGCTTCCGAACTGGTGTCGTGGAGCAGCAGCCTGTCACTTGGAGAGGCCTATACGTCGGATGACGGTGCCGTAAGGACGTACACGCGGCCGTCGGACTACGATTTGATTGACGGCTCGCCCGAGTTTAACGTCTTTGTCGACGGGCAAGCCTACACGGGAATATACCAGACAACGGCGGAAAGCGGCCAGAAAGTTAACTTCGGATACTTTGATTTCAAAGACGGACGTGCCACCAAGGTCGTCATAGTGTGCAAGTTTGACCTTGGCGACTACACCATCCTGCCGTCCAAGGTGGAGGTTTCCGACCTCAAGAAGACAGGTGACAAGATACTGTCATTCACCATCAGCAAGGCAAACCAATGGATAACGCTTGTGCCGAAGAGCGAGTTCCTCTACGGCAGAGTGCTTCACCTGTTCTGCAATGCCCTCGACGAGAACGAGCCAAAGACCGAAAAGGATGACGGAAGTTACGACCGCAAGACAAAGACATACTACTTCGGGCCTGGCTACCACGACCTTTCCAAGAAATATCCCACCGGTCTTTACGCTTCCAACGGACGCACCGTCTATATCGCGGGCGGTGCTGTGGTCAAGGGTACTGTCGGCATCGGCAACGGCGGCGGCACTGTGAAGGGACATGGCATGGTTGTCATCAACGAGAATCAGGGCGGTGCTGAGTTCAGTGCCGACTGTGCCGACGGCGGCACATTGGACGGTATCGTCTGCCACAGATACCATGCCAGCGGCTGGCAGACCACCTACACATACACCAAGAACCTCACAGTGAGCAACCTGAAGATAGTGTGTCCCGACGGAGGGTCAAGCGACGGCATGGACTTCCAGGGCTGTCAGGACATGACAATCGACAATTGCTTCATCCGTGCCGACGACGACTGCGTGGCGATAAAGGGACTTGCCAATGACGGAAGTGACCCTGCGGAGTGCACGCAACAGATAGAACGCAACCTGAAGTTCACAAACATGCAGTTCTGGACGTGTGCAAACAACGCCTTCGGCATAGGTGCGGAGACCTATGCACAGGTGATGGAGAACATCTCATTGAGCGACAGCGAGGTGCTGTACCACTATGATTACAACACGCACTCGGAGGGAATGGCAGACCGTGCGGCACTCAACATCTGCGCACTCACCGGTACCAACATCCGCAACGTGTCGTTCGACAACATAATCGTGCACCATTGCTCGCGCTTCATCGCCCTCGGCTTTGAGGACAGTTTCTGGTACGGCACCATACTCGGATACCAGAAATACCCCGGAGACATCAGTGACGTGCGCTTCAGCAACGTGTCCTGCCCCAACAGACGCGACGGCCAGTGTGCCAACGACGTGCGTCTCTACGGTTGGGACGGCGACTACAGCCGCAACAAAGGGTGGTATGAGGGCGACACGCCTACAAAATATGTGCACGACATATACTTCGACAACGTGACGATAGAGGGCAAACCGTTTGACAGTTGGGAGCACGAGAGCCTCGTCACCAACAATACCGACGAGTTGAAACTGGTCTATGACCTGCACTTCAACACCCTTGACGGCATAGGAAAGACCGCAGCCGACGGCACGGAGGGCACACCCGGCAAGACCACATACTACACCCTCGACGGCATGACGGCAGGTCACGACGGCACAGCCCTGCACTCCGGCATCTATGTGGCACGCCGACAGGACGGCAGCACGAGGAAGATTGTGGTGCAGTGACATCGATTCTATTTTTTTGTATCAATCTATTTTTATAACTAAAAACAACATTTATGAAGCGTAATTTTATCTCATTGACAGCGTTGGCACTATGTTGTGCCCTCAACAGTTATGCACAGTATTCAGGCGGAAGCGGCACAGAGGCAGACCCGTATCTCGTGGCTACGGCAGAGGATCTGCAGAATGTGAGCAACAACACCACATCCTACTTCAAGCAGACTGCCGACATCGACCTCGACGGAGTGGCGTTCTCGCCTATCGAAACGTTCACCGGACAGTATGACGGAGATACGTTCACTATCGACAACCTCACCATGGAGAGTGGAGCAAACGGTCTCGGTCTCTTCGCACGCGTCAATGCTCCTGGCGTAATCAAAAATGTTATCATCCGCAACGCATCGGTTTCGGGCGGCCAGTGGATAGGTATCCTCTGTTCCACCAACGGAAACTGGGAAGCAAAAGGCGGTACGTTCAAGAATTGCTACATCTTTGACTCTGCTATCGACGGCGGTTCAAGCGTCGCAGCATTTGCAGGCGTGGCAGGCGGAAGTTTCGAAAACTGCCATGCATACAACGTGACAGTGGAAGCGACAGGTTCCATGATTGGCGGTATCTCCGGTGACAACGAAAACGGAGGCCACTATTCTGACTGTACCTTCTATGGCGAAATAAACGGCAACGAGCAGGTCGGCGGTATCGTGGGCTTCTACAACGGCAACTGCGACGAGAGTGTCACGATACAGAACTGCGTAACGTATGGTTCGGTGACTGCAAGCAGCAACGCCGGTGGAGGACTTGTCGGAACGATGAACTGGAATACTTCCAACTTCAAGGTAGAGAACAGTTGTTCGTTTGCCAATGTCTCTGGTATCGGTGTAGGCGGTATTGCCGGCGCTGACTCACGCCTCTGCTATGCTGACCGCATATACAGCACAGGTACTGTCACAGGCAAAGGCGAGAACGTATATGCAGGCGGTCTGTTCGCAAATGTACCGTTCAACACGGCTTATTCTGTAAAGAACGCTTACTGCTCAGGCACTGTTTCCGCAGGTAGCGCTGTCGTTGCAGGCGCTGTTACCGGCTGTTTCCAGGGTAACGGACTGGTAAATGTGTACTACAGTGCTGCTGCCGGCATGGCAGGAGTTGCCGGTGGACTTGACACCGACCCCACTGTTGCCCTCGATGACATGACGAAACTGGCAAACTACACCTTTGAAGACGCTTCCAAGTGGCAGAACATCGACGGCGTCACTACTCCGTTCTTTGCAAACCAGACCGCTCCGACAACCGTCAGCGAGTGTACCACAAACGGCGTGAAAGGCTCTTGCTCGGCAAATCTTCTGGGTGTTTACATCTGCGGTTCCCTCTCAGGAAGCCTCATTGACCTGGATCTCGACATTGCCAGTGACGGCACATGGTCAGTGACATTCGGCGAAGACGAGGTGGCTGAAGGCGAGACTCTCAACATCATAATGATTGACCACGACTGCATGCCGTCTATGGTGACAAAGGCAAAGGTTGTCAAGACTGACGCTGACGGCATCGAGACTGTCGGCAACAAGGCAGTGAAGGCAGAGCCGGTCGCTACCTACAACATCGCAGGACAGCGCAACGACAGCGCCCAGAAGGGCATCTGCATCGTTAAGATGAGCAACGGCAAGACCGTCAAGGTGCTGAAGTAAGCCTCACGTTTGTTCCATATTGTGCCGGGAGACCGTGTCCCGAGCACAGTAACAGATAAATCTATGCCATGGCGGTCTGTCTGCCTACGCGGACAGATTGCCATGGCACTTTTACTACATAACTACCGTTTGTCTATCCAACTAAATCTTAACAGCATGACATTTCACAAAAACAATCTGTCCGGATGGCTGTGTCGGCACTGCCGCATCGCTGTCGCCACAGTGGCAGTCACACTTGCCACGGCGGCATGGGCACAACAGTCGCGCACCACTGTCAGCGGTGTGGTTGCCGACACTGAAGGCAATCCGCTCCCCGGAGCCGTGGTAAAGGTAGAAGGAACTGACGTGAGTGCAGTGACCGACATAGACGGACATTACACCATCACGTTCAACAAGAGCGGCAAGACAAAACTCTCGGTGAGTTACATCGGTTTCGATGACGTGACAAAATCCCTGTCACAGGCGAGCGGAAGCACGCTCAACATCACCATGGCAGAGGCAAAAGTCGAGAACATAGACGAGTTGGTGGTGACCGGCTACAACACAGTGAAGAAAGAGTCGCTGTCGTCAGCCATCTCCACTATCAAGTCTCAGGATATCTCGCGCACCGCAGCGGTAAACGCATCGGGTGCTCTGGTGGGAAAGATTGCGGGTGTCAACACCCTGCAGAGTTCGGGACGACCGGGCAACACCACCTCCATCAAGATACGAAACATGGGTACGCCGCTCTTCGTTATAGACGGTGTGCAACAAGATGAAGACCAGTTCAATAACTTGGACTTCAATGATATAGAGTCAATATCGGTGCTCAAGGACGCCTCGGCAGCCATTTACGGACTGCGGGCTGCCAACGGTGTGATTCTCGTAACGACCAAAATGGGCAAGCGCAACCAGAAAAGCAGCATCGGATTCAACACCTATTACGGTTGGCAATCGCCGTTCCGCCTCTACGAACCGGCATCTGCCGCCAGTTATGTAAGGGCAATAACCCAGAGTTCCACCATTAGCGGACAGGCCCAGCACTACTCCGAAGAGGAGGCGCGGGCATGGATGGACGGCACCAACAAGGGGTTCAACTGGAAAAACTACATCTTCAAGAACGGCGCTCCTCAGTGGTATGGCGAACTGAACGCCACCGGCGGCTCCGACAAAATCAGTTACTATCTGTCGCTGAGCCACACCTACCAGGACTCGCAAATCCGTGACTTGGGCAACTTCCACCGCACGAACATACAGTTGAATGTGGATGCCAACATCACGAAAAACTTCCGTGTGAAGGCGCAAGTGAACGGCAAGTTCGAACAGAACAACGAAAACGCATTCAATGCGTACCATTCTGGCAACGACGTTTGGTTTGCCGCCTACTACGGCATCTGCTGTAATCTGCCGACACTCGGTCCTTACGCCAACAACAACCCCCTCTATCCGCAGGTGGTAAGCGAGGGCGGATACAACAACTTCGCCGTAATCACCGGCGACAAGATAGGCAAGAAACGCAACCACTGGCGCACCATGCAGGCCAACCTGTCGGGAGAGTGGGAGCCGCTGAAGGGTCTGAAACTGAAAGGACTGTTCAGTTACTACTTCGGTTTCCAGGAGTACAGCAACCGTTCTAAGACCTTCAGCCTCTACAACTACAACCAGGCAACCGACACCTACAGCGTTGCCAGAACCTACGAAGGACTGGCTGACGACCACTGGGCATACATCGAGCGTCTCAACGCACAGGTCAACGCCTCCTACAAGCACACTTGGAACGACACGCACTTCTTTGATGTGTTTGCCGGAATGGAGACCTACAAGACCGACTCGCCGTCTGTCTACTGGCAGGGACACCCCACAATGAATGCGCTGAAGGTGACCTACTTCAACGAACTCAACATCTTCAACCAGTATGGAGCCAACACCCAGGCGCGCATGGGCTTCATGGGACGCGCCAACTATGACTACAAGCACCGCTATCTGCTCGAACTGTCGGCACGCTATGACGGTTCGTGGAAATTCCCGCCGAGCCATCGCTGGGGCCTGTTCCCCTCCGTGTCGGCGGCATGGCGCCTGTCCGAGGAACCGTTGTGGCACAAGTTCGGGCTTGACAAATACGTCGACAACCTGAAGTTCCGTGTGAGTTACGGTGTGATGGGTGACGACGACGTGAGCGGTTACGGCACTTTCGACTACCTGTCGGGCTATACCTACAACACAGGAACGGCTGTCATCGACGGCGAAAAGATTACCACGAGCAGCGTGCGCTCACTTCCCAAGACCAATGTCAGTTGGATCAAGGCGAAGGCTCTGGACTTGGGTATCGACATGGAGGTGCTCAACAACCGCCTGTCGGGTACTATCGACTATTTCCGCCGCCTGCGCACCGGACTGCTTGCGTCCCGCTACGACATCGTTGTGCCGAGCGAGATAGGCTTCGACTGGCCTTCCGAAAACCTGAACTCCGATTTGGTAAAGGGATTCGACGCTTCCGTGAAGTGGCAGGACAACATCCGCGACTTCAACTACTCTGTCGGAGGCAACGTGACCTTGGCCCGCTCCTACAACTGGGAACAGTACAAGCCGCGTTTCACCAACTCGCGCAACTACTATGTGTACAACCAGAACCACCGTGTGGCAGGTGCAAGTTGGACACATGTGTGCATCGGACAGTTCACTTCATGGGAACAGATCAACTCATGGCCTGTCGACATCGACGGAAAGGGCAACAGCACCATGCGTCCCGGTGACCTTATCTATGCCGATCTCGACGGTGACGGCATCATAACCGAAGAAGACATGAGGGCGACGGGCTACCAGAGTTACGACAGTTCGACCCACGGAGACGGTCGCACGCCTATCCTCAACTTCGGTCTCAACTTTGCCGTCAACTGGAAAGGCATCGACCTCGCCGCCGACTTCGCCGGAGCGGCCTACATAACCAAGTATTTCAACTGGGAGTCACGCTTCCCCTACCATGCCAACGGAAACATGCCGGCATACATACTCGACGACATGTGGCACCTGAGCGACCCGTTTGACGCCGACAGCGAACTGATTCCGGGACACTATCCCACAATGATACAGGGACAGTCGGGACACATCAACTATCTGGCAAGCAACTTCTGGATGATAAACATGAGGTATCTCAAACTGCGCAACCTGCAGTTGGGCTACACATTCCCCAAGTCGCTCGTGAACAAATGTTACATACAGAAACTCAGAATCTATGTGATGGCGCAGAACCTGTTCTCTTTCGACAACTGCCACAAGTACGGCCTTGACCCGGAGATTACCAATGCCACCGGCAGCGTGGCGCCTACGACCAGGGCGGTAAACATCGGCGCAAACATCACTTTCTGACAACCAATCCCTATCAATCAAAGGAAACATCATGAAACAGCAGATAAGAAACAAAGCGCTGACACTGCTCCTCTTGGCAGCAACAGCCGTGTCGACAGTGTCATGCTCCAATTTCCTGTCACGGGAATCGGACAACGTGTTCAGCGATGACGACGTGTTCAGCGATGCAGAGATGACAAAGTCGGTGCTGGCAGGATTCTACAACAGCGTAAACTGGGGACCCGATTTCAGCAACTTCGGCAATTGGAGCACTGTCACCGGCACATGGGGCGAGATAGACGAGGCGACAACGTTTCAGGTGAACAACGCTACCACCTACAGCGACGACCTGTGGCGTCTCTACCCTTACAGCAACATACGCAACTACAACATCTATCTGAAGAGCCTGCGGGCCACTTCCGCTCTTGCGGAATCAGACCGCAACCAGTACATAGCCGAGACGCGCTTCATCCGTGCGTGCGCCTATTTCTACATGGCACGTGGACTTGGAGGCATGCCAATCGTGGGTGACAAGGTGTTCAGTGTCGACGATGACATCTCGGACATGAGGCTTCCGCGCTCCACAGAAGCGGAAATCTATGACTACATCATCTCCGAGTGTGACGACATAGTGCAGTATCTGCCCACCACGGGCGGCACTCACAACGCCCGTGCAAGCCGTTGGGCGGCTCTCACACTCAAGGCGCGCGCTGCCATAACTGCCGCCAGTCTCGCCAAGTACAACAATCTCATCACACCGGAGATAAAGACCGATGGGGGAGAGGTGGGCATCCCGGCGGAGAAAGCGGAGTACTACTACAAGATAGCAGCCGATGCCGCAAAGGAAATCATCGACTCCAAGACCTTCTCCCTGTACCGCAAGTACACCGACAAGGCGGAAAACTTCTACCGCCTGTTCGTGGACAAGACGAGCAACACCGAGGTGATATGGGCCCGCGACTACTCTTCGCCCGACGTGACACACACCTGGTCGCAACTGAGCACACCGCAGAGTGTCACCGGAAACGCCTTTTCCAATTTCTACACTCCGCTGCTCAACCTTGTCGAGGCATACGAATACACCGACAACCGCGACGGACACCTGAAACTTACTGACGACAACGGCAACTACATCTTCTATGACAAGGAGGGTGACATCTTTGCCGGCAAGGACCCGAGACTGCACGGCACAATCATCTGCCCGGGCGACTCGGTAGACAACCTGCCCGTGCCATACCAGTGCGGACAGATGTACCAGAAGAAGAAAAGCGGCAAATACCAGTGGACATTCAAGAGTTCCACGGCCGGAACAACCGATGACGACGGCGACGTGGTGACCTCTGTCAACGGTCCGAGGGAGAGCACACAGGCAGGAGACAACTCCACAGGCTTCAACTTCCGCAAGTATATGGACCCCGTTCCTGCCAACCGCAAGTCCGACGGCAGCGATGTCTGGTTCATACACATGCGCTACGCCGAGGTGCTTCTCATCTATGCCGAGGCGGAGATGGAACTCGGCGAGGCTGAAAAGGGACTTCCCTACATCAACGACGTGCGCGACCGCGCCGGTCTGAAGGGACTTGCCACCTACGACCTCGACGACATAGAGCAGGAGCGCAGGGTGGAGTTCCCACTCGAGAACCAGCGTTGGTGGGACCTGAAGCGCTGGCGACGTGCGCACACGGAGTGGGACGGCGAGACCGACAACTCGAGCCAGTGGGGTCTGATGCCATATTGGGTGAAGGGAGCGGCAGCCACTGCCGACCGCGACAAGAACGGCAAGTGGGTATTCGTCAAGGTGCGCAGCCGCAAGATGCCCAACGCAAGGCGTTTCCAAATGCGCAACTACTACAACTTCCTGTCCGACAGTTGGCTCGCAAACAACCCCTTGCTCGTGAAGAACCCCTATCAATGACGGCGGTTTTCCATGCCTTACAGAAAACAGGACATATACAATAAAAACATAAAAACAGAGTTATGACAACAGTTAACAAGATAATTTCGGCAGCGGCAGGCGTGCTGGCGCTCATCATGACGGCAGGATGCTCGGTCGACAACATGGATGCGCCCAACTGCCATGTCTACGGCAAGGTGGGCTGGCGCGACGCTTCGGGCAACTTCATACCGCTCGGCGTTAAAGGCTCAGGCAACGGTGCGCAGAGCCGCACCGTGGTGATGGAGATATGGCAAGGGCAGTGGGGCAAGGAAGCGGCACAGGACATGAACGTCGGACAGGACGGTTCGTTCTCGTCGTATGTCTATCCCGGCTACATCAGAGTGATTCCCCGGGCGAGCACGGGACCGTGGAAGGAGACCACCGACTCGGTGAAGGTGACCGTGAAGGGCAACACCGAGATAGAGTTTGAGGTGACACCCTACTTCATGGCGACCAATGCCGAGTTCAGTTACAACGCCGCCGACAAGGTGCTCGACGTGTCTTTCGACCTGCTGCAGCCCGATGAGGAAGCCGAGTTGGCGTCAGTGGGCGTGCTCTTCAACGAGCGTCAGTTCGTCGATCTCGCCTATTGCAACTACACATACAACATCAGCGGGGCTGCGCCGGGACACATCGAGGCGAGCATACCGCTGCAGGACGTGAGCAGCCTGGAGGGCAAACGGTCACTCTATGCACGCATTTTCGTCAAGTCAAAACAGAGTTCACAGGCAGCCTATTCCACCACTCCCTACCAGTTGTGGTAACGCTGCACACAGGAAAAGAATATTTTTGAAATGAAAATCAGACACATCATCCTGACCCTCGCCGCCCTTGCCGCCATGAGCGTGCAGGCGGCGGAGAAGGGCAAGTTTGCTCCTGCACAGGGGCTGGGCGAGGAGTATGCGTCGCCGACAGGCGACTTGCTCACCCACGCAGTGGCGAAAGAGTTTCCCCAAGAGTGCGCTCCCAAGTGGAACGTGAGCGTCGACGGACACCCGACAGGGCTCTACAACGACGTGAATTTCTGGGGCGGATTCGTGCATTTCGGCTCTTTCGAGATGCGCAACGGCCGCAAGACCACCATCCACATAGCCTACGAGGAACGGCTCGACTCATTTGAGATACTGCCGCTGCACCGCCTCAACATAGAGAAAGTGGAGCGCACGGGAGCCAACAGCATCGACATCACGCTGAGCCAGGCCAACCAGAACATCACCATCGTGCCCAACGGACAACTCAAGGGCAACGTGCTGCACCTGTTCTGCAATGCCACCGACGAGGACTCCGCACCCAAAGTGGCGTGGAAAAGCGGCTATCACGTCGACGACGCGGCACGTCTCGTGTGGTTCGGGCCCGGCTTCCACGACCTCAAGGCACTCACCGGCAACTACCACATGCTCATAAAGAACGGCTACACGGTGTACCTTGCGCCCGGAGCAGTGGTCTACGGCAGTATGCAGATGCACTCAGTCGACAAGGGCACACGCCTCTGCGGCCGCGGAATGCTCTACAACGACGACGCCAACCGCGCCGTCATATTCTCGGCAGACAACTGCAAAGGGGCCGACGTTGAGGGCATCATGATGCACGGACACCGCAAGACATGCTGGCTGACAGTGGTGAACCACAGCCAGAACGTGGAATTCAAACACGCCAAGATACTCTCTACACGCTACGCATCTACCGACGGAATCGATGTCGTAAACAGCAACAACTGCATCTTCCTCAACACTTTCGTGCGTGCCAACGACGATGCCATCGCAATAAAAGGTCTGGAAGAGAAGCCCACACCCGAGTGTACACCGAACTACAACCTCACGTTCTGCGGCATGCAACTGTGGAACGACTGCAACTGCGCCATAGGAATCGGAGCGGAAAGCCACTGCTCGCTCTACGACAGAATAAGTTTCCTCAACTGCGACGTGCTCTTTTCCTATGACGACCCGGACTACCACTGCGTGCTCGACGAGCGTGCCGCGCTCACCATCAACTGTCTGCACGGCACCTACTACCGCAACATCCGTTACGAGAACATAGATGTCTACCACTGCGAACGCTTCATTGCAGCAGGATTCCAGCCCGACTTCTGGTTCGGCGTAATCAAGGGCGACCACACCACGCCCGGCGGAATGAGCGACATAAAGTACATCAACGTGCGCAGTCTCAACAACTCTTCCTCGCCCATAGCCAACAAGATACGCCTCTACGGATGGCCGGGCACGGACGGCACACCACTGAAAACCGTCAATGACGTGACGTTCCAGAACGTCAGCATAGCCGGGAGAAAACTCCTCTCCACCGGCGATCCGGCATTCTCGGAAACCGACTTCAGCACCGTGGAAGGCATCGTCTTCAAACAGTGACAATATCTCAGATAGACAGTAATGAGTGTTTTTGCGCCTCCGGCAGTGCCGGAGGCGTTTTGCGTAAACACGGTTCTGCCACAACGCCGGCACCGTTCTCGCATCGGTACATCACGTGAAGTACGCCCGTACTCCACGTGATGTACACTCGTCCTTCACATGAGATACGTCCGTCCTTCATGTGCCGTACACCCGTCCCTCATCTGATGTCCCGCCGCCATTTCACCGTCTGCGCACCGCCGTTTCTTCGTCCGCGCGCCGCAATTTCTTCGATTCCTGCTTCTCCAACTACAACCGTGAACGGCTTGGCAAGAAGTTCCCGGGCTTGGAAACGTCAAGGGAACGGAGAGAGAGGTACTACGATGCCGTCAACCAAAGAACCCTTACATAAACTACAATTCGGTGTTCGTTGGAGAATAGCCGAATTTTATCTTATAACTACGGGAGAAGAATGACAGGTTTGAAAAGCCCACCTTGGTCATCACATCCTGTATCTTTAGGTTGTCTCCTTGCGAAAGCAAACGATGGGCTTCTGTAAGACGCTTGTCGATGAGCCATTTTTGTGGAGTGGCATTTGTCAACTTTTTGAAATCTCGCTTGAAGGTAGACAGGCTACGTCCTGTGTAGTTGGCAAACTCCTCCATGCTTAGGTCGTACATATAGTTGTCGTTCATGAATGCCATCAAGTCTATCTTCCATGGCTCTGCAAAATCAAAGAGGGAGGCATAGATGTTGGAGTCGGTTTTCAAAACGCACTTCAACCCTTCATGCAGTTTCATATCTATCCACTCCTTGTCAGGCTCTTCATAAGTCTGGAAATAAGGCTTCAATGACTGGAACAGGCTCACCACATCAGGTCGGGCTGGAATTCTCATCAAGCTCTTACGGCTACGGCGCGCACATTTCGGAATACTTTCTTGAGACAGACTGCGGTAAAAGCCCAGTAAGAATTTTCTGTTGAAAGCCAAGGCTATTGACTGGTATGGATTCTCTGCCCCATCTGCACATTTGTTGAGTGTAACACGGTGGTCTTTCCTTACAAACACACACTCTCCTGGTGACAATCTCACCTTTTTACCTTGCTCTTCTATTTCCAGTACACCGCTATGCAGATAGATGAGCGTATGTTCGCCCACACTGAAACTACACTTGCAGTTGTCCCTGTGGATATGCGACAATATGATGCCGGAATAGTTGATGATTTCACGTTCATCCATTGTTTCTTTTCTTTTCTGCGATGCAAAAGTATAAAAACAATTTGAAAGTTGAACTTGTCAGCAAAAATAGTTGACCCCCACAGCAAACATTCGCAAATGAAATCTTCATAACTTTGCGTCAAATTTCAAACAATACTACAATGATGAGAACAAAAAACATTTTATTCATATTGGCAGCAGGATTATGGACAAATACTATGGCAGCTTGTTCCTCGCAGCCGGATGACAGTTATCTTGGCATGGACTCCAACACTACGATGCCGTCGGATGCCCCCGTTTATCAGGCAACACCGACGGCGTACCGCTCCACTTGCGCTCAAGCAGGAACTATAGAGACTTTTGACTACACCGCTCACGACGACAACGGAAATGCCTACAGCAAGCAGTGCCGCGTGTACCTGCCTTATGGCTATGACAGCAGCAAGCAGTATGACATACTTTATCTGATGCACGGTTTCTATGGCAACATACGAACCATCCTCGAAGGAACTGTCGGAGGACGCAGATTGCAGTATGTGGTAGACCATCTCATTGCCGACGGCAGAATGCGTCCGATGATTATCGTGACACCCACCATCACTGATTATTATACAACAAGCAATTGGATAAAATTCCCGAAAGAACTACGTGAGGATTTGATACCAGCCGTAGAAAGCAAGTATTCCACCTATTCACGCAGCACATCGGCAGAAGACCTGATTGCCGCCCGTGACCACCGCGCCTTCAGCGGATTTTCTATGGGAGGAACTACAACTTGGAACGTTTTTCAATACGACTTGGCTTATTTCCGCACTTTTATACCTGTCAGCGGTACCAGCTGGGCATTCGGAAACGAAGCCGGAGCGGATGTTGCCGATGCCACGGCGGAACTGCTCAAAAAATGTATAACAGACCAGGGGTATGGCAAGGAAGACTTCTTCATCTATGCCGCCACAGGAACGAACGACGTAGCATACCCATTGCATACCCACATCGAGGCCATGCAACGTCTCACGGATATGTTCACCTACGACCACCGTCCGTCCAACGGTAACCTCTGCTTCCTGCTTGCCCAAGGCGGCCGACACGACTATGATTATGTGACGGACTACCTCTATGTCCTGCTCCCTCATTTGTTCCCGGCAGAAGGTAACGCTACGGCAGTTGCATATACCGTAAATGATGCAAAAACGTCAGATTCCGTATTGTATAGCATCAACGGACAAAAGATAGGCAAAGCCAGTCGGCAGAATCTTCCCAAAGGTGTGTATGTGGGCAAAGACAAGAAGTATATAGTAAGGTGAC
>CAVFZF010000017.1:0-48724 GCA_963627025.1 Bifidobacteriaceae bacterium | reverse complement strand
TACGCACTTGCCCTTACAGGGCGCATTGTTTACTTTGCCGTCCACCCCCAGGGTAACGTTGCTTCGCAACTCTGCCCTGGGCTATATGCAGTTGGGCTGAAAGCCCGCAACAAATAAGGGGAGTGTCAAAATTGACACTCCCCTTGTTTGTTTTCATTGGTTGTTTTTTATGATTTTCTGTCCGCCTCGGATATAGACTCCGGAGGGCAGGGCATTGAAGTCGTTGCCCATGGGGATGCCCTGGAGATTGTAATAGGGCGCATCCTGTGGCGTGGAGGGCGTGATGTTGCCGATTCCGTCCACTGTGTCGTCGTCAAAGGAGAAGCGGAATCCCTTTGTGGCTGATGCTGTCGCGCCGGGAATGTAGCAGCGGAACGCCTCGACAGTGGTGTGGCGAGTGCCGTCCCAAGGATAGAATCCTGCCGACGAGGACTTGTCGGGCTGCAGGGTGTAGGGGCACTGCGTGCCGGAGTATACCGACGACGTGGTTATCGTGGGGACAGTGCCGGCAAGACCGTCCCACAGGTCGGAGATGTCGTAATCCAACTCTTCCACGATGTAGAAGTTGTATGTGTTGATGTAATCGGTATGCAACACGACAGGCGTATTGTGAGGTATGTAGCCGCCGGAAAGTCCTTTCAGGCTGATGACAAAGTCAACTGTACCGGTGGTGTCAACCGTGCGTGCCGTGGGATAGTATGCCACCACGCCGGCAGGACAGGTGACGTCCACGGGGGAGTAGAGGGTGGAGAAACCGTGGCCGGCGCTCTTGAATGTCAGCGGAAGGAAGTCCACCTCCTCTATCGTCCACAGGTTGCTGCCGCCGGAAGCCAGGTCTGTCGTGTTGTCACTGATGTTGTAGTCATCTCCGATATGGGTAAACTTAAACTGTGTGCCGCCCTGTCCTGCGTCTACAGGCTGCATCAGCGACGGTGCAGCGTCCTTCATATAGAGTCCGCACTGGTAGAAGAGCAGCGAACGGTTCTCACCGTACCAGATGATAGTGGAGGCATCGGTGGAGGAAACGGCTGTTATGTCAGTGCCGTCGGAGGACAGATAGTTGCCGGAATGGTCCTTCAGACGGATGAAAGTCCCTGGTTTTGCCACCTTCTTTATGGTCATCATAAACAGGGCAGTGGAGGGTTCGTACTTGCGGTTGCCCTCATAGGTGATGGTGATGGATGCCGTACCGTTGCCCACCATGGTCACCTGACCTGTAGCCGCATCGACAGTGAGCACGCTGGCAGGCGTTGCGCTGAAGGAAATCAGACCTGTCGTCTCCGCCAGATTGTTGTTTTTCGTTTCATGGACAGACACTGTCGGGAGGATGTTATTCTCGTAGTCGGTGTAGAAGACATCCGCCGTGTAACTTGCCGTGACCTTTGTGGGGTAGCGTTTCACCGTGATGGGGTAGTCGGCGGAGTACTCCATGTAGGTCTCGTCCTCTACGGAGGTGATGCGTATGAACGCGCTGCCCTCGCCCACAGCGGTCAGACTGCCGTCAGTACCGACAGTTATGACTGTGGGGTCACTGCTTCCATAGGTGATGCCGGCGGTGCTGTTGGTGGTGGCGTGAATGGTGTTGGTGTCGTCGACATAGAACTCCATCTCGGTGGTAACTACCAGATTGGGTATCTCCTTGTCACTCACCGTCAGCACATAGTGTGCCGTGGACGGTTCGTAACAGTCGTTGCCGGCGAATGTGGCGGTCACTGTGGCTGTGCCGGTCAGACTGTTGAGTGTCACCTTGCCTGTTTTATTGCCGAGTGTGATAAGCCCTGCCGTGGTGCTGGTGTAACTGTAGGTCACCTCACCGGCATCGCTCGGGGTGAGAGTGGCTACGGGTGACGTGAACGGGTGGGAGAGTTGCGCCAGATAGCCAGCCTGCCCGAAGGTGAGCGTGGTGGGTGCTTTGCTCACGGTGACGGTGTATGTTGCCCTGGCGGCAGTATGGGTGTTGTCACCGGAATAGATTGCAGTGATGACGGCGGTGGCAGCCTTTTTGACGGTGAGTTCGCCTGTGTTGGCATTCACATCTATGCCCGTGTCGCTACTGGAGTAGACGACTGTTCCCGAGATCTCCGTGCCGTCGACCTCGTCGGTGAGTGTCGATGCGGTGAGCGTGGGGACTGCCTCGCCGTAGGTCAGGGCGGACTTGTCATACTCGAGGGTGAGACTTGTGGGGCGTTTTTTTACCACGATGTCAATGATTGTGAAAGTTGCCTCGTAGTCGTCGGTCTGTGGCGTTGCGATGGTTATTCGCACCTCTTGGGAGTCTTTGTCGCCTGTGGACTTGGCGGTGATAACTCCCTTGTTATCGACTGTTGCCACCGAATTGTCGCTGGAGGTGTATCCTATTGTGCCGTCAGACGCAGTCACGACGGTCAACTGGCTTGTTTCGCCGACATAGAGCGTTGTCTTGGTGGCTGCCACCTGTATGTCGGCAAGGAGGCGTGACAGCAGCGTGGCCGTGACAGTGCCGCTCACGGTGGCGTCAGCGGTCATGAAGCCGCTGGCACTCTGCGGTATTGTGGCTGTGGCGGTAATGGTCACTATCGTCTCGGAGGTGAATTTCGTGTCGTAAGAGGCCGTTGCCTGTGACGGTTCCTCGGTGCTCTGCGTCACCGTCACGTTGTCAGGGTAGTCGGAAGACCATGTGTAGGCAGCCGCTGTGGTCACCTCTGACGGTGCTGTCGCTGACACATAACTGTCGTCGGTCGACGCATACCATGTCTTTGTGCCGCCTGACTCCGTCCAGGTGTAGGTGTTGTAGGCAGGAGTGTAGGACACTGCACTTACATAATAGTCGCGTGTGTCGCCCTCACGCTCAAACTTCATTTCGATAGAAGGGTTGTCCTCTACCGTCATGCTGCCCGATTCGGCAGTCTGCGTCAGGGATGTAGAGTAGATGGAAGCACCGCCCGACGTACTTGTAGTCCAACTGCTGCTGCTATAAGTTATATAATAAGTGCTGCTATACCACGACGATGTGGAATAATACACCTTGTTACCGGAGATTGTCCACGATGTGGCAGAGGATGACGATGTGGTCAATGACAATGAATATGAATAACGGTATAAATACCTCCCCTGGTTACTCAGTTTGCCACTGCTTGTTCCCGAGCACGTCCACACGCAGGTCTTGGGGTCAAAGGAGGTGGCATTGGCTATCGAACCGCTCTTGTTGGCGAGATAGTTGCCGTTGCCGTCAGTGATGACAAAGAGGTTGTCGGCGACGGCAGCAGTCGTTCCGATGCCCGTGAGGAGCACCATGCAGAGGAGTATTCGGGTTATGTCAGATTTCATATTATGAAGTTTTGTTTTTTTGCTATTGTTAGTAGGTGCAGTGTCCTCACTGCACCATTTCGCAACGTATTATTTGCCGGTGAAGGGAACGGCGGGGACGCCGTATCTCATACCACCACCTTTGCGGGCTGAAAGCCCAGTTGCACACAGCCCAGGGCAACACCCTGGGTAAATATGTGCCAGCACTGTTCAGCGCCCTGTAAGGGCAACTGCATTATTCATCACCATAATTATATTATCATTCAACTCCGCTGAGTTTTATGTAGCTGCCCTTACAGGGCGCAGAATCTCAGTTCTGCTTGACTACCCAGGGCAACACCCTGGGTAAATATGTGCCAGCACTGTTCAGCGCCCTGTAAGGGCAACTGCATTATTCATCACCATAATTATATTATCATTCAACTCCGCTGAGTTTTATGTAGTTGCCCTTACAGGGCGCAGAATCTCAGTTCTGCTTGACTACCCAGGGCGATGCCCAGGGCTAGAAGCAGTTGGGCCTTCAGCCCGAATAGGAGGAGAGGCGACAAGATGAGTACGGCGAGGACGCCGTATCTCATACCACCACCTTTGTGGGCTGAAAGCCCAAATGCACGCGGTCATACAGTTGCCTTTGCGGGCTGAAAGCCCAGTTGCACACAGCCCAGGGTAACACCCTGGGTAAATACGTGCTAGCACTGTTCAGCGCCCTGTAAGGGCAACTGCATTTATCTGACCACTACCTTTTGCGACACGTTGTCCACCTTGATGACGTAGACGCCGCTGACGGGTACGGCAGTGGAATACTGCTCCCCGGATGCCTTTGCCATATTGTAGACACGTCCCACGGTGTCGTAGACGATGATGCTCTCGCCGCCCTGGAGACCGCTGACATAGACTACATGGTCGCGCACAC
Source organism: Bifidobacteriaceae bacterium (assembly GCA_963627025.1). Taxonomy (GTDB): domain Bacteria; phylum Bacteroidota; class Bacteroidia; order Bacteroidales; family Bacteroidaceae; genus Prevotella. Next base: position 44,526 of record CAVFZF010000017.1, on the reverse strand, counting down.
GGATGTTGAGTGCGCCCGGAGCGTCGTCGGTGTCGTGCGAGGCGACATAGTAGCGGGCGTTGCGGCGCACTGTCGGCTCGTCCTCATCGCTGTCGAAGGTCGCTCCCTTCGAGGGAGACGTCGTGCTGTAGACAGGGCGGAAGAAGAGCAGATTCTCCGTGTCGGCAACGGCAGAGGTCTGTGTGAATATGCCCTCGCCTGTCCAGATGCGAGCCGCGTCGTCGGTAGCGAGATGCCAGTCGGAGGTGTCCCACGAACTGACACTGTAGAAGCCACCGTCACCGTCGGCGGCAGTAGTGCCGTCGGGATAGGTCTTGCCGTCATACCAGAGCCACAGTGTGTGCGGAATGTCTATGTTGCGGCGGTTGTCGCCGGAGAGAGCCTCCGTAACGGACGGGTCGTACTGGCTCACGAGCCACGGCAGTCCGATGCAGTTCCAGCCCATGTCCTCCTTCTCGGTGAAGTCGGCACCGCCGTCGGTAGAGGTGCGGTCGTCATACTGTTGGAGGGTGACGGTCTTGGAGATGCCTCCTGCCGTCTCGGTGTAGACGTAGGTGTCCATATTGTCGGCACTGCCCTGGGATGTGAAACGGTAGGTTCTGTCGACCGCCGGCTTGTAGAGCACGCCCTTGTTGGCATCTGTCGCCGTGCCGTAGAGCGGTGTCCAGTAAGCCGACTGGGTGTCATAGAACTCGGAATCCCATGCCGCACGGCTCACGCCATTATAGGAATAGGCTTCGGCATTGGCGGCAGAGAGTGTCAGCACACCGTTGGAGGAGTAGGCAGGAGTGCCCACACCGTTGGTTGCCGCCTCTGTTCCCTTGTAGTACATGGAGTAGGGCAGACCCACCATAGAACCGTTGTTGGAAACCTGACGCTCCACTCCGACATAGCCCACATTGACGGCGTTGCCGTTGCCATAGAGCGACGCACCCTCCTGCAGGAGCAGGTAGGCAGGGCGCAAGGCGGTGCCTGAGGTCTGCGTAGTCACTCCGTCGGTGGTCTGGGTCTCATATTGCTCCATGACGAGGCTGTTGCCCTGCATGATGTAGACCACCGAACCGGTGTGCGGATAGTAGTTGGTGAGATTGTCGTCGGCATCTTTCGATGTGCAGACAACATCCTGGTCTACACGCCAGGTCTCGAATGCGCCACGGTCAATCTTGTCATCGGAACTTACGCCACGGAGCAGTCGGAGGTTGCCGAGCAGGTCGCGGTCGGTGTCGTAGTTGATGAACTGTGCCAGTGAGGTCACGCTCTCTATCGGGTTGTCGGTGCTGCACTGGTCGATGTGCTGTGACTTTTCCGTCAACTGGTAGTTGAGGTTGCTGTCGGCAACCTTGTAGTTATAGCCCGAGAGGGTGTTCTCCGTGGCAGCCTGTCCGCCGTAGTTGACGAGCGAGTTGAAGATATGGTCTTTCTTCAGGTTGTCGGTGCCGTTGTAGGTGGTGCTGTTGTCCGCTCCCATGGTCTTGCCCTCGACGGTGAGGTTGACACCGTAGCCGTTGGACATGATGCGCAACTGGCAGCCGGTAGCGCTCACCTTGTTGTCGCGGAACAGAGCCTCGTAGAGCAGCGCGTTGTTGACATTGGCGATGTTTACGAATTCTGTGGCGGAAGCGTCGTTGTCATGCACGATGATGTTGCGCAGTGCCACGTGTCCGCCGGCGTTGGTCGGCTGTATGTCGATGACAGGTTCGGTGACTGTGCCCGAAGTGTTTGCCGTGTTCGTGGCGGTCACATCGAAGCCGTCGACAACGGAGACGATGTTGTCACGGGTGTCGTCAAACGAGGTGGAGGTAGGCACCTTGATGCCGCTGACGGTGGTGCGGTTGGCAGCGGGTGAGGCAATGCCTCCGCGCTCGGCGGTGACAGTGGTGACATAATCGTCAATGTCGGTCTGTTTGTAGGTGCGAACTATCGAACCGTTGATGTCGACAGGGGTATAGGGACAGTCGTCGGTGCGTGTCGGAAGGATGCTGCCGTAGACGCTCACTCCGTCGCGCATGGTGATGGACTCGCCCAGGTGGAGACCGGTGTGGCCCGTTCCTGCACCCTTGACGAAGACATAGGCCTCCTCGTCGGTGTTGTTCACATGATAGACAGAGGCGAGGTCGATGGCTGCCTGCAGGTTGCCGTAAGCCACAGGATCTGACCATGAGTTGCCAAGACCGGTCAGGCTGACGTTCGGGTTGACATAGATGATGCGGTTCAGGTTGTTCTGATACTCGTAGGCACCGAGGTCTATGTCATAGACGAAGCGCGGGCTGCCGGCGGCGTCGATGCGTGTGGACGGAAGCCAGGCGAGGTCATAGATGTTGTAAGTGTCGGGATACTTGTCCACATTGTCCTGATAGAGGTCGTCGTTACCCTTGTTGAGCAGTCGCAGCGACGGCTGCAGGGTGAAGTCGCGCGCCTCGATGTCGGTGCTTGAGGTGGCAGAGACGTTCGGGTCGGTGAAGTTCGGACCGTTGATCACGTCGGTGTTGTCGTCCGACAGTCCCACGTTGTAGTTCTCGTTGGGGATGTCGGGGAGAGTATAGTCGGTGATGTCGGTCTTGAAACCTGTCACTGCGTTGTGGGCAAAGATGTTGCCTGACTTCTGTGCGCTGACGAATCCGGGCAGGACGAACTGTGTGCTGTTGTCGTTGTTGCGCCAGAACACGCTGTTGAAGATTGACGATGCGGTGGCTGCCGACGGTGAACGGCGAGGACGGCCGGGGGCGAGCATCGGCCCGTCAGGGTCGTAGTTGTCGCTGTTGCTGTCCTGGTTGATGTCGAGAGACGACACTCTCGTGTTTTCGCCGTTGAGGTCGACGCGTCCCTTGTTGAGCGCGTATGTGTTGTTGACGATGGTGGTGGTGACCGCCGAAACGAGCGGATTGCCCCAGTTGCTGTGCATCACGTCGTTGTAGAGCAGGGCGTTTCCTCCGTTCTTTCCGATGTAGACGGCACTTGTGGTGTAGTCATCGTCGATATAGGAACCGCTGTTCATTATCTTGCTCTTGCTGATGATAATCTTGTTCGCAGTGTTTGTCACATACTTGTAGGTGACAAAGATGGTCTCCGTCTCCGACTCTACGGTGTAGGTGGCGTCGGTCCAGTACTTGTCGACGACGCGTTCGTAGTACTGTGTCGGCTCGTTGTCGGGCGACTTGGAGCCTTCGTCACGGTTCTCGGGGTCGGTATAGTAGGTGTTGGCCGACACGTTGGCAGGTGTGGGAGACGTGACCTTGTCGTCGACATCATCGTAACGGATGGCCGCACCGTTGACTCCGCTCCGCGCCTGGTTGTTGACCAGCACCACGCCGTCCATGTGTATCGGTATGGTGTTGACCGTTTTCGTGTAGGTGTCGCCGTCGGGAGCATAGTTTCCCTGACCGTTCTCGTCGTTGTAGGCATCGCTTCCGACGTATCCGTAGCGTTGTGTGCCGTCGTTGATCCAGAACAGATAGTCCCAACGGTCGGACGAGTCGTTGGAGCGTGCCTGCTGTTTGATGATGGCAGGATACTCATCCGGATTGTAGACATTGTTGAGGTAGCGGCTGTAACCGCCCTTTATGGTCAGCGAGACGGTGCCTTTGCCGGTGTCAAACTCCTTGACCGTCGTGCCGTCGGCTTCGTAGGACTTCACCGGAAGGGTCACTGACTTGTTGAGTGCCTCGGTGTCGATGGTGAACGCCAGTCGGTCATTGATGCTGTAGATAGGCGTGAACGTACCGTTCATCATGCGTATCTCCTTGCGGTGACCGTTGCGGCTGGCGAGCAAAGTCTCTATGGCGCGCTGCAGGTCGGAGGTAGGCTGGCTCCAGTCGCTGCCGTCGGGCAGACCGTTGTCGGGCTTCTCCTCCGGCGATACCCACAGGATGTCGACCTCATCGCCGCTGGTGGTGTACTGGAGTTCGGTGTGGGGATACTCGTAGACGCCGATGTCTATGAAGGTCTGGTCGTGTGTCGGGTTGGGATCATAGGAGATGCGGTACAGTTGCTGACCTGTAGCGGCGGATTTCATATAGAAAGTTTCGCCAGCAGGCATATACCTCCTGTTGTGTCCGTAGCCATAGAGCACGCGTGTGGTGGTGTAGACTCCCTCGGTGTCGAAGTCGCCTATGGTCTCGTCGGTGTAGCCGTCGGCATTGCCTCCGCCGTGATTTATTGACCGTGAGGGCAGGTCTGCCGCTGTCTCATAGGTCTTGAACGTTGCCTTGTAGGCTTCGTTGACGAGCGTGATGTTCTGTGCTATCTCGCCCGAACCGTTGTCCACGAGGTTGTTGAGACGTGCAGGGCTCCAGTCTGCGGCTTCGTTGTAGCCGTCATAGCCCGGAGTTGACGACGGGTTGATGAAGTTCGGACCTTCGAGTTCGGTGTTTTCGGAAGCCAGGAGGATGTTGCAGTTCTGGTAGGTGTCCTCTACAGGAGTGAGCGTCTGGCCTGCCTGATGCACGATGTCACGTGCATACATGAACGGAGAGTACTCGTTCTTGCGCAGGTCGGCATCGTTGAGCGGGCTGACACCGCGGTTCTCCTCGTAGGCGCAGAACCATGCCGTCTCGCCGAACTTCATGTCCTTGGCGTTGCTGTTGGTGTCGAGGTCGGTCTGGTCGGCAGGGATATTCGTGCCGCCGTCGAAGTCGGGCACATTGTAAGAGGTGAACTCACCGGGAGCGTAGTTGCAGATGAGGCGCGAGTTGAACTTGAACAGCGCGTTGCTGTCATACTTCTTGCTCATCTCCTCATTGATGTCATTGCCCCAGATGACACTGTTGATGAACTGGTTGTAGTAGACGGAGGAAGGACGGAGAGTGTTGGTGCCGCCTATGCCGCCGTTGCGTCCGTCGGTGAAGTCACGGTTGGGGTTCCTGGTGAATACCGCCGGGTATATGTTGGCCTGGTTTCTCACAAGGTCGCAGTTGACGACATGGAAGAAGCCATAGGGACCGATGTAGGCCACGCCGCCTGTTCCTCCGAGCAGGTTGTTGGCCTTGTCGGAGGTCATATTGACATTGGGGAACTTCACCGGCTCATTGTTGAGGGCTTTGTCGTAAGCCTCGTTGTTGGCGAAAATGGTGTTGTAGGCACTGAACTGGTGTGTTGCCATCACCGCTCCGCCGACGCCCGCATAGGTGACTTTTATGTCCTTGGTGTCGAGGCTGTCGCGCACGGTCTCCTCTCCGCTGTATGCGCGGTTCTGCTCTATGCTGCTCTTGTAGATGTTGACCTCGCCGTTGGAGCAGAGCGCACCGCCCATTCCGGCGGCATTGTCGATGAACTTGCAGTTGGCGATGACAACAGGTATGTCGCGGTAGCCCACCGCTCCGCTGATGCCGTTGTGCCTGTAGGTGGTCTTGCCGAGGGCACTGAACTCGTCTGCGGTGAGCGATGTGCCGTTGGCAGCATTGTAGCCGTCGACCGTAGTGTTGTAGTAGCCGGGATAACGGTTGTAGTCGTCACAGTAGCGGTTGCCGTCGACGAGCAGTCCGCCGCCACAATAGAAGGAGTATTTTGACAGGTATTGTGTCGTGCCTTCTATATAGTTCATGGCACGTCCGTCCGTCACCTGCACGCCGTCGAGCACGACAGACTGTCCTTCCTCATAGTCGAAGGAGCCTTTGCCCATCTGGTCGGTGTAGTCTTTATAGGACAGTGTGCGGTAGAGGGCGTTTGCCGTCTCGTGGCTGACGGTCACTTTCGGCAGCATTCCCACCACGTTCTGGTCGGCGACAACAGACAACACATGGTAGACACCGTTGGTAGTCTGGTTCTCCACGTTACCGGAAAGGATGGTCTGGTTGCGGAATTCCCACGGTTCGATGATGTTGTTGCCGTTGTTGTCGTTGTTGCGGCGGCGTGTCAGCAGACTGTCTGTCGGCAACTGTTCAATCTTGTATTTGCCCATGATGGTCACCTGGTCCTCGGTCACGGCGGTGACATTGTTGTCGAGCACATTGGTATAGTTGTCGGTATCGGCATTCTTCGTGAACCGGCGTCCGAAGAACGCGTTGTCCTCACCGGGGGTGGCGACGGCGAAACTGCCGTAGATGCTCACGCCCTCGGGAATGACGAAACTGTTGCCCGGAGAGTTTCCGTAGATTCCGGAAAGGTTGCGTGTGGGGTAGTAGGTGCCCTGTGCGATGCAGATTTCAAAGGGCAGGTTGTTTGCGCCCGGTTCGTTGAGAGCCGTCTTGGTGTCGTTGAGCGAACGCTTCGAGATGATATAGTCGAACGCATCCTGCAGGTTCAGCATCGGGTAAGCGAATGACGAACCCTCCTGACTGTAGTATTCCTCGGCACTTCCTGACGCCGCTGACGATGCGAGTCCCATCATTGTCTGCGCCGCATCCATGTCGACGTCTTCAGACTTTGCCACGAAGAGGCGGAGCATGAGTTGGTTTCCGGAGATGACCTTGTCGAGTGCACGCGCTCCCATTTCTATGTAGGAGCGGTTGAGGCTGGTCGATACCCGTCGGTCAACAGCGGTGAAATCGGTCTGTGAAAGACCGGCATTCTGCACGAGCGTGGTATAGTCTGTGACAGGCATACCGGTGCGCACGAGAGTGGAGTAGTTGGTCAGGGCATAGTAGCCGAAGTCGCTGAAGCGTGCGAAACCGCTCTCCGTGGTCTCCTTGGCGAGCGTGTTGTGGTCGGTAGCGGCGTTGTTCTTCGAGGCGAAACGCGAGCCAGTGGAGTTGAGGTTGTGGAGTTCTATGTTGTTGGCTCCCGAGAGACGCAGGTTCTGCACAGCGCAGTAGGAGAACGGATAGAACTCGAGTGTGCTCACTGCGTTGTCGACAGTCTTCGTCGGATTGAAGAGTCCCGACACGTTGGCCTGGCTCGCACTGCTGTTCTGCCATACCACCGACGAGTTCACACGGATGTTGATGTTCTTGTCCTCCTGTCCGAACCAGATGCCGCCGCCCTGGTTGTTGGCGGTGTTGTTGACGATTGTGGAGGTGTAGACGTGTGCCATGTTGGCGTCAGTGGTGCCGCCTTTCGACGAAGTGTCGATGACTGTGCCGTCGGAGAGCGTGGTGCCGTTCTCAAACATATATATCGCTCCGCCGTAGTCAGCGGTGTTCTGGTCGATGAGACAGCCCGAGACGAGGGCGTTGTGGGTCAATGCCAGGGCTCCGCCATAGGTGGCATTGTTACCCCTGACGATGCAGTTGCGCACATGGGCATAGTCGGTGACGATGGCAGCACCGCCATACTGGTTGATGTTGGCATTGGAGTTGGCAAGATTGGTCACCTGTGCGTCGGCATTGCCACCTGTGATGTAGAGACCGTCGACGACAGCACGGTCGGTGGTCTTTTCCTTCATTGACATCAGGGGTTCGCCGTCGGTCCAATTGCTGACACCTCCTACAGTGTTGCCTTCCTTATACGGATTGCCATTGCCGTCGAACACACGGTCGGTGAAGGTCACCACATGATAGGTGTAGGAATACTGCTTCTCGTCCTTGTTGTAATAGTAGGAGTCGAAGTAAGTGGGGTTGCCTGTAATGTCGCGTTTGTCGGTAATGGTACCTGTTGTGGTGTCCTTGGTGTAGAAACCGTTGTCGTTGTCAGAGGTATAGGTGTCGGTATATCCGCCCCATACTTCCACTCCGCGCGGCACCATGATAGACCACACGCGTGTACTCTGTTCCCCTTCGTCGGTGGTACGGCAGGCATAGTACTGGAAATTCTCTCCTGCGGCAGCCAAGGTGGCACTGTTTGCCACTTTCACGATGACGGTGTCTGACGGATAGTTGTACTTGTAGCGTCCGGCAGCATCGAGCACCTTCTGCAGTTTGGAGGCACAGGCTGCGTTGGCAGGACTGTTGGCAGACGCCGTACCGTGACCGTTGGGGGTGACGTAGAAGACGCGTTTGTTATTCGTGGAACCCGTAGTGGTGAATATCTCTGGACTGATGTCGAGCGACTGGTTGTATTCGTATGCGCCCTTGTCGATGGTGCAGTCCTGAATACGGTCTTCGCCGTTGATATCCACCGTAATGTCTAAGCTGTCGAGGGCATTATATTCCGAACCCTTGTTGATACACTGCGTGGCGGTTGGCTTCAGCGAGTAGTCGGTGTTGTCCCCCTCGCGAACGAAAGGCTCGGCCGCCTTACAGTTGTTAAAGAACGCAGTGTAGTCACCTGCATTTCCTATCGTGTTTCCCACGATAGTCACTTTATTGTTATCGTTATAATCGTCGGAAGACCACTTCCAGGACCAAGCTGAACTATAACATGTGTTGAGGTTTTTGTTGACACCGCCGCCAGTGGAATATCCGGACATACCCACCTGCACCATATTCTCTTCCGTATTACCAGTGGCATAGTTACCCCATATGATGCAGTTGTAGAACGATGACTCGCCCGAAACATCCCACACTCCGCCAGTAGCAGCGTAGTTGCCGGTTTCATTGGCTATATTATAAGCGATAGTACAGTTGTATATACTACTATTACTGCTAATATAGAATCCTGATCCCAGAATCTCTTTTGCGTTATTGTAAGTGGTGTTCTCCACAATGAGAGAGTTGATGAGCACACCGCCGGCTGCATACACACCGGCACCGCCAAGAAATTTTCCTTGACCATTACCATTGATGGTATTCTTCATGACCTTGCAGTTCTTCACTATAGAACCGTCATTCATGTAGATACCGCCACCGCCTTGCTTGTCTCCCGTATTGCCATTTGCATTGAACACATTGTTCTGCACAAGGCAGTTCTTCAATATTCCGCCACTACGGAGATATACTCCAGCACCATAATTAGCCCCTGTGGTATAACCGTTCTGTATGGTGAAGCCCTCAAAAGTGGCTTGGATGGAGAAGGCTGAAAACATCAGGAGCACACGTCCGCTGGCGTTGCCGTCGATGACAGTCTTGTACTCATCCTTTGAGTTGGATATGTCACGCTCGTTCTCGCCGGGGTTGCCCACAGCGGGATAGCCGCCACGCACGTTGACACCCGCCTTCCATTCAATGTTGGCGGTGTATTTGCCGGCACCCACACGCACCTCGCGCAGACTTGTCGGGTCGGCAGTCCATTGCGTGTAGCCCAAATTGATGGCATACTGGAAACCTTTTACACCAGAGTATGTGGCGTTGCCGTTGATGGCGTTGGCCCACGACGAACCGTCGCGTGCCGTGCCGTCGGCGTGTGTTGTGCCTGTGTCGGTGCCATAGTCGCGCACATAGAGTGCACCGCCATAGGGACGCTGTCCGTAGGGATATGCCTTCTCGCCCTCGTCAGCCTCGGTGCTCTCGTGGTTTTCCACTGCTCCGATGTCGGGCAGGCCGCCGTAGTCGCGGGTCACCCAGCCTGTCATGTCGGTGCCCCACTTGGTGTGGTCGGTGGTCTCGACACCATCGCTGCCCACCGTGGAGGCACGGTTGACCATGGGGTTGTTGTTATGGGGCTGGAAAGAAATGGTGCGTCCGTAGTAGGTCACGTCACCTGCGGTGGACACGCCGGCATTCTTCGTGGGGTTGATGAAGCGCGGATAGGTGGTGGAAGTGTCGCTGAAGGTGTAGGTGAGTATCGCCTCGTTGCTGCTGTCCAGCGAGTTTGCGGTGATGAAATCCGCCGACTTGCTGTCGTAGAGGTTGTGGTCGCCGGTGAAAGTGCCGCCTTCGAGCAGACGCACGGCGACGAGAGCCTTGCCCTCATTGTTGCGTGTGTCCTCGAGAGGCTCGCGCATATTGCCGTAGAAGACTGAGTTGACGACCTTCACAGTGCCGTAACTGTCGATGGCATTGCCTACATTGCGGAGGAAGTTGCAGTGGCAGAATGTGGCAGTGGAGCCCGTTCGCACCACGATATTGCCGGTGATGGACCTCGCCGTGCCGTCGTCATTGAGCACCCGGCTCTCGTTATTGTGGAAGATACAGTTCTCGAAGAACACCTCGGAGTTGACGATATCGGCGGCAGCACCTTGGTCTGCGGTGTTGTTGGCGACACCGCTGTTGCGTATCTTCACGTTCTTCGCGTTGTTGAATGTCATGGCTGCGCCTGAGGTGACGGGTGTTCCCTCAATCAACTCCGTGCTGCGCGCATTGGCATTGCGTATGGAGAAGCCGTCGAGAACGGTGTTCTCCGTGCTGTCAAAGGTCAGCAGATGCGCCACGTTGAGGGTGTAATCGTCCTGTGCCTCGGCACTGATAGTGGTGACATGGACGTTGGGGTTGCGGCCGTCGAGGCTTGTCCCGGTGTTGGCACTGGGGTAACCGCCGTAGATGTTGACATTGCTCGGAATGACAATGTCGGTGGTGCGGATACGTCCATTCGCCGATGTGTTGGTGTTGTTCACCGTGCCCTGCTTCACATAGACATTGACCGTAGTGGTCGAGGGATAGTCCTTCGCCTTGATGAACGTCATGGCATCGGAGAAGAAACGTATGGGCTGGTCCCAACTGCTGCCGATGGACGTGTACTCCGTACCGCCGTCGTCAGCGGGGTTTACATAGAAATTGACCACATTGTTGTCCGATGCATCGGTGGTGGTCTCGGGTTCTATGACGGTGGAAGAGACGGTGTAGGCACCGAGGGTGGGGCGTGGCGAATAGTAGCGTCCCATGATGTCTTCGTCAACAGTTGTGACCGGTATCTGACCGTAGCGGTCGATATCGATGGTGAGGATACCCTTGTGGTTGAGTGAAGAGCGTGACATCGGCTGGAAGTAGTAGGCATCGCCGAGGTAGGTGTAGTGCTTGCCCTCGACGGCAACGGTCTTCTGGGCGGCATCTATGTAGTAGGTGACACCGAGTTTGATGTCATCAGCGGCGACAGCAGCGCCCGTGGCGTCGTAGAGGGTCACCTTGTCGGCAATGGTGCTCTTGCCTCCGTAGAGGAACTGGTGAGCCTGTGCCGAACTGACATAGCCGGCATTGGGCGTAGGATTGGCGAACATAGGGTAGCCCTCGGAGGCGTTGGCAGTACCGAGGTCATGGGTGTTGTATTCGGTCAACTTCACCACCTCTTTCTTCACGATACCGCTCCAGTCGGTGTAGTCGGACTGCGTGAGTGACGTGTACAGGACTTGCGGACTGAGCGAGGTGCTGTTGCCCGAACGCGAAGAGGCGAACTGGATGTTGTTGTTGGCGGAACAGACGCCGCCCCAGAACACGGAGTTGGCGATGATGGCGTTGTCGCGGCAGTAGACACCGGCGGAACGTCCGTTGGTGATGCCGCCCGTGATTACTCCAGCACCGTTGCACTTGTTGTTGGTGACGGTCATATGAGTGATTGCTCCGCCGCGGTTCATGTAGACACCTCCGGCCTCGCTGGTGGCGGTGTTGTTGGAAACGGCAACGGCTGTGCAGGCAACCTTGTATTTGTTGCTGCCCAGAGTGTCGTTGGCGGCGATGTAGATGCCGCCGCCCATGCGTGCCACGCAGCCGAAGACTCCCGAGCGTCGGAGAATCATCGGGTTGGAAGACGCACCGTAAGTGTCAGGCCCGTCCATGCAGACACCACCGCCATAGCCGTGGGTAGTGCCTATTCCGAGTGTCTGGCAGTCGGTGATAGCGCAGTGCTCCACATATCCTCCGCCGTCCATATAGATGCCTCCGCCGTCACGGTAGGCGACACACTGGCGCACGAGACAGTTCTTCAGGTATGACCCCTCCACCATATACACGCCACCGCCGTAGGCGTTGTGCGGACGGCCGGCGAGTTCCGGGTTGTAGGCGTTGCCGTGTTCGATGACGCAACCCTCGAGCACTGCCGACTTGTTGCCGCCGCCATTGGGTTTGGCACGCCCTGTGGAGTCGAAGCCGTTGGTGGCGAAGTAGACGACGTGATAGCAGTTGCCGTAGAACGAGGTCTCCCACTGGTCTTTCGTGGAGTTCCATGTGAACTCGGCGGAAGAGGACAGGTCACCCGAGAGGATGGTGGAGTTGGCGTAGACAGTGCCTATGGACTTGGTGGTGTTCTTGGCACGTTCGTCCTTGGTGCTCTCCGTTCCGGCGAAACCTCCGTACACGCTTATGCCGGCAGGAATCTTGAACGACATATACAGGGTGCTGCCGCCTGTCGACTCCGTACTCTCCGTCGGGGTGTAGGTGCCTGCCGCTACCCACACCTCGCCTGTCAATCCGTTGTCCACAAGGTCGTTGATGGCATCCTGTATGTTGCGCTTTGCCGTAGTCCATGACTTGCCGTCGTTGGCGTAAGCACCCGATTTCGATACATAGCGCACCTCTTGTGCCGATGCGCCCATGGTGATGAGCAGCACCAATAATGTAAATAAGCCGTTTATCTTGCGTCGCATATCGCGTATGTTTTTTGTTGTTTCCGTTTCGTTGTTATATGCCCCCGAAGGGCAGATTTATATGCCCTCGAAAGGCAGATTTATATGTTTTTATCTCGATTGCGCCCCGGAGGGGCAACTGCTCTTGGCCCAGAGTAGCACAATGGAAGTATGCGTTCCACTGTTATGCGCCCCGGAGGGGCAATTACTCTTGACTCAGGACGACACAATGGGAATATATGCTCCGCTGTTATGCGCCCCGAAGGGGCAACTTCACACAGCCCAGGGCAACGCCCTGGGTAAATATGTGCCCACACATATCAGCGCCCTGTAAGGGCAACTGCATTATGTTTCATTATGTTGTATCATTGTCAACTCCGCTGAGTTGTATGTATCTGCCCCTTCAGGGCGCAGAATTGTTTTTCGCTCGTTTCCCCAGGGCGTTGCCCTGGGCTATGTTTACCAGCCCTTTCAGGGTGGTTTACTCCGTTTGGGAGCATTCCGTTGCTGCCCTTTGGGCTATGTTTATCTGCCCTTTCAGGGTGGTTTATGCCGCTTGGGAGCATTCCGTTGCCGCCCTCATGGCTATGTGCATCTGCCCTTTCAGGGCGGTTTGTCCCGCTTGGTGGCATTCCGTTGTCGCCCTCATGACTATGTGCAACAGCCCTTTCAGGGCGGTTTGTTCCGCTTGGGAGCATTCCGTTGTCACCCTCATGGCTATGTGCAACAGCCCTTTCAGGGCGGTTTGCTCTGCTTGGTGGCATTCCGTTGCCACCCTCATGGCTATGTGCATCAGCCCTTTCAGGGCGGCTCGCTCCGCTCGGGGATTATGCTGTTGTCTCCCCTGGGCTATTATTCCTGTACGTCGGCGATGACCCGATACCAACCGGTGAAGGTGGTGTTGTAGTCATCGGTGGCAGGAGTGATGGAGCCGGAGTGGGCGGGACGGCGGCCAGAACCGCCGAACACGACGTCGTAATTGACAGTGCCGGGCGATGGAGGCTGGAGTATGAAGGCGTAGGCACGTCCCAACCACTTGTTGCCCTCATTGACTTCAAACGACGGATTGTCTGTTGACGCGCCCAAGACCACCGATGAGCCGGTGCCGACGGGATTGTCTGTCGGTTCGAAAACCTTGCAGGTGGTGGGCAGACCCTTGCAGGTGATGCTCTGCAACTCCACTGTCTTGCGGAGCGATGACGGCACTTCCCATGTAAAGTCCGCCTTGGCGGCAACGTGATAGAGTTTCACGGTGCTGCACGTCAGCGTGTTGTTGATGCCTACGATGATACCGTTGTCGGTGCCGACCACTGGCGTGGAGCGGTCGTTTGCCGGTGTCGAGTAGATGTCTTTCAGTTGGGTGGAGGTGAAAGTGCTGAGGTTCAGCGTCATCGCCTCAAGGTCTGTCATCGCCGTATAGCCCGTCACGCTGGGAAGCACACTGCTCAGGTCGGTGCGTGACGCTATGGCGTAGACGCGGCTCTTGCCGATAGTGGTGTCAAACTTGCGGCTTATGCGGAACGTCACCCGCACGTTCTTGTGCCACCGTTCGTCCGTTGTGTTCTCGTCACGTTTTGCCCATTCCGTAGCCGCTTCCTCCTCCGTGTAGACGAAGGTGTTTGTCAGCAGTTCACAGTCGCTGCCGTCGTTCTCCGACACAAAGGCGTAGACATAGAGATAGAGCGGTGCTTTGAACACCACGTCATTGCCCGGGTCGCCCTGTTCTGCGGCCCGCGTGGTCGTGGAGATGTTGGCGGAATATATGTCGATGGGGATGTCGAGGGTCACCTCGCGCGTCTCTGTCGTGTCGTCAGACGAGCATGCCGTCAGCGTCAACAGCGCCAGCAGCCCGGAGAGTATCGTGGTCGTATATTTCATATCAGTTGTTGTCGTTTTGCCGTTTCTTTTGCCGGAATGTACTGTCTCACCCCTACCACTTCGTCTTGTCGGTGTAGCCAGCCTGCCACTTGGTGTATACCTCCACGGCGTGGCTGAACTCCAGGGAGTTGTTCTGGGTGATTTTGAACACATAGGTGTACTGGTAGCCCGGCTTCCACTGCATATATGCGGCCGGGATTACTGCCGTGCGCTTGTCGAAGACATCAGTGCCCTCGCTGTTCACGGTGTAGATCTTCACGGTGCAAAGGAAGTCGCCTGTCGTCGATGTCGGTATCATCAGGTACTCGGGCCACGCCTGGTAGCGTGTCTCCTGGTTTTCCAGTTTCAGCGGATTGAGTGTCATCGTGGGCAGTGTGACCGTTCCTGCCGTGGCGGTGGCGGTCTCACGGCTGCCGTTCATTGCCCAGTTGACGTTCACCTCGCCGTTGCCGGTGAGCGTAGAGCCGTCCTTCGGACCGAACGTGATGTAACTTTCAGTCACTCCGTCCTTGCCGAGCACAGTCGTGGAAGTGCCTTCCGGGCGTATGAAAACGAGGCGTACCGAGGCGTAGGGCTTCACGAAGGACAGCGAGACGGGTGTCTTGTAATAGGTGGCTGGGTCTCCCTGCCACAGAGTGCCGTACATCGGGATGTTCTTTTCCTCCACTTCTTCTCCGTTCCTGTCGTAGTATTTGCCGTCGCTTGTGTGGGTCATATATTCCAGTCCGGTGAATGTCATGCTGAAATTGCCGGTCGTTGACATCTCCGTAGAGGCGTTTACGGCCGCTCCGTCATAGCGCAGGTTGTCCTTGTATGTGGGCAGAACGGCGAAGAAACGGTAGTCGGTGCTGTTGCCGTCCCAGTATTTTATCTCCTGTTCCTTCCCCATATAGTCAGTGCCTTGTCCCACATACTCCCAGTCGGAGGTGTTGCTTGTGGTGGTGTTGGCGGAGTTCTCTATGTAGTTGAGGGTGTAGCCGGGCATCACGTTCTGTATGTTTCCGTTGAGAGTCTTGTATCCGTAGACCAGTATCTGCTTGATGCCGAGTGTCTCAAGTCCCACTGACGTGCCGGCACGGGTCACCTCTTCAGCACCGCCTGACGTGCCGAAGGAGATGCTGTATTCCCTGTCGCCCGGGGTGTCGGGATTGTCGGGCGTGTCTACCGACGAGGAACATCCTGCCGACAGCAGTGCCCAGACCATGGCGGCGGCGATGCTGTGCAGTGCGGAAGTGCGGTTGTATGTGTTTCGTATGATTGCTTTCATTGTCTCGTTACTGGCTAACGGTGAACTTAGCCTTGTAGGTTCTGCGGTTGTAAGTGGCTATTACGGTGTACTTCTTGCTTCCTGTCGTCGGGTCTGTACCCGCCGGGATGTTCACCTTCACGCCTGTCGTGCCGTTGTTTTCTATCGTTACTGTCGCGGGCACTGCCTGTCCGTAACGGCCGGCATAGTCGAGACTGTAGGTCACGTCGGCATTCGACGGTGTCACTCCGTCTACCGTCAGTGTAGGCGTAACGGACGCTCCCATGTTTGTGATGTCGTTGTCGCTGAGTGACAGAGTGCCGACAGTGCGTCCGCCATAGCCGTCGACGTGCACTATCTTGTAGTATTTCGTTCCTGCCGTTTTGGTGTATTCCACTGCGTAGACATGGTTTCCGGCTGTCCAACTCACTGCTGACAGTGTGCGCATGTCCGTCGTGCCGTTGCCGACAGGCACTTCGCTGACAAATGCTTCCGGCGGAATTGTCTGCTCATACACCGTTACAGGCTGGTCCAAGAGGGTGTTGTCCAGTCTGTAGGCTTCGAGATAGCCCGACACGTTGGCCTCTGTGATGGGGTATGTGTCGCTGTCGTCGGTGGTGACGATATAGAGTCGCGTGTTGGAAGAAGCGGGTGCGACGAGGCTGTTGTTGGCTATGAACGAGGCATAGACGGTGTTTCCGTTGTTGTAGTCGTCCTGTCCCACGGTAATCATCTTCGTTGTTGGGTCGTAACCCATGGTCACGATGTTCACCTCTGCGCCTGTCGTGCTTATCTCCTCCTCCTGTCCTGTGCCGTCATTGATAGCCACGGCATCGAAGGTGATGGGGTACAGTCCCGTGAGACTTCCTATCGTGGCGTTCGTCTGGTCGCTGATCTTGAAGATATAGGTGTAGGCATAGCCCGGACGCCACTTCAGATAGGCTGCCGGAACTTCCGCTGTGGCGTTCTTCACCTCTATCGTTTCGCCCACGGTAGAGTGGAGAGTGAAGTCCACCTTCAGTTTCATGTTGCTGCCGTTGCCCTCCATAGGGTAGACGTAGGTGTAGCCTCCGCCGTCAGTGTCATACACCAGACCGGTGGCTTTGTCGCCCAGTTGCTTGCCTTGACAGAGGTTGTTGCCGAGCGTAAGCACATTGTCATGTGTGGCATCGAAGAGCACGGCAGGCACGTTCACCTCCGTCGTGTTCTCGTCTTTGTATATCACGGTCATCGTGCCGGCTTTTCCCGATTTGTTGTTCGCTATGTTTGCCGCGAAGCCGTCGGTCTTTACCGTCGTCATGTCGCCGAAGGTCGGTGCGGCGTTGTCGGCAATGCGGAAAGCGTCGATGGTGAGCGTGTAGCCCGGAATGGTCTCATACATACCCACACGCACCTTTGCCATGGCGTTGCGGAACTCCATGTTCACTCGGCCACCGTACTCGTTGACCTGCGTCTTGTCCTTGTTGGCGGAAGCCATTATCTCCACTCGCTTGGAGAGATAGAGTTGTGTGGGGTCGGCGTCGGCGGTGACTGTCATCTCGTAGCCGTTGAGGTAGGCATCGAGAGGCACATCCGTCACCTTCTTTACCTTGATTTTTCCGTTCTCAAGGTCAGCGTTTGCCACGGCGAAAGCATAGAATGTGTAGGACGAGGCGTTGTAGTCCCAGTATTTTATGGTCTGTGTGCCAGTGCCGGAGTTGTCAATGTTGGCAGTCTCTCCTGTGGTCAGTGTGTTGCCCACATACTCCCACCCGGTGCTGTTGCTGGTGGATGTGTTTGCACTGCCGTCGGTGTAGGTCACCTTGTAGTTGTTGAACACGAGGTTTTCGCTGCTCAATATGCCCGGACCGACGGTGGTCTCGTTCTTGATGCCGTAGACATAGAACTTCCCTCCGAGCGCATCGGCGGCTTCCTTTCCTGTCTTTCCGGCACGGGTGAAGGGTGCGACAGTGTTGTTGAAGGACACCGCCCCGTCACCGGGTGTGGTGTCTCCGCCCCTGTATTCGTCATCCACGCAGGCCGTCAAGCCCAGTGCCATGACCATGTATAATAGCGTTTTCCTATACATTATATATAATATACGCGCGCGAGACCGTCTCGCTAGGCGTGGTTGTTCTTGTTTTATGGCAGCCAAGTGGGGAGTCGAACCCCACCTGGCTTGTTGTTGTTCCTTTACGGAGACTGTCGTTATTTGATTCTGACAATCTTGTAAGTCTTATTGCCTGATGCCGCATTGGTGTACTCAACAGCGTAAACAGTGCCGGTAGCACCTGCCGTCCACTTCAGAGCGGAGAGTGCACGTGTTGTGCCGTCCTCAGCCGGAACAGATGTGACATACTCTATACCAGATGTAACTTCCGCTGCCTTCACCTCTTTTGCAGTACTGTTCTTTACTGCATTTGCAACAGATGCCTCTGTTATCGGGAAGTTTGTGGCATTGGTTGTCGTCACAGTGTAGAGTTTGACGTTAGCGTTAGTGAGAGTGACTACTGCGTTGCTCTCTACGACAGAAGCGTAGATGACGTTGTTTGGAGCATACTCATCCTGACCGGTAATGACGTTGCCAGATGCATCCGTAGCGAATGTGGTGATTGAAGGCTCTGTCACGGTGGTGATAGTTTCCTGGTTGCCCACCTCGTCCTGCTCTACGACAGCGTCGAAGGTGATAGGATAGAGTTCTGCCGAACTGTCGGTGATCTTGAAGATATAGGTGTAAGCGTAGTTGCTCTTCCACTGACAGTATTTGGCGGGCACCTCTGCAGTCTTGTCCTTTACCTCTATCTTCTCGCCCGTATCCTCGGAAATCAGGGTGTAGGAGATAGTGAACTTCATGTTGGTCGCGTTCGACGGATTGGGCAGGATAGCGGTGTAGCCCTTGTCTGCCTTGTCGTAGGTCACCTTGTCATCGGTTGATGCGGTGCCGAGTGCGGTAGCGTCAATGATGTTGGTGCCGCCCTGCAGATAAGCAGAAGTGGTCGCTCCAGTGCCGTCAAGAGCCACGACGGCCTTGTTGTTGGCATCATAGGTCACCGTGTACTTGGTGTTTGCGCCTGTGGTGATGAACTTTCCGTCAACGCCGAAGTTGCTTGTGCTTGCTGTGCCGTTGAATTTCACGCTATTCACTTTCACCTTGTAGCCGGGGATAGTCTCGTACATACCGAAACGGATTTTTGTCTGGAAGTTGCGGAAAGACAACTTCACGAGACCGCCGTACTGGTTTTCCTTGGTGCGGTCGATTGTTCCAGACTGCTTGGTGTTGAAGTTCAGACGGTCTGCAACATAGATGTCGCCTGCCGATGCGCCGTCTTTCACTTCGATGGTGTAGCCCTTGGACTTAGCATCAGTACCGTTTTCGGTCTTCGTGATCTTCACCAGACCGCCAGTGATATCATCCTGCTTAGCCGACACGGCGGTGAATGTGTAACTCGTTGCACTCAAGTCCCAGTACTTGATGGTCTGCTTGGTGTCCATATCTTCATAGATTGATGGCGACACCTTGCTGTCTTCATAAGGCGTGATGCCCACATACTCCCAGTCCTTTGTGTTGCTCAGCGTGGTGAAAGCAGTGCCCGTCACATAGTTCACACGGTAGTTCTTGAACACAAGGTTACCATCAGAGGCAGCATCACCATTGGTTTCGTTCTTCTCACCCCACACGATGAACTCGTTGCCGAGTTTTCCTGCAGCCTCCGAACCAGACGATGTGGCGCGGGTCTGCGCCCCTGTCTGCATATAGAAAGCGATGGGGGCGCTGTCGTTGGACAGCCCCTTGTCGCCTGTAAACTCGTCATTTGCACAGCCGGCAAACAGCAGCGCGGCAGATGCAAACAATATGTGTGTCTTCTTCATGATGCCGTTTATTTAACTGTGATAACCTTTACGTCGTATACTCCAACAGTACCGGAAGCGGTCTGAACATAGAGATTGCTCTTGTTGGACTTGAAGTTCTCGGCGCTGATGCCCGATGCAGGATAGTAAACGCCACCTGCGGTCTTGAAGTAGTACGTTGTAGTCGTAGCGTAAGCCGTTGCCGGATAGTATGTGGCAGGCGTATTTGCGGTTACTGTGTACACATAAGCATAGTACTCAGTGGCGCCTGCTGTAGTAACTGTAGCCGGGGTGAACTTCACTGCACCTTTTGCTCCGAAGTCGTAGGTTGTGCCGTCAGAAGCAGGCACTTTGCCGTCTGTTACGAGAGAAGCGGATGCGTCATCCATAATGATACCCATCGGCAGACCCTTGAGTTGGGCGATAACCTCACCCTCGGTGAAAGCCTTGTTGAGTTTGTAAACCTTGGCTTCGCCTGTAGCTGTACCGATAGCGGTGGGAGCAATCACGCTGTGAGTCTTCGTGTCTTCGTTTACAACGTAGATGTCGTTGCCGCCTTTGTAGTCGCCGGCAGAGGTGGAGTTTTTCGCATAGGTTATCACGTTGTTGGTGGAAACGGTAGCGATGTCCTCGAAGTTGCCGTCAGTCACGTCAACAGCCACGGCATCGAATGAAATCGGGTGCAGTCCCTCCTCGTCGCCGGAAGACGGATCATCCGGGTCGGTTGGGTTGTTGCCTGTAGTACCGTTGGTGTTGTTGGAAATCTTGAAGATGTAGGTGTAGGCGAAGTTCGGCTTCCACTGTACATACTCTGCGGGGATTACGACGCGTGCGTTCTTCACCTCGATGGTCTCGCCGGAGTTGTCAAGAGCGGTCAGAGTGTAGTCGCAACGCACGAGCATAGGTGTCGCACAAGTCTCGTTGGGGTAAACAACGGTGTAGTCACCGCTGTTGTCCCAAGTGGGAGCAGAAGAGGTTTCCGCGAGCGTGGTGTTCACGAGACCGGTGCCGAGCGTCAGAGTACCTGTGTATTTGACGGTAGAGTTGGTTACCTTCGGCTGGTTCTTGAAGGATGAACCCTCGCCGTAGTAGGTGACAGTGAGGTTGTTGCCGGTCGTAGCATTTGCATCTACGTTCCAGAGGGCAGCCTTGAAAGCGGTTGTGCTTTTGTCCTCCATGTCTTTGAACAGGGTGACAGCAGCGGGAGCGTCGGTGTCGAAGTAGAACCTGTTGATTTTTACGCTGTAGCCGGGTACTGTCTCATAGAAGCCCACACGCACGCGCGTACCGAGGTTGCGGAACTTGAGGACAACAGACTTGCCGTAGTCATTCTTCGCTACCTCTACACGATCAGAGTAATACACGTTGCTGAGGTCTGCTCCGGAGGTGGCCTTCACGATGTAGCCCTTGTCATACTTTGTTGCGTCTGTGCCGGTAGCAGCAAGGGTCTTGTCCACAGTAATCTTGCCGGAGAGTTGGTCTTTGCCTGCGAAAGCATAGAATGTGTAGCCGTTTGCTGCGCTGTAGTCCCAGTACTTCACTGTCTGTGAACCTACGAGAGGAGTGATGCCTGAGGCGTAAGGGCTGATACCGGCATACTCCCAGTTGGCGGTGTTCGACTCGCTTTTGCCTGCAGAACCTGGCTCATACACCACCTTGTAGTTGGTGAACACAGCCTGGTCGTTGGCGGCAGTAGCGTCCTCGGCACTGGCATGCTTCGTGCCGTAGACCACGAACTCGCTCTGCAACTTCTCGGCAGCCTTCTCGCCGACGATGTCAGCACGGGTTGTGTTGGGCAGACTGAAGTTGAATCCGATGGCATCAGTCTTTGCCGTCTCCTTACCGTCGACCGCATAGTCGTCGTTGGCGCAGCCGGCGAAGGTCATCGCCGTCGCTGCAATAAGGAAAAAATAAGTTTTTTTCATAACTGAAAGATAATTAATGAGTAGCTAATAATATTTTCTTTTAACTGAATTCTGTTTCTTTGTATGTGCGTCTGGCTCATTCTGCTCTGTTCTTTGTAGATTTTATGTACTTGTCGGTCACGTTAACTGCTATATTGTCAACCCCAGTTCTGAATCTCGATACCAGGGATGCGCGACAGATGTTTCGTGTTGTGCGTTACCATAATCATTCTGTTTCATTGCCATCACCATACAAGTTGTTTTGACGAATCGGAATAACTGCTGCGTCTGTATTCATCTACGACCTCTGACGGTGTCTTGTCATTCTCCCACTCGCTTCCGCAGAAGCAATTGAGGAAATCCTGTTCGAGGGTAACGGCTCTGTTGCCTTTTCTCGATTTTACATACTCCAAGAAATCATGCCAGTTGCTCTTAAGCATCTCGGCAACGCTGACATTGTTCTGTTTGGCAAAATCGCTCATCTCTTTGTATGTGTCTGTGTCAAGAGTTACTGTGTTCATGTCAATTGTCGTTTATTGCCGTCTTTTGCTGTTTCTTACATTTCAAACTCGTGAGTGCCGCCGTCCTCGAAGTCTTTCACCACGGCATCGAATCCGGAACCGCCCTTTCGGGTCGGAATCTTTATGGTGTCGGCATCGAGTTCCACTGTGAGCACGCCGCCTTTGTAGCGTTTGCGCACCTGGTCGGTCACGTCAAAGACGAATGTAGAGTCCATTCCGTTGTTGAACTGCATATCCACGTCCATGTAATGGCGTATGCCGTCGTTGACCGTTTCGGTGGCTCTGCTGCCGTTGACGTTGCACATTCCGAAGGTCATCAGGCGTCCTCCGGCTATGTCCACGCTCTCGCCCTTCATGTCGCACCCTGTCTTGAAGCGCACATAGTAGTGCACGGTGATGGGGTCGTCGCCCGTCACGCCTGTGTTGACATTCACGCTGCGCGACATTCCCGACAGGTTCGCATTGCCGTCGACACCCGTTATCCTGCCATTGT
This sequence comes from Bifidobacteriaceae bacterium, assembly GCA_963627025.1. Classification (GTDB taxonomy): domain Bacteria; phylum Bacteroidota; class Bacteroidia; order Bacteroidales; family Bacteroidaceae; genus Prevotella. Next base: position 22,412 of record CAVFZF010000017.1, on the reverse strand, counting down.
TGTGATGTATAATCACCTGCGTGAGATATATATAGGTGACAGGAGTGAGCAACATCTCCAACTGTTTCACCCATACATTGCGGTCAGGGTCGTAGACGAAGCCGTCGAGATTCTTGTTTATCTCCAACGCCTGGCTGTATGCGCTGAACAGTGCCTCGGGCTGATAGAACGAGCGTGTGTACTTGGGGGCGTGGTAGCGTGCCGCATTCATGGTCTGTCCCGTGTATGCCGTCACATATTCGAGTGTGGTCTGCTCGTCAAAGCGCAGGCTCTGCACACCGTCGATGGTCTGCACCTCGTTCCACACGAGTATATCCCAGAAACCCCAGTCGAAAGCCGACGAGTAGGTGTAGCCGTTGATGAGGTCGGAGATTACGCTGTTGTGGGCGGCGTAAGCCTCGTCTCCCGTGTGGTAGCGGCGTATCTGGAATGCCGACGGTTTGGTGTAGCCTATCTCGCCGAAGAGAGCCTTGTCGTTGTCATCCCAACCGTAGTACCATTCGTCACGCCAGTTGTATGAGCCGTCAATCTCCGTGTCGTAGTTCCAAAACACGTCCAACTGCAGTTCCACTATGGGCAGGTCGATATTCACGTCGCCGTCGTAGTCGAGGTGCAGTTCGGGTTTGCGCTCGCAGCCGGTCAGCATTGCCGCAGCGAGTGCCAGTGTGAACAGTCCTGATATATGTCGTTTCAACATTCCTGTCATTTTATCCCCTCCCAACTTTTCAGGCTTGCGCCTTTCTTTGTTCTCTGCCTGTAGAGCAGGTCATAGGTGAGCGTGATACCCACGCGCGTCGGCCCGAGCCACGTCAGGTTGTGCTGACGGCGGCGGAACAGGTTGCCGAACTTGTTCCATTTATAGTAGTAGAGGTTGTCGTGCTTGTCGGGATAGATGACACTCTCATACTGGTAAGGGTCGTATTTCGTCCAGAATACGCCGAACTGTGCGCCGAACTCCAGTCGCCAGTGACCAGTCTTGGTCAGCGGAAGCACATATCCCGCTCCCAGTCCGGCACCCACGCCTTCGCCTTCCCAACCGCGCTTGGCGTCGAAGCAGATGCCGAAGAGTCCCATGTGGGCGTAAGCCTGCGCATACCATCCCGTGAACGCAGCGCCGTTGCCGTAGCCGATGCGCTCCACGCTGCCGTCCTTCAGGTAGTAGCGTGCCTCGAGTTGGTAGTTGCGAACCTGGAAATACTTGTGGTCTTTATAGTTCTGCCACCACGGACAGTCGAACGATGCGCCGTAGGTGAAGTGTCCGTGCAGCGGATAATACTCTATCGCTATATTCGGGATAGGGCAGAAACGGTCGTATCCGCCCGGCATGTATGCAAAGTCAAAGAGCAGGTTGCTCTTCACCGACAGCAGTTCGCGGCGCGGCAGTCGCATCGCCACGCTCACAGGCAGCCGCATTGTCAGCGGTTGCAGAGGGGCTTCCACTGTCGTGGAGAAATCTGCCGCGTCGGGTTCCATTGTGGGAATGTTGAGATGTCTGCGGAACACCAGCACTATGCGTGCGGCACGCATCTCGGGGAAGTACTCCTTGAGCAGACGCTGCCACAATTTCTTTCCGTCCATGGCCATGAGTTCTTCCTTCAGCCGTTCCTGGTCACTGTTGACATATTTGTCCACTACTGCCGCCACGCGTGCATAGTCCTTGTCGTGGCGTTCCTTCATCAGCAGCACCAGATAGATGTAGTCTTCCGGCACCTCTTTCACTGTGAGGCAACTGTCAATGGGGTTTTCCACGTGCTCGCGTATGAGTTTCAGCAGCGCTTCACGGCGGAGTTTGCTCAGCGTGCAGTTCCATCCGTAAGGGCCTTCGGGCGATGCCGCACCGCGGATGAGCACCGACTCGAGGATGTACTCCTCGTTGTCGAAGTAGGGGAGAATCTCTTCGAGGAGTTCATGACGGAATGTGGAGTTTTCCGGGATGACGAATTTGTTTACAGGGAAGATTACTTTCCGTGATATTTTGTAGAAAGCGGAATCCGACAATCCGGTCTCTTCCCATTGTGAAGTGCCCTCTCCGAGAATCACCACATATGGGAATCTGTCTGTCGAGAATGCTGCGAGGCTCTTCCCGGCAGTAAATAAAGATGCTATAATAAGTAGCATTCGAAGCATAAGAACAATCTTTTTACACTGTGTGTATCAGTGGTTTGATTATTAAGCAAAGGTACTCATTTGCTTGCATATAACATCTATTTTTTTTTTTTTTTTTCTATATGGTGCAAAAAAATGTCGGTACGGGCGAAAATGTGGACTTTCAATAGATAAAAGAGGTGCTCAATTCGGTTCAAGGCGTCTTGGCGCCCACTGGGAGTGCCGTTTTTGTGGTGGCGTGAACCATTATTAAATTTTGCTAATTATTGGTGGAGGGCGTGATATTCTTGTTTTTAATGCTTACTTTTGCATAAAACAAAGAGTGCGGATGCCCAAGTTTGAAACGTTCGTAAACCTGCTGGGTCACTACAAATATCTCATAACAGTGGTCGTGGGACTGCTGTTCGTGACGGTGTTGACCGACTACAGTGCGGTTAATCTCGTCAAACTTGACATGCAGAAGTCTGACCTTGAGGCGGAGATAGACCGCTACACGCGTCAGGCGAAGGCGGCAGAGCGTGAGTTGCACGACCTCAAGGTCAGTCCCGGAGCGGTGGAACGAGTGGCTCGCGAACGCTATTTCATGAAGCGCGACGGTGAGGACGTGTTTGTCCTGAGCACCGATATCCGCCCGAAAGGAGAAACTGATGGAAACGAAAAATGATTTCAGGTGTCTCAACAACACCCAGTCTGCCCTGTTCCTGTTGGGCGGGATACTTATGGTAGTGGGCATGGGCTGCTATGTGTTCATGTTCTATCGCATGACAGCAGGTGCCGTCTACTTCGCCGGAGCGGTGGTTTTCGCCGTCATGCAGTGTATGCAGACCTATCACGGAACGTCGCTGACGCTGCGCCGTCTGAAGGGCATCATGACAATGGCAGACCTGTTCTTCGTGTTGGCAGGAGTGCTCATGATAGACACGGAGTGCCATTTCCTGCGCCCGATGTTCAGCAACCAGATGCACTACATAGACTATGTGTACAACAAATGGCTCGTCCTGCTGCTCGTGGCGGTGGTGCTCGAACTCTATTCCACACACCGCATAACGGGCATAATCAACAAGAAGAAATAGCCGCAACGGCGCTTTTACGGAAGAAAACACCACTATATGAAGAAACTTTACATCTCGCTACTGTCGGCAATGGCAGTGTTCCTCATGTCCTCTTGCTCGACGACATACAACATACAGGGCACTTCCAACATCTCGACGCTTGACGGCAGGATGCTCTATCTGAAGATTCTGAAGAACAACGAGTTCAAAAACATTGACTCGTGCGATGTTCTGCACGGCCGTTTCCAGTTCCATGGCAATATGGACACCGTGCGTATGGCCAACATATTCATGGAGAATGAACAACTCATCCCTATAGTCCTCGAGGCAGGAGAGATTACCGTGAAGGTGGACGACACCCAGATGGAAGCCAGCGGGACGCCTCTCAACGAGAAACTTTTCGCCTTTCTCAAGGAGTTCAACAAGGTGACGGGAGCGCAGTCTGACCTCGTTCACCGCCATGACCAGGCCATAATGGACGGCAGCGACATGAACAGCGTGCTGAAAGAACTCCAGTTGGAGGACGTGAGACTGTCGGTAATGGCCGATTCGCTCGTCACTTCGTTTGTCACGGAGAACTTCGACAATGTGCTCGGACCGGGTGTATTCTTCCTGACAACAATAGGTTACGACTATCCGCTCCTCACCCCCTGGGTGGAGGACATCATGAGCAAGGCGACAGAGAAATTCAAGAACGACCCCTATGTCAAGGACTATTACGCCAAGGCACAGGAGAACCAGCAGATTATGAACGGTATGCGTGACATCCCGATGACCGTTCCCCCTGCCGGTGGACAGCCCCCCAAGGGTCTCGGCACTGTCCCCACTCCCAACGAAATGGCAAAACCATCGGAATAAGAACGCATGACAACGCTGATAAAGGGCGGCACCGTTGTAAATGAAGGAAAGGAAACAAAGGCTTCCATAGTCATATCCGGTGACCGCATCGCCGACATCACGGAGGACGCAAACGCTCCCGGTAGCATCTTCGACAAGGTCATTGATGCCACTGGGAGTTATGTTTTCCCCGGCGTAATCGATTCACATGTGCACTTCCGCGAGCCGGGCATGACCCACAAGGCGGACATCGCGAGCGAGAGCCGCGCCGCTGCCAGTGGAGGAGTGACCTCCTTTTTCGAGATGCCCAACACCGTGCCGCAGACCGTGACCGCCGAGGCTCTCGACGAAAAGTTCCGTCTTGCCGCGGCGAAAAGCCTCGTCAACTACTCATTCTTCCCCGGTGCCACCAATGACAACAGCGACTTTCTCGAGACGGTAGACATACACCGTGTACCCGGAATAAAACTCTTCATGGGCTCGTCCACCGGCAATATGCTCGTGGACAACCGCCAGAGGCTGGAGGAAATCTTTGCTCTGGCGGCACGCAGAGACCTGCCCCTCATGGCACACTGCGAGGATACGCAGGTGATAAACGCCAATATGGCGCACTACAAGGAGATGCTCCGCACCGATGACCCCGATGTCAGATACCACTCTTTGATACGTGACGAACGGTCATGCCTGGAGTCCTCTTCGCTCGGAGCGGCGCTGGCACGCAAGTACGGCACCCGTTTCCACATCGCACACCTGTCCACCGCCGCCGAACTGAGTGTTGTCGGAGGTAATGTGACGGCAGAAATCTGTCTGCCGCACCTGCTCTTCTGTGATGACGACTACGATGAGTTTGGCACACGGATAAAGTGCAATCCCTCGGTGAAAACCGCCGCCGACCGCGACGCTTTGTGCCGTGCGCTGATGTCAGGGCGCGTCTCCACCGTGTCGACAGACCATGCTCCGCACCTCTTGGAGGAGAAAAAGGGCGGTGCGGCAAAGGCTGTCTCAGGCATGCCGATGGTGCAGTTCTCGTTGCCGGCGATGCTCACCCTCGCTGATGAGGGGTGGCTGTCGCTGCCTCAGGTGGCGCAACTCATGAGCCATAACCAGGCTACGCTCTTCGGCGTTACGGGCAGGGGATTTGTCAGGAAAGGCTACAAGGCGGACCTTGCGATAGTGAGACACTCCCCGTGGTGGGTCACCGACGGCTGCGTGGAGAGCAAGTGCGGATGGACACCACTGAACGGATGCTCCCTCAACTGGCAGGTCGTGACGACCCTGTGCAACGGTCATGTCGTCTACGACCACGGCACGCTCGACGGGAAATACCGTGGCGAGGAAATAAAGTTCAGGTCAGATGACATATAGTTTCGGCATACACGAACTGCGCCCCCTCATCGTGTGGCAGTATTTCTACTACGCCTGGGGCGTGGCAAACGCCGGGCAGACGGAGCAGGATTCGCTGCGTGCCGATGCCGATGCACTGCTCGACAAATGGGAAGGGAACTGTTTCTCCCGGGCTGTCATCAGGACGTTGCCGGCTAACTCCGTCGGTGACGACATCGTGACCCCGGAGTTGACGCTGCCGATGCTGCGCCAGCAGACTGACGGGTGCCTGTGTCTTGCCGACTATGTGAAACCGCGCGGCATGGGAGAGGGCAGTGTGGGCGTGTTTGCAGTTAGTGTCGACGCCACCATGCCGGAACTTTCCGATGCCGACCCGTATGTGAAGATGCTCTCGCAGGTTCTCGCTGACCGTCTGGCAGAGGCTACGGCGGAGAAAGTGAGCGCGATAATGCCCGGCATAAGACCGGCGGTCGGCTATCCCTCGATGCCCGACATGAGCATCAACTTCCTGCTCGACAGACTGATAGACTTCTCTTCTGTCGGTGTCAGACTGACCGAGTCGGGCATGATGATACCCCATGCGTCGGTGTCGGGACTGATTTTTGAGAATCCCAAGGCGCACTATTTCTCCGTCGGGACAATCGGTGAAGACCAACTGGAGGACTACGCGCGTCGCCGGGGCTTTACCCTTGCGGAGATGAAAAAGTACATAAAGAACGTTTAACCATAAAGTGACATGACATTCTTATACCGTTTTTACCAACTGGTAATCGTCGCTCCGCTGGCACTGGTTACCACCGTTGTCACCGCCGTTGTCACCATTGTGGGCTGCACGTTGGGTGACAGCAGGGTGTGGAGTTACTGGCCCGGCAAACTGTGGTCGGTGTTTGTCATCCGCCTGTTGCTGCTGCCGGTGAAGGTGGAGGGCAGGGAGAACATCGCCGATGGGCAGAGTTATGTGTTCTGTGCTAACCATCAGGGAGCGTTCGACATATTCCTTGTCTACGGCTTTCTGGGGCGCAACTTCAAGTGGATGATGAAACAGTCGCTGCGCAAGATGCCCCTTGTGGGTCTGGCTTGCGAGAAAGCGGGCTTCATCTTCGTCGACAACAAGAACGTGGGGCACATGAAACACATGTACGAACAGGCGCGCCGCACCCTTCAGGGCGGCATGTCTGTCATGGTGTTCCCTGAAGGACGGCGCACGGAGACAGGCAAGATAGGCGCCTACAAGCGCGGTGCGTTCATGCTCGCCGACGAGTTGCAGTTGCCGGTAGTGCCGATAACTGTCAACGGTTCGTATGAAGTCATGCGCCGACAGGACGACTGGCACTGGGTGCGCCGCCACAGTCTGCGTCTCACGATACACAAACCGATATTCCCGATAGGGCAGGGGGCTGACAACATACAGTACCTCGCAGAACAAAGCAAAGCGGCAACGATGACCGCACTGGATGAAAATTACAAGTGAAAAACAGTTTATCATGTCCGACAGTATAGTAATCATACCGACCTACAACGAGATTGAGAACATCGAGAAGATAATCCATGCCGTGGCGTCACTGGAGAAACAGTTTGACATACTCGTCATCGACGACGGTTCGCCCGACGGCACTGCCGATGCAGTGAAGAGCCTCATGGAGGGCAGGATGCAGGGACGCCTGTTCCTGTTGGAGCGTTCCGGCAAACTCGGACTGGGCACTGCCTATATCGCGGGCTTCCGTTGGGCATTGCAGCACGACTATGAATACGTCTTCGAAATGGATGCCGACTTCAGCCATGACCCCGCAGACCTGCCGCGACTGTATGCCGCCTGTGCCGAAGAAGGGTATGACGTGGCGGTCGGTTCGCGTTATGTCACGGGAGTAAATGTGGTCAACTGGCCTATCGGACGTGTGCTTATGTCATACTTTGCGTCAAAGTATGTGCGGCTCGTTACCGGGTTTAAGGTGCACGACACCACCGCCGGCTTCGTGTGCTACCGCCGCCGTGTGCTCCAGACCATAGAACTTGACAAAATCCGTTTCAAGGGTTACGGTTTCCAGATAGAGATGAAATTCACCGCCTACAAGATAGGTTTCAAGATAAAGGAGGTGAGCGTGGTGTTCGTCAACAGGCGCGAGGGGACGAGCAAGATGTCGGGTGACATCTTCGGAGAGGCTTTCTTCGGCGTGATGCGTCTGCGCCTTGACGGTATGTTCAGGAAATATCCCGCCATTAAGGAATGATGGACATACGGGACCTGCAGGAACTTTACGGACGCAGCAAACAGATATCAGGACTGGCAAAGACCCTCGATGACTGCTCCGTGAGGACTTTCTACCTCAAGGGAGTGGTGGCTTCTGCCATGCCAATGATTGTGGCTTCGCTCTGCCAGCGCCGCAGTTCGGGCTTCTTCATCATCATGCCCGACGGAGACGAAGCCGGCTATGCCTACAACGACCTCTGCCACCTGATGGGAGAGGAGAGGGTGCTGTTCTTCCCTTCATCCTACAAGAGGGCGGTGAAATACGGCCAGCACGATGCGGCAAACGAGATACTGCGCACGCAGACACTCGCCTTTCTCGCCTCGGAGAAGGAGGGGAAGGGCGCACGCAAGGAGGGCTATGCCATTGTGACCTGTCCCTCTGCCGTTGCCGAACTCGTGGTGTCGCGCCAGCAGATAGACACCAACCGCATCGATGTGGAGGTGGGACAGACCGTCGACATCACCGACCTCGAAAAACAACTCCTTGACCTTGGACTGGCAAGAACCGACTATGTGTATGAGCCGGGGCAGTTTGCCGTGCGCGGCAGTCTGCTCGATGTCTACAGTTACTCGTCGGAGTTGCCCTACCGTATAGACTTCTTCGGTGACGAGATAGACAGCATCCGCACCTTTGAAGTGGATGACCAGTTGTCGAAAGACAAGGTGCAGTCCATACACATACTGCCGGCGCTGGCAGCGGTGACGGAGGAGAAGATACCCGTAACCGATTTCCTTCCCGACGACACGGTGGTGTTGGCAAAGGACCTGCTGTTCGTCAGGGACAAGATAGCGCAGGTCTATGACGACGGCTTCTCCTCGCAGGCACTCTCCGAACGCCTTGAGGGCGTGACGGAAGTGGAGCGTCAGCAGATATTGGGACAGATGAAGAAGGAGACGACACTCTGTACGGCGACGCAGTTTACGCGCGGCATCACTGTGTTGCGGCGCATGGAGTACGGCCAGCAGATGTCAGGCACGCCCCAGGCGGTGGTGACCTTCGACATCAGTCCGCAGCCCCTGTTCCACAAGAATTTCCAGTTGCTCGGGCAGACCCTCAACGACTACTCCGCAAAAGGCTACAAGACATACATCCTCTCCGACAGTGACAAGCAGCAGCAACGCCTCCGTGACATCCTCGTGGACGAGTCGCTGTCGCTGCCCTTGGCTGTCAAGGGCGTGCTGCACGAGGGTTTTGTCGACAACACACTCCGCCTTTGCTTCTTCACCGACCACCAGATATTCGACCGTTTCCACAAGTACAGCCTCCAGTCGGACAAGGCGCGCACGGGAAAGATGGCGCTGACGATGAAGGAGTTGCAGGAACTGGAGCCGGGAGATTTCCTCGTTCATGTGGACTTCGGCATCGGCAAGTTCGGCGGACTGGTTCGCAAGCCCACGGCAAAGGGCTACATCGAGGAGATAAGGATTATCTACCAGCGCGGCGACATCGTGGATGTGTCGATACACTCCCTGTACAAGATATCCAAATACAGACGGCAGGACAGCGGCGAACCGCCCCGTCTGTCGACACTGGGGACTGGCGCTTGGGAACGCCTGAAGGAGAAGACGAAGACCAGAATCAAGGATATCGCGCGCGACCTGATAAAACTCTATGCCGCAAGAAGACACGAAAAGGGTTTCGCCTATTCCGCCGACACCTACCTGCAGCATGAGTTGGAGGCGTCATTCCTCTATGAAGACACTCCCGACCAGTTGAAGACGACGCAGGAGGTGAAGGGTGACATGGAGTCATCGCGCCCCATGGACAGGCTCATCTGCGGTGACGTGGGGTTCGGAAAGACCGAGATTGCCGTGCGTGCGGCGTTCAAGGCGGCGTGCGATTCCAAGCAGGTGGCGGTGCTTGTGCCTACCACCGTGCTCGCCTTCCAGCATTTCCAGACCTTCTCTTCACGCCTCAAGAACCTGCCGGTGAGGGTGGAATACCTGTCGAGGGCACGGTCGGCAAAGAAGACAAAGGAGATTCTCGCCGACCTTGAGAGCGGCAAGGTCGACATAATAATAGGCACTCACAAACTCATAGGCAAGTCTGTGAAGTGGAAAGACCTCGGTCTGCTGATAATCGACGAGGAACAGAAGTTCGGCGTTTCGGTAAAGGAGAAACTGCGGAAACTGAAGACCAACGTGGACACGCTCACCCTTTCCGCCACGCCGATACCGAGGACTCTGCAGTTCTCTCTCATGGGTGCGCGCGACATGAGCATCATGCGCACGCCGCCGCCAAACCGCTATCCCATACAGACAACACTCGCCTCATACGGCCATGAGGTCATCTGCGATGCCATAAACTTCGAGATGAGCCGCAACGGACAGGTCTTTCTCGTCAATGACCGCATCTCCAACCTGCCCGAGATAGCGGAGATGATAAAACGCCACATCCCCGACTGCCGCATAGCGATAGGTCACGGGCAGATGAGCCCCGAGGAGTTGGAAAAAACAATACTCGGCTTTGTCAACTACGACTATGACGTGCTGATTTCCACGACAATAGTGGAGAACGGTGTCGACATATCCAATGCCAACACGATAATCGTCAACGATGCCCACCGTTTCGGCCTTTCCGACCTGCACCAGATGCGCGGACGTGTGGGCAGGTCCAACCGCAAGGCGTTCTGCTACCTGCTTTCGCCGCCACTGTCGGTGCTTCCTCCCGACGCTCGCCGCCGTCTGGAGGCACTGGAGACTTTTTCCGACTTGGGTTCGGGCTTCGCTCTCGCCATGCAGGACCTCGACATCCGTGGTGCAGGAAACCTGCTTGGGGCAGAGCAGAGCGGATTCATGGAGGACCTCGGGTATGAGACTTACCAGAAGATACTGAGCCAGGCGGTTGCCGAACTCAAGAACGACGAGTTCCAGGACATGTATGCCGACGAGATGAAAGAGGGCAATGACATCAAGGCAGAGGAGTTTGTGGATGACTGTGCCATAGAGTGTGACCTCGAAATGTACTTCCCCGACGAGTATGTTCCGGGGGCTTCGGAGCGTATGCTGCTCTATCGTGAACTCGACAACATACAGTCTGACGACGAACTTGAAGCCTACAGGCAACGCCTTGTAGACCGTTTCGGCCCTGTGCCGCATGAGGGTGAGGAACTCATGCACGTCGTTTTGCTGCGCCGATTGGGACGTTCGCTGGGATGCGAGAAGATAATGCTGAAGCAGGGACTGCTCAATATGCAACTTGTGGGCAACCCCAATTCCGCCTACTACAAGAGCCAGACTTTCGGCAAGGTGTTGGGATTCGTGGCGTCCAACGCACGCCGTTGCGACATACGCGAGGTGAAAGGCAGGAGGCTGATACGTGTCAATGCCGTGGCGACGGTGAAGGATGCGGTGGGCATACTGCGTGAGATGAAGGACGGAAAACAGTCGTGACGCGATGCTGATAATAACAACTCTCCTTGTCTATTTTGTCGTCCTGACCCTCTACAGCCGCCTTGTCACGGGTCGTGGGGACAACTCCGCCTTCTTCAGCGGCAACCGCCGTTCGCCGTGGTATATGGTTGCGTTCGGCATGATCGGTGCAAGCGTCTCGGGAGTTACCTTCGTCAGCGTGCCCGGAATGGTCAACAGCATCGGCATGAACTATATGCAGACGTGCCTGGGCTTTGTCTTCGGCTATATGGCAGTGGCGTTTGTGCTCCTCCCTGTCTATTATAAACTGCGGCTCACGACCATATATTCGTGGCTCGGAGACCGTCTCGGGACAGGGGCATACAGGACAGGCGCACTGTTTTTCCTCGTGTCGAAGATGATGGGAGCGGCGGTCAGGTTCTATGTGGTGTGCATCATCCTGCAACGATATGTTGTCGGCAGCGTCGGTATACCGTTCTTCGTGACGGTGCTGGCACTCGTTCTCCTGATATGGTTCTACACCCGCCGCGGCGGCATAAAGACCCTCGTGTGGACTGATTCGTTCCAGACGGCGTGCATGCTCATAGCCCTCTGCCTTATCATATACCATGTTATGGATGCCCTCAACCTCGACCTTGTCGGGGCTGTGCGTGCCATTGCCGCCGACAGCAGGTCGGAGTGGTTTGAGTTTGACGATGTCGTGTCGAAACAGTATTTTTGGAAACAGTTCCTGTCAGGCATCTTCATAGTCATCGTGATGACCGGTCTCGACCAGGACATGATGCAGAAGAACCTCACCTGCAGGTCGCTCCGTGACGCCCAGAAGGACATGTGTACCTACGGAGTGGCGTTCGTGCCTGTCAACCTTCTGTTCCTCTCGCTCGGCGTGTTGCTGTCGATGCTGTGCGAACAGCGTGGCATGGCGATACCCAAAGGCGATGAACTGCTGCCCATGTTTGCCGCTTCGGGACTGTTGGGACAGTCTGTCGTGGTGTTCTTCACGGTGGGCATCCTCGCCGCTTCCTTCTCGAGTGCCGACTCCGCCATTACCGCCATGACGACATCATGGTGCATCGATATATGCAAAAGTCCCGATGACGAACGGTTGAGGAAGCGTGTCCACATCACGGTGGCGGCGGTCTTCGCCTGTGTAATCCTCGCTGTGGATGCCGTGGGCACCACTTCCGTGATAGACGCTATCTACACGTTGTGCAGTTATACCTACGGTCCTCTGTTGGGACTGTTCCTCTATGCCGCCTGCCACGGCAGGAAAAAGGACAGTGGGAGTGGCGGTGAGACGCCCCTTGCCGTCGTCGCTGCCATTTGCATAGCGTCGTCATTGCTCTGCTATGCGCTCGATTCCACCACGTCGGCTCTGTGGGATTACCGTTTCGGATATGAGTTGTTGATGGTCAACGGCGGCATAACGTTCCTCGGACTCAGCATTGTTCGCCCGGAGAAAGGGAAGTGAACAACACACCACGCCCCGAAGGGCAGATACATATAGCCCGGAGTTCGTCAATATGCGGGCATTGTTTCCGAAACATACGCCCCGAAGGGCAGATACACATATCCCGGAGTTTGTCAATATGCGGGCGGTGTTTCCGAAACATACGCCCCGAAGGGCGGGTACACATACCCCGGAGTTTGTCAATGTGCGGGCGGTGTTTCCGAAACATACGCCCCGAAGGGCGGGTACACATATCCCGGAGTTTGTCAATATGCGGGCGGTGTTTCCGAAACATACGCCCCATAGGGGCAATTACACATAGCCCAGGGCAGCGCCCTGGGAATATGATTTTGCAAAATCAACGACGCCCTGTAAGGGCAACTACATGAAGAATCAAGGCGATATGATGCAGTTGCCCTTACAGGGCGCAATATTGTCTTGGCGTATTGTTTCCCCAGAGCGTTGCTCTGGGCTATGTGCATCTGGGCCTACAGCCCGAGCGCTGTCACCTTTTGGTGTGCCGCAATGGCGTTGCACCTACTGCCATTACTGGAAGAGAACCTTCCGCGTCGTGTTCCCCTTCTTGACGATTACAAACCTCTTTACAGGAGTGGCTGGCGCACATAAGTCATGGTTTGTCAAAGGGATAGTAGTGTGTTCAAGACAATACGCCCCGAAGGGCGGGTACACATATCCCGGAGTTTGTCAATATGCGGGCATTGTTTCCGAAACATACGCCCCGAAGGGCGGGTACATATAGCCCGGAGTTCGTCAATGTGCGGGTATTGTTTCCGAAATATACGCCCCGAAGGGCGGGTACATATACCCCGGAGTTCGTCAATATGTGAGCGGTGTTTCCGAAACATACGCCCCGAAGGGGCAACTACACATAGCCCAGGGCAACGCCCTGGGGATATGATTTCGCAAAATCAACGACACCCTGTAAGGGCAACTACATGAAGAATCAAAGCGATATGATGCAGTTGCCCTTACAGGGCGCAATATTGTCTTGGCGTATTGTTTCCCCAGAGCGTTGCTCTGGGCTATGTGCATCTGGGCCTACAGCCCGAACGCCGTCACCTTTTGGTGCGCCGCAATGGCGCTGCTCCTACTGCCATTACTGAAAGAGAACCTTCCGTGTCGTGTTCCCCTTCTTGACGATTACGAGCCCCTTTACAGGTGCGTTGAGGCGCTGCCCCTGCACGTCGTAGGGAGTGGCACCGTCGAGGATGTTGCCGGAATCCTCCGCATCAATGCCGCCTATGCCGTCGGTGTTGTCGGCAACAATGTCGAGACTGGCAGCCTTGGCACTGCCTCCGGCGGTTTTGATGTAGGCACGGTATGGTGCCATCTTTATCGCTTCCGCCTTGGACTCGGCAAGGAGCGAACCGGCATTCCAGAACTTGTCCTTGGAGATGATGTAGTTGCCGTCGGCAGCGTCAACAGCCGCTTCGGTGAAAGAGCCCACCATGTAGGAATCGGCAACAGGCTGGAGTGCAATCTGAGTTTCCCCTTTCCCCAGGACAATGATGCTCTTGTCTGTGGTGTAGACAAGTATGGGCTTTCCTGCTTCGACCTCTCCTGTGATTTCATTCACCTTTATAATGTCTGAACCTACCTCGCTTACCTCATAGTACTTGACGTTGCCGTCCTGTTTGGAAGCCTCAAAGGCGAAAGGCAAACATAGTGTAGACCACGCACTGCTTACCTCGCGTGAATAGACCGCAGACCCTTCGCCAGAGAATGTAAACGTGAAGTCAGAGGACAGCACCTCCGTGTCATTGATTTCGACCTGGGCCTTGCACACCGCATCCAGTCCGTCTGCGTTGTACTGCCTGTCGCCTACGGTGAAATGGCGACGCAGTGTGAGATAGCCGTCCGTGTAGTTTGCCATGCTTGCTCCCAGTTTGCTCTCATCGTAATTGGGGAATTTGCAGTTGCCAAATACATAACTTCCTGTGGCTTTTGACATGTCAAACCCTTCGCCGACATATATGGCTTTAAGCGGACTGTCAAGGAACATATTCTCTATAGACCTCACATTCCTGGTGTCGAAAGCCGACAAATCCAATTCAGTAAGGGAGGGACAATTTGCAAACATGAGTGCCATCTTCGTGACTGATGACGTGTTGAAATTGGAAAGGTCTATGGATTTGATGCAGTCCATCCCATAGAACATACCATCCATGCTGGTTACGCTACACGTATTGAGCATTGACAAGTCCAGTGATTTTATATTCCTGCAATATGCAAACATATACTCCATGTTTGTCACTTTCTCGACATTAACGTTTGACAAGTCAATAGTCTCAAGTGAATCACAACCCAAAAACATGCACGACATATCTGTGACGTTCTTCGTGTCGAAACTGCTTAGATCCAGAGACCGGACTTCGCAGCACTCATCGAACATGTTCGACATGTCAGTAACTTTGCTTGTGTCGAGATGTTTCAGGTCTATGGACGGTATTATGAGTGCTCCATTGAACATGTTTGCCATGTTTGTGACCTCAGAAGTGTTGAGATACTCAATCCCTTCTATCTTTTTCAGTTTTATCATATCCATGAACCAACTATAGCAAGTCGTGGGACGCGCGTTGGCAAAACTGCTGTCGAAAACCACTGTTTCCGGTCCGTTGTAATTTTCATACGCGTCGTCTTCGGTCTCGTCTGTGCTTGCAGAGGATTCTTCGTCGGGGTAACCGATAAGGAGCCACCCCGGATCTTCCGTGCCGCTGTTCAGCGTGTACTTGGCATTGGAACAACTCTCGTAGTTGCTGTCGTAATGGAAGGTCAGCGTTTTGGTGGTCTCGTCCCACTCGACCCAAGGCATATCGTCAGCCATGGCAAAGGTCGGCACTGCCAACAACGCTACAAACAGTGCGATTCTGACTAATGATGTGAAAGTTCTGTTCATATCTCTTTCGTTTTGATTCTGTCCTTTTTGCCTCCCGTGAGGCGGTGTGCGGGATGGCGCAGTGTCACTTATTGAGGAACCGTTCCGCCTCGAGTGCAGCCTTACAGCCCGATCCTGCCGCCACGATAGCCTGGCGATAGTGAGGGTCGGCACAGTCTCCGGCGGCGAACACTCCCTCCACTTTGGTGCGCGGAGTGCCGTCGATGGTCTTGATGTAGCCCGTCTCGTCAGTGTCGACATATTCCTTGAATACGTCGGTATTGGGCTTGTGGCCTATGGCGAGGAAGAATCCGTCGATGGCTATGTCCACCTTCTCCTCATCGGGTTCGCCCTTGCGCTTCACCAGATGAGCGCCTTCCACACCGTCATTGCCGAAGAGGCCGAGGGTGTTGTGCTCGTAGAGAACCTCTATCTTGTCGTTTTCCTCCACCCGGCGGCGCATCACGTCAGAAGCACGCAGATAGTTCTTGCGCACTATCATGTAGACCTTCTTGCAGAGTCCGGCGAGGTATAGAGCCTCCTCACAGGCGGTATCGCCGCCGCCGACCACCGCAACGGTCTTCTTGCGGTAGAAGAATCCGTCGCAGGTAGCGCATGCCGACACGCCCATGCCGTTGTATTTCTTCTCGTCATCCAGTCCGAGATACTTTGCCGAAGCGCCTGTTGCTATTATCACGGTCTCGGCTTCCATCTCGTCACCGTTGTCTGTCCACAGGTGGAAAGGACGCTCTGAGAAGTCCACCTTGGTGATGATGCCGTCGCGGATGTCCGCTCCGAACCGCTCAGCCTGCTGCCTGAGGTCCGTCATCATCTGGTTGCCGTCCACTCCCTGGGGATATCCGGGGAAGTTCTCCACCACTGTTGTCTGTGTCAACTGGCCGCCTGTCTGCAGTCCGCAGTACTCTACCGGATGCAGGTTGGCGCGCCCTGCGTATATGGCTGCGGTGTATCCTGCCGGGCCGCTGCCGATAATCAAACATCTAACGTGTTCCATTGTGCTGTCGTTTTTATACAAAAGAAGATGTGCACAAACGCATATGCAACTACGTTTGGGCACATCTTGATGTCTTCTTTATATATGAATATATGTAGAAAGGCTTATTTCTTGAGCTTTCCGTAGCGGCTCATGAAGCGGTCGACGCGACCTGCGGTGTCTACCAACTTGCTCTTTCCTGTGTAGAAAGGATGTGAAGTGCTGGAGATTTCAAGCTTCACTACTGGATAAGTCTCGCCTTCAAACTCTACTGTCTCATTACTCTTGCATGTAGACTTTGAGAGGAACATATCGCCGTTGGACATATCCTTGAATACGACGGGGCGATAGTTTTCTGGATGAATACCTTTTTTCATTTTCTGATTTATATTACTGTTTGTTATTGTTTTTCTGCTGTCATCTGTCGGCAACGGCGCACGATGCCACACAAAGCGGATGCAAAGTTACGACAAATATCTGTTTTGACAAAATAAGACGTGCTTTTTTTGTTCGGCGAGGCGAAGATTTCCTTTCTGCGGACGGTGTCGGGGCGTGTCAGGACAAGTGGATATAATACAGTAACTTGTATGTGTTGAACAGCAGAATGCCGGGTTTGCTCCCGGTGAGACGGCGCCGCAGTGACGCACCGAACAGGGAGTAGAGTTTCCGGCAGACGGCGTGCAGGTGCCAGGACCGCAGACGCTCGGCGAGGTCGAGCAGTCTCACGTAGCCGCGCAGTTCGTTTCTGAACCGGTAAAGCGTGCGGCACGCCTCCTCGGTCTTGTCCGTGAACGAGGCGTTGTCGGTGAAATTGTCATAGCCCAAGGGGTTGTCAATGTGCAGAATGGGAATGCCGCTCTCCTTCAACACCTTGCCGAAGAGCACGTCTTCATAGCCGTATGACGTGAACCGCTCGTCGAACGGGTGTGCCAGCATGATGCTGCGGCGGATGAGGAAGTTTGATGTGTGGAAGTCGCCGTAGGGATTTGCCTGTCGCAGCGAGGCGTTTCCGTTCTGCGTGCCGGCGGTCTCGAAGATGTAGCGTAGGTTGTGCCGCAGAGCCTTCTGTCCGGTCTTGATGCGGTAGCCGCCGTAGACCACGTCGCACCCGGCACTGTCAAGATAGCGTGAAAGGTAGTCGGGGCTTGTCACCTCCATGTTGCTGTCGATGAAAAGAAGCCATTCGTGCTTCGCCTCCTGCGCCAGGAAGTTGCGTATGATGGCCCTTCCTGCATTCTGAGTCCTCTCTATGTAGCGGCAGCCGGCCATGCTGTTGATGCAGCGGTTGGCTTCTACCGTAGCCTGGTCGGTGGAACCGTCGTCGGCAACGAGAATCTCGCACTCCGTGTCGGGCAGCCGTTCGGCTTGTGCGCGCAGGGCTTTCACAAGTGCGGTACACTCGTTGTTGTATGTGGGAATCAGTATCGAGAGGTTTTTGGTCATTTTCGTTGTGTCTCCTTCGGTTGGCTTTGGTGCATCCGACACATCGGCAAAGTTACGGAAAATCTTCGGTTAACCCATGCTGGGGCGCACATCTTTTAGCCCGCAAGGTGTGCTTTGGCGGCATCGGAAGGGTGTTTTTGCGGTGTCAGAGCGGTGCTTTTGCAGCGGTACATCAGTTGAGGTACGACCGTACCGCATCTGATGTACAAGCGTACCACGACTGATGTACGGTCGTATTTCAACTGATGTGCCGCCATGAAAACGGTGTCCGCGTGCTGCTAAAACGGTGTTTGTATACCGCTAAAACGGTGTCCGCGTGCGGCGTGATGGCAGTTGTGGCGCCGCCGATGCAATAAAATGGCGGAAGCGGCGTTATATTCAGGATGATGCAACTGACAGACCGCATACGCCAAGTGAAGATTGTGCTCGTGGTGGCAGCCGTGGTGATAGCCGTGGCTTCGCTGCTCGTGTCGAGTGCGCTGACCCGTGACCTGAAGGAACAGGAGCGCAACAAGATGGCGGTATGGGCGGAGGCGATGCGCTCGCTCAACCGTGCCGACGAGAACACAGACCTCAATCTCGTGCTGAAAGTCATCGACACGAACGACCTCATACCCATTGTGGTGATGGACAGCCACGGCAATGTGGAGACGTGCAGGAACATACGCATCTCCGCCTCGTGCCATGCCGACAGTCTGGCTTACCTCGCCGACATGGGGCGTTACATGAAAAGCAAGGGCAACAGCATCCGTATAGTCATCGACGAGGAGCACCCCGGCGACGAGTATATAGACGTTTGCTTCGACGACTCGCTCATGTTGAAACGGCTGGTGGCATATCCCTACGTGCAACTCGGGGTGGTGCTGATATTCGTGGTCGTGGCTGTCTTCGCCCTGCTCACGTCGAAGAAGGCGGAGCAAAACAAGGTGTGGGTGGGCCTGTCGAAGGAGACGGCACACCAGTTGGGCACTCCCATCTCGAGCCTCATGGCGTGGATGGAGGTGCTGAAGGAGACTTATCCCGACGACGAACTGATACCCGAGATGGGCAAGGATGTCGACCGGCTGCAACTGATAGCCGACCGCTTCTCCAAGATAGGCAGTCTGCCCGAACCGGTTCCGGCGGACTTGACGGCGATGCTGGCGCATGTGACGGAGTATATGGACCGCCGCACGTCGAGCAAAGTCAAGATGGAGTGCCGCATGCCGGGCGGTCCCGTGATAGTGAAACTCAACGTCTCGCTCTTTGAGTGGGTGATAGAGAACCTCTGCAAGAATGCTGTCGACGCCATGGAAGGGTCGGGCAGCATTGTCATAACCGTGGACGACAGACCCGACATGGTGGCGATAGAGGTGGCGGACACGGGCAAGGGCATAGCCAGAAAGGATCTGCAGTCGGTCTTCCGCCCGGGTTTCACCACCAAGAAGCGCGGTTGGGGGCTGGGGCTTTCGCTCGCCAAGCGCATCGTGGAGGAATACCACAAGGGACGGATATGGGTGAAGAAGTCGGAGATAGGCAAGGGCACGACGTTCCGTATCGAACTGAAAAAGTGAAAAAAGTGGCGTCCCTTGCTTGGAAGTCGGAAATAATTAGTAACTTTGCACCTCGCAATGTGTAGTGACGTGGGCTTCAATATAGACCTGAGAGAGTTGGATGGGGAATATACCTATTATAATTACGCTCTCGATGACACTTTCTTCGCGTCATTCCCATCGTCGGACATAAGGAAAGGGAACCTGAGTTGTAAGTTGACAGTCCGTGCTGCGGGCGCTTTTCATGAACTCGATTTCCACATCGAGGGCACTGTTACCGTGCCGTGCGACAGGTGTCTTGACGACATGAACTTGCCGGTCTCGACAGACAACAGGCTGGTGGTGAAGTTCGGGGAGGAGAGCTCCGAGGACGACGACCTGCTGATTGTCGACGAGGACAACCCCGTGGTAGACGTGTCGTGGCTCATGTATGAGTTTGTCACACTGAGCCTGCCGATGCGCCACACGCATGAAGAGGGGCAGTGCAATGCGGAGATGACCGGCTACATCACAGGCAGTGATGACCGTGCGGAAGCCTCTTCCGATGACAGAGACGCGGCGGTAGACCCGCGCTGGAGCAAACTCACGGAACTGCTGAACGGAAATTAGAAACAATTAAACATAACAAAAAATGGCACATCCTAAAAGAAGACAGTCGAAGACTCGTACACTTAAAAGAAGAACGCACGATAAGGCCGTTGCCCCGACACTGGCAGTATGCCCAAACTGTGGAGCCTACTATGTATACCACACGGTTTGTCCTACTTGCGGATACTACCGCGGTAAGGTCGCTATCGTAAAGGAGCTCGCTGAATAATTCAGCGCTCATGACTTGCGGTACTTGAATAGAATTGCTGGAAAAGAGCGGATGGCAGTGTGCGCAACGCAGTGTGCGCCGGTGTCGTGCCGTATCGTTTTCAGGATGATTCCGTTCAAGTATTTTTTGTATATAACCATACAGCAGAACAAAAATGGAAAAGATAAACGCAGTAATCACCGGTGTTGGAGGCTATGTCCCCGACTATATCCTCGACAACGATGAACTGTCGCGCATGGTAGACACCAGCGATGAGTGGATAATGGAGCGCATCGGCGTGAAGACACGCCACATACTGAAACCCGAACAGGGTGCGGGCACATCGTATCTCATGGAGCGTGCCGTGCGCCAACTGCTCGACAAGACACAGGCGGACCCCGACACGATAGAGGCAGTCTACTGCGCCACCACTACGCCAGACTACCATTTCCCCTCTACGGCCTCTCTTCTCATAGGACGGTTGGGACTGAAGAACGCTTTCGGATTTGACATGGAGGCAGCCTGCGCGGGCTTTCTCTATGCCATGGAAGTGGGTGCAAGCCTGATATGCAGCGGTCGCCACAAGCGCATAATCATCGTTGGCGGTGACCAGATGTCGAGCATGACCAACTATGAAGACCGCAACACATGCCCCATCTTCGGTGACGGTGCAGCGGCAGTGCTCATGGAAGCGACCACGGAAGATGTGGGTCTGGTGGACAGTTACCTGCGTGTTGACGGCGAGGGTTACGACAATCTGCACATGGCGGCAGGCGGTTCGGCCCAGATGCCTACCTACAAGACGGTGGACGAACACCTGCATTGCGTGTACCAAGAGGGCCGTACCGTGTTCAAGCACGCCGTGACCAAGATGAGCGATGCGGTGGAGACGATAGCCAACCGCAACGGTCTCAACAAGGAGAACATAACATGGCTCGTGCCGCATCAGGCCAACGTGCGCATAGAGAGCGCCGTGGCTCGCCGCCTCGGACTGGAAGAGGAGCAGGTGATGATCAACATCGACCACATGGCAAACACCTCCGGCGGTACGCTGCCACTGTGTCTGTGGGAGTTTGAACCGTTGCTCAAGAAAGGCGACAAACTCATATTCACCGCCTTCGGAGCAGGCTTCTCATGGGGAGCAAGTTACATGGTATGGGGCTATGACGGCGCCAAGGAAGCGGCAAAAAGTCCTGCCGAGTTCTACAAGGAGGGTACCATGAGCCGCGAGGAGTGGCGTGAGATGAGGAAGAAGAATGCATAAGGCGGGATTTGTCAACATAGTAGGCAACCCCAATGTGGGCAAGTCGACACTGATGAACCTGCTCGTCGGTGAGCGGATAAGCATTGCCACGTTCAAGGCACAGACTACCCGACACCGCATAATGGGCATAGTCAATACCGACGACATGCAGATAGTGTTCTCCGACACGCCCGGCGTGCTCAAGCCGAACTACAAACTACAGGAGTCGATGCTCGCCTTTTCCGAGGGTGCACTTGCCGATGCGGACATCCTGCTCTATGTCACCGACGTGGTGGAGACACCCGAGAAGAACATGGAGTTTCTGGAAAAGGTGCAGAAGATGACCATTCCGGTGCTGCTGCTCATCAACAAGATAGACCTCACAGACCAGAAATCGCTTGTCGGAATCGTTGAGAAGTGGCACTTGCTGCTTCCCAACGCCGAGATACTGCCGCTGTCGGCAC
This sequence comes from Bifidobacteriaceae bacterium, assembly GCA_963627025.1. Taxonomy (GTDB): domain Bacteria; phylum Bacteroidota; class Bacteroidia; order Bacteroidales; family Bacteroidaceae; genus Prevotella. The sequence goes on along the minus strand of CAVFZF010000017.1, from coordinate 635 downwards.
TCAACAAGTTCGGTGCTGACATGCTGCTCAACAGGATAAAGGAATTGCTTCCCGACTCGCCTCCGTACTTCGACAAAGACCAGTTGACGGACAAGCCGGCGCGCTTCTTCGTTTCGGAAATAATCCGTGAGAAGATACTGCTCTTCTATGACAAGGAGATACCCTACTCGGTCGAAGTGCGTGTGGAGAGTTTCAAGGAGGAAGAAACGCTCATCAGAATCTCCGCAGTGATATATGTTGAGCGCAATTCGCAGAAAGGGATAATCATAGGACACCAGGGCGTGGCTCTCAAAAAGGTAAGTACCGAGTCGCGCAAGGCTTTGGAGAAGTTCTTCGGAAAGAAGATTTTCCTTGAGACGTTCGTCAAAGTGGACAAGGACTGGCGCAGCAGTCAGCGTGAATTGGACTGCTTCGGATATAATCCGGAGGCATAAATGTAAACGCCTGTTCCTCCGCTTTGCCGACACTGCCGTGTATATACCGGTCCGCGGCATCCTTTCCGACCACTCCGCCAAGTCCCTTCTCGCTGATATCGTTCACGAAATCCGTACCCGAAGTGGTGCTTCTGACAGAAAGTTTCGCCTCGTCCAACAATTTGTGCCCCGGATTATACGACATCTCAACATCTTTCAGTA
>CAVFZF010000016.1:0-51664 GCA_963627025.1 Bifidobacteriaceae bacterium | reverse complement strand
CTATTGTTTTCCTACATCAAACCACAACAATGCGAAGTGGTAGACTTAAACCAAAGTGTTGTATCCTATTGTTTTCCTACATCAAACCACAACTGCCACTCCGCCATACGCTCGTCCACGGTGTTGTATCCTATTGTTTTCCTACATCAAACCACAACTAGATACAAATACGTACAAGTACAACATTGTTGTATCCTATTGTTTTCCTACATCAAACCACAACTCTCCGTGACAAACCACTTGCTTGGAAAGTTGTATCCTATTGTTTTCCTACATCAAACCACAACTTCCTACTTGGCGGCAAATTTCCGCAATAGTTGTATCCTATTGTTTTCCTACATCAAACCACAACGCTGCAGTGAAAAACAAAAACATCTTTCATGTTGTATCCTATTGTTTTCCTACATCAAACCACAACTCCAACCGAGAACTTTCGGCGCACAAGGAAGTTGTATCCTATTGTTTTCCTACATCAAACCACAACTCTCACTTACAACGCGCGTCGCGCAACCAGTTGTATCCTATTGTTTTCCTACATCAAACCACAACTTTTACAATTGGTGTAATCATATTACTAAGTTGTATCCTATTGTTTTCCTACATCAAACCACAACTATGAGAATTACAATGAACAAGCAACGCAAGTTGTATCCTATTGTTTTCCTACATCAAACCACAACTGGCGGTGCTAGTGGCATTGTCAGTGGTCTGTTGTATCCTATTGTTTTCCTACATCAAACCACAACCTATGTTGCTTAAAACGCTGTTTTACAGCGCTCCTGCGTGCTTAAATATCCATAAGAAATGGTAGTGTAGGCTCGTTTCCCGTGCAAATGTACTAAAAAAATTCTAACTGTATCGGTTCGCTAATGATTTTTTTTGAAATCTTGCTTTGGCTGATACTCTTTGGCTTACCCCAGAAGTTGTAGATGTTACTGTACTGCTTGTCCGTAACGCAAAGTATGCTTACCTTGCCCGATTCGGGCAGTAATGATTTTACCCTCTTGATGTGCACATCGCAACTTTCGTGTGAAGCGCAATGTCGTATGTACACAGAGAACTGCATCATGGCAAAGCCGTCCTTTTCCAGATTCTTGCGAAACAGGGCGGCAGACTTCATGTCTTTCTTCTGTTTTACAGGCAAATCAAAGAATACGAACAGCCACATGATGTGATAGGCATTAAGTCTTTCTTCTGTCATGGCATTATCGGCAAAGCCAGTTTCTTTACATCCCCCTTGTAGAACTTCACCAGCGAGGCGGTAGTAATGGTCAGTGCTATCTGTAGCGGACGCCTCACCTTTCTGATGCATACGTCGCAGTTGAGCAGTCGGAGTAACTCTGCTTTCACTTCTTTCGTTAGTTCCGTGCCTCCTGCTTCGTAGATGCCATACACAATCTCGTCCACAAATGGCCGGTAAGGCTCCATTACGTCGTCTGCCAAAGGGAAAGCATTGTAGCGGTTCCTGTGGAATATGCCGAAACTGGGGAGCAACCCCGAGCCGAGCAAAGCCCTCGCTACGGCAGCACGGAGAATGGAGTAGCCATAGTTGAGCATCTGATTAGGAACGCAACCCTCACGTTCCCGGCGGAAGTCACCGCCCATCAGGCGCTGCCAATAGATGTGTGCCGCCACCCCCTCACGGTTGTCGTTGTCACCGCTCTTCACGTTCATGTAGAGCGGACGCAGTGTGTTGCCGTCCTTGCCGAACTTATTGAGCAGTGCCGCCTGGTTGCGTATCTTCTGCTCGATGAGTTGTTTCCACGCCTGTTTGCGGCATGGTTCTGTTGCCGCCTGTTGCAGTTTGAAAGTCTCGCCCTGGATGGCATTGGAGTCAAGGCTCATCAGCATAGAGGTCGGCATGAAACTGCCGTCGCACAAAACCACCGCAACATTGTTCTTCGCCAATTCGTTGAGCAGTGGCAGAGTGATGCTTATCATCTGGTTTTCCAGTATTATGCACCCGATGTCTTCTATCGGACGCGTCACCTTGTCGGTGCAGTCTTTCCACGAAATCACCAGTTGGCAGTTCTTCAGCGACAGGACTACCGGTGTGGAGAAGAATAATGTCTGCTTTATCATATGCCTCTTACTTGTTTGTCAGTTTTATTTCCCCTAACTCGTTAATCTCGAAATCATAACCCTGAACAAGGGCTCTGAGTTGTGTGTGCTGCATTGCTATCAAAGGCCTAAACGATTCGTCCTGTTTATAAACGCCTTTTTTGAGTTTCAACTGGTCTGATTTACGGGCTTCCTCATGAAATATCATCGTGATAATACCGTAAATGTAGGTCTTGTCTTTCTGCTTGATTCTCGAAGCGGAGAGACCTTTCACTTTATACAATCTGCGTGACAGTTCCTCCTTGCTCGCATTCCACACTTCCTCTGGTGTGTTCTCATATAGCAGCACCATAGTTCCTGTTTTCAAGGTGTAGGCTAGCGGATAGCCGTTGGCGTTGCTCTTTTGTGGCACAAGGCAATTTCCGCTGCTTTCCCTGTCGTTGCTTGCTTTATAGTAATATGCGGCGTCTATTGTGTTGACAAGTTCAAAGTCGTGTTTCTCCTTGCCCTTTTTGTCTTGGCCGATGTATATCGCCATCATGTAGTTGGTGTCGTTCACGACATGAAAATTCTGCTTGTAGTCTTTCCGTGCATCCCTTTGTTTGCGGATATGCAGCGGATTTGTAACCTGTGTGGCATAACATCTCACCTTCTTTATGGGTACTTGCTTCTCCTCATTCATCCAGATAGTGCCCGCAACGGCTTCTTTGAATCCCTTCTCGGCAACGGCTTTCATGATGATAGCCTTTACCGTATCGTCCACGATGTTTTTCAAGTCTTTCTCCTCCATACTTGCCAGTGCTTTCCTCTGCACATATTTGACCGTGCCGTCCACTTTGATTGCTCCGTAGTAGGTGTCTTTGTGCAGCGACCCTCTTGCTGCATCGCTTTTTACTTGTACCTTTTTGCCACCCACATAGATGCGTCTGATACCCTGCTTGCGCATATTGTCGGGAGTGTAGTGCGCCACAAGTATCTCGTTTTCCACCTTCTTCACGTCTTCCGTAAACGTGGGCCAGGGTTTGGCAAATGCCGCTTTTGTCGTGCCGAACCACCGGTGGTTCTCTTCGTCATGGTAGTATTGTGCCAGTCGGGCGTATTCTCCACGCCCTATGCAGGCTATGACAATGGCATCGATACAGTGGTGCACATGGTTGATGCGCTCCTTTTTCGAGTAAATGTCTTGCAGCCCCCAGATCTTGCGGAAATCGGATGTGGCGATGCCCTTCACTGTGTAGACGTGTTCGAAGACTGACTTCAGGTATAGCCGGGCATAGCGTGAGATGACACTAATGTCCGTTCCCTGTCGGCGACTGAAGCCCTCGGGAACTTCCGTCATGGTGAATCTCTCATATTTGCCACGCCAGTAGTCACGCTGTAGGGCAAGTCTGTGGCGACGTTGTATCATGTTGTCCTTAGCCTCTTTTGTCGTTGCTCCCCGTGTATTGATTTTTCTTATCTGCTTGTTGAGACTTTCATATTTTTCCTTCCACTCTGTGATGCGTTGCAGGATTTCGTCGTGGTTGCTGAGTTCACTGGGCAGTTTTGTCTTCTTTACATTGCGGTTGAAGTCGCTGTCGCACAGAGTGAGGTTCATTCTCGTGCTGTCACCGCCTGCGCTTCTCGGTATCGTGTGCTCTATGTCATACCTCGGCGTTTTCCCGATGAAGTCTGCCAGCCCAATGGCTTTGCCTGTATAGATGCACTGGTGGTTTTGTTCTTCCCATAGGAGAAACTTCAGTATGTCGGTTTCTGTCGGTTCTATGGTCTTCCCGGTTTCCTGCAGGTACAGTTCCTTTATGTGCTTTTCCGCCTCGTCACGTTTCTTTTGGTTGTCCTTGTTGTCGGCTGCTATTGCCTTGCGTTTGTTTGCATCGTTGAGTTCACGGGCAAATTCTATGTTGACTGTCGTGTGTTCGTCTATCCTGCCTTCCGCCAACAGACGGTTCACAAGTTTGCGCAGACGGAACATGGAGCGCATCGCCATCGGGTTGCGCACGCTGCTTATGCGTGGCGACCCCAGTTGGTAGATGCCTTTATCGTTGGATTCCTGGCGTGGATACGCCTCTGTCATCGACGGGTGATAGAGTTTCTCCATTGCCTCGCCTGTGATGCCGTATTGTGCTTCAAGGTATTTCTTGATGTGACTTTCCAACGTTTTTTCATTCTTCTTAGGGTCAAATTCCAGCATCGTAGCGGTGATTTTGTCTATCGCCACCTCGCGCATTTCAGGATTGTTCCACTCGTATCGCGGCATGATTTCTCCTAAGTTTGCCATGAAAACGGCGTGGGAGTATATCATGCCTCTGCGCAGATAGGGCAGGATTTTGCAGATTGCTTTCAGGCTGAGTGACGCATAGGTTGACGGCAGACGTATCTCGCTGAATCTCTCGGCGTCCGTTTCGTCGAGTTGCAGGCGTGTTCTCGCAAACTCTGCAAGCCTGTCGCTGTCGGAAAAGAAGAACAGTGCGTGCCACACGTCGTTGAGTATCTGCAGGCGTGACTTCACTGTTCCGTTCTTCTTGTTCTCGCCCAAGGTGTATACTTCGCACACCGCATCGAGCCAGTTGTCGCCGAATATGTCTTTCAGACGTGATGTCACGGGGCAGCATGACACCTGCGTGTCCATCGGGTAATTGAAGCACCAGGTCATCTGCGGATTGTCTTTTATGTAGGCATACTGCTTCTTCGGTGCAAGTTTCTTGGCGATGTCCTCGAACTTGAAGTCTGTTTTCCTGTAGAAGAGCGGCATCACCTTGCTCCGTTCTTCTTCGGTCAGCGGGCGCAGTGGTTCTTGGTTTACGCTCGCCTTGATATTGTTGAGGAAAGCCAGCATGCGGAATTCTTCGTATAGGGGATGTGAAGCCGGGCACTTTGTCTTTTTCTTTTCAAACGCGCAATGTCCCACCTGACCTTTCTGTGACTTCAGCGGACGCTGGTCAAAGATAGCGTGTTCAAGTGCATTTGCCAACTTTGCGTCGAGGCGCTGTTTGCTGCAGATGGCACGGAACTCCGCCAGATAGTGCTCGTTGCGTGCCGTGTAGTGCTTGCGTATGCGCTCTCCCTTGCCGTAGAGCAAGTGGAAATAGTCGCCGAGATATTCACACCCTGCTTCTTGCATCTTTGCGGAAAGGTCGCCAATGGATGCCTTTACCGTTCCGTCATCGTCGCCGCCCTGATCTTTCCGGTTGCTAAGGAAACCGCGTCGCTGGTTGATATGATAGATTGCACGCCCCAGTATGTAGCGGTCAGACTGTTTTGTCAGGTCCAGTTTGTCGTGCAGGCAACGGTGACGGTAGGCGTAAGGATTCTTTTCTTCCTTGTCGTCTGTCATTTGCCAAGCCATAAACAGTTCCGAGTCGGGGTATATCTTCTTCAGCCGCCATTGCGAAAGTTGCTCTCTTGAGAGGGGCGGACAAAGCCCGTTGTCGCTCATTATGCGCAGCAGCCTCACCTTTCGCAGTTTCCTGCGGTAATAACCCACACGCACACTTCTGTACTGTGTGCGCTCGGCAGCCTTTGATGCTTCAATGCCTTTGTCCTCCTTTACGCCCTCCTGAAATATGTTTACTCCCTTGTCGATGAGACGGCAGCAGTCTCCTTCACGTTCCACGATAGCCCAGCCGAGGCTGTCCGTACCGGTGTCAATGCCCAAAATCTTTTCCATGTTGCGGCTTTTAGATTAGTCTAATGTTAAATTCATGATAAAAGTACAAAGATTTATTGGATGTACAGACCTTTTTCTTTATTTTTGCACTCAGAGTAATAAGATTTCCTACATCTTATCACAATAAGGCAGTAATTGCCGAAGGGTAAAACCTATGCTCCCGCTTCGGTGGGAGTTTTTTTTGTGCTCGTTTGCAAAACGGATGCTTTTTGGCGTGAAATATTGCTTTATGCTATTTTATAAGGGGTTGTATGCGAAAAGTGTATGGTAATGAGGTGTGTTTGTGAAATAATTGTATAACTTTGCAATTGACTATATATAATAATGTCAAAAAACAAAATCTGATATACCACTTTTATTGTGAAAAGGACAAAAAAGATACTTGTAGTTTTGCTCGTTTCCAGCATCGGCATTGCCGGAAACGGCATTTCCGGCATACAGGCCAAGCCCGGATTTCTGTGGAAAAAGAAGAAAAAGACTGTCGAGCAGCCTGTTTCCGACTATAAGAAACTGACCGGCAGCGACACGGTGAATGTGACCGGGGTGATGAACGTCGTACACAAGGACGCCGATTTCTATCTCGAGATACCGGTGAAACTCATGAACCGTGTGTTCCTTGTGAGCAACAAACTGCAGCAGGTACCTGCCGAACTCAATGAGGCTGGGGTAAACCGTGGTGTCAACTACGAGAACCAGTGCATCCGTTTCGAATGGGACAAGGCGCGCAAACTCGTGTCTGTGCGCCAGCAACGTGTCACTCCCGAGGTAGACAGCGCCGATGTCATGGCGCGCTCCGTTGCCAACAACTATATCGATCCGCTCATCGCGGCACTCAAGGTGGAGGCTGTGCCGGGTGACAGCAGCACTGTAGTGGTCAAGGTAAACGACCTCTTCAACGGCAAGAACAAGTGTCTCAACGACGTGTTCAGCAACATCAACCTCGGCACTTCCGCCGAGAGCGAACTTTCGCACATCATCGACATAAAGGCTTTTGAGAACAATGTGACCGCCACGTCGGAACTTACGACCGTGGTGCACGAGGGAAACGACCACACTAACGTTACCGTTGTGGTCAGCAGCTCGCTCGTGCTATTGCCCGAAAAGCCTATGGCACGCCGCCGTGAGAACCAGCGTGTGGGCTATTTCACTACGTCTGCACTCCGCTATGGCGACACTCAGCAGGAGGTGGAGCGCCCCCGCTACATCACCCGGTGGCGGCTCGAACCGAGTGACACCGCCGCCTACATGAGAGGAGAACTTGTCGAACCGGTGAAGCCTATAGTGTTTTGGCTTGACCAGGCGATACCTGCCTATATGCGGGAGCATATCAAACAAGGCGTCACCGACTGGAATGTGGCGTTTGAGAAAGCCGGTTTCAAAAATGCGGTGCGTGCCTATGACATGACCGACAGCATAGAGGCGGAGGGCGACGATATGCGTTACTCTGTCATAACATACGATGCTTCGGAGAAAGCAAACGCCATGGGACCGTCCACAATCGACCCCCGTACGGGTGAGATACTGGAAGCCGACGTGATATGGTGGCATAATGTACGCTCGCTGTTGCGCGAGTGGATAACGGTGCAGACTGGAGCCTACAACAAGGCAGCACAGCAATACGCACTCCCCGACAGCCTTGTCGGTGAGGCCGCACGTTTCGTGGCGTGTCATGAAGTGGGCCATTCGCTTGGTCTGCGCCACAACATGATAGCGTCAAACGCATGGCCTACCGACTCGCTCCGCTCGGATTCGTTCATGAAGAGCGTGGGTGGCACGGCATCGTCTATCATGGATTATGCCCGTTTTAACTATGTTGCGCAACCCGGTGACGGAGTTACTGTAGTCAGTCCGCATATCGGTTGCTATGACATTATGGCGATAGAGTGGGGCTACAGGTGGTATCCTGACGAGGAAAAAGCACGTCCCGAACTTGCGGCATTCCTCCGTCGGCACAATGGAAAGGAATACCGCTACAGCGAGGCGCAGAGCCAGCGCACGGCAGTAGACCCACGGGCACTCAGCGAAGACCTCGGTGACGATGCAATGAAGTCGGCAGCCTACGGCATAGAGAACCTGAAGCGCATCATGCCGCACATCGTAGACTGGACACGCACAGGTGAGGCCGGGCAGAGTTACGATGAGGCTTCGAAACTCTATCGGGCTGTCATTTCCCAGTGGAATCTGTTCCTCTATCATGTGCTTGCCAATGTCGGAGGCATCTATATTGACAATACCACCATTGACGACGGCAGAAAGACATTCACCTTTGTGGAGAAGGAACGCCAGCAGAGAGCCGTGCAGTTCCTGCTCGACGAGGTGTTCACATATCCGGAATGGCTCTTCGGTACGCCGCTTTCCGACTACACGTTCCTCAACAGGGATACTCCGCTCGGCGTGCAGGAGCAGTCTCCCGACTATGCACTCAAAAACCAGCAGTGCTATATGCTGTGGGACCTGCTTGACAACAACCGTCTGATGAGGATGTCAGCCAACGAACAGCAGAACGCCACCGAAGCGTTCACCGCCTTGGAGATGATGGACATACTTCACAAACACATCTTCGCCAAGACGATATCGGGCAAATCGCCTGACATAATGGAGCGTGCGATGCAGAAAAACTTTGTCGATGCGCTCATCACAGCCGCCGCCGAGGGCGAGGGCGTGAAACTCAACAAGCACCTGTTTGACGCTCCGTCCATGTTGGAAGACCCCATTTGGGGACTGTCGTGCCGTGAACTCAGCACATCGTCACGTACCCTTGATTTCGGCAGTACACAGACCCTGCGCAACAGCGACGCCATAAGCGTGAAGCGTGGCGAACTCACACGCATACTCAAACTTCTGAAGAGCCGTCGGCAGAGCGGCGACACCGCCACACGGATGCACTATGAAGACGTGATAATGCGCATCCAGACGGCTCTCGGACAACAGACAAAATAAAGCCAACCAAACGAAACCGAATGAAAGAAACAAGAAAAATACTCCTCTTCCTCATGCTTTTCACCGCATCGGCAGTGTGTGCACAGCAGCGCACAGTGAGCGGTGTGGTCGTCGAGGACGACTCAGACAACTCTCCGTTGCCGGGAGCAACCGTCACGTTTACAAAGTCAGGAGAGAGGGTACACACCGCAGTGAGCGATGTCAATGGCAAGTTCTCCGCCACTGTTTCGGGCAGTGCCGACGCCATGACTGTGAGTTATCTGGGATATGAACCGTGTACGGTGAAACTCGTAGCGGAGAAAGACTACTACAAGGTGGTGCTTACGCAGGAGGCAGAGGCCGTCAGCGAGGTGGTGGTTACAGGCTACCAGAAGATAGATCGCCGCAAACTCACGGCATCAATATCTACCCTGAAGATTTCCGACGAGACTGTTGGAGCGGTGACAAACATAGACCAGGCTCTGTCGGGACAGATTGCCGGCCTGTCGTCGGTGACGTCGACGGGTGCTCCGGGCGCACCTGTCAAGATTCGCATACGCGGAACAGCGTCTATCTACGGCACTCAGGAACCTCTCTGGGTGCTCGACGGCATACCGATGGAGGGTACTGACATTCCTGCCATTGACGACCTCAAGGACATCGACAACATCTATCAGACGTCGATTGCGGGACTTAGTCCGTCGGACATAGAGACAATTACGGTGCTGAAAGACGCCGCTGCCACCGCCATATACGGCGCGCGTGCCGCCAATGGAGTGATAGTCATCACCACCAAGAAGGGTAAGGAGGGTAAACCGACAGTAAACTTCTCGGGCAAACTCACGTTCTCACCGAAGGCAAATATCGACCGTCTTAACCTGCTCAACAGCAGCGAGAAGGTTGACCTTGAACTGGGGCTGCTCGCCTCGGACTACACCTACCGTGAGAACAAGGGCGGTGTTGCCAACATTCTCAGTGCGCTCGGCGAGACCCAAGCCTACAAGAACGGAGGCTGGGAAGCACTCAGTCCCGCGGCGCAAGCACAGATTAACCAGTTGCGGCAGAACAATACCGACTGGAACGACATACTCTTCCGCAACACCCTTAACAAGGAATACAACGTGAGCCTGTCGGGCGGAAGCGACCGCGCAGACTACTACACGTCGGTCGGTTACACGGGTGAAGAAGGCAATGTGGAGAGTGTCGGCAATCACAGATACAACATCACGCTCAAGACAAACTATCGCATCAACAGTCTGCTGAAGGTAGGAGCGAGTGTGTTTGCCAACGAACGCAAGCAGAAAAGTTATCTTACCGATACCAACGGATTCACCAACCCCGTGTACTACTCGCGCCTTGCGAACTCCTATTTCCTGCCCTACGCCGAGGACGGCAGTTACAACTATGACACCAATGTGCAGGGCAAGGAGACCTCGTCGCTCGATTTCAACATCTTCGAGGAACGTGCCAACTCCGAGTCTATACGCCGTGACCGTTCGGTAATGGCAATTTTTGATGCGGAACTGCGCATCAACCATTTCCTCACACTCACGTCGCAGTTTGGTTATCAACTCGATTCCTACTCGCTAAGCAAGTATGCAGGTGAGAGTACATACGCCATGCGACAGCAGAAACTCAACACCGAGTATGTGCAGACTGACGGCAGCCGCAAGTCGTTCCTGCCCGACGGAGGTATGCACAAGACAACAGAATACCACAGCAACCAGTGGACTTGGAAGGCACAGGCGGAGTATAACCAGACCTTCGGCAACATCCACAATGTGGGACTGATGCTCGGAACAGAGGTGCGCCACAGCAATGACAACTCCATCTACTCCGTTGCCTACGGCTATGACCGTCGCACGCTCACCGTGCAGCCGGTGGTCTTCCCGAGCCAGAGTTGGGCTGAGAGTTATCCTCTGCACCAGGAGACGGAGACGGAAAATGCCTATGTGTCGTGGTTTGCGACAGGCAGTTATACCTTCAACCACCGCTACACCTTTGGCGGCAGCGTGCGTTTCGACGGCAGCGACGTCTTTGGCGTGGCAAAGAAATACCGCTATCTGCCGCTCTATTCCGTGAGCGGTCTGTGGCGCATCAAGGAGGAGAAACCGCTGAAGGACATCTCCTGGCTCGACAATCTTGCACTCCGCGCTTCCTATGGACTACAGGGAAACATAGACAAGAGCACTTCCCCCTATCTCATCGGCACATTCGACCGCATGACCATACTGCCCGGTGTCACCGAAGACGTGATAAAAAGCGAGACAGCACCCAATCCAGACTTGAAGTGGGAAAAGACGGAGAATGTCAATGTGGGTCTTGACGTGGCAGTGCTCGGCAATGCCGTGACGCTGACAGTGGACTATTACCACCGTCACAGTTCTGATCTCATCGGTATGAAGATGCTGCCTCTGGAGACGGGATTTGCCTCCACGTCCATCAACTGGGCCACAATGAACAATGACGGAGTGGAGATTGCTCTCGGCACACGCAACATCCATACTCGTGATTTCACTTGGATGACCAACATAAACATCGGCTTCAACAGCAATAAAGTGATAAAGGAGACGGTGGCACAAAACGCCACTTACCCCAGCCGTGAGGGCTATCCTGTCGGTGCACTCTTCGCTCTGAAGACCGCAGGACTTGATTCCGATGGCTATCCGCTGTTCTTGACCAAGGACGGACAGAAGGTCAGTGCGACCGAACTCCTCAAACTCAACGCTGCGGGAGCAAGCACCCTGTCGGCCGAAGAACAGCGTAACCTTTACACCTATATGGGTACTACCGACCCGAAGGTGGCTGGCGGTTTCATCAACACGTTCAAATACAAGGACTGGCAGTTGGGAATAAACTTCACCTACAACCTCGGCATGAAGGTGAGAGTGCAACCCTCGTACAACCCCGCGAACTTTGACCGTGGACTGAACACCAACCGCGACATTCTCTCACGGTGGACTGCTGACAACACTTCGGGCAAGTTTGCCAAACTGATGACAAGCAGCGAGCGTCCGCGCGAGTATGTGCAGTACAATGAGTACAACCTCTACAGTATGCTCGACACCTGGATAAGAGACTGCAACTACATCCGTCTGCAGAGCCTGCGCCTCGGTTACAAACTGCCGGCGCAGTGGACTGGCATCATAGGCATCAAGAGTGCATCGCTGTCGCTTGAGGCACGCAACCTCTTTGTCATTGCCAGCGACTACAACAACTATCTCGACCCGGAGACCATGGGCAACCCTTACGCACAGCCGATAGCCAAGAGTTTCATCTTCGGTGTGAACGTCAATTTCTAACAAAACAGGCAGATTGCAAACAATGAAAACAATACGCTTATTCGCATTCCTCTTGTCTGCCGTGATGATTTGCGGTTGTGACAGTTTTCTGGACATAACTCCCACAGGCAAGGTCATAGCAAAGACAGGCAAGGAATACCGTGCGTTGCTCACCTACGAATACAAAAACTTCCCCGAAGACCGCGGACTCGCTACTCTGCGCTCTGACGAGATGTCGCTGACTGCCAGCACCACGAGCAGCGATGACTACAATTCCTATTTCGACATCTGGGCGTGGAACGACCTGAACCGCCAGAGCACCACTTCGTCTTTCGGGTGGCGACGCTATTATCACGCCATTTACATCGCCAACTACATAATAGAGCACCAGAAGCAAATCACCGATGCCACTGCCGGTGAGGTGGAACAACTCGTGGGCGAGGCGTACATGATGCGTGCCTACTGTCACTTCCTGCTCGCCAACCTCTATGCAGCACCCTACACGAACTGCACTCCTGCCACAACGAGGGGCATCCCCCTCTCGCTCAAGGCGGATGTAAATGCCGTACTGACGTGCAGTTCTCTCGAGACGGTTTATGTCCAGGTGATTGCCGACATAAAGGAGGCGGAGAACCATCTCAATGTCGACACATGGGAAGAAGGCTACAATTACCGCTTCGGAAAGGTGGCTGCCGATGCTCTTCTTGCGCGCGTATATATATATAAAGGTGATTGGGCAAACGCACTCGATGCTGCCAAGACCGTCATTGAGGAGCATGGGGAACTCGAAGACCTCACTCAGACTTCCTCTCTACAGCCCAACAGTTACAAGTCCGTGGAGAGCATTCTTGCCTTGGAGAAAGTGATGACGGCAGGTTACTCGCGCATAGGAAATCCGTCATCGGCTTTTGTCAACGCTTTCTACCGTACTGGTGACCAGCGCAAGCGCAAGTATTTCCGTCAGGCGACTCTCACATCGTTCACCTTGCAGAAGGGTATCAATGCGAGCGACGACAACGTCTGCTCCCTGCGCACGGGCGAGGCGTATCTCACGGCGGCGGAAGCGGCGGCGCAACTCGGCAGTATGGATGATGCGCGCACATGGCTCAAGATGCTCATGCAGAAACGTTACACGGCATCCAACTACACTGCCTACGCTGCCGAACTCGACGATATGGACAGCCAACAGTTGCTTCAGGCTATCTATGACGAGCGCACACGCGAACTCGCATTCGAGGGACACCGTTGGTTTGACTTGCGCCGCACCACCCAGCCCAGTCTTGTCAAGACCTATGGCGATGCCACCTACACTCTCGCTCAGGGCGACTCACGCTACACGATAAACTTCCCTTCCGAGGCAGTTGAGGCTAATCCAGACTTGGAAAAGTGGCAGTGACAATCCGGAAATCACGATATTTGAGTACATTTTTTATTTTTTAGTTATTAAAATCAGACGATTATGAAGAGATTTACTTTTCTTGCAGTCATTGCATTTGCAATGTCACTGAGTGCGAATGCACAGGTGTGGACAGACAATCTCACCACTGTCGGCGCGGCCGCCGACTATGTACGGAGTGCTCCAATGGTACTTGATTCCGACAACAACACCGTTGTGACAGGCCGCTACAGCCTTCAGGATGCCTTTACATTCGGTACAAGCATTTTCGCAGGCATTACTGCCAACGATGCGTTTATCGCCAAATATGACGGCGAAGGCGCAAAACAGTGGGTGACAGGTATCAACGGCAATGCCGTGTTCACCGCAGTTGCCACCGATGAAGAGGGCAACATCTATGCGGCAGGCAAGTTTGCCGCAGAGGCCTACGTCCTTGGCACCCACGGTGATTACAAAACAATCAGCGATGGCGATGTCGAGAACACCTCGCGTTACTCCTCTTTCATCGTGAAATATGACAAGAACGGTGTTGTGAAAGAAGCGATTTCACTTGTTCCGACTGCCGACTATTCGATTGTGACAGGTGAGGCATTTCCAGTTTACGAGCCTACTGCCACAATAAACAAGATTCAGGTTGACGGAGACAAGGTTTACTTCTCCCTGTTGAGCAGAGGTGCTGTCACAATAGGAGACCTCACCATCGAGGACCGCTATGAGAATTATTATGACTATGTGTATCAAGATCTCAACTCTGCTGCAATCGTTTCGCTCAATGCCTCCGACCTCGGTTCGGCTGCGAAGGTGGCTTTCTTTGGTGCATCGGACAGAATCTCATATGGCGTTGCTTATCAGGCGGAGAATGTAAACTTCACTGTTGACAACGGTGTTGTATACGCTGGCTTTACAGGAGTGGGTACTCTTGGCCTGACTACAGCAGCCGGTACGGAAACCATCGCCTTGGCTGATGACGGCTTTGGAACCAGTGAACATGCATTCATCTTTGCCCGTGTCGAGGGCGACAAGACCGCTGTCAAGGTTTACAACACCACAGCGACGGAAAGTATAAATATTCTCAATGACATAGACCAGATGCTCGTCTATGACGGAAAACTCTATGTTGCCGGCACATTCAATGTTGGCGGTCTCTTCGGTGGACTGGAGTACAAGGGCGGTTGCGATATGTTCGTGGCGTCATTGAACCTCTCTGACCTCTCTCTCAACGCTGCCAAGGCAAGCGGTTATGACGAGGAGGACGCGGAACACAATGCCGAAGTCATGACAGGACTGTTCTTTGACGGCTCTTCATTGTGTGTCTCTGGATATGCGGAGGTTGCTGCCAGCGGTGCGTTTATCGCTCCTTTGGCATACACGGTAGACCTGGCGACATGTGACTTCACTGCTCAAGAGGCTACAGAATACGTCACCGCAGCGACAGAAAACAGCGGTTATGTCGTTGTTCAGTATGGCACCGACGGTCTGTCCTACACCTACAAATGCCTTTCCAAGACCTCTACAGGCATCAGCAAGGTGGCAGACGAGGCACAGACAATCGTGCGTAACGGCGATGACATCACTGTTGCCGCTCCGGCAGACCTCTGCGTCTATGCCGCTGACGGTGCTGTCGTGAAGTCCGCAAAGGCTTCAACAAGCATCTCGCTTGCCGGTCTCAGCAATGGTGTGTACGTAGTTAAGGCAGGTCAGAAGACGGTGAAGATTACAAAGTAACCGGCTCTCTCTCTTGTTGACGCCCTGTAGTGGCAACGGCATGATATCATACCGGTATTTATGCAGTTGCCTTTACAGGGCGCATTTGTTATGGACGTAAATCTTTCAAGTAGGAAACGTGTTGTCAGTGAGTGAGAAACTGAGGGCACTGCACCTGCTGTGACTACCCTTGTCTGCGAACATCTGGCGCTTCATCTCCTGCCAGTGCTAAATATAACTAATTTGTAGAGTAATGGTTTCCTAATGTAGATTCCTTTTCTTATATTTGCAGATGAATCCATGATGAGAGAGAACTCTAAATACAAAATATAGGTTATGCTTTACGATCAAATCTCAGAAGACATCAAGGCTGCAATGAAGGCACGCGACAAAGTGCGCCTTGAGACATTGCGAAACATCAAGAAAGTGTTTCTCGAGGCAAAGACTGCTCCGGGGGCAAACGACACTCTGACAGACGATGCGGCACTCAAGATACTGCAGAAACTGGCCAAGCAGGGCAAGGAGTCGGCGGCTACCTTTGAGCAGCAGAGCCGTGCTGACCTGGCGGAACACGAACTGGAGCAGGTGGCAGTCATTGAGGAATATCTGCCGAAACCTCTTTCGGAGGAAGAGATAGAGCAGGTTGTGAAGGGCATTATCGCCGAGACCGGAGCCACATCCATGAAGGAAATGGGCAAGGTTATGGGCATTGCATCGAAGCAACTCGCCGGTAAGGCGGAGGGCGGCACAATCTCCCAGATAGTGAAAAGGCTGCTCGCCTGACAACGCTACAGGCTAAAAGGGAAGGCATCCTCCGTCAAGGGGGATGCCTTCCCTCGTGTTGTGTGTCATGGCATAATGTGTCTGTGTCAGAAACGGGTCATCACTTCCACCACAATCTTGTCCCTCTCCGAGGGCAGGACAACCGCTCCCGGACGGTAAAAATACTTTTCGTAGTTGATGCGTATGTCGCTTGTCCACGGTTTTTTCAGGCTTATCGTCACGCCGCCCGTCAGTCGTGAGCGCCGGTAATCGTCGGTTGTGAGTTTCCCCTCGTCATTCATTGTGCCGTCACTGTGGTCGGTCATGAAGTCATAACGCACCAGTGGGGTGATGCGCTGTACGGCTTTCTTGCCTGTCTTTATTCCGTAACTCACAAAGGCATCCACGGCATGCACGTCCTTGAAGGCGTTCTCTCCGTAGTGCTTGTAGAGGTATTCCGCCTCTATGTGCCATGAGTCGTTCTTCCAGTAAGCACCTGCGTCGTACATCATTATCGCCACGCTGGGCTTTATCTTCTGGGCACTCAGCGTCACGTTGAACCCCTTGGGCAACATAAACTGTGCCTTTGCCGAATAGTTCACCTCCTTGGTCCAGTAGTCTTTTTGGTTGGTCAGTCCCGAGCCGTTGAAGAGACCGGCCTCCAGAACAATGGGAAAACCGGCGTCAATGGTGTACTCCAGTGAGGCACCGACATCACGCACGTTGCCCACCTGCTTGGCTATGAACGAGCGGTTGGCGAAATACTGCTTGTGGGGAGAGCGGTGCGCATCGATAGTAAACGGCACTCTGAACTGGCCGGCGGTGAATTTCAGCCCTTC
Source organism: Bifidobacteriaceae bacterium (assembly GCA_963627025.1). Classification (GTDB taxonomy): domain Bacteria; phylum Bacteroidota; class Bacteroidia; order Bacteroidales; family Bacteroidaceae; genus Prevotella. Next base: position 35,035 of record CAVFZF010000016.1, on the reverse strand, counting down.
CACGGGTTTCAGTCTCGTGTAGGCATCGAGCATCTTTATCGCCCCCTCGTCACAGAGGTCAATCTCTGCCTTGTAGTCTATCGTCTTCGAGAGTTTGCCCTCCACGTTGATGCGTGCGTTGCGCACCTCAAACCGTCCCTCGCCTTCTTCGGTCTGGTATTCGTATTTCGACCGCAGCGTTCCGTGCACTTCCACCGGGAAAACTTCCTTTTCCGTTTCCTCTGTCCCGGTCTGTGCCCACAAGGAAAGGGAAAAGCACGTCGCCGCCAGTAACATACAGTATCTCATAATAGCGTCTCTTGGTTTCGGCGGCAAAGTTATTGAGATGTTGTTGCATAAAGGTTACACCGATGTTAACCGTTTGTTACAGGGTGCGACGCCACTTTATTAAATCCTGTTAATAAAGCCCCGTTTCCCCGTAAACAGCCGTTTTATGTGGAATGTTATCCTTTGCGTTACCCCGAAAAAGGTGTATCTTTGCACCGTTCGGGCGGCATCCTGTGCGGTGCAGCGCTGACAAGACATTACCTGAAAGATTTTTTATAACTGATAATTAAAACTGATTTATGAAGAAAACATTGTTTTTCGCCGCGAGCCTGCTGTTGCTTACGGCGTGTGGAGGAAAGAAAAAATGCGACTGCAACTGCGGTTGCGGCAGTTGTGCCTGCGCTCCGGCAGACACTACCCAGTCCGTCAAGGCTGAAATAGTGGAGAACCCGCAGTATGACCTGACAAAACTCAAGACCGACAAGGATGGCTACTACATCCTGTTTGACGGTACAAGCCTCGACGGATGGCGCGGTTACGGTCAGGACAAAGTGCCTGCAAGTTGGGAGAACGTGGACAACACTATCCACCTGAAAGGCTCTGGCACTGGCGAGGCTCAGGCTGAAGGCGGCGGCGACCTCCTGTTCGCACACAAGTTCACCAACTTCACTCTCGAACTGGAGTACAAGATTTCCAAGGGAGGAAACTCTGGTATATTCTATCTGGCACAGGAAGCCAAGGGTGAAGACGGCGAGTATCTGCCCATCTGGCAGTCCTGCTCGGAGTACCAGGTGCTCGATAATGACAACCACGTCGACGCTCAACTCGGTGTCGACGGCAACCGCAAGTCCGCTTCCCTCTATGACATGATACCGGCAAATCCGCAGAACTCCAAACCGTTCGGCGAGTGGAACAAGGTGAAGATCGTTGTCTTCAAGGGTACTGTCATCCACTACCAGAACGACGAGAAGGTGCTTGAGTATCACCTGTGGACACCGAAATGGAAGGAAATGCTTGACAACAGCAAGTTCGCAAAGGACGGCGAGTTCCCCGCAGCCTATGACCTCATGATCAACGAGGGCAAGAACGGCGGTTACTTCGCACTGCAGGACCACGGCGACGACGTGTGGTACCGCAACGTAAGAATCAAGGTTCAGGACTAATCGGAACCTGACACGCAACCCCGGTTGGCGGTTGCAGCATAACAAGAGAGGTGAACATCCGGCGGATGTTCACCTCTCTTGTTTTCCGATAACGCCGTTATGGCGGTGCGCAAACACAGTATTTGCAGTCGTACATCGACCGTGGTACGACCGTATCACGGTCGGTATTCGTGCGTACCACGGTCGGTATTCGGTCGTACCACGACCGATGTGCCGTTGCGAAAAGACCGTTTGCGGACTGCCGGAACGGCAGTTTCAGCCTACGCTTTCTGCTCCATTGACTTGCGGAGATAGTCGGTGCAGTCTTCGAAAGTCTTGAAGATGCAGTCCTCGGGAATGAGTTCCGGGATGCAGCCCATGGTGGACAGCATGTAGCGGGGCTGCGGCTGTACGATTGTCATCAGCACTTGCACGCCGCGTTCTTTCAGGTCTGTGACGGCAGACTCCATGGCATAGAGTCCCGACTGATCCATAAACGACACGTTCTTCATGCGTATGATCACCGTCTTGGCCTCTGCCGGCACATCGTTCATCACCTCCTTGAAGCGTGTGACAGAGCCGAAGAAGACAGGTCCGTCAAGTCTTTGCACATAGACAGTATGCTTGGCTTCCTCCGGCATACCTGCCTCGTCGGGCCATGGATTCTCCTTGTCGAAACCGTTGATTTCGTGGGATTCGTATTTCTTCTCCACAAGATCGCTGGCGCGTTTCATGAACAGAACGCAGGCGATAACCATGCCTATGCCCACCGCGGTGAGCAGATCGACAAACACGGTGGTGAGGAATACCACGATGAGAACGAAGGCATCGTCGTGGGGAATGTGCTTAAGGTCACGGAAACCACGGAAGTCTATGATGCCCCAACCCACGGTTATGAGGATGCCGGCGAGTACTGACAGCGGCACAAACTTGACAAGGCTGCCCAGACCGAGCAGGATGGCGAGCAGCAGAATGGAGTGTATCATGCCGCTAATCTTGCTGCTGCCGCCCGAACGGACGTTCACGACGGTACGCATGGTGGCACCTGCGCCGGAGATTCCGCAGAACAGTCCTGCCACGGCATTGCCGATGCCCTGGCCTATAAGTTCCTTGTTGCTGTTGTGCTTGGTCTTGGTTATGTTGTCGGCAACGACCGATGTGAGCAGTGTGTCGATAGAACCCAGTCCGGCAAGGGTCAGTCCGGGTATGGCAGACTGCTTCAGTACCTGCAGCCAGTCGATGCCTCCGAGGTCGATGGAGGGGTTGGCGAAGAACGGCATGGGCAGTCCCGAGGGGATGTTGCCGATGATATACCTGTCGTCAAGACCCAGCGGCAGTGCGGCGAGAGTGACGGCCACGAGCGCCACGAGGGTCACAGGCACACTCTTGCTCTTTATCACCATTGGCAGAAAGACTATTATCGCGATTGTCGCAAGGCCGAGAACGAGTGCCTCGACGGAGATGCCTCCGGCGATGATTTCGGGGAACTTGAGTATCATGTCAACCACGAGGACGGGCGATTTCAGTCCCATGAGCGGATAGATCTGCTGCAAGATGATAATCACGCCGATGCCGCTCATGAAGCCCGAGAGCACGGGGTAGGGGATATAACGTATGAGTTTGCCTATCCTGATGACACCGAAGAGTATCTGGAAAAGTCCGCAGAAGATGCCCGACAGCGACATAGTGATGAGCACAGTGGATATGTTGCCGCCCGAAGCCGCCCATGCTCCGCTGACCAGACCGGCGGTGATGACCGTCATGGGGCCTGTCGGACCGCTTATCTGCGACGGTGTGCCGCCGAACAAAGCGGCGAAAAAGCCGAGCAACGTTGCCCCGACAAGACCTGCCAATGCTCCGATGCTGGCAGCCGACGGGTCGTTGACACCGCCAAAAGCCTGTATGCCGAACGCCAAGGCGAGCGGCAAGGCCACGATTCCGGCGGTGATTCCGCCTGTAACATCTCCCTTAAGATTCTTTGTGGAAATAAAATTCATCCTGTTAAAACTGTTTTATATTAAAGTTGAATGTAAGGTTTCTGTGTTGTTGTGAGTGTCACTTGTTGTAGTTGCCTGCGATTTCGCATATCTTGACAATGACCTCCACCGCCTTGTGCATCACCTGCACTGACACGAACTCATGGGGACCGTGGAAGTTGACACCGCCGGCAAAGATGTTGGGACAGGGCAGTCCGCGGAACGATAGTTGCGCTCCGTCGGTGCCTCCGCGTATGGGTTGCACCTTGGCAGGTACTCCGCACTCACGGAAAGCCTGCAGGCAGATGTCGATGATGTGGAGGTGTTCGTCCATGATTTCCTTCATGTTGGCGTACTGGTCGTAAATGTCTGCCGTGACAGTGCCTGCTCCGTATTTCTCGTTGAGCAGGTTCACGCACTCGCGCATGAACTTCTTCCTGTTCTCGAAGTGGTCCTTGTCATGGTCGCGGATGATGAAATACATCTTCGCCTGTTCGGTGGAACTGGTCTGGCTGACGAGGTGATAGAATCCCTCGTAGCCCTCCGTGGTCTCGGGAAGGTCGGTTTCGGGAATCATGTCGAGCAGGTCGGCGGCAACGCGCGAGGCGTTCACCATCTTGCCCTTGGCATATCCCGTGTGTACGCTCACTCCTTTCACGGTAATCTTGACCCCTGCAGCATTGAAGTTTTCATACTCCAGTTGGCCGAGGTCGCCACCGTCCATGGTGTAAGCCCAGTCGCATCCGAATTTCTCGACATCGAAATGGCGTGCTCCCAAGCCTATCTCCTCATCGGGATTGAACGCTATCCGTATGTCGCCATGGGGAATCTCGTCATGCTCTTTGAGGTATCTCATGGCCTGCACTATCTCCGCTATGCCGGCCTTGTCATCGGCTCCGAGCAGCGTGGTGCCGTCGGTCACGATGAGATCTTCGCCTTTGTGCTCCAGCAGTTCGGGGAACATCTTGGGCGAGGAGACTATTCCGGGTGAGAGCGTGATGTCGCCTCCATCGTAGTTTTCCACAATCCGTGCTTTGATGTCAGCCCCCGAAGCGTCGGGAGAGGTGTCGTAGTGGGAGATGAACCCTATGGTCGGGATGCCGTTCTCCCTGCGGTTGCCGGGCAGAGTGGCGTATATGTAGCCGAGATTGTCCATCTCCACGTCCTCCAGTCCCTCGTCTTTCAGTTCCTCGCAGAGGTACTTTGCAAAGCGCATCTGCTTCTCCGGGGTGGATGGGGTGGTGGTGGAGTCCTCGCAGGACTGTGTGTCAAACTTGGTGTAATTGATGAATCTTTCTATTAAATCCATGTCTGTGGTGTTGTGTCAGGATTGTATGACGAGTAATGTTCTTGCGATGTAGAGTATATAGATGACCGTCAGTGTCCATCCGGCACTGCGTGTTATCCTGTGGCGTGAGTAGAGTACGGCACTCAGAAGCACGGCAACGCCGAACATGAGCAGGTAGTCGAAGGTGAATCCTTGGGCGGAATTGCGTATCGGGCACACTGCCGATGCCACTCCGATGACGCAGAATATGTTGAAGGAAACGCTGCCGATGATGTTGCCGAGAGCCATGTCTGCCTGTTTCTTGCGTGCTGCCATCACAGTGGCGGTGAGTTCGGGCAGCGATGTTCCTACGGCTACGATAGTCAGTCCGATAATTCTCTCCATGGCGGAAGCCTCCGCTCCGAGTGCTGTCCCGAGTGTCCTGGCGATGTCGGAAGCACCGAATATCAGCATATTGGCGCCGAATATCAGGGTGATAATGGAGCATGCGGAAACAAAAAGGGCTTTCCGTAGTGACATACACGGCGCGTCTGGCGTAGCGGAAGCGGTGCTGCCGACCGCCTTTTCCAACTTCCTCGACATCCTTACACGGTATGCCATATAGGAGACAAGTGCCAGAATGAAGAGCAACCCCTCCCACCTGTAGATGTCGCCCGACATTCCCACCACGACCAGAGCGATGATGGCGAAAACCATAAAGGGGAGATCACGCCGCAGGGCGGTGCTGTCGGCAGGGAGAGGACTTATGATGGATGTCAGTCCGAGGATGAGTGCGAGGTTCGCGATGTTTGAGCCCACTACATTGCCAATGGCGAGTCCCGAACTGCCCACTATCGCCGCCTGTGTGCTGACGAGGAGTTCCGGCGTGGAGGTGCCGAAGCCTATCACCACGATACCTATGACCATGTTGCTCAACTTCGCCCTTTTCGCCAGTGCCACGCATCCGTCGATGAGGATGTCACCGCCCTTCACGAGGCTGAAAAGTCCGGCGATGACGAGAAAAAAAGATACTAATACCATTTCACGGAATTTGAATATCCGCTGCGCTTGTCGTATTTAAGCACATCGGTGAGGGTCGCGGCATTGCATCGGAACGAGAAGTTGTAACTCGTGTAGGGGGCAAGCACCATGGAGCAAGACATGGAGAAACAGTGCAGATCGCGCTGAAGCGATGCCGTCGTCATGCTTATCTTCTTGTTGTCAAAGTCGTAGCCGGAGGAGAAACTGATGTTCCATCCCTCTGCCAAGCGCACGTTTCCCGACACGTTCATGGTCTGCGTGAACTTGTAAGGATAGCGCATTGTGCGGGTGTTGAACTTGCCCGAGGTGTTCTCCCGCATGGTTATGCCGTAGCCGAAGGTGAGAGACCACGGCATGGAAAAGGGCATATAGCCGTCGTCGTCGACCTCTGCCTTGCCGCTTTTATTCTTCTTTCGCTGCAGTCCCTTCTGTGCGTTTATCATGTCATCGTCGATGTTTGACTCCACGTCAGTGTCCATTCCCTCGTCTTCCTCCATCTCTCCGCGGTCTTCATCGTCGTCTTTGCTTCCGCCGAACCACCGTTTCAGTTTCTCGGGATTGAGGGTCAGGGAGAGGTTCTGCGATGTTCCCTGGAAACGACCGAACCTGCCGTAGCCCCACTCAGTATGGGTGCCGACATACGGTTTGCCGTTCTCGTCAAGTTCGTAAGCATAGGTTGCGAACACCGCATTCATGTTAAACGTGTAGTTCTTGCCCAGTTTCAGTCGCAGACGGGTGCTCAAGTCACTCCACGGACGGGTGCTTGCCGCCATGTTATACGACATGGAAGCGCCGAGGTTGTCGATGATGCTGACCTTCTTTATGCCCGTCGTGTCCTTGTCGGACTTGACTTTCATCTCCACATTGTTGTCGACAGAGAACGACACGGAGCCGGTCTTGCCTTTGCCGGGCACACCGTAGAGCATGTTGGCATAGGGGGAATATTCCACCAAAGACACGTTGCCGTCGGCGTCAGTACGCTGGTATGTGTCGTAGTAACCATAGCGTGAGGCACTGAAGTCGGGGGCGTAACTTACGCTGACAGTAGGCGTTATGACGTGGCGAATCTTCTCTATCGGGAAGTTCTTGCCGAGTATGCGCTTGCTGGGAATGAATGTTCCGTAGAGTTTGGTCGACATGGACAGGGCGAGACTCCAGTTGTAGACATTGTAGAAACCATAGAGCGTGTCGGCCACTTCCTCCTGTGCGGTGGTGTCCCACGACCGTTTTACCTTGTTCATATAGGTGCGGTCGGTGAACGACAGCGACGGACTTACGTTTATGTAATCGAAGAGTGTGAAGTTGCCGCTGACAGGAATGGAGTGCTGCCAACCGTTGCGCCAGTCTTTGGCAAGGTTGGAGTGCATGAGTTGGTTCTCCTTTCCTGAGTAGGAATTGGATATGTGTCCGGTGTAGGACATGGATATCTTCTCGTACCAACGCTCCTTGCCCACGGCGTGCTTGCGCTTGAACGGATAGAAGCGCGAGATGCTTATGTTGAGGTCGGGCAGGGTGAGGGCTACGGTGGAGTCGCGCATGTTCTGCGAGAGGTTTGCAGTTGAACTGAGACTAAGCCCTATACTTGAGAACGTGGTGCTCCAACTGACTGATGATGTTCTTGTGCTCTGCGTCATCGACTGCGGGTTGTACATCGAGGTGAGGTTGTTCCTCTCGTAGGATGAAGTGGCGAAATTGACGCTCGCAGACAGTGAACTGTAGGGGTTGGACTTGGCGTCCTGACGGTGCGACCACTGCATCTTGAAACTCTTGGTCTGCGTGAAGTCGGGCATTCCGCGCTCGCTTGTACGCGTGTCCTGATAACTGAAGAGGAAGTTGCCGCTGTATTTGTAACGCTTCTTGTAGTTGCTTGACGCTGTGACACCCCATGAACCCTTGGTGTAAATCTCGCCTATGAGTTTCAAATCCATCTTGTCGCTGATGGCGAAATAGTAGCCGCCGTCACGCAGATAGAATCCTCTCGACGACTCGTCGCCGTAGGTAGGCATGATGAAACCGCTGGAGAAATCTTTGGTAAAGGGGAAAAAGCCGTAGGGAACGGCGAGAGGCAGCGGCACGTCTGCCACCACCAAGTAGGCCGGGCCGAAGACTACATCCTTGCCGGGACGCAGTTTGGCGCGTGATATTTTTAGGTAGAAATCGGGATGCTCGGCATCGCAGGTGGTGTATTTGCCGTGCTGCAGGAATACGTCTCCGTCGGCATTGCGCTTGGAAAGTTCGCTTTGCATATAACCATCCTGCTGCTGTGTGACCACATTGCGGATAAGTCCTTTCTTCGTTTTGAAGTTGAATGACATGGTGTCACTCTCGTATGAGTCTTGTCCCATCTGGAAAACAGGCGTCCCCGCGAGTTCCGTCTGCGTGGTGTCTGCCCATACTCCGGTGGCATGAACCATGTTTTCCTCCATGCTCATGTCCACTTTCTCGGCGGCAAGATCCATGTTCTGGTATTTCACCTTGGAGTCTCCGAAGAGGTATGCTCTCCTCGTTGAGGCAAGGTAGACCATTGAGTCGGTCGACTCGTAGTGTACCGGCGACTCTATGCCGTTGGCTTTCTTGCGGTTGATGGAATCTTTCCTGACGCTGTCGTCAATGGCTTTGTTGTGCAGGGCTATGGCTTTCTGTAAGGAGTCGAGGAGCAGCGTGTCGAGAGAATCGGCTGCTCCTGTCACGGTGGAGAGTTTCTTTGCCAGCACAGTGTCGGTGGTGTCGCGCACGGCAACTGCCGTATCAGACCCGAACAGACGGCTGATAGCGGACACACCACGTCCGCCTGCGGTCGCAAAGACTACAAGGGCAAGCAGCACCAACAGCGCGGAATGTCTTTTCATTTGAACAGTTCGTGTAGGTTCAGAAAGCGCGTTTCAGAGTCAGTTCCGAACTTCCGCATGGAGACAAGTACCTGGTCGAAGGATTTCTCTTCCTCCAGACGTGTCTTCGAATAATACTTGTCAGCATAGCAGATGAGTTTCTCTTCCAGGGTCTCGGGCAGCAAGTCAATGTGCGGAAGCGGCAGTTGCTGCCTGATGATGTCGTCCGCTGTCAGTCCCGCTCCGGTGTGACGTTCGCACACACGGGCGTAAGGTCCAATCTCGTCAGGCGTCATTCCCCACTCGGAAGCGTGGCTGCGGAGCATTGTTCCGCCGCAGATGCCGTGGCGCAGATAAGGTTCTGAACCGTGACATTCTATGCCCGGGGCATCACACATCACGATTCCTATGTCGTGGAGCATGGCGGCATCACGGACAAAAGTGGTGTCGAGGCTGAGTTCAGGGTGCTTTTCCGCTATGCGCAAAGCCTTTTCCGCCACCATTCTACTATGCGTTAAGAGAATGGAACGCAATGCTCCATTCTCCTCACTATAGAATTTGTCTATGATTATTGCCGTGTGCATCAGTGTCAGTGCGGACGCTCCACGTATGCAATCACATCGCCCTTGTGTACCTTGTCGCCCTGTTTTGCGTTCACCTCGACGAGTTTTCCGCCGAGAGCAGCAGGTACTGTGAGCAGTTCGCCCCATGTAGCCTGCATATAGCAGAATGTGTCTCCTTCGGCGTACTCCTTGCCTATGAACGGTTCAATGGATGCTGCGCACTCGCCGTCACCGTTGACCTCCCACAGAATCTGACCGTTGCAGGGAGCGACAATGGCATCAGCCTTGGCGTGCTTGAATGCTGCCAGTTCCTCGGCACTTACCTTTGCGCCGAGTGCAGCATCCTTTGCCTTCTGCAAATCGGCAAGGAAATTCTTCTTTGCCTGACCGCTCTTGTAGTTGCGGTACTGCTCTGGGTGCATTGCCAACTCAAAGAGTTCCTCGTCGTCTTTGCCGTATTCCCAACCGTTGTCGTCCATTTCTTTCTTGAACTCATCAAGGTTGTTGGGATAGAAAGTATGTGGATCGGCATTGACAAACTCGCGTCCCTGCTCCTTGGCAAGGGCTGTTATCTCGGGTGCAATCTCGCCCGGCACCTTGCCGGACTTGCCGAGTATCATGCCCCAAATGGAGTCGTCCATCATCACATAGCGTCCCTTGCCCTGCTCCATGGTGAGGAGGTTGAAGAGCGCGATGTTCTTGACATACTGCGAGAAAGGCGTTACCAACGGAGGATAGCCTACCTTTGGCCATACATATTCTACCTCTTGGAACAGTGCCACCAGCATATCGTCGGTGGAAAGTTCCGGCTCACCTTTCTTCTTTCGAAGGTTGTTGATGACCCCTTGGATGCCTCCGAGGTCGGCCATCATGCTTCCCATCATGCCGCCGGGAAGTCCGCAACCGAGCAGAAGCGACGATGTGTGCTTGTTGGCAGGGTTGATGAAATAGCCGAGCCACTCGTCAATGAACTCCTGGGTGAGTGAGCGTGCCTTCATGTAGGCACTCATGTTTATGTCGGGAACGTCGAATCCGGCATCCTTCAGCATAGCGCGGACAGAGATGACATCGGGGTGTACCTTGCCCCAAGACAGCGGTTCGATAGCAGTGTCGATAATGTCGGCACCGTTCTCGCACACTTCAAGGATTGAAGCCATGGAGAGTCCGGGACCGCTGTGGCCGTGATATTCGATGATGATGTCCGGGTGTTTGGTCTTGATAGCCTTGGTCAAGCGGCCAAGGAAGCCCGGCATACCGATGCCGGCCATGTCTTTCAGGCAGATTTCAGGTGCGCCCGCCTCGATGAAGAGGTCTGCCTTTGCGGCGTAATATTCCACCGTGTGAACAGGAGAATTGGTGATGCAGAGCGTTGCCTGCGGTGTCATGCCTGCCTCGGCAGCCCACTTTATCGATGGAATTATATTGCGTTCGTCGTTGAGACCGCAGAAAATGCGCGGTATGTCAACGCCTTGTGCGTGCTTGACGCGGTACATCAACTGGCGTACATCGTCGGGTACGGGGTACATACGCAGAGCATTGAGACCGCGGTCGAGCATGTGTGTCTTGATGCCAACCTCATTGAAGGGTTTGCAGAAAGCGCGTACTGCATCGTTGGGGTTCTCTCCTGCCAGCAGGTTTACCTGCTCGAAAGCGCCTCCGTTGGTCTCTACACGCGAGAAACAACCCATTTCTATGATTGCAGGAGCAATGCGCTCCAACTGGTCCTTGCGTGGCTGGAATTTGCCAGAACTCTGCCACATGTCCCGGTAAACGAGACTGAACTGAATCCGTTTCTTCATTATATGAGTCTAAATTCTGTTATTTGTCAATACTTTATTGCCGTTTTCGCAATCAGATGCAAAGTTAACACTTTTAGGTGACATGGCAATCCCTTTGAACACTATTTAACTCGCATGTGCACAGACGTGTCGACAGTTAAGAGATTATAATTCTTTGCGCGTCATGACGTGGCCGTTGCCTTATTTTTGTAACTTTGTTGTTCGTTACAGATGACTTTGTACAGATGAAAAAGAATGTTTGTCTTGCGGTTGTAGTGTCGGCTTTCCTTATGGTTTCCTGCGGTGGAAACGGCAAGGGGAAAAAGCCTGAAAACAAACCCGCATCCATGATAGAGCGCCTGCCGGGCGACAGTAACGTTTACGGACTCATGTGCGACGGCGGTTCGGACTCGGTGCTCTACCTCCTGCCGCCGGACGGAAGCGACCCGGTGAAGTATGAAATTACGATGGCGACACGCCAACGCAGGATAATGGGAAATCCACAAATCGGTGACTGGATAGCCGTTGTTCCCGGAGCAAAGGCGAAGAATGTGGCCGACATGGTGGTAAACCTCGAGGAACTGAAAGGTTCGTGGTGTCATGTGGTAATGCCCGAATTGCGCAATAGCGAGGACATGACGACAGCCGAAAAGAAGAAGTTTCTCAAGAATATGCCCGACTCTGTGCGCAACATATACTTCGTTCCGCGTGAGTACGGCTTTACCTTGAAGCGCCGTTTCCAGGCCAGTTCAATCGGTTGGGTAAGGCATTCATCGGTATTGGAAGACGAAAGTCCGGTGGAATATCCCCCTGTTCCGCTTTATCGGCAGTGGCATCTGTTGAATGACAAATTGGTGCTCGGCCGTGCGAAAAATATGGATATGCCGTTGGGCAACGACAGTACCAAGAAAGGAAAGATGCCGCCAGAGGAGATGGTCAATGACACTGTGGACATCGTAATGCTGAAAGGCGACTCCCTGGTGCTGCGCTTCAGCGGAAACCGTACACAGGGTTACTACCGCATACAGGATGCCAACGACGCCAACAAGGAGGCGATAAAGAAAGCCGAAGCCATTGCCAAGATGGCGCAGGAGAAGGTTATCGACAAGGACACGACCTCTACTGTCAGCGGTAAAAAGTAATTCTTGATGTGGAAAAAGTGTGCCTTTGACGTGGGGGATATTTGCTTTGTGACCCCGATGGGATTCAAACCCATGACCTTCAGAACCGGAATCTGACGCTCTATTCAGCTAAGCTACGGGGCCGTTAGGACGAGTCAAAAGCAAATAAAAGAAGCCCTTGATTTTCAAAAGCACCGCAAAGTTACGGCAATTATTTAATATTACCAAAGTATTGACTTGCTTTTTGCGATGCCGACACCTATTGCCGGCATCGCAAAAATGTTATGACAGACCTTCTATTTCGCCGTCTATGATGTCGATTTTCTCCGCTTGCGGGTGCAAGGGGAGACCTGGCATACGCATGATATCGCCGGCTATAGCCACCAACATCTCCGCACCGCAGTTGAGGACAAGGTCTCTTACTGTCAGCGTGAACCCTTCAGGTACTCCGTAACGTTTTGGATCGTCGGAGAAAGAGAACTGTGTCTTGGCGATACATACCGGATAGTGCGCTGCACCGAGTTTGTTGGCGCGTGCTATCATCCGTTGTGCAGTCTTGGTATAGACAACCTTTGCCGCACCGTAATAGTTCTTTGCCACTTTCTCAATCTTCTCTTCGATGCTGTCAGTGTCGGCGTAAAGGAACTTGGGAGCGTCGCTCGGGTGCTCGTCAATGGCTTTAACCACCGTCTCGGCGAGTTCCACTGCACCTGCCCCTCCCTCGCAGAAGGCGTTGTTGAGGGCATAAGCCACGCCGACAGAACGGCAGTGCTCTGCCACGAGAGCCAACTCTTCCAGAGTGTCGGTAGCGTATTTGTTGAGACAGACAACTACGGTTTGCCCCAACTGCTGTAGATTGCGGATGTGGCGGTCGAGGTTCTTGAATCCTTCGACAAGCCCCTCTGCGTTGGGCTTCTTGATGTCTTCCAATGCTACTCCGCCGTGCATCTTCAGTCCCTGAGTGGTGGCTACGAGGATTGTAAGAGAGGGTTTCAGACCGGATTTGCGGCACTTGATGTCAATGAACTTTTCCGCTCCGAGGTCTGCGCCGAACCCTGCCTCGGTGATACAGTAGTCTCCGTAGGTGAGGGCAGTCTTTGTTGCGATTGTCGAATTGCATCCGTGCGCTATGTTGGCGAACGGCCCGCCGTGGACGAATGCCGCCGTGTTCTCGGTCGTCTGTACAAGATTGGGGTTCAGGGCATCACGCAACAGTACGCAGATGGCACCCGCCACACCGAGGTCTTTCACATAGAAAGGCGTGCCGTCGGTCTGTATTCCCAACAGGATGTTCTCGATTCTGCGGCGCAGGTCAGCCTCGTCCTTGGCGAGACAGAGTATTGCCATGATTTCAGAAGCGGGGGTTATGTCGAATCCGCTTGTCCCGACCACACCGTTGGTCTTGCCTCCGAGACCGGTGACAATCTCGCGCAGATTGCGGTCATTGACATCAAGCACACGCTTCCACAACACTTCTTTTAGGGCGAAACCGTCCTCGCGGTGCTGATAGATGTAGTTGTCAAGTAAGGCGGTTATCATGTTGTGGGCGGAGGTAATGGCGTGGAAGTCGCCTGTGAAATGGAGATTAATCTTGTCCATTGGCAACACCTGCGCATAGCCGCCACCGGCTGCGCCGCCCTTCATCCCGAAACAAGGGCCGAGGGAAGGCTCGCGAAGTGCGAGCACTGCTTTCTTTCCGATATGTGAAAGTCCTAAAGCCAGACCGATTGACACGGTGGTTTTGCCTATTCCTGCTTTTGTCGGGGTTATGGCAGTGACAAGAATCAGTTTGTGACTGTCGGCCTTTGCCTCGTCGATAGAGGAGTAGGGGACTTTCGCAATGTACTTTCCGTAATGCTCAAGTTGCTCTTCTCCGATTCCTATACCTGCCGCCACGTCGCTTATGGGCAGCAATTTCGTTTCGCGTGCAATTTCGATGTCTGTCTTCATATATTAGTTTGTTTTACCCTTGCAAAGGTAACAAAATATAGGAATAAACAGAAATAGAGCGACGGATTTAATGCTCCTGTCACTGCACGACAACCTTTCGTGTCGTGACAATGCCGTCGGAAGAGGTCGTCCTGACGATATTCAGACCCCGTTGTGGCGCATCAAGTCTCATGCCGTCAATGGTGAAGTACTCCTCGCCGGGTTGTGCCGCCGTGGCATTGGGTCGGTCCATGCCGGTGATATATGCCTCTTCGTCGAAGTTGACATCCTCTCCCGAAATCCATTCGGAGTAAGTGCCGATTGTGTTTGCCGCCTCGTAAGTCGGCCGTGACATCCTGTATATGCGCTTGCCTCCGTCGGGATAGCGTCCTACGGACTCTTCTCCTGTGTGTGACATGTATGTAAGTCGGTCGCTCCAGGAACCGTCTGCGGCAGTCAGGACGACACTCGCCTCGTCGTCATTGCCGAGTTTGAAGTTGGCGTGCAGTTGGTTCAGTGGGTCGAGTTTGTCTGCCCAGATGATGAGATAGCCGTGTGCAGGGATGACTGTGTTGATCTCTCCATTGCCGGAAATGCGGTATTTCTGCGGATTGCTGGGGTTGTCGGAGATGTACATGCCCTCTGCGTCAATGTCGGTAGAGGTGGTGTTGTAGAGTTCTATCCAGTCATTGCGCTTGTAATAGTCATTTGCGAAGATGCTGTTGGCGGCGCTCACCTCGTTTACAACCACAGGAGTTGAGCCGGCAGCGACGAGACATTCGTCGGCAACAGGTTTGAACACGGCTGTCAGCACGCAGTTTTCGTCGGTGTCGATAGTGATGTCACGCTCGGTGGTGACTACTGTCCCGGACGACAGTTTCTGTGTTATCGCCGCATCCCAGTAGATGTCGCTCGAAGTGCCGGAGTTGTTGTGCACCTCGACAGCGATGTCATTGCCTCCCCGGACAAACAGTCCTGCGTCCAAAGTGAGCGTTCCTGTGTCGGGATTTCCCGGACAATAGGTTGTGGCATAGGTGGAATAGGTCGCCTCACCCTCCGGCATGAGGTGGCGTCCGGCCTCCTTGCCGTTGACATAGATGATGAAACCGTCGTCCGCAGTGTAGTCAAGCGTGAACTTGTCGCTGCTGTCTGGCTCAGAGAAAAGTGTGACTGTGGAACGGAAATAGTATGTGGGATACTTGGCGTTTGCGTTGTCTCCGTAACTGACAGTGGTCTTGATGTCGCTCTTGCCGTAGCCGAGTGGTGCGGCAGAACGGCTCCAT
Organism: Bifidobacteriaceae bacterium; assembly: GCA_963627025.1. GTDB lineage: Bacteria > Bacteroidota > Bacteroidia > Bacteroidales > Bacteroidaceae > Prevotella. The sequence goes on along the minus strand of CAVFZF010000016.1, from coordinate 19,840 downwards.
GAACTGACAGAGCCTGTCTTCCAGTCTGTTCCGTCGAGCGAACCCTTGTCGTAGTAACGCCATTGTGACCCTCGGCTCAGAAGTGTCTTGGTGGTTGTCGCACCCTTTTGCCAACCGACGAAGTTGTAGCCTGCCGGTGCGGAAGCACTGAGGGTGAACGGTGCGAAGAGTGTGCCGTCAAACGTGTTGGTGGGCACTTGCTGACCGTCGAGCAGTATCCGGGCTTCCGGAATGTTTGCCTTGAACGCCACTGACGACCCAGTGCCGAGTGAGAAATAGGTGCGCAGGCTGTTCATTCGGGCGCTCTTGCTGCTGTTGATACGGTCAATGATAAAGTTGCAGGTACTCCATGGCTCTCTTCCATCAAAGGACAGAGGCGTTGCCATGATATTTCCCATCTCGTTGGCGATGCTCTGTGTGCGCTCGGGAGTGAAGATACTGCCGTCCATAAGGCAATAGGCATTGATGAACTGACGCTTGAATGATGCGTTCTTCGCCATATTGTTGAATATGACAGACGGACGGTTGGCACTGTAGGACTTTAGTTTGACGAGCATGTCATTGTTGCTGAAACCGTCGTCAACATCAAATACCATCATGTGGAAACGTCCGTCGTTTGTAGAGCGGAAGGCCTTTATGTTATTGTTGTTGGTATACCAGTCACCGCTGCCGATGAATGTTTCGGCTGCCATATAGTTGATATACTCGTCTATATCGACAAGAGCGAGCAACTCTTTGTAGTACTCTTCGTTCTCGGCATAACTGGACAGAGAGCCCCAACGGTTGTAGGCGGTAATCGTTCCGGCTTTCTGCTTGTATCCTCCATTGGTGAATTCGAATGCGTCAACCTCGTCTGTGTCGTAGCCATAGTTGGCGTATGCGTAGAATTTGTTGTTGGGTTCGCGCATGTTTAGCAAGGCATGGTACTTCCCGTTGAGGAATACATGGCACGGATTCCAGTCTTGTGCGTCTATGTAAAGTCCCGATGTGAGGAGTATGCGCTGTATTAAGGCGTCCCTGAGACGGCATCCTGTGTCGTTGCCGCCGTTGCGCATGACCAGCACCTTGTTCTTCAATGCCGGTTTCAAGGGGAAGAACTTACAGTTGAAAGAGTTTTTCCCCTGGTAGCGTTTCTCTGCCTTGAGTTTGAAGGATGTGGGTGACCAGTGCCGGCTCCAGCCTCCCGAGACATAGAAAGTCGCCTCTTGGTTGACAGCGGACTTGCCGTCAGCGGTGATGTAATCGAAGTTTACAGGCCGCTCCCAGTCCATATTCTTGTTGCTTTTGTAACTGACACCGTTGCCAACAATGCCGTTTGTGCCGTCGGTGTAGACACCGATGATGTCGTCATAGAGGTTGGCGTTGTTGGTGACAACGGAGACAATGGGCAGCGTGTAGTCCTTGTCACGGAATATGAACGAGCGTGTGATGACCTCGCTCGGCAGGTATCCGTCGCCGAAAGCACAGAAACGGTAGACGGAAGTGCCGCTCACCTTGAAAGAACGGCTGGATGTACGCACGCCATTTGACAGGGTGGGAGTAGAGCCATTGACGGTATAGACGAGTGTGGCGTCGTCGGGCACGCTTATGTTGAATGTGAATGCCTCGGTGAAAAGACCCGACTCGACGCTGATGACAGGACTTTCCATCTGTGTAGAGGCGAATGTCATGCCATTGTTTGTTGCCCCCGGTGTCGGCGTGGACGACCATGCCCACTGGTCACCGCCGTCAACGGTGCGTGCATAAGAGCAGCGCGAGATGGCGGCAGGATACTCAACGGTGAGTTGCAACTCGAGGTTCTTGTTGCAGATAAAGAGTTTTCCGCCCTCTGTGTCGAGTTTGAAGCGAACCTGTGTGCCTGCTCCTGAACCGTAGTTGCCGTCGGATGAGTAGTGGTCAAACCAGATTGTCTTGTAGCCGTTGGCAGGAACTTTGCCTATGGAAGAGAGGAATCTGGAATTCTTGTAGTTCGTCTCGTCATCGCTGATATACCAGTAAGCCAGGTCAATGTCGGTGTCTGTGGGGTTGTAGAGTTCTATCCAACTGCCGTAATTGTTGGAGTTGTCAATAAACTGATCTATGTTCGCAACCTGGATTTCATTGACAATCAGTGGACACTGCGCCTTGGCAGAGGTGCAGATTGCTATACATGAGATGATTGCGAACAGTAGTCTTTTCATTGTCGGATGATTATCTTGCGTGTTGTTACAGTTCCGTCGGCATGGGTCTGGCGCACGATGTTCAGACCTTTTTGCGGCGTATTGAGCCTCATACCGTCAACAGTGAAGTACTCGGTGGTCTCTGCCCGGTTGCCAGTTGTGCCGTTTATGCCGGTTATATATTTGTCTTCGTCGAAATCGATGTCCTCGCCGGAAATCCACTCTGCATAGGTGTTGATCATGTTTGTGGCATGAATCGTCGGCTTTGACATCTTGTAGATGCGCTTGCCACCGTCGGGATAGCGTCCCACACTCTCTTCTCCAGAGTGCGACATATAGGTGAGGCTGTTGCTCCAAGAACCGTCTTCAGCGGTCAGGATGACACTTGCGTTGTCGTCGTTGCCGAGTTTGAACGATGCGTGCAGTTGGTTCATGGGGTCGAGTTTGTCTGCCCAGATGACGAGATAGCCGTGTGCAGGGATGACAGTAGAGGTCTCTCCGTCGCCTGCGACAATCTGGTATTTCTGCGGTTTGTTGGGGTTGTCGGAGATGAACATACCGCTCACCTCAATGTCTTGCGACGTTGTGTTGTAGAGTTCTATCCAGTCATTGCGCTTGCCATAGTCGTTTGCGAAGACGCTGTTGGCGGCACTCACCTCGTTGATGACCACAGGAGTGGAGCCGGCTGCTATGAGACACTGGTCGGAAAGCGGTTCAAACACAGCCTTCAGCATCATGTCTTCGTCGCTGTCAATGGTGAGCGTGCGCTCCGTTGACAGTGTTGTCCCATTCCCGTAACCGTTCATTACAATCTCTGCATCCCAGTAGATATCGCTCGAATTGGCGGAGTTGTTGTGCACTTCGACGGCTATCACGTTGTTTCCTTCCCTGAACAGTGTCGGGTCAAGAACCGCTGTGCCGCTGTCAGGATTGCCTGCGGCGAAGGTCGTTGCGTATGTACTGTATGATATGTCGCCCTCAGGCATGAGGTAACGGTAGGCTTCAGTGCCGTTGACATACACCACAAAACCGTCGTCGGCAGTCCAGTTCATCAGCACGGAACTCTTGTTGTCGGGTTTCGTTTCGAGGTTCAGGTTCTGTCGGAAGTAGTATGTCGGATACTTGTTGCTGCTGGCACTGCCGTAGCCTATTGTCGTCGAGAAGTCGTGAGGCCCGTATCCGAGAGGGGCATAGCCTGTCTGCCAACTGACAGAACCTGTCTTCCAGTTAGTGCCGTCGAGTGAACCTTTGTCGTAGAAACTCCACTGCGAACCTTTCTTTACAGGTGTTGTGGAGGATGAGGACATCTTTTCCCATCCGACAAAGTTATAGCCTGCCGGTGCGGAAGCCTCGATAGTGACGGGTGCGAAGAGTGTGCCGTCAAACTGCCGTGTGGGTACGGGCTGGCCGTTGATGAGGAAAGAGGCTTGCGGAATGTTGGCACTGAACGCCACGTTCATGCCCTCTCCCAGTCCGTAACAATTGCGCAGGGCATTGATGCGCTCCTGTCGGAACGTCTCGCCGCTCATCCTGTCCTTCTGCTCGCCATAGGAAGCCCACGGCTCTTTGCCCTCAAAAGCAAGGGCGGGGGCAACAAGCCGGCAGATGCTGTCGCCCTGTTGGATGCACCGCTCCGGTGTAAACACGCTGCCGCCGAGTATGCAGTAGGCATCAACAAACTGGCGTTGGAAGTCCGTGTTCTTCTTCATGTTGTTGTAGATGGTGAGCATCTCGTTGCCGTAGTTGCCCTCGACGAGTTGCACGCCGTTGGTGTTGGTCCAGCCCCAGTCCTGGTCGAGCATCGTGAGACGGAACTTGCCGCCGTCAGTAGAACGGTAACCTTTCAGGTTGTTGTTGTTGCATATCCAGTCGGAACAGCCTATATAGGTTATCGCAGCCCAGTAGTTGATGAACTCGTCCATGTCAACCACCTCGTTGCGGAGCGTCTCGTATGTGTCGGCATCGGTCGCCTTGTAGGACAGATTCTGCCAGTTGTCGAACGCATCGCGTGTTCCTGCCATTTGGAAATAGCCGTTGGAATATTCGAAAGCGTCCATTTCGTCGTCATCGTAACCGTAGTTTGCCGTACCGTTATAGCGGTTGTTGGGCTCGCGCAGGTTGAGCATTCCGACGTAAGAACCGTTGAAGAATACGTGCGTGGGCTGGTAATCCTGTGCGTCACAGTAGAGACCGCTGGTCAGAAGTGTCTTTTGCGTGATTGCATCACGCACCCTGCCGTGTGCCGGAGAGTCGTTGTCATTGCCGCCGTTGCGCACAAGCAGTTGCTTGTATTTGTTGTATGGCTTGGTCGAGAAGAACGGATAGTTGATGCTGTTGACGCCTTCGTAGGTCTTTGACGCCTTAATCTTGAATGATGCGGGAGCATAGTGTCGGCTCCAACCTCCGGAGATAGTGAACTCCGCTTCCATGTTCACTGCCATCTTTCCGTCGGGAGTGATGTACTCGAAGTTCACCGGACGCTCCCAGTCCATGTTGAGGTTGGATTCCCCGTGGTTGCGTCCGCTGATGCCGTTAGTGCCGTCCACATAGACACCAATGGTGTTGTCATAGAGATTGTCGGGATTTGTCGTTATGGAAATCACCGGCAGATAGTAGTCATTGTCCTTATATATATAGGAACGTGTCACCACTTGGCTGGGGAGACAACCCTCCTGGAACAGACGGAAACGGTAGTTTGTGGTGGCTGCAACGCCAAATTGTCCTGTGCTGCTTGTCTCTCCGTTGGTCATCGTTGGGGTCGTTCCGTCGGTTGTGTAGCGCAGTGTCGCTCCGGCAGGGATGCCTACATTTACGGTGAAACCGTCGGTGAAGAGACGTGAGTCGGTGTCAACGACAGGTGCGGCAAGGCGGCTTTCGGCAAATGTGCTTGATGAGTTGCTCTTGCCAGGAGTGGGCTCGCCTGTCATGCCCCATTCCGTTCCGGCATCGTTCTTGCGTGCATAGGAGCAACGTGCGATGCCGGCAGGGTAGGTTACCTGTGATATCAGAGTGCCGTCAAAGGCGGAGAGGCATACCGTGCCACCGTCGTTTCCGAGTTTGAAAGGTACTTGCAGGTAAGCTTTGTCACCATAGTTGCCGTCGGAAGAGTTGTGTCCGAAGAAAATCGTCTTGAACCCCTTTGGCTGTATGACACCGAATCCTACAGGCAGAAGGAATTTCTCCGTGTTCGCAGGATCGTCGCTTACATGGAGGTAATCCATGAGGATGCGCTTGTCGGAGGGGTTGTAGACCTCTATCCAACCGCCGTAGTTGTAGGAATTGTCTATATACTGGTCTACGTTGAAGACTTGCACCTCGTTGATTTGGAGTGTCGTCACGTCTCCGTCAGCGTCATAGTCTTCGTAGTAGTTGTCCTGTGTTGTCATGCCGCAGTCGCAGAACTTGCCGCCCCAGTTCTGCTGTATGTAGATGGCGATGACATTCTTTCCTTTTGTGAGATAGCGTGAGGGAACGGCGATGTCCGTCGTTTCCTTGCCGGAAGTCCACCCTGTAGCCGTGTCCAGCAGGTAGCCGTTGACATAGACAGAGTAGTTGTCGTCGTGGCAAACTTTCAGTGTGTACTTGGTGGTATTCTTTATTTCGTCGAGTTCAAAGGTGCGCCGAATCCAGTAATTGGTGTTGTCTCCGCCTGGCCAGATTGTCTTTACCTCGTCCATGAACCCTTCGTTTCCTATAGGCATTGCCGCTGTCTGCCACTGCGAATCGTCAAAATCCGCTTTCGTCCACGACAGAGTTTCCTTGCGTCCTTCTATCTTCATGTCCTTTATGCGGTTGCCTGTTGAGGGGTCGGCATAGTAACACCAGTTGTAGAAAGATGTGCCTTTCCACAGTTCCTGTTTGGTTGTCTGGTCGTAGATGGACAGGTTTGATATCGTGATAACGGCGTTGTCAGTCGTTGTAGGGAAGGAAAAGTCCAGTTTTGTGTCGTCTGTTGCCGTGCCTGTAAGGTTGGTGGTGACGAAGTAATGCGTCTTGTCTGCCGTGAGATTGAACTCCGCTGACTTGACGACAATGTCGTCATTCTCGTTCTCCGACACCGACACCGATGCTGAGGCTATGTCCTGGTTGGCAGTGATATTCGCTCTCACAAGATACTTGTGGGAGGCATCAAGAGTTATCGGACTTTTGAACTGCACCCTTGCATTGCCGCGCTCCATAGCCTTGGTCGGCATTGTTATGGTGTAGATGTCGCCGTCCTGCGCTTCGTAGAGTTTCTCCCAGCCGTGGACAGCGTTCTCTGTGTTGTTGTAATTATAGTTGTAGCCGCCGTCGGAATTGAACAATACGCGTGCCGTCCACGTCTCGTTGTAACCCATGGGCAGAAGCCATGACTCCTCTGACGATGTGGAAGTTCCGGTTGTTTGTGCACTTGCTGTTATGCAGACGATTGCCAGTAGGGCGGTAATAGATTTTCTCATAATTGTTTAAGACGTTCTGCCTGTCTTGCAGCAACGTTGTTTGCGCCGTTCCAAAGGGGGGGGAGGGGGCGTTTTATAATGTGTAAAAGTCTTGTGTAAAAGCCTGATGCCACACTCTTCCGCTATGTGAAGCGTGGCATCAGGCGTATTCTTATTCAGTCACTTTCATCACTGCGACACGGTTGTATGCCGTTTCCGCAGACTGAGAGTCGGTCGCTCCCTCGCCGCTGATTTCTATCCTGTCAGCAGCGATGCCGTATTTGGCGATGAGTGCGTGCTTGACAGCCTCCGCACGAGCCTCTGACAACTTCTGGTTGAGTTTTGCAGAACCCTCGGTAGAAGCGTATCCCACAATCTGAATCTTTGCGTTGTCGTTCTTCTTGAGATACTCTGCCGTCTTCTCGATGTTGGCATACTGGAGTTTCTCTATCACGCTTGAACCCTGCTTGAAGGTCACTACCGGGTCAACAATTTTCTTTGTCTTCTCGATGACACGCGGTGCCACTTCCTTCGGTTTCTGGTTCTTCAGCCGCTCGTTCTCCTCCATGAGGTCAGCGATACGGTCGTTCAGACGGTTGACCTCGCTGTCGTCCGTGATGTAGGTAGGCTCTGCATACTTGAAGTTATGAGTGCCGTTGGTGTTCTTGAACTTGTAGACAAGTCCGAGATTCAACTGGAAATGGCTGCGGTTGATGTCCATTCCGAAGTCCGTGCACTCCGATGTGTTGCCGTAAATGGAATAGAGCATCGCCGGCTCAAGGTAGATTTGCAGACTCTTCTTCTTGTCTACATTGAAGGCGAAGTCAAGAGCCAGTTTGCCGGTAAAGTCGTTCAACTTCTGGCTGACCTTGCCTTCGTTGCCGAAGACGTGTCCCATGCCGAGAGCAGGAATGGCTATCACCTCAAACAACCGTGGCTCACCGTTGTAGCCGAACCACCAGTTTGACAGGTTGACGGTTGCGCCCAGGTCTACTGTGCCGTACTTTACCACTGTGCCGTAACTTGCCAGAGGCTTGTTGTCAAAGTAGGCGTTGCTCTCTATCTCGAAACCGAAAGCCGGCGTAAACCAGCGTCCCACACGCAAGCCGGCGTTGCTGTTGAGGTTCTTCAGCCACTTGTTGTGCGAGGTCTTGGTGCTCAGTCCGCCGTTGACACCGATATACCAGTTGTCGTAACTCTTGCTTTCGAGCAATGCTTTCTGCTCGTTCTGTGCCGATGCACTGAGTGCAAATGCAGCACAAGCGAGGAGTATAAACTTTTTCATATTGTTAATCATTAATGTTCTTTTCTGTTATTGCAGTCCCCAACTTATAGGTGAATCCATCTTTTCCACGCTGTTCTCTATCTGGTCGGGCAGGTTGCAGAAGAAGTCAATGCCTGTCATCTCCTCCAGTTTGTCTATGGAGACCATGTATTTTGCCAGTGATGTGTCGCTGTTGGCCTTGTGTTCAGCCCAGAAAGCCATGCCCTTGTACGAATTGTTCTTCTTGGATACTATTGCCATGAAGAAGTATTTCGGCACGGGGATGTTCATCTTTGAGTTTGTGATTACACCGCTCTGCTCCTTGCCGTCAATATAGACATTGCCGATAGTGCCGCCCTTGCACACCCAGAGAGTGTCGCGGTAACTCCTGTCATTCCACTTTCTCACCTGTTTTTCCATGTTCAGCCAGACGCCGCCATTGAAGTCATAGATCTGCGGTTGCATATTAGACAGGTAGAAGGTCTGGCCGTTTACGTCCTGATTATATATCCTGTCCTCCGATGCGCAGATATGTCCACGGTTGTAGCCTGTGCCGCTGTAGTCCTCCAGTTCGGAGCGATACTGCGACGGAATGTCCGGATCAGGCTGGAAAGGGTCGTAATACCATGTCGTGCCCTGCCATGTCGTGCCTTTGTCGCTGCGCCAGTTGTAGCGGTCCCAACCCTTGCTGGAATTGGTGTCATCCCACTCCCAGCAACTCCAGCGCTGTGCTTTCTTGTCGCAGTCCCACTCCACGATGTAGTTAAGACCGAACCCTGGAGAATACTTGACGAGTACCAACTTGCGTCCATCTGCCAGATGGGGCACTTCCACACGGAGTGCTTCTTCCGGCTTCGACGTGCCTTCGACTATGTTCTTGTTGACATTTGTCGCATCAGTAGTGCCTTTCTTGTCGTCGTCGGCAGGGTCGTTACCGCAGGCGGACAGCATTAGCAGTGATGCCAATGCTATCGCGCATGCGTGTACATTCTTTATATATGTCAGTCTCAAGACAGTATCAGTTAGCGTAAGTAATTGTTATGACCTTCGGACGCAACTGAGTGCCGCCGCTAGTGCTGCCATTGTTGTAGTTGAGATATGTTGCGGTGTTGCCATCGAATGACACTGTTGCAACTGCATTGCCTACATAGTCAGTGTTGTTGTAAGAGTCGCAAGTCATTTCAATCTTTGCTATCTTCTTGCTTGCACTGAATGTCAGGGTGTTCTCCGCATATACACGGAAACCGTTTGTGGCAGTGTAATATGTAGGATTGTTTGTACCTTTGCCTTTCGCAAGTGTCAGTGTTGTGCCGTCAGAGAAACTGTAAGGGCCAGACACTGTAGACTTGTCTTCAAGACCGAGGTCGTTAACGGTCAGTGTGACTGTCTCTGTGCCTGCTGTAACATCTTTGTTGGTCAGTGTTACTGTCGTGCCGTTGATGGTCACTGTACCGTTGGCAGTGGTGTCGTCTCCCTTGTCTTCATCGCCGGAGTCACCGCCACCTTCACCGTTGATAGACACGATGTAGTTGTTGTACTGGAACTCGAAGGTGCTGCTGTATACGACGAACGTTCCGCAGACAACAACCTTTGAACCCACTGCGAGGTCATCGGTAGAGGTGAACTTGGCCTTGTTCAGTCCGAGACCGCTGTAGATATAGAAGTTGTTTGCGTCCTTGCCATCATCAGAGATATAGTAACTGAGACTGCCATAGTTCTCATTGAACTTGGAAACCTTAGACACGATGCCTTCAACATAGTATTCCTTGGATGTGTCATAAGCATTGTCTTTGTAGAGTTTCAGTACTGCTGCCACGTTGTAAGGGTCGCTTGCTGTACCTGAACCCTTGACTTCGCCTGTAACGTCATCGCCCTTGTCGTCATCGTCACCCTTGTCGTCACCCGACTCGGTAACATCTCCATTTGCCATGACAAGATTCTTTATCTCCCAAGTACAGGAACTTGTCGTGCAGGCGTAGTAGAGAGCAATGACGACCTTTGACTGTCCGATGAATTCAGAAGGAATGTTCTTGGCGTACTCTGAGAATGTAGTCCAGTCAGAAGAGTTTTCTGTCAGGGTACCGGTAATGTCGGTCCAACTTGTTGTGGTCGGGTCGCCTGTGTAGTCAGAGGTGATGAGTACCTTGTCCTCTGCGCCCGTTCTGTTGCCGTATTTGTAGATATAGTCAAATTTCAGGTAAGCCTTCTCTGCGCCAGAAAGGTCTATCTCTTTGGATACGAGGTAACTCTTTGACTGTGTGGTAGTCTTGGAATCGTTGTCATAACCCGTAGCACAGGCTGTGTTGTAGTTGATCTTCCACGGTGTGCCCTCTATCGTTGTTGCGGAGAATACACCGAAACTTGATGCGAATGTTTCGTTCAGATAGTAGTCTGACGGGGTGTCGTCACCGCCTCCGTTGTCTGGCCATCCGTAAGGCATTGGCACATCCTCACAACTTGTAAAGGTGAATGCCGCCATGGCAAGCATAAGTACAGAATAAAGAATCCTTTTCATTTTCTTATTTCGTTATTTATTATTGTTCTGTTTCTGTTATGTCGGCAATCTTGCGGATGATGATTTCGCACTTGCCGTTGTAATTCTTGAAGATACCGGTGATGTTGAATTTGCCTTGCGGCACTTTCACTCCGGCGAAGTCACAGTAGGGTGATGTGTACACCATAGTGTTTGTTCCGCCGACCTCGTTGAAGTAGAGGCTTACGGAAGAGGTGCCTGTAGCGTCGCTCCATGTTGTCGTTGACTTCGCGCTGCGTATGGATACGTTCTTCAGAATGCCGAGTTTTCCTCCGTCGGTATAGCCGTTCCAACTGGAGAGGCCGGATGCGGTGAACTCTGTAGGCTGTATTGCATCCTTGTCATAACCGGTGATTTTGAAATGCTCCTGCCACAGTGTTGCCGGCATACGGCTTACGTATGTCGAGCCGCTTGTGTTGGTGTAGGGCACTCCAATCTCTGCCTGTGCACCGTAGTTGCCTATGTAGAGGTCTTTCAGACTTACGAGAATCTCTGCACCTTCAGGCATATAACCGCACATTCCGCCTTGTGCAACGGCGATTATGATTGCGCCTGTGGCATCCTGCAGAGCCACTTCATTGTAGATGTTTCCCTCTATGTCGTTGCCCACGACATAGCCTTTGATTTTCACGTCCTCCGTTATCTGGGTATAAGTGTAGGATGTCGTGACGTAAGACTTGTAGTTGTCTTTCAGTTCCTGTATGGTTATCACGTTGTCCTCCGTGATGCTGTTGTTGCCGAAAGGAGGTGTCGTGGTATCCACATCCGGGTATCCGCCGTCCATACATGATGCCATGATGACAGCGGCAGCCCCGAACAGTATATGTTTCAATGCTTTCATGCTTTCCCTTAGAATTTATATGTGATATTCAACATGCCGTTTGTTCCGAAAGCGTAGTACTTTTTCGGATTCGTCGAGAAGTGGTATTTGCGCGTGTTGTTCTTCGTTGCCGTTGTCGTGCCGTCGGCGTTTGTCGTGCGCGTACTAGTGTAGTCGCTGCGGCTCTGCTCATATCCTCCTGTCACAATCTTTGTGTTGTTGAGGATGTTTGACAGGCTGAGGTTGATAGAGAGCGAACCCTTCTTCAGGTAGATGCTGCGTCCGATACTTGCGTCAACCATCAGTCCGCCCTTGCCTTTGCTCTGTTCAGGCACGGTAGTGGTCTTTACGATGTTGCCGTTTTCGTCCACTGTCTCCTGCTCGTATACACCCATGGTCTTCAGAGTGCCTACATAGCGGAGTGATGGAGACCATGACATGTAGATTCTGTCATAGTATTTTGCATCGAGGTCTATGAACCATCCGCTGTTGTGATAACTCAGTCCGACTGATGCGGCGGTAAGCGGAGTGCCACTTTCACGCATGTCCTTGCTCATCACAATGTCGTTTGTGTAGATACCGCTCGTCGAGTTCATGTAGCGAACCTTGGCGTTGTTGAGGTATTTTGCCTCTGATATGGTGCCGAAAGCCTTGATGTCAAGAACGGAACAAATCTTGTATTTCGCACCGAGTTCCAGTCCGTAGTAGGCTTTCTTGACACCTGTCAGACTCAGATAAGAGAACGAGTTGATGTCGTCGAAGTAGAAATTCTGCCACTCAGCCACATGTTGCATGAAAGAATAGTAGCCGTTGAGGTTGAGGTTAAGCCTTGATGTTCTCAGGCTGTAGCCTACTTGCGAAGAGAAAACCTGCTCGTTGCGGAGGTTGGTAACGAAGTCGTTGTTGATTTCCGGGGCTGCAAATGAAGCGGAAGCCTCGGGAGCGCGGGTCTCCAGGCCGATGCCTGCAATCACCGTGTTGCCGTTTCCGAGGTTTGCGGTAATGGATGTCTTCACGCCGCCGTCAAGGAAATGGGCCACGCCCGACTTGCCGTAGGAGTTGTTGGCGGCAAGTCCGTTGCGCATACGTCCGTCTCTCTGCATGTCGGTGTAGTTGGTTCTTGCACCGAACATGAAGTGTATGCGGCGTGCGTTTGCCGTGTAGGAAGTCCACAGATTTGCCTTGTGGATGTTCAGATAGTAGTCGTATGCGAACACGTCACCCTCCTTCACGAGTGCTCCGGGGTGGTTCAGGTCATACTGCACCTCGTCAGATCCGGGAGCATAAGTGCCCGTTGCATAGGTGTTGACGTTGTGCCATGATGTCGCACCGAGCAGGTCTTCCATCGTCTGATAGTGGCGGCCGCGGTTTGAACCGGCACCAAATCCGATGTTCAAGTGCTTGAACGGGTCGAGGTCGAGGCTCAATACGCTGTTCAGACGCAGTGTCAGAGCATCGTTGCGCTTTGCCTGTATGTAGTACATGGCGTCCATGCCCTGCTTGTTGGCCTGCTGGTTGGAGTAGTAAAGTTGGTCCCAGTTGATCTGGCGGTTGGCTTCTGATGCCGTCAGATAGTTGTATGCAGTGTACCAGTTGTCATAGTCCTGCTGCGTGTTGGAACTCGGGTCTGTCACGTCATAGAAACTTGACGGCAGACGTTTCCAGTAGTCAGGCTGCGGATTGTCCGAGTTGTTGTAGTTGAGTTTTGTGCTCTTGTACATCGAATAGCGTCCGCCGAGCGTCGTGGTCAACTTTGCGTTGTCGTTGATCTTCCACTCCCATGTCAGCAAAGCCGAGGGTGCGAAGTCGTTGACAATCCTTGAGTTGCGCACCTTGCCGCCCTGATAGCCCCAGTAGGGGTTGTAGAAGTTGGAGTTGGCAAGCCAGTAGGACTCGTCGGTAGCCGCTCCCTGCGATGCCCTTTCGGTCGGGTTGCCCCATGTGGCGAATGCTATGCTGTGGTCAGTGCCGATGAGTTTCTCCACTCCGAGGAAGTAGGAGAGCGAGTTGTAGAATGTTCCCTTCACATAACCTCTGTTCGCCCAGCGGTAGGTGAGGTTGCCGGTGAATGCCCAACCCTTCGAGTTGAAGCCGCTGCTGTATGTATACATTCCGCGGAGAGTGTAGTTGCGGTTGGCAGCGAGCAGTGATGCGCGGCTGCCTGTCGCCATGCTTCCTGCACGGAAATTGTAGTTGTTGGAACCGCCCATGCCTGAAAGCGAGAAGTTTGTGTCCTCGAAAGGCAGTGCCGCCTCCACGTTTCTGGTCTGGTTGTTGAGTCCTCCGACAAGCGAGTAACGGAACTGTCCCGTCTCCATGTCGTTCATCTGCATTCCGTTGATGTAGATGTCATTGTACTTCTGGTTGAATCCACGGTATCTGAACCGCACGGCGGAGAAACCGTAACCCACCTGACTGGCGTAGTAGTCATTGCTTGACGACACGATAGTCACGTTCTGTGACCAGTCGTCATCTTCTCCCAATTGGCTCTCGGTGAAAGTAAACTGGTCGTCGGATGACACTGCGGCGGCTTGTTTCTCAACAGTGCCGTCATCTGCCGTCTGCGCTATTGCCGCGGGAGCGGCGCATAATGCCAGCACAAGTAATTTAAGCTGCTTTTGCATAAATAACGATTTGATTATATATTTTTCTTTTCTGTTGTTTCTCTTGTAAAGAGTGAAAGCCTACAAAAGTATTTATTTTCGGTGAAATGGCAAAACAAAAACGGTCTTTTCGGCTCTTTTTAGCCTAAATGAAACGACTTTGGAACATTCTCATTCCGAAAAGATTGAGAAGAATGACCTTGGCTATTGTCGCCGCTTTCAGTGGACAAGCGCCAAGTTTTACTTTCCTTTCGGGGAGTGACAATCCCTTTATTCCGCATCTGCATGCACAAATCTGTATGTTCAGTACGGTGAGAAAATATGCCGTTTCATCAGCGGAAACAGTCCTTGTGTCCTGTTTCAGAAAATCCATTTGCAGCATCCGGGCAGCCTGAAGGTGTCCTTCCAGCAGGTCGCGGTGTCCTTTTGTCCCGGCATTGACGGTTATTCCGTCGGTGTTGTAGCAATAGACGTAACCCTCTTTCGGCGTCACGATGACCCGTGGGTTGCGTGCCAGCAGGGCGGAAAGGAAGTACACGTCCTCGAAGAACCGTCCTTCGGGGAATCGCACCTCTGGCCTGTTGCCGCTGAAAAGCACTTTTCGGCGGAATATCTTGTTCCATGCGTAGGTGTGCCTGTAGGCTTCTCCCTTCAGCCAGTAGTCCTTTGCCGAAGGGTAGACGGCAGTTTCCGTGGCGTTGTACGCCACTCTGCCAACTCCGTTGTCTATAGGCTTGTATTCCAGGATGTCGCAGCCGGCATGGCTGTCGAGGGTGTCGAGCAGTTCGGCATAGGTGTTGTCCAACAGCCAGTCGTCACTGTCGACGAACGTGATGTACTCGCCCGACGATGCCTCTATGCCGGTGTTGCGTGCGGCGGAAAGTCCTCTGTTGTTCTGGTTTATAAGCGTTATGTTGCCATACGTCCTCGCCATGTCCTCCGCAATGGCGGCAGAGCCGTCTGTCGAACCGTCGTTCACCATGATAATCTCCATGTTGTCGACGTTCTGACCGACGATGCTCGTGACGCAGCGGCGTAGTGTCTGCTCCACGTTATAGACGGGGACGATGACGCTTAGCCTCATTGCTTGACGTTGAAGATGCCCTCTATGTATTTGCAGAGTATGTGTATGCCTTTCGTGTTGTTGCCTCCCTCGGGTATGATGAGGTCTGCATATCGCTTTGTAGGCTCTATGAACTGCTCGTGCATGGGCTTCAGCACCTGCTGATAGCGTGTCATCACCATGGTGACGGTGCGTCCGCGGTCTATGGTGTCACGCTGTATGTTGCGTATGAGCCGCTCGTCGGAGTCGCAGTCCACGAATACTTTCAGGTCCATCATGTCACGCAGCCGCTTGTTGAGCAGTGTCATGATGCCCTCGATGATAATGACCGGCTTCGGTTCGATGTGGATTGTCTCCGGCAGACGGTTGGATATTATGTAGGAGTAGGTGGGTTGTTCCACGGCACGTCCCTCCCTCAGTTCGTTCACATGCTTTATGAGCAGTTTCCAGTCGAATGCGTCAGGGTGGTCGAAATTGATCTCCTTGCGCTCCTCGTCGGTCATTCCTGTGGTGTCATTGTAGTAGGAATCCAGCGGCACAACTGCCACGCTGTCCTTCGGAAGCGCCTCTATTATCTTTCTCACTACGGTGGTCTTGCCCGATCCCGTGCCACCGGCGATGCCTATGATAGTGATGTCTTTCATTGTTTCTGTTCTTTTAGCAGGTAGGCAACGACAGGCAGGTGGTCTGAATAGCCGTTGAGCCATACGCCTCCGGCAGTCGTTCTCTTCGGTGTGCCTTTGTATTTTCCCTCGGTCTGCATGAGGTAGTCGCGGCGGAAGATGTGGCTTTTGTAGTACTTGAGTGACGAGTAGTCCTTGCCGCCTTTAGGGTTGAGGAGGTTCTTGGAAAAGACTATCTGGTCGAAAAGGTTCCACGCTCCCTGGTAGGAGAGTGTGCCTTGGCCGTCCTTGCGCAGTGTGTTCCACCACGGATTATAGAAGTCTCCGTCGCCCATTTCCTTTATTTCGCGCTTTGCTCCGAGGAATTTCGCCATTGATGTGTTGTCCGGGTCGTCGTTCATATCGCCCATGACGAGGATTTTCATGTCGGGTTCGGCACTGCGTATGGAGTCTGTCAGCGCCCTCACCTGCTTGCCTCCCCAGTCACGGAACTTGCCCTCGGCACCGCGTGACGGCCAGTGGCACACTATCGCAGTGAGGTTCTCGCCGGCTATCTTGCCCTGGACCACGAGGAACGGGCGTGTGAAATGCGTCGTGTCACCGTTTTCGTAGACATACTGTTTGATGAATGACTTGTAGGGAGAGAACAGTTTCGGGTTGTAGAGAAGGGCGCAGTCGATGCCTCGACGGTCCGGTCCTTCGTAGTGGATGTACTTTATGCCGCGGTCAGCGAGGGGCTTCTGTGCGGTGAGGTCACGCAACACGTTGGCGTTCTCGCACTCTGCGAGACCTATGAGGGCACATCCCACGTTCGGCAGCATGTCCGTTCCGATGTCGGCGAGGGCTTTCGCCATGTTGCGCAACTTGTTTGTGTACTTCAGTGAGTTCCATTTATAGGAACCTGTAGGCAGGAAGTCGTAGTCTCTCTTGCCCTCGTCGTGACAGGTGTCAAACAGGTTTTCCTGATTGTAGAAGCCCACGGCGTAGAGCGAGAACTTCTTTTCCTGTGAATAGGAACGCCCCGTGCCCGTCAGCAGAAGGACGGCAATGAGCAACAGCAGTTTCTTCATGATGAGTTTTGTTATTTCTTCGCAAAAGTAGGAAAAATAACTTTAACATCCGCATTTTTCCTTGAAAATCGCTCTGCTGACACATTTTGGTAATAAATATTCTCCTGTCCGGCAGACGCAAATTCGGCGACGTACGAGGCGGGATGCCATACTTAAAAATGATTAATTGTTGTGTGTGTCGCGCATGACAGACGCTTTTTCTTGCTAACTTTGTCTCTCGGAATGAAGAAAGGGTCAAGAATAGCGGTCTCGTTTCTGTTGTCCTGCCTCATCGTATGGATGGGCTCGGGCATCGTGCTGGTGCATTGCAGCCACTCGGGAAGGACAGAGATAGTCAACGTTTCGGATGTTGACGACGGCTGTTGCACTCCTGTTTCCGACTGCATGACATCCGTTGTGCTGACGCTTTCGCCCGTCATCAAGGTCGTGGCGGACATTCCCGATTTTCATGCGCTGCCGCTTGGCGTCGCGCCGTTCCTGCTGTCGCTGTTCCAAGAGACGGTAGTGGCGGTTGACAGTGCCGTGAAGTATGTGCCGCATCTGTGGTTCGGCAGTCCCAGGTCATACCTTTCGTTCCTCCGGGTACTCATAATTTGATTTCCGGTTTGTGTTTCCCTGTCCTCCATTATGCCTCGCTGCAATATGGAGAACCGAGACAATGCCGCTGCAGAGCGGACGTTGCCGCGTTGCCGTAGGGCACGGCACGGACTGCCGCAGAGGGCAGACTACAGTTACAAACGGAAATTAAATGACAATGAAAAAGACAATATTGATTTCGACTCTCGCTGTCGCTGCGTTGTCAGTGGCGGCACAGGAGAGTGCGCCTGACAGCCTCACATTTGACGGGCAGACGCTTGACGAGGTGCAGGTCAACAGGAAAAAAATAAGTATAAAACGGCTCTCGGGAGCGCAACTGGGTTTTGAGATGAACAGCGACGAACTCCATCGCGCTGCCTGCTGCAATCTCGGGGAGGCGTTCCAAAACAGTGCTTCGGTCGACGTGAACTATTCCGACGCCGCCACCGGGGCGAAACAGATAAAACTGCTCGGCCTTTCCGGCACATACGTCCAGATGTTGACGGAGACGCAACCCAACTTCACCGGAGCGGCAAAGCCCTTTTCACTCGGCTATGTGCCGGGTCCGTGGATGAAGTCCATATCGGTTTCCAAGGGCGCATCGACGGTGAAGAACGGCTACGACGGCATCACAGGCCAGATAAACGTGCAGTACCTGCAGCCCGAGGACGACGAGGGTGCGGCTGTCAACGTCTATATAGACAACGACTCCCGGGTGGAGGTGAATGCCGATGGCAATGTCCACATCAACAAGAACCTGTCTACCGAGATTCTCGCCCACTATGACGAGAACTGGGGAAGCCACGATGACAACGGCGACACGTTCATGGACAAGCCTGACGTAAGGCAGTTCAACCTGCAGAACCGCTGGTTCTACAAGACCGGGAAGTACATCTTCCACGGTGGTCTCGGGGCATTGAAGGAAGACCGCATCTTCGGCCAGACCATGCACCACACCGACATGGCCAATCCGTGGACAGGCAAGGTGGCGACCGAACGCATGGAAGCATACGTGAAACACGCCTACATCATCGATGCGGAACACGCGTCGAACATCGCCCTGATGGCAAATTTCGCCGTGCACAACCAGGACAACCGCTACGGCAACCGGTTCTATGACGTCCGCCAGCGCGACCTCAACGCCCAACTGATGTACGAGACCAACAGCAACGAATACAGCAGTTGGTCGATAGGAATGAACTTTGAGAGACATCAGTTTGACACAGACCGCCTGTTCTCACAGGATGAACTGCGCACCGAAAACGACCGGCAGAGAGGCTGTCTGACGTCTTCTCGCAGTGTCGGAGGGGTGGGCGTGTACGGCCAGTACACCCTGAATTGGCACAACAGATTTGTCGCCGTGCTCGGTCTGCGCTCTGATCTGACGACCCATGTAGTGACAGAAAACGCCGTGATAGTCACCCCCCGTATGCACCTGAAATACCAGATTGCCGACAATATCCAGGCTCGGGTGTCGGCAGGAAAGGGCTATAGGCTCACCGATATGTTCTGGGCGGAGAACACATACCTGCTAGCCATGGGGCGCGAAGTGTCCGAGTCGTTCCGCGGACGCGAGTCTGCCTGGAACCTCGGAGGCTCTCTCGGCTTCGACATTCCGCTGTGGGGCAAGAACCTGAAGGTCAATGCGGAGTACTTTTACACACGGTTCGGCAACCAGGTGGTCATCGACTACGACTCCGATCCGACCGCTCTCCTCGTCTATAACCTCAATTCCCACTATAACGGAGACGGCAAATCCTACAGCCATGTGATGCAGGTGGACGCCACATACGAGCCTCTGAACGGACTGAGTACCACGCTTGCGTTTCGCCGCAACATCGTGAAGACAACCTACAGGGGTGTCCTTATGGACAAGGCTCTGGCGTCCAAGTACAAGGGACTGTTCTCCTTCTCCTACAAGCCCGGTGTCGGTCTGTGGCAGTTTGACGGTTCGCTACAGTTGAACGGCCCTGCCCGGTTGCCCAAAAGCAGCGTTTCCGACGGCACGGAGTACAGTTCCGTCTATCCCCAACTGTCGCTTCAGGTCACCCGTTGGTTCCGCCATTTCTCTGTCTATGCGGGTGGCGAGAACCTCACCGACTACCGGCAGAAGAACCCTGTCATCGGCAGCGACGACCCCTTCGGGACTGATTTCGACGCCACACAGGTGTGGGCGCCTGTCCACGGACGTATGCTCTATGCCGGCATAAGGGTCAACATCGGCAGACTGTAGACCGCTTGCAGCGTGGATGCAGCGATTGCCACAACAGCAGAAACAAAGTATAACCATAAAACAAAGGAAGAAAATGAAACGATTGATGTCAATTTTCGCCATGCTCATGATAAGCGTGGCAATCTTCGCAAAGGGTGAGATAAAGACCGTGGTCTACACCACAAAGCCGCAGATGCACTGTGCAGGTTGCGAAAACAAAATCAAGGGCAACCTCAAATACATAAAAGGCGTGAAGTCTATAGAGACAAATGTGGAGAAGCAGACGGTCACCATCAAGTACGATTCGTCCAAGACCACGCCGGAAAAGATTGTTGCCGGCTTCGGAAAAATCGGCTATGAGGTGAAGGATATCACGCCGAAGAAGGAGGAGAAATAACCGTTCTAATCACAGGGTGCAGCGTTGCGGCACAGTCAAAGGAGAGCGTGTCAAAAGAGACAAGTTCTCTGGTAAACGGGCTGAAAGCCCAACTGCACGCAG
>CAVFZF010000015.1:0-56909 GCA_963627025.1 Bifidobacteriaceae bacterium | reverse complement strand
CTCTCGTTTTTGGCAATACCGCAGGACGAAGGAAACAAGCACTTCAACTGCCGGGAAACGACGCAGCAGAAACTAATAAACCTTACGTTTTGGGTTTGCGACTACATCGAAGGAGTAAAAACAAAGTTCGGCGCGGAACGCTTTTTAGTCAAGATTAAGCGCAACCGCGATGATAAGGATGCCGATGCCGAAAAGTTCTTTACCAATTCAACGGAAATAAAGTACGTCCTTAAAGAGATTAAGAAGCGCAACGCATTTCCGCGTAGAGTAACCATGAGGGCAAGCGGCACGCATTATTACTTCGAGTGAAAATATAACGGTTGTTTGTCCTTTGGGTGTCCTGTTCGGCGGTAATGCGAATAACAGCGCGAATGCCGGGCTTTCGTACTCGAATACGAATAACACGGCTACGAATACGAATGCGAACATCGGCTCTCAGCTATACTGATTTTTTTCAAAAAGCGACAAGGACAAAGACCGCGCCGACCAAAAGGCGAAAAATAGTAACTATTAACGGGATTTGGTAGGGCAACCGAAGAACCCCACTTAATCAGCAAAGCAACAGGTATGAAGAGGTTAGGCAACCTTTACGAAAAGATAATAAGCATGGATAATTTGCGACTTGCGGACGAGAACGCCCGTAAGCGCAAAACCCATTCTTACGGCGTGCGAGTTCACGACAAGCACGCCGAAGCCGACCTATTGGCTTTGCACAAGATGCTGAAAGAAGGCACTAACAGAACTTCGGAATATAGCGTATTCACGATATACGAGCCGAAGGAACGTGTAATATACCGCCTTCCATACTTTCCCGACCGCATAGTACACCACGCCATAATGAACGTATTAGAGCCTATATGGGTGTCAGTATTCACGGCAGACACTTATAGCTGCATCAAAGGGCGAGGAATACAAGCGGCGGCGGATAAGGTAAGGAAGGCAATAGACGGGGACAAACCCGGCTGCGCGTATTGCCTAAAGATAGACATACGCAAATTTTACCCTTCCATAGACCACGACGTATTAAAGGCTATTGTTCGACGGAAGATTAAGGACACACGGCTGCTTAAACTTCTGGACGAGATAATAGACAGCGCGGAGGGCTTACCGATTGGCAACTACCTAAGCCAATACTTAGCGAACCTTGTACTTACCTACTTCGACCATTGGGTAAAGGAGGTAAAACGGGTAAAGTATTACTTTCGGTACGCTGACGATATTGTAGTATTGCACAGCAACAAGAAGTATTTACGCGAATTGCTTGCAGATTTTGAAACCTACCTTACGGACTTGAAGTTACAAGTAAAGGACAATAAGCAGATTTTCCCGGTAGCCAAAGACCACAAGGACAGGCACGGGCGAGGTATAGACTTCTTAGGCTTTGTGTTCTACCACAACGAAACACGGCTAAGAAAGCGTATAAAGCAAAACCTTTGCCGAAAGGTAGCCAAGTTGAGGAAAAGAAAGAAGCCGCTTACAAACGAGGAGTTCAAACAGCGCATAGCGTCATGGTGGGGATGGGCAAAGTACAGCGACAGCGAATATTTTATTAACAAGTTAAATTCAAAGATTAAACCGTATGAAATCAAGTTCAAACGTTAGACCCGACATTATCCAAGATTTGGGTAACGGGTCATTCCACTATAACTATAACATTGTGGAAGAAAAGGTAGCAGACGAGGAGGTAGGCGAAAAGACCGTTTACAACTTCGATACGGTGCAAGTGTGGGAAAAACCGACCTACGAAAACCTTACGCGAGCGGTCATCCGCAACGAGATGGACGAAAATGAGGAGTTCTCACTCATAAACGACTACTACGCCGCGCAGTTGGGGCTGGAAACAGACACGGAGCGCAAGGCGAAGGCGGTAACGGAGTACAAAGACCATCTTAGCCGCGTGATAGCCATAAAGACGATGGTACGCGCTGACTTGCAAGCCGCAGGGTATAACCAAACAGAATAAGGCATGGAGTATTTACCAGCAATAATTAGCGCGATTGGCACGATCATCGCAGCATGGTTCGCATACAACCAATACACCAAGAACAAAATAACGGACTTGAAGGTAGAGCAGATGCGGACAGAGAACGAGATGCGCATGAAGCGACGCGCGGACAATTCGGCGGTAGTTTACGGTGAGTTGTGGGAAGTCCTGCACGAACTTAAAGCCGACCGGGTTTATATTGTGCAGCCGCACCCATTGGGCAACGAAAGCATGATAAGCATATACTTTGAGAGCAAGCGCAAGGGAGTGGAGAGCATGAAACCGCGTATTCAGAACCTAAAGATGAGCGATGTAGCGAAGTTTTGCAGCGACCTAACGAAAAACTTGTTTATGGTCATTACAGACATAGACGGGCAAGTTAAGGACAGATGCGCGAAATCTTTGCTTTCATCTTGTGGCACTACGCAAGTAATAATAAAGCGGCTTAGTGATAATAGCCACGATTGGGTAGGCTCAATTTTTTGCGAGTTTACCCACGACGCTGAGATTAACGAGCAGGAAGCGCACACCCTGCTGCACGAAGCCGCCATGAACATTCAGTACATTTTACCCGAATTTGTAGATTAACGATTATGGCAAACATTAAGGTTTTAGCCCCTTTCATACTTGCATGGGAGGGCGGTTTTGCTAACGACCCGATAGACCGGGGAGGAGCGACAAACAAGGGCGTAACGCTTGCAACGTGGAAACAAGTAGGCTACGACAAGGACGGCAACGGCGATATAGACGTAGACGACCTTAAAAAGATTACCACAGACGATGCGGTAAACGTGGTAATGAAGCCGCACTTTTGGGACAGGTGGAAAGCCGACAAAATAAAAAGTCAGTCGGTAGCCAACATTCTCGTAGATTGGGTATGGGCTTCCGGCAAGTACGGGATAACCAACGTACAGCGACTGCTGGGCGTGAAGGTGGACGGAATTGTAGGCGACAAGACGATAGCCGCACTTAACGCAAGAGAGCCGCGCCAGCTATTTGCGGATATAAAGAAAGCCCGTACTTCCTTCATTGAGGGTATCATCAGAGTAAACCCGAAGCAAAAGAAGTTCAGAAACGGCTGGCTTAACCGCCTCGCCTGTATTCAGTACGGCATCTTGAAATATACCACAGACGGCAAAACGCTAACTACATTTCAATTCACGAACGTATGAAAAAGGTATTAGGCTTCATTCTTGCCGCGTTCCTTCTTCTTTGTCTTTTTGGGTGCAGCAGTACCCGAAAAACCATTAAGGAGGAAACGAGCGTAACAGCATCGCAGACGGAAAAGACCCACAGCGAGAGCGACAAAACGGCAGCTTCCACGACCAACACGGAGGTAAAGACCAAAACTAACGTAGTGGTAGATTTTACAAAAGTGGAGTACAACGATGGAAGTAGCGACATTCTTACAGAATACCCAGTACCCGAAAAAGTACCCGAAAATAGTAAGGAAGGTAGCCAGCGTAAGCCGCCCGACAAGAAAAACGGCATAAAGTCCATTACTTCGGGACGCATTACCATCAACGGAAACAGCAGCGAGAAGCAGGAAACGCAGACTAAAACGGCAGAAAACAGCCGCGAGGACAGCAAAAAAAGTTCAGAAACGCAAGAAACAGACCGAAACAAGGAGCAGCAAACCCCGACATTCGGCTATTTTGCGCCCGTCCGTGCCGCTTTTGTCATTCTTGCAGTGTTCGCCGTTGTCGCGCTGTGGTGGAGGTCAAGAAAAGGGTAAAAAGAAACCCGAAAAAGCACTTTTTGAGTACTTTTTCGGGTACTTATTTCGCAAAACCTTGATAATCAAGGTTGAACGCGGAGAGAGAGGGATTCGAACCCCCGGTGCCTTTCGGCACGGCGGTTTTCAAGACCGCTGTAATCGACCACTCTACCATCTCTCCCAGTTGGCTTCTGCAAGTGGCGTACAATGCTTAAAACCGGGTGCAAAGGTACAACAATTATTTCAAATCGGCAAAATATCGTCGACTTTTTCCCTGTTTTTTACATCAGAAGCGGTATTTTCGCCCTATCTGACGACCTTTCTGCCGTTGTCTATCAGCACTCCCTTCGCAGAAGTTCCCACCTTTTGACCGGCAAGATTGTAGGTTTCAGAAGTGCCGTTCAATGTCTTCTCTGCACCGGTGATGCCCGTAGCGTCAAGTTCCGGCGTAGGATTGACGACGAAACGGTCAAGATCCGGGCCAAACCCATTGTCGTTTCCGAATGTTATGGTGTTTTTCCCGGCTCTCAGTTCCACATCAAACTGTTGGAACTGCAGTCCGTCCGTATTCCATGTTCCTCCGTTTCCCCGTATGGTGTGGTAGTCTTTTGCGCCGCCGTTGATTTGGAAATAAAGGTCACGGTCTTCCCATGTGATGTAATAGAGCGTGAGATAATACTTTCCTGTATGGGGCACTTCCACATTGCAAGTGACTGTTGCCGAGTTGCCGACATTGGTGACATACCTGCCCTCACCGCAGTTTCCGGCGGCATCGTCCGTAATGTTTGCCCCCTGTACATTGCCCTTTTCCATTTCCACACGGATATATTGCGGTTGGTGTACTGGCGTTTTTGATATGCGCACGATAGCGCCGCCGTTGTCGTGAACGTCAATCACAAGCGACGAGTTCTTGTCTACCACCACATCTTCGTACGCCACATCTGACGCACACACGCCGTCTTTCCATATCTGTGCGGTATAGTTGCCGTTGCCGATAAATGCCAGCGGCACGGTGACAGTGTGCGCTTTGCTGCTTATGGTGGACAGGTAATAGTCATCGCCGCTGCGCTTCCACATCGTTATGTATTGGTCTGGCTCCGCCTCAAGGCATATACTCTCGTCCCAAGCGGCAGGCATCACCTTCAACAGAGGTGCCACCACATTGTTTATAATATTGTCATAGCAGTCGGCAACAGTCTGTATCCCCGACTCAAAAAGCCCGAACAGAGCCGTCTGTCCGCTCCAAGTCGTACAGTGACGGCACACTCCGTTGCGGTTGGCGTATTCACCCGGAGTATACTCCATCGGACCTATAACGTTGCGTGTCAGACACAAATTCACATTGTAATCGTTCGGATTGGCATCACCGATGTAGTAATACATCTCGTTGCCATACACCGCTTCGCTCGACAAATGGTTGGGATAGGTGCGTCTGCGTCCTGTGGGCTTTGTGCATCCGTGGAAGTTGAGCACCATCTGCAACTCACCCGCAATCTTCAGAAGCCGCTCATATTTCTGGCTCATCGCCTGTGAATCATCTTCAAAAAAGTCTATCTTGCATCCTGCAAATCCCAGATTCTTCCACCCGGTCAGTATCGAACGTATGCTCTCATTGGTATTGCTGAAACGGTTCTGGTGTGTCCATATCAGCACCTTCACTCCTTTATCCTTGGCATAATCCACCACTTCACTGAGGTCATAAGGCGCTCCGTCCCACCCATCGTCAAGTGTCATATATGGCCAACCCATCTCCGCTGCCTGGTCAATGGTCTGTTTTATCACATCAAGGTCACGCGTCTGCCTACCGTCCATGCCTCCCCAGTCCCACGATGACAGTCCCGGTTCAATCCAACTCACATCCTCCAGTGTCGTCGGAGGGTTCAGGTTCTCCACCAGCGACGATGTTGCCATGCTGGTAAGCGGTCCCATAAAGACCACGCGCCATGGCAACGACGTGCGGTTATACACCGTAAACTCGCTGTCGATTGAGAAGTTCACCTCGCCGCGGTTAGCCCTTTCACCTGTCACAAGAGCCGAAACGCAACTCTTGTCGTCCACATCCGCCTCGGTAACAAGTGTGTAGTAATCATCACCGAGAGTACTCTTTATCAGCATCGGAGCACAGAATTTCCTGTCACTGGTATTGTATACCTGCGCCCAAGAACGCGGTTTGTAATTAGCCTCATAGGACTTCACATACTGCATGGCCCACGATTTCGTGAATGTGGGGACTACCACTTGCGCCTTGTCTGCTGTGAACCTGAATGTTGAAATGTCGGTAAATTCGTAGCGGAAAGCCACTCCGTCGTCGTAGGCACGGAATATCACATTGAATTGTTTGCCATCTTTCTCCAGTGTCACCGTGGCTTCCCGGCAGTTGTCACGGTAGGTGCTCTGCTTTCCTACAGGCAGAGTGTAGGTGTCATCTATAACCTTATATCTAACATCTTTCATTGTCAGTCCCGACGTGAAGTCCGCAGTAGAGGTTGTAAAGCCTACCTTCGACTTGCCCACAAGTTCCTGTCCGTTGCGCTTCACGGCGTAATCCAGTTCGCCCGAGTCGCTCATATTGACGCTGACAACATTCTTCCCGTCGGGCGATGACAATGTGGCAATCTGGCCGACAGCAGTTTGGTCAAAGACAAAGGCTGAGAACAGCACGGCGACAATGCGCCATTCAGGAAAATGACAGTTCATAGTAATCCGGTTTAGTTAGTTATTTTGGTATCTGTGACAAAAGTAACAAAGTTTACTTACAGTTTGACATTGTAAGCGTAATTTAACTTATTTTTTATCAGAACAGATGCGTATAGAGGACGTTTTTTGAGTAATTTTGCGGTAAAATCAACGTTTCAGGATATGGATTGGACGCTGGGGCTTACCCTTATGCTTATCGGAATGACGACCGTTTTCGTCATCATGTATCTCATAATATTCATTCTCCGTGGGCTTATACGCCTCGTCAACGTTATCGCGCCGGCAAAAGAAGCCGTGGCGAAACCCTCCGCTGCCGCTCCACAACAGGTTGACGCACTGGCGGCAATCGTGATTGCTGGGGCAGTGAAACAGATAACCGGTGGTGCCGGAACGGTGAAGACAATAAGGAAAATATAACATAAAATGGCAAGAGAAATAAAGTTCAGCCTCGTATTCCGCGATATGTGGCAGAGTGCAGGCAAGTATCAGCCACGCGTGGACCAGCTCGTCGACGTGGCTCCTTCTATCATCAAGATGGGCTGTTTCGACCGTGTGGAGACCAACGGAGGCGGCTTCGAGCAGGTCAACCTGCTCTACGGCGAGAACCCGAACCGCTCCGTGCGCGAGTGGACGAAACCTTTCCACGAGGCAGGGATACAGACCCACATGCTCGACCGTGCCCTCAACGGACTCCGCATGAGCCCTTGTCCGAAGGACTTGCGCCGCCTGTTCTATAAGGTAAAGAAGGCTCAGGGCACCGACATCACCCGAA
Organism: Bifidobacteriaceae bacterium; assembly: GCA_963627025.1. Classification (GTDB taxonomy): domain Bacteria; phylum Bacteroidota; class Bacteroidia; order Bacteroidales; family Bacteroidaceae; genus Prevotella. The sequence goes on along the minus strand of CAVFZF010000015.1, from coordinate 49,739 downwards.
TCTTCTGCGGACTCAACGACCCGCGCAACGTCATTCCGTCGATACAGTATGCCAAGGAGGCAGGAATGATAGCCCAGGCATCACTTTGCATCACCCATTCTCCCATTCATACGGTCGAATATTATGTTGACCTGGCGAAGAAATTCATCGATGCCGGAGCCGATGAGATATGCCTGAAGGACATGGCCGGCATCGGACGACCCGTCTCGCTGGGCAAGATTGTGAAGGGCATCAAGGACTATCGTGCCGACATAACGGTGCAGTACCACTCCCATGCGGGTCCGGGCTTCTCCATGGCATCCATCCTCGAAGTGTGCCAAAACGGTTGCGACTATGTCGACACTGCCGTTGCGCCGCTCTCGTGGGGTACCGGCCACGCCGACATCATAGCCGTGCAGGAGATGCTGAAGGACGCCGGATTCAAGGTGAAGGAAGTAAACATGGAGGCATACATGGAAGTCCGCAGCAAGGTACAGGCCATGCTTGACGACTTCCTCGGCTTTTACTGTCCGCAACAGAACCGTCTTGACAACTCGCTACTCATCAAACCGGGTCTTCCGGGCGGCATGATGGGTTCGCTGATGACAGACCTTGAAGAAAATCTCCAGTCGCTCAACAAGTGGAAGACGAAGCACGGACAGCCCACGCTCACCACAGACCAGTTGCTGGTGAAACTCTTTGACGAAGTGGCATACGTCTGGCCAAAGGTGGGATACCCCACTCTGGTGACGCCTTTCTCACAGTATGTGAAGAACCTTGCACTGATGAACGTGATGCAGATGGAAAAAGGGCGCGAGCGTTGGAGCATGATTGCCGACACCATCTGGGACATGATACTCGGCAAGGCCGGTGCTCTCCCCGGTCCGGTAGACCCCTTGTTCGTAGAGAAAGCCAAGGCCGAGGGACGCGAGTTCATGACCAACGACCCGCAGGACAACTATCCTGACGAACTCGATGCATACCGCAAGAAGATGCAGGAACACGGCTGGGAGACCGGCGAGGACGACGAAGAACTCTTCGAATACGCCATGCACCCGACACAATATGAGGCTTACCGCAGCGGAAAAGCCAAGGCTGACTTTGAGGCTGACCTCCAGAAACGCCGTGCGGAGAAAGCGGGCGGCAATCAGGCGGCACGTCCGCAGAGCATCGTGGTGACCGTCAACGGTGTCAACTACGAGGTGGGCATCTCCTACGACGGCACTCCTGCCGCTCCGTCAGCACCCGTTGCAGCAGCCGCACCAACATCAGGCGGCAAGGAACTGCCCTCTCCTCTTGAGGGAAAATTCTTCCTTGTGAACTCCCCCGACGAGGTTGCCAAGAAAGTGGGTGACCATGTCGAGGCCGGCGAAGTGGTGTGCTACATAGAGGCGATGAAGACCTTCAACGCCATCAAGTCGGAGACTGCCGGTGTCATAACGTCGATACGGTTCGGCGCGGGCGACACTGTCAACGAGGACGACATACTCATGACAATAGCATAAGGAAAGGTTATGGAGATTCTTGACAAGATTTGGAACATGACGGCGTTCTCCCAGACGGGTGGAAGTTGGTCGTTCCTCGTAATGATAGCCATTGCTTGCGTGCTCCTCTATCTGGGCATCGTGAAGAAATACGAACCGCTTCTGCTCATCCCGATCGGCTTCGGCGTGCTGCTTGCCAACTTCCCCGGCGGCGGAATGGGGGTCACCCAAGCCGACTCGGAGGGATTTGTGACGCTGGCAAACGGCATGAAAGAGAATATCTGGGATATGCCTCTGCACAAGATAGCCCATGAGTTGGGACTGATGAACTTCATCTATTACATGTGCATAAAGACGGGTTTCATCCCACCTATTATATTTATGGGTGTGGGAGCGCTCACCGATTTCGGTCCCATGCTGCGCAACCTGCGCCTCAGTTTCTTCGGTGTCGGAGCACAATTCGGCATCTTCGCCGTGCTGCTTACAGCCCTTTTCATGGGCTTTACGCCCCAAGAGGCGGCATCACTCGGCATCATCGGCGGTGCTGACGGCCCCACGGCCATCTTCACCACTATCAAACTGGCGCCCCATCTGCTCGGTCCGATAGCCATAGCAGCCTATTCCTACATGGCACTTGTGCCTGTCATCATCCCCCTTGTGGTGAAACTGCTCTGCACGAAAAAGGAACTGATGATCAACATGAAGGAACAGGACAAACTCTATCCCGACAACACGGAGATAAAGAACCTGCGTGTGATGAAGATAATCTTCCCCATCGCCGTGACCATCATCGTGGCTCTGCTCGTGCCGACAGCCGTTTCGCTCGTGGGAATGCTCATGTTCGGCAACCTGCTCAAGGAACTCGGCTCCATGACAAGCCGCCTGTTTGACACGGTGAGCAACGCCATAATGAACACCGCCACCATCTTCCTCGGACTGTCAGTCGGTGCGACGATGACGGCAGACGCGTTCCTCAACACCCAGACACTGGGCATCGTGCTCGGCGGTTTCCTCGCTTTCGCCATCTCGATAGCCGCCGGCATCACCATGGTAAAGATTTACAACCTCTTCGCAAAGAAGAAAGTCAATCCGCTGGTTGGCGCTACAGGACTGTCGGCAGTGCCGATGGCATCACGCGTAGCCAACGAGATTGCCACGAAATACGACGTGAAGAATCATGTGCTGAACTACTGCATGGCATCCAACATCTCTGGAGTCATAGGCTCAGCCATAGCAGCAGGCGTGCTCATCTCGTTCCTGCAGTAATCCACAAACGCCGTTCTGACGCTGCAAATGCATTGTTTGTGCAGCATCAGAACGGCGTTGTCGTATCTGAAATTCTTAAAGTTTTTCTCCGTAACACAAGTCTCCTGCATCACCGAGACCCGGCACTATGTACTTGTGTTCGTTGAGTTTGGGGTCGATAGCGGCAGTGTAGAGCACCACGTCGGCAGAAGGGAACACCTTCTTCAAATAGTTCACACCCTCCTGAGCGGCTATCACACTCGCAAGAATAAGTCTTTTGGGCTGATTGTCGGCCGTCAACGCCTTGTAAGCCAGTTCCATGCTGCCGCCGGTGGCAAGCATCGGGTCTACCAAAATCAGCGTCTTTCCCTCTAAAGAAGGAGCAGCCATGTATTCGGTCTTTATGCCTACCTTCGTCCCCTCCTTGTCTTCATAGTAACGGTAAGCCGATACAAAGGCGTTGTCCGCCCTGTCGAAGATATTGAGAAAGCCCTGGTGCAGAGGCAGTCCGGCACGGAATACCGTGGCGAGAACGATGCTGTCATCAGGCGTGTTGGCGGTAGCCGTGTCGAGCGGTGTCTGTATCTGTTTTTCCGAATAGTCGAGCGTCTTGCTTATCTCGTAGGCCATGAGTTCGCCTATGCGCTCTATGTTGCGGCGGAACACCATGCGGTTGGACTGGTAGTCCTTGTCGCGTATCTCGGCTATGTACTGGTTTATGATACTGTTTTCGCGTGCGAAGTTGACTGTTTTCATCTTTTTTCCTGTTCTTTTTGCATACTTTTTGCAAAAGTAAAAAAAGTATTTGTGTTTTGCCACACCAATGTGTCAATTGCGAAAAGGGCGTTGTCTTTTTATAACTCTTTAACCTAAAAAGACTTCCCGATTGTCAAAAAGAAAATTAAAACGTTGCGTGCGTTGTCCGTTTTTTGTAATTTTGCGTTGGAAAAATAACGGATAACCAATTATAAAATCAATATTCGAAACAAAATGGCAAAATTGGATTTGACACAGTATGGTATTACTGGTTCGACAGTACTTTACCACAATCCTTCCTACGAGCAGCTTTTCGAGGAGGAGACAAAGCCCGGTCTTGAAGGTTATGAGGTAGGTCAGGTGACCGAACTCGGTGCAGTGAACGTGATGACAGGTATCTTCACCGGTCGCTCACCTAAGGACAAGTACATCGTGGACGATGCTCAGAGCCATGACAACGTGTGGTGGACTTCTGAAGAATACAAGAACGACAACCACCCGATGAGCGAAGAGGTCTGGGGCAAAGTTAAAGATATCGCAAAGAAAGAACTCTCCAACAAGAACCTTTACGTCGTTGACGCATTCTGCGGTGCCAACAAGGCTACTCGTCTTGCAGTGCGTTTCATCGTTGAGGTAGCATGGCAGGCACACTTCGTGACCAACATGTTCATCCAGCCTACAGAAGAGGAGCTTGCCAACTTCGAACCAAACTTCGTCATCTACAACGCTTCCAAGGCTAAGGTTGAGAACTACAAGGAACTCGGTCTGAACTCTGAGACCTGCGTAGCGTTCAACACTACCACACGCGAACAGGTGATTATCAACACCTGGTACGGCGGTGAGATGAAGAAGGGTATGTTCTCTATGCAGAACTACTACCTGCCTTTGAAGGGCATCGCCTCTATGCACTGCTCTGCAAACTGCGACATGAACGGCGAGAATACCGCTATCTTCTTCGGTCTTTCAGGTACTGGCAAGACTACACTGTCCACAGACCCGAAGCGCAAACTTATCGGTGACGACGAGCACGGATGGGACGACGAGGGCGTGTTCAACCTCGAAGGCGGCTGCTACGCCAAGGTTATCAACCTCGACAAGGAGTCTGAGCCGGACATCTACAACGCTATCAAGCGCAACGCACTTCTCGAGAACGTTACCGTTGCAGAGGATGGCAAGATTGATTTCGCCGATAAGTCTACAACAGAAAACACCCGTGTATCTTATCCGATCAACCATATTACAAACATACAGCCCGGTTCTTCCGCTCCGGCAGCAAAGCAGGTAATCTTCCTGTCAGCTGACGCATTCGGCGTACTGCCCCCGGTTTCTATCCTGACACCTGAGCAGACACAGTACTACTTCCTCTCTGGCTTCACCGCTAAGTTGGCAGGTACAGAGCGCGGTATTACCGAACCGACTCCTACTTTCTCCGCTTGCTTCGGCCAGGCATTCCTTGAACTGCACCCGACAAAGTACGCTCAGGAGCTCGTAAAGAAGATGGAGGCAAACAATGCCAAGGCTTATCTTGTAAACACAGGTTGGAACGGTACTGGCAAGCGTATCTCTATCAAGGATACACGCGGTATTATCGACGCTATCCTGAGCGGTGACATCGACAAGGCACCGACCAAGCAGATTCCTATGTTCGACTTCAAGGTTCCGACAGAACTGCCAGGTGTAGACCCTGCAATCCTCGATCCACGCGACACCTACGCTGATGCTGCACAGTGGGAAGAGAAGGCTAAGGATCTCGCTGCACGCTTCATCAAGAACTTCGGCAAGTATACCAACAACGAAGCAGGTAAGGCTCTCGTTGCTGCAGGTCCGAAACTCTAAGCAAACTGCACATCATCATATAAGGGAGTTGTCTGCTTCATGCAGGCAACTCCCTTTGTTTTGCTGTCCTATCCTATTTTCCGTCCTTTCTTGACAGACCCATTCTGCCAAGGAAAAGTCCACCTGTTCCGTTTCGCATCGGACGTTCAGGCAAAGACAGACGACCGCACCCTACATCCCGAAAAGCCGGACAAGCGAAAAAAATCCACCTAATCATTTGTTTTATAGGAAATTTACACTACCTTTGCAGTTGCGCAACCGCCATTTCGGAAACCGCCGTTGCGCAGATAGACATCATTGCGGAGAACGAACTTGACCGCACTGCCACGTTCCTTGAGGTGAAGCGCAAGGCCGAGAACATCGATTTGGGAAAACTCGAAGACAAGGCGGCGGTATTCATGCGTGCCACCGGGCAATTCCGTGACTATGCCGTCAGTTTCCGCGGACTGTCCATGGACGACATGTAAGGACAGATTCCGTCATGGTCATAAACGGTTTCAATAGTCGTCATAGTCAAAATCGTTGGACTTGAGGTCCTGGTAGACGGTCTTCATGCCGTCCGTCCCGATTTCGATGTCCCTGTCGACGAAGCGCGGACTGTCGGCTGTGGAGTGGCTCAGCAGCCAGTCGTAGGTTTCCTGCATATAGAACACGCGCGCCAGTGCGCCGTGTGACGCACCCTGAAACCAGTCGTAGCGCAGCAAGTGGTCATTGCCCTCGCTTACCAGAACATCCACAACCTTTTTCGATTCCTTTATGTTTACCGCCCTGTCGGCAGTGCCGTGCATTATCCACAACGGCAGTTTCCCCATACCGCTCACGTCCTTCAGCGTAGTGCCGCCACAGAGAGCCATCGCCGCCGCCACCTTTTCCGGATAGGTGCCGACAAAGTCGAGCGTGCCGTAACCGCCGAGACTCATGCCAAGGACAAACACACGCGTGGAGTCAATGGCGTAGTTTTGCTTCATCCACTCTATCAGACTGTTTATCTTTTCGGGGTTCCACGCTCCGCCCGGGTTCTGCGGCGCAAGCACGAACATGGGCAGGTCAAGCCCCCGGTCTATGGCGTCGAGCACGCCGTAGCGCCTCACTTTCTGCAGGTTATTGCCGCACAGGCTCGCTCCGTGCAGGAATACGACCAACGGCAGAGGGTGCTTGTCCGTCTCGTATTCCTCTGGCGAGAACACCCAGAAATTGTATCCGCCGTCCACCACGCCCCTCTTTTCGAGGAAAGAACCGCGGGGCTGGCTCTGTGCCGCGGCAGAGATGACGGTGACGACCGTAAGCGCCAGCATCATAAGCCTAAGTCTCCAAGTGTCTGATATCATTGTTTTCATGCCGTCTGTCATATCGGGTTATTTTTACAAATGTAGCGTTTTTCTCCGTAAACACTGCCGTAATATACGTTTTTTAACCCGAACCCGACATCCGAAACAAGAGAAAAAACACATTTTTCCGACCGTAAACGTCAGATTATTTGGCATTTATTGCTAATTTTGCACCAACAGTCGGACACCTCACAGACCTTCATCTTGAAAGCGAAAACGCCACATACCAGACACCTGTTCCTGCTTGCAGCACTGTCTTTTGCTGCCGCAGGCAGTTTCGCACAGTCCGTTACGGAAAACACTCCGAAGCAATTGCCTGTAAAGAGGGACTCTGTCACCCTCGCACCCCACTCCACCGAACCGCTGACAACGCCTGTCGCATCCCGAGAACACAGCGCTGCGGTGACGTGGGACACCGACATCCGCCTTGCCGACAGCATCGCCTCACACGACAGCAAAAACCTTCCGCCCTTAGAGAACAAGTCCCATACGGGCAACCAACTGTGGAACAACGTGTTTGGCATCAATAATCTGGGAGTGTATGCAGCGTCCTCCGAAGACCTTTATCCACACTTGCTTGACCGCAGAAACGCCGCTTTCTCACTTGGCTACCGGAGCAACGGCTTTTACATAAGCGCAGGTCTTGTGGCAAACAGATACGAGACACGAACCGTCACCACGCAGTTTGGCGTCAACGGTCTCTTGGAGTACAGGTTCTCGCCACACTGGTCAATGGCAGTCTTCGGCGCGCTCTACAACCGCAATCCCTATTTCACCATGGCGACATACCCCTTTGTCGAGACCTCGGAATACGGCGGTTGGGTAAAATACGAGGGCGACAGGTTCGGCATAAAGTTGGGAACAAGACGCTATTATGACAGTTTCCAACGGCGGTGGCACATGGAACCGATAGTCACGCCCTCGGTCAAACTCGGCAAGAAGTTCGTTCTGGAACTGCCTGTAGGACCATTGGTTCAGAAGTCTATGGAGAAACTGCTGAGGAAAGACCGTCGGGACGGCTCGATAATAATGCCTGACTTCGAATAGCAGTCACAGTCCCTGCACCAAGGGAAAGCAGTCCCCGCACTACGAAAAAGCAGTCCTTATATCCCAAGAACGGCTTTCTTGCATCCCAAGAACACCTTTCTTGCACCCCGAAAGCGGTGCTTTGGCGGCGAACCACGACCGTGAGCCGATCGAACCACGGTCGAAAGCCGGGCGTATAACGGTCGGTATTCAGTCGAACCACGACCGTGAACAACCTGCGCAAACACCGCTTTGACATGACGACAACACCGCTCACGCACAACTCAAGCACCGTTCTGCAACTGCCGAAGCACCGTCCAGACTGCGCCGCTCCGTCCCCCCATAAGTGGCAATAAAGGGCGATTTGTTTTGTAATACACCTATTTTTCAGTAATTTTGCGCCCAAATACACATATAAGAACATGGATTTCAAGCGAACAACAGTCACCGCTGCGCTGCCCTATGCCAACGGTGGAGTACATATCGGGCACCTTGCAGGAGTGTATGTGCCTGCCGACATTTATGTGAGATACCTGCGACTGAAGAAACGCGAGGTGGTTTTCATCGGCGGATCCGACGAACACGGCGTGCCCGTGACTATCCGTGCGCGCAAAGAGGGCATCTCTGTGCAGGAGGTGGTAGACAGATACCACAGCATGATAAAGGACTCTTTCGAGAAGTTCGGCATCTCTTTCGACATCTACTCGCGCACCACTTCCGACATACACCACAAGTTTGCGTCCGACTTCTTCCGTAAACTCTACGACGAGAACAAACTCCAGGAGATAGAAGAGGAGCAGTACTGCGATGCAGAAACCGGCGAGTTCCTCACCGACAGGAACATTGTGGGCACTTGTCCGCGCTGCGGTTTCGAGGGTGCTTACGGCGACCAGTGCGAGCACTGCGGTTCGACGCTCTCGCCGGAGGAACTCATCAACCCGACAAACAAGAACAATCCGGGCCATGCACTCGTGAAACGCCCCACGAAGAACTGGTATCTGCCGCTCGGCAACTATCAGGAGTGGCTGAAGAAATGGATACTGGAAGACCACAAGGAGTGGCGCTCCAATGTCTACGGACAGTGCAAGTCGTGGCTCGACATGGATCTGCAGCCGAGGGCAATGACACGCGACCTGGACTGGGGAATACCCGTCCCGGTAGAGGGAGCGGACGGAAAGGTGCTGTATGTGTGGTTCGACGCCCCGATAGGATATATCAGCAACACCAAGGAACTCTGTGACAAGAATCCCGAGAAGTGGGGCTCTTGGGAGAAATGGTGGAAGGACAGCGACACCCGACTGGTGCATTTCATCGGCAAGGACAACATCGTCTTCCACTGCATCATCTTCCCTGTCATGCTGAAAAGCCACGGCGGATACATCCTGCCCGACAATGTTCCGGCAAACGAGTTCCTCAATCTCGAGAACTACAAGATATCCACTTCGCGCAACTGGGCGGTGTGGCTGCACGAGTATCTCGTGGATTTCCCGGGCAAGCAGGACGTGCTGCGCTATGTGCTTACGGCCAATGCGCCCGAGACAAAGGACAATAACTTCACATGGAAAGACTTCCAGGAGCGCAACAACTCGGAACTTGTGGCCATCTACGGCAACTTTGTCAACCGTGCACTCCAACTCACAAAGAAATATTTTGCAGGTGTCGTGCCTGAGTGCGGCGACCTTCTCGACGTGGACAAGGCTGCCATTGACGAGTTCAAGGACGTGAAGACCAATGTCGAGACACTGCTCGAGGCGTTCAAGTTCCGTGACGCACAGAAAGAGGCCATGAACCTCGCGCGCATCGGAAACCGCTATATCACCGAGTGCGAACCGTGGAAGGTGTGGAAGGAAGACCCCAAACGCGTGGAGACAATCCTGTATGTGTCGCTGCAGTTGGTGGCAAACCTCGCCATCGCTTTCGAGCCTTTCCTGCCCTTCAGCAGCCGTAAACTGCGCTCCATGCTCAACCTCGACAGTTTCGAATGGGAGAACCTCGGCTCCACAGACCTCCTCAAGGCAGGCCAGCAACTCAACGAACCGGAACTGCTCTTTGAGAAGATAGACGACGAGACGATAGAAATCCAGTTGAAGAAACTCGCCGATACCAAGGCGGCAAACGAGGCTTCGTCGTTCGAACCGCAGCCGGTGAAAGACAACGTAAGTTTCGATGACTTCGAAAAACTCGACATCCGCGTGGGCACGGTCACCTCTTGCGAGAAGGTGAAGAAGAGCAAGAAACTGCTCAAATTCCACATCGACGACGGCACGACCGACGGCCGCACTATACTTTCCGGCATCGCCGCCTACTACGAAGACCCGTCGGCACTCGTCGGAAAGCAGGTTCTCTTCGTGGCCAACTTCGAGCCGCGCAAGATGATGGGCGAGGAGAGCCAGGGCATGATACTCTCTGCCGTTGACTTCGACGGCAGCCTCTCGGTAGTGACAACATCGAAAGACATCAAGCCGGGGTGCAGTGTAGGATAACAAGATGAAGATTCTCGTTATCGGAGCGTCGGGCTTCATCGGCAGTTTCATAGTGGAAGAGGCGCTCAAAAGGGGCTTCGACACTTGGGCTGCGGTGCGCAAGACCAGTTCACGGCGCTATCTCAGTGACGACAGGATACACTTTCTCGAACTGCCGTTCGGCGATGAGGACAAGATGACAGAACAGTTCCGGCAACACCGCTTCGACTATGTGGTGGATGCCGCCGGGGCTACCAAGTGCCGCCGCAAGGCCGACTTCTTCCGCACCAACAGCGAAGGTGTGAAGGCAATAGTCCGCGCCCTGATACGCAGCGGCATGGACTTGAAGAAGTTCGTGTTCCTTTCCTCGCTGTCGGTATACGGTGCTCCGCGCGAGAAAGAACCCCATGAGGACATCATGGACACCGACCCCATGATGCCCGACACCGCCTACGGCAAGTCAAAACTCGAGGCTGAGCGTTTCCTCACGACCGTGAAGGACAGGCTCAACTACACCGTGCTGCGCCCGACAGGCGTCTACGGTCCTCGGGAGAAAGACTATTTCCTCATGGTGAAGAGCATAAGCCGCCATGTGGACAGTGCCGTGGGATTCAGCCGCCAGGACATAACTTTCGTGTATGTCACCGATGTCGTGGCGGCGGTGTTCCTCGCTCTGGAACAGAAAGAGAGCGGCAAAGGCTATTTCATTACCGACGGCGGGGTCTATGAAAGCGAGACTTTCTCGCGACTTGTGCGCCGCGAACTGGGCAACCCTTGGTGCGTAAGGCTCGTGATGCCGATATTTCTCATGAGGGCGGTGTGCGCCATCGGCAGCCTGTGGGCACAGGCAAGCGGACAGATAACGGCACTCAACAACGACAAGTTCCACATTCTCGCACAGCGCAACTGGCGTTGTGACATCACTCCGGCGCGCCGTGAACTGGGCTACAGTCCCAAGGTGAACCTTGAAGAGGGCGTGAAGCGCACGGTGGAGTGGTACAAGAGGGAAGGCTGGATATAACCCTACAAGAGATGAAGACAAGGATAAAAGACTTTTTCAGCATAGACAAGAAACCCGTGAAGGGACTGATACCGCTGGAGTGGGCGGTGCTGTGCTATCTGGCTATAACCGCCCTGCTGATGCTGGTGATGTACACACGCCTGCACAATCCGAGCGAGATGGTGTCGCTGCGCCTGCGTGTGGTAGTGCTCATGGCAGTCATGTGGGGCGTCTACAGGCTTGTGCCGTGCCGCATGACGATGCTCGTCAGGGTGGCGGTGCAGATATATCTGCTCGCCGACTGGTATCCCGACACCTACGAGTTCAACCGTTGTTTCCAAAACCTCGACCACTTGTTCTGCGGTTGGGAACAGCATCTGTTCGGCTGCCAGCCCTCGATAGAGTTTTCTAAACTGCTGCCCTGGGGCATAGTGTCCGAGCCTCTGGACTTGGGATATGTGTCTTACTACCCCATAATCGCCTTTACCGCCATGTTCTACTTCATCTACCGTCATCAGGAATTTGACCGTACGGTGTTCATCATCATGGCTTCATTCTTCGCATACTACATAATATTCATCTTCATACCCGTTGCTGGGCCGACATTCTACTTCCGTGCCGTGGGACTTGACCTCATCAACCAGGGGGTGTTCCCGTCGCTCGGCAATTATTTCGAGACCCACAGCGACCTGTCAATGGACTGTCTGCCCTCACCAGGATGGCAGCACGGCCCCATGTGGAAGGCGGTGGAGATAGCCAAGTGGGCGGGCGAACGCCCCACGGCGGCATTCCCCTCAAGCCATGTGGGCGTGACTACGGTGTGCATGTTCCTGCTCTTCAGGAGCGGAAACCGCAAGGCTTTCCTGTGGGTGTTGCCCCTTGCCGTACTCATGTTCTTCGCCACCGTCTACATACAGGCACACTATGCCATTGATGCCATAGTCGGTCTGTTGAGCGGCACACTGCTGTACTACATCTTCAACGGCATCTATTCGCTCTTTCCGATGACACGCAAGGCATAATCTATGGTGCTTATGGGAATGAAACTCTTTGTTGTCGCAGTGGCAGTGATAGCGATTGTGCTGGCATTGCTGCCCAATGTGTTCTATGTCATGGCGAGGATTCTGTCTCCACTGTGGCACTCTCCTGTAAGGTACAAACCGTTCGCCATTGCATCAGTGACAGTCGCTGCGGTGTGGATAATCGCCGCTGCCTACGGTCATTTCCGCGGTCGCTTCCAGAGCAAGCAAACCAATGTCACCCTCCGTTTCCCCAACTTGCCTAACGGTTTCGACGGTTACAGGATAGTGCAGATATCCGACCTGCATCTCGACGGGTGGGAAGGACACGACAAGGAACTGGAGAGCATCGTGCGGCAAGTGAACTCCCTCAATGCCGATGCAGTGTTCTTCACGGGCGACATCGTGTCGTTGACAGACGGGGAACTGCCTCATTTCCTGCCGATACTGGGCAAGATAAAGGCCAAGGACGGCGTTTTCTCCATTCTCGGCAACCACGATTATCTGCCCTATGACCGACAGATGCCGGACAAGGAGCGGCATGAACGGTTGCAGAATGTCATCTCCATGGAGCGCAACGGCCTGCACTGGCGGCTGCTGATGAACGAAAACGCCATTGTCAGACACGGGGGTGACAGCATAGCCATACTCGGCAGCGAGAACCAGAGTCTCGCCCTGCACAGTGTCATACGCCGAGGCAATCTCGCCAAAACACTCCAGGGCACGGACGGAATGTTCCGCATCCTGCTCACACACGACCCCAGCCACTGGCGGGGAGAAGTGCTCGGCAAACACGACATACCCCTCACTCTCTCCGGACATACCCACGGCGGACAGGTCGGCCTCTTCGGTCGCTGCTATCTGTCAGGGCTGCTCTACAAGGAGCACGCAGGACTTTACCGCGACAACGACCAGTGTCTCTATGTCAACACGGGCATAGGCGGCACCATGCCGATGCGCATAGGAGCACCTGCGGAAATAACTGTCATCACGCTAAAGAAGTGATGCAAGAAGGATTGTGTCGCATTTTTTTAATACCTTTGTACAAGTTCAAGAAAAAGCAAACTCATGTCTGAAGACAAGCAAAAGCAGAGCCGCCGCCAGTTTCTCAAGCATCTGGGACGCGGAGGTGCGTCGGTGATAGGACTGATGGCAGTGAAACCGTTCAGTGCCATGGCTCACAGTGCGGACGGAAACAAGGTCTCTGTCGTCCCTGCTGCGGACAACAGGATGACCTACAGGGTAAACCGCAGCACCAACGACAAGGTGTCGCTGCTCGGCTACGGCATGATGCGGTTGCCGCAAAAGGACGGAAAGATAGACCAGGAAGAGGTCAACCGCGAGGTGGACTATGCCATTGCCCACGGAGTGAACTATTTTGACACCGCTCCCATCTACTGCGGCGGCAAGTCGGAAGAGGCGGTGGGCATAGCCCTGAGCCGTCATCCGAGAGACAGTTACTTCATCGCCACGAAGATGTCAAACATGGGTCAGGACCTCTGGGACTTGGAAAAGGCGAAGGAGATGTACCGCAACTCGATGAAGCAACTGCGTGTCGACTACATCGACTACTACCTTCTGCACAGTGTGGGAGGCAGGGGAATGGATGAGTTTACACCCCGTTTCGAGGACAACGGACTGCTGGAGTTCCTCCTGGAAGAGCGCAAAGCCGGACGCATACGCAATCTCGGATTCTCGTATCACGGCAATGTGGAGGTGTTTGACTACCTCGTCGACAACAATGACGAGTTCAAATGGGACTTCGTGCAGATACAGATGAACTACATAGACTGGCGTCATGCCGGACAATGGAATACCGACGCGGAGTACCTCTACAACAAACTGGAAAAAGCCGGAATACAGTCTGTGCTGATGGAACCGCTCCGTGGAGGACGCCTCGCCAAGGTTTCGGAGGAAGACATGAAACCTCTGAAGGAGGCAAGACCCGGCGACTCGGCGGCACGCTGGGCTTTCCGCTGGGCCGGATCGCACCAGAATGTGCTCACGACACTGTCGGGCATGAACACAATGGAGATGCTCCGGGAAAACGTGGAAACCTTTTCGCCCCTCGACCTGTGTTCCGAAAAGGAATACGAAATTCTGTCGAAGGTGGCCGACCGCATGGCTGGCGTGCCGGTGATACCGTGTACGGACTGCAAGTACTGTATGCCCTGTCCGTTCGGCGTGAACATTCCCGGAAACTTTTCCCTCTACAACCAGGCGGTCAACGGACATCTCCTGCCGCTGCCCGACAAGACTGCCGCCGACTATCAGGAGCGCATCGACAAAGTGGCGGAAATATTCAGCGACGGTCTGAAGAAGCGGCAGTGGGCGACAAAATGCACCGACTGCGAGGCGTGCATACCGAAATGCCCGCAGCAGATACGCATCCCGAGCCGGATGACACGCATAGTTGAAATACTGCAAAAGAGATAATATGAAAAAGACAGCATTGTGCGGAGCGCTGGCGCTCTGCCTTACGAGTTTCATGCAAGACACCCCTGTGATAACGGAAGAGGAGGGCATGACGGTGGTAAACACCACCAACGTGTGCCCGGAAGTGAAGGGATATGCGGCCAACACCCCCGTGAAGATATACATAAAGGGCGGAAAGATACAGAAAGTCAAACCGCTGCGCAACAAGGAAACACCCAAATATTTCGCCTTGGTAAAGAAAGACATGCTCGGAAAGTTTGCCGGCATGACAGTGAAAAAGGCGGAGAAGGCCAAGGTGGATGCCGTAACGGGGGCTACCATGTCGTCGAAAGCCATATTGAAGAATGTGCAGAAAGGCTGCGAATACTACAACAAAAAGAAATAAGAAGTGACAATCAATACATCTGAATTTGCCGTGTCATCGGCAACAGTGAGCCAGTGTCCGGCAGGCGACAAACCCGAATACGCCTTCATAGGGAGGAGTAACGTGGGCAAATCGTCGCTGATAAACATGCTGTGCAACCACAAGGGGCTGGCAAAGACATCGGCTACACCGGGCAAGACACTCCTTATCAACCACTTTATCATCAACAAGGAGTGGTATCTTGTGGACCTTCCGGGCTACGGATTCGCCAAACGCTCGAAGACTGTGCAGCGTCAACTGGAGCAGATGATATCCAGTTACATACTCCAGAGAGAGCAACTCGTCAACGTGTTTGTGCTCATCGACATCCGGCATGAGCAGCAGAAGATAGACAGGGAGTTTGTGGACTGGCTGGGACAGAGCGGCATTCCGTTCTCCATAGTGTTTACCAAGGCTGACAAACTCGGTCCGGTGAAAGCGCGTCAGAATGCCGCGGAGTGGATGAAAAAACTGGAAGACGGTTGGGAAGAACTGCCTCCCTACTTCATCACTTCCAGCGAAAAGAAGGCAGGAAGGGACGAACTGCTGGAATACATGGAAAAGTTCCTTTAGACATGACACCGTTTCTTGACGTACAGAACCTCACCAAGTCTTTCGGGGCACAGGTGCTCTTCCGCAACATAAACTTCAGTGTGGGAGAGGGACAGCGTGTCGGTCTCATCGCCAAAAACGGCACAGGAAAATCCACGCTCATGAAAATCCTCATGGACGAGGAGGGCTATGACAGCGGAAGCATCATCTACAGACGTGACATAAAGGTGGGATTCCTCACCCAGACACCTGTCTTCGACCCGGAGGAAAGCGTGCTCGACGCCTGTTTCAACCACCACGGCGACGAGGAAAAGATACTCAAGGCGAAGCAGATACTGACGCAACTGAAGATTGCAGACCTCTCGCAGCCGATGGGACAACTGAGCGGAGGACAGCAGAAAAGGGTGGCTCTGGCAAACGTGCTCATCACTGAACCCGACTTCCTGATGCTCGACGAGCCGACGAACCACCTCGACATAGACATGATAATATGGCTTGAGGGATTTCTGCAACGCGGAAACAAGACGCTGCTGATGGTCACCCACGACCGCTATTTCCTCGACCGCGTGTGCGACGTGATACTCGAACTCGACAACCAAAGCATCTATACATACCGCGGAAACTATGCCTATTATCTGGAAAAACGGCAGGAACGCATCGACGCACAACGCGCTGAGGTGGCAAGAGCCAACAACCTGTACCGCACGGAACTGGAGTGGATGCGACGGATGCCACAGGCACGCGGACACAAAGCCAAGTACCGTGAGGACGCTTTCTATGAACTGGAGCGGGTGGCAAAACGCAGAATCGAGGAGCGACAGATGCGCCTGAAAGCTTCGAAGGTATACATAGGAAGCAAGATATTCGAGTGCCAGTATGTGAGCAAGACCTTTCACAAGGACGGTTTCCCCCCGAAGGTGATACTCAAGGATTTCTACTACAACTTCGCACGGTTTGAAAAGATGGGCATCGTGGGCAACAACGGTACGGGAAAGTCCACGTTCATAAAGATGCTTCTCGGACTTGTGCCGCCCGACTCGGGTCGTTTCGACATAGGAGAGACGGTCAGGTTCGGTTATTTCTCACAGGAAGGACTGCGCTTTGACGACAGTCAGAAGGTCATAGACGTCATTACCGACATTGCCGACTACATCGATTTCGGGGGCGGAAAGAAACTGAGCGCATCACAGTTTCTGCAATATTTCCTCTTCACTCCCGAGCAACAGCACAACTATGTCTACAAACTGTCGGGCGGAGAACGGCGCAAACTCTACCTCTGTACGGTGCTTATGCGCAACCCGAACTTCCTGATTCTCGACGAGCCAACCAATGATTTAGACATCCAGACCCTACAAGTGCTGGAGGAATACCTACAGGATTTCGCCGGCTGTGTCATCGTCGTGAGCCACGACCGCTACTTCATGGACAAGGTGGTGGACCACTTGCTCGTCTTCAACGGCGAGGGCGTGATACGCGACTTCCCCGGAAACTACACCCAATACCGTGATGTGGCAGCCATGGAATCAAAGGAGGCAGCACAGGCAAAGGCAGCACGTAAACAGCCGGACAGCACCGCAAAGAAGGATTACCACAACGACACGCGCCGCCGTCTCTCGTATAAGGAAAAGCAGGAATACCTGCAACTCGAAAAGGAAATAGAGCAACTGGAGACGGAAAAGAAGCAGATAGAGGAGGCTCTGTGCAGCGGAACGCTCAGCGTGGAGGAACTCACGGAGAAGAGCATACGTCTGCCGAAACTCGAAAATGAACTTGACGAAAAGTCAATGCGCTGGCTTGAACTGTCGGAATACGCCTGACAGCCCAAGCCTTTTTATTGCCTATTCCCTGTCGGCGAGCAGTTTCCGTGACATGTAACGCACCGGATACCACACCGCAAGCCACCCCGTGACAGTGACAGTGACGAACACTATGGCTATGTCAACATAGTGTACGCTTACCGGATATGCCGCTACGATGTAGTTGGCACCTGATCCCATCTTCACGATTCCGTATGTTTGCTGGAGCCAACAGATGAGCAGCCCAAGCACAATGCCCGCTACAGTACCTATTGCGGTGATGATGCGCCCCTCGAAAAGGAATATTCCCGAAATCTGTTTCTCGCTTGCACCAAGGTTACGCAGTGTCTCCGTGTCTTTCTTCTTGTCGATTATCAGCATCGAAATGCTGCCGATGATGTTGAAGCAAGCCACAATCAGTATGAACGTAAGGAAGATGTAAGCCAGCACTTTCTCTATCTGCATGATGCGGAAAGTGTCTGCCTGCTGTTCGTAGCGGTCGAGCACATTGTACTTGTCGCCCACTATGTCCTTGATTTTTGCCTTCACACGGCCGATGTCCTCGCCCTCCTTGAGCCGCAGTTCAAGCGATGTCGCCTCGCCCTGCATATTGAATATGCGCCTCGCAAAGGCTATCGGGGCGAGTATGACATTCTTGTCGTACTTGGATTGACCCACGGAAAACACCACAGGAGGCAACAACAGGGAGTCCGCGACAAACCCTGTCTCGGGATTGCTCAAGTCCAGTTGTCCCTCGCGCTGGGCGGCATATATCTTCATGTAGTCCTTCCAGTGCACGTCACTGCCGAGCATCATGGCGGCACGGGCACCGACGATGCCGTATTCAAGCGGTCCAGCATGCAGACAGAAGTCGCCTTCTCCATACAGACAATCGTTTATCTTGGTCAGTTCGGCAAAGTTGTCGTCAACGCCTTTCAGTGTGAGCATCACCTGTCTGCCGTTGTATACGGCAACGACAAGGTCCTCCACACTTTCCGTAGCCACCTGTATCTCAGGCAGTGTTCTTGCCTTTTGCAGCAAAGGGTCGTCCGTCGGCATCGACTTGCCCGTAGTTGCCGTTATCTTCAACTGCGGGTCGAAGTTGGTGAGAAGCGTAGATACCAGGTCCTGGAAGCCGTTGAACACGCTCAGTACAACCACCAGTGCCATTGTGGCAATGGTGATTCCTATCACGCTGATACCGCTTATGACGTTTATGGCATTGGTGCTTTTCTTCGACAGAATGTAGCGTCTGGCGATGAAAAAGGGAAAGTTCATTTCTTCAGCAGTTCGTCAATGTGCTCTATATAGTCCAGACTGTCGTCGATGTGGAAACGCAGTTCGGGGATGATGCGCAGTTGGTTGTGCACGCGTGTGCCGAGTTCGTATCTCACCTGTGAACTGTTCTTGTTTACGTTCTGCAGTATCTCGTCTGCCTTTGACGACGGGAATATGCTCAGGTAAGCGGTGCAGATGCTCAGGTCGGGCGACACTCTCGTGCGTGTAACGCTCACCAATGTGCCGTGCATGGCGCGTGTCTGCGACTGGAAAATGAGGCTCAGTTCCTTCTGGAGCAGCCGTGCTATTCTGTTTTGTCTTGTCTCTTGCATTTCAGAAAATGTGTTTTCTATCTGTTGTTTATTATTTTTCTTCCGTTCACTATAATCAGATTGCGGTAGTTGTCGCCCACTCTCTGTCCGGCAAGGTTGTACTTCTCTACCCTGCCGTCAGCCTTTTCGCTGTTCACGTCCTCTATTCCGTCGGTGGTGCTCTCCACTTTCAGCGACTGCACGACGTCGTTCCACGCGTCACCCACATAGTTTGCCGACTCCGTGAACTCCTTGCCGGTGCCGCGGCAGGCATTGCTTTTATAGAGCGTTACCTTGTATCCGGCGGTTACTTCGAGTGATGACAGGTCGTTGATTTTGAGTCCTATCGCAGCGAGATCCGCCATACAGTATTTCCCTTCGGTCAGTTCCACACAGTAGCCTCCGAAGTCCGCATCGCTGTAAGCCCTTGCCACGACAGGCTCACCGTCATCTCCGCGAGTGTAGAAGATGCGGTTTATGGCTGTCGCCCAATCGTTAAGGGTTCGTGCCTCGCTGTTGTAGTTCCACAGAAAACCGCCCACCACCTTGGCGGCATCTTTCCAGTTGGAGAACTTGCTCTGCATTTCCGACAGGTTGCCGTTGCTCTCGCAGTCGAAGCCAACCCACATCGGGATGTCTCCGAAATTCCAGTCGGCAGGGTTGTTGCCTGCTCCTCCGCCGTAGGTCTGCAGGTATACGAGGTCGACAGCGCCCTTTCTGGCGTCATTTATCTTCTTTACGATATTCTGCCAGTACGACTTGTTCATGTAGGGTGCTATGGTCGTCTTGTATCCGAGGTCATACATCATCTTGTGAAATTCCACTGCGGTGTTGACATCATAGTCCTGTTCCTGGTCGTTGTTAACCGCTTCTATCTCCGGGATAGCCTCTTTCAAAGCCTTGAAGTTCCTGTATAGTGTGGAGTTTTCGCCAGTCCCCTCTTTCTTGATGAGGTCTTTTATCTTGCCATAGGAGCCGTTGCCCCAACCGCCTATGCATATCTCTATGCGCCTGACGCTTGTCGGAGCGGCGAGCAACTTCTTTATGTCGTTTGCGTAATAGGGCTGGTACTGGCCGAACACATACTCTCCGTCCTGACAGATGATGCCTCCAGCCTCAGCCGCCTTCTTGTTTCCCCAGTCATAGTCGGTAGTGAGCGTACCGTCTTCCTGCACGTCCACGTTGAAGAGAATGGCGTTTGTGTAGCCCGAGTTCCTCACTTTGGTAACGGCGGAAGCGCGGTTTCTGCGGAAATGTCCGCACACATAGATACCCGACTGCGCCGCTGCGTCTGCACCACACAGTGTGAGCAGCAACAGTATCGCCATTTTCTTGCGTGTCTTGTTCATTTGTCTTTATGATTATATCGGTGGGGTTACAGTTTTCTGATGAGTGTGAGTCCGTCACGGATGGGAAGTATCACTTTCTCCACACGGGTGTCGGCGGCGACGAGGTCGTTGAATTTCATTATCCCTTTCGTCTGTGCGTCCCGGGCGTAAGCGGCGTCCACCACATGCTCATCCCACAGTGTGTTGTCGGCAAGGATGAACCCTCCAGACCGGACAACACCCAACGCCATCTCGTAAGCCTCCGCATAGGTGCGCTTGTCGCCGTCGATGAACGCCATGTCAAAGGTTATCCCGAGTTTCGGGGCGAGGGTCACGGCATCGCCTATGATGAACTCTATGCGGTCAGCCACTGCCGACTGCTCTATCCATTGACGCGTGAAGTCCTCCTGTTCGTCGTTGATTTCAAAGGTGTAGACCTTGCCTCCGTCCTCCAGACCCTCTGCCATGCAGATGGCACTGTAGCCTGCAAACGTCCCCACTTCCAGGATGTTGTGCGGACGTATCATCTCTACGAGCATCTTCAACAGCCGTCCCTGCAGATGGCCGCTTGCCATTCTGCCGTGCAGCAACTCCACGTTGGTGGCGCGGTAGAGGCGGTAGAGGTATTCCGGTTCCGGGTCTATGTGCCGCAGTATGTACTCTTCTATATCCATCAATGGCTTGTGCTGTCTCCGCAGAGAGCCTCTACGGCAAGGCGGTAACTGTCAAGTCCGAAGCCGCAAATCACTCCCTTGCATACGGCAGAAATCATCGAGCGGTGCCGGAACTCCTCTCTGCGGTGCACATTGGATATGTGTACCTCAACGACAGGGGCTTTCAGCGAACTTATGCAGTCGCGCAAGGCTATGCTCGTGTGGGTGTATGCACCTGCGTTGAGCACTATTCCGTCGGCGGTGAACCCCTCTTGCTGCATCTTGTCGATGAGTTCTCCCTCCACATTACTCTGGTAATAGTCCAGCGTGATGTGCGGATATGCCTTGCGCAATTTTTCCAGAAAGTCGTCGAAAGAGGTCGTACCGTATATTCCGGGCTCTCTTGTACCGAGAAGATTGAGGTTCGGACCGTTGATTATAAGTATTTTCATCGCAAACGAACAAAAAACCTGCACACAACAGAATGTGCGTTGTTTTATTTCAATAATTTTGTAGGCAAAAGTAAGAAAAAAGATGCAAAGTGACAAAAAAAGCGATACAAATATCGTCCGCGAGTACGTGAGGTATCTCAAACTGGTACGGAACTTTTCGCCCAACACCGTGGCTGCCTACCAACATGACCTTAATTACCTGCTCGATTTCTGCGCTGCCGAGGGACAAAGCCCCCTCACACTCTGCATCGACGACCTGCATCGGTTTGCCGCAAGCATATATGACCGCGGCGTGAAGGCGGCTTCACAGGCACGCATTCTCAGCGGCGTGCGCTCTTTCTACCACTATCTCGTCGATGAAAGTTACATAGAAAACGACCCCTCCGAACTGCTTGAGTCGCCGCAGTTGGGCGTGCACCTGCCGGAAGTGCTGTCCACCGAGGAGGTGGATATGCTGGAAGCGTCCATCGATGTCTCCAAACCCGAGGGACACAGGAACAGGGCTATCATCGAGGTACTGTTCAGTTGCGGGCTCCGGGTCTCGGAACTCGTAAACCTGAAAATCTCCAATATCTTCCGCGAAGAGATGTTCCTGCGCATCATGGGCAAGGGAAGAAAGGAGCGGCTTGTGCCCATCTCGGAAAAGGCACTGCAGGAACTGGATTTCTGGTTCGCCGTGCGCCGCACCATGAACATAAAGCCCGGTGAAGAGGACTATGTCTTCCTCAACCGCCGAGGGGCACACCTCACGCGCACGATGATACTCATCATAATCAAGCGGCAAGCCATTGAGGCAGGCATCACCAAGACAATCTCGCCCCACACCCTGCGCCATTCCTTCGCCACTGAACTCCTCAAGGGCGGCGCAGACCTGCGTTTCATACAGGCAATGCTCGGACATGAGTACATAGGAACGACCGAAATCTACACCCATATCGACGACACCATGCTGCGACAGGAGATATTGCTTCATCATCCGAGGAATATCCGATACCGCAAACTGCACCCGGACGCAGAGTAATCCGAGTGGAGTGACGGTGCGACAACGCTGTCTGCACACCACCTGAGAAATGAACCCTCCCTACGGGAGCGGCATTCCGGAACTGGACACAGACGGAACGAGGTGGTTAAAAAAAATGAAATTTTGCATATATAATAATGTGTGCGGAAAGTTTTTGCGTACTTTTGCGCTCCGAAAAAGCAACACTTGGAATATGCAAGACAATCTGGTTATCGTCGAGAGCCCTGCCAAGGCGAAGACGATAGAGAAATTTTTGGGCAAAGACTACAAGGTAACTTCAAGTTACGGACACATCCGTGACTTGCGCAAAAAGGAACTCAGTGTTTCCACAGACACCCTCGAACCGTATTATGAGATACCCGAGGAGAAGCGGAAACTGGTGGCTGACCTGAAGTCAAAGGCGGCTTCGGCGAAGAAGATATGGCTCGCTTCCGATGAAGACCGCGAGGGAGAGGCCATCTCATGGCACCTTTGCGAGGTGCTGGGACTGGACGAGGAGAAGACAAGCCGCATCGTATTCCACGAGATAACCAAATCTGCGATACTCGAAGCAATACAGAATCCGCGCCATATTGACATGAATCTGGTCAACGCACAGCAGGCTCGCCGTGTACTCGACCGCATCGTAGGTTTCAAACTTTCGCCCGTGCTGTGGCGCAAGGTGAAGCCTTCACTCTCGGCAGGACGCGTGCAGAGTGTCGCAGTGAGGCTCATCGTGGAGCGCGAACGCGAGATAGAACAGTTCAAGAGCGAACCTTACTACAAGGTCAGTGCCGTGTTTGAAAAGAAGCAGAATGACGGAACCGCGCAGGAGATAAAGGCGGAACTCAACCGCAGATTTGCCTCCAGAGAAGAGGCGGAGGCGTTTTTGGAACTCTGCCGCAATGCCGACTTCACCGTGACATCTATCTCAAAGAAACCTCTGAAGCGCACTCCGGCACCGCCGTTTACAACCTCCACCCTGCAGCAAGAGGCGGCACGGAAACTCGGTTTCACCGTTTCGCAGACCATGATGGTGGCTCAGCGACTCTATGAAAGCGGACGCATAACCTACATGAGAACTGACAGCGTGAACCTGTCGAGCCTCTGCATCGGTGCAAGCAAGGAGGAGATAACCAACCTCTACGGCGAGGACTATAGCAAACCGCGCAACTACCATGCCAGCGGAAAGGGTGTCCAGGCTGCCCACGAGGCAATCCGCCCGACCTATATGAACGAGCCTGCCATAACGGGAACAGTACAGGAGAAACGCCTCTACGACCTGATATGGAAACGCACTCTGGCTTCGCAGATGGCAGACGCACTTCTGGAAAAGACCACAATCAACATTTCAGTGGACGGAAGTGACGAGACTTTCGTTGCCAACGGCGAGATAGTGTCGTTCGATGGCTTCCTGAAAGTATACCGCGAGTCTGCCGATGACGATGCTGAAACACAGGACGAGACCGGCGCACTGCTGCCAGACATGAAGGAAGGCGACACCCTCGACCGCAAGGAAATAACGTCAGTAGAGCGTTTCACCATGAGTCCTCTGCGCTATACAGAAGCAAGTCTGGTAAAGAAAATGGAGGAACTGGGCATCGGACGACCCTCTACCTATGCGCCGACTATCAGCACTATCCAACAGAGGGAATATGTGATGAAAGGCGACAAGAAAGGTGAAGAACGCCAATATGACGTGATAACGCTTGAGGGAGATGCCATCTCGTCGAAGAAAAAGAAGGAAACCGTGGGCAGCGAAAAGGGAAAACTGATACCCACGGACATAGGAACAGTGGTGAACGACTTCCTCATGGAGAATTTCCCCGATGTCCTCGACTACAACTTCACAGCCCATGTGGAGGAGAGTTTCGACAAGATTGCCGACGGCAAACTGCAGTGGCAGAAGATGATGAAGGACTTTTACAAGAAGTTCGAGCCTAACGTGGAAAAGGTGATGAACGCCCGTCAGGAGCACAAGACAGGTGAACGCCAGTTGGGCACAGACCCCAAGAGCGGTCGCCCAGTGTTCGTCAAGATAGGCCGTTTCGGTCCTGTGGTGCAGATGGGAACTGCCGACGACAACGAGAAACCGCGCTTCGCACAGTTGCCGAAGGACAAGAAGATGGACAGCATAACGCTCGACGAGGCTCTCTCTCTCTTTGCCCTGCCGCGCACTCTCGGCACTCTCGGAGGCAAAGAGGTTACCGTCGGCAACGGCAGATACGGCGCTTACATACTCTACAACGGCCAGTACACGTCACTGCCCAAGGGTGAAGACCCGATGACAGTGACCCTCGAGACCGCCATAAAACTGCTCGACGAGAAGAAAGAGACAGAACGCAAACGCCATATCAAGACTTTCGAAGAGAAAGAAGGACTGGAAGTGCTCAACGGACGCTACGGTCCCTACATCACGTTTGACGGCAAGAACTACCGTCTGCCACGCGCCATGCAGTCAAGGGCAGCCGAACTGACACTCGAAGAGTGCATGAAGGTGATAGAGGAAACACCCGAAAAGAAAGAAACAAGAAGTACGCGCGCAAAGAAATGACACGCATAATTCTCATCGGTTACATGGGTGCCGGGAAGACTACCGTGGGCAAGGAACTCGCAAAAAGCCTCGGCATGACATTCTATGACCTCGATTGGTACATAGAGTCGCGTATGCGCAAGACCGTGAAACAGATATTCGACGAGGGCGGAGAAGAGGCTTTCCGCCGGATAGAGCACAATATGTTGCATGAGGTTGCCGAGTTTGAGGATGTCGTAATCAGTTGCGGCGGCGGAACTCCGTGTTTCTTCGACAACATGGAATACCTCAACCGGCAGGGCGAGACCGTGTACCTTCAGGCGACACCTGAAGTACTCCTGAAACACCTGCAGATGGGAAAGGGCGTGCGCCCTCTGCTCCAGAACAAGACGGGAGAGGAACTCCTGCTGCACATAAAGACACAGTTGGGCGAGCGTGAACAGCACTATCTGAAAGCGAAACATGTGCTCAACGTGAACCTGATGGACAGTTTCGACAAGATAGGCGAGCACATCGAAAAGACAAGAGCAATGCTCAACATATAACAAAAGGAACAAACAACAAGAAAAAAGACAAGAACGCAAGGAGAAAATGAAGAAGTGGACCATCGACGACTCGGCAGAACTCTACAACATAAAGGGTTGGGGAGTCAACTACTTTGGCATCAATGAGAAAGGACATGTTTATGTCGCGCCCAAGAAGAACAGCGTGCAGATAGACCTGCAGGAGGTAATGGAAGAACTGGAAGCAAGGCATATGGGTGCGCCGATGCTGCTCCGGTTTCCCGATATCCTCGATACACGCATCCAGTCTACATCTGCCTGCTTCGAGAAAGCGTCGAAGGAATACCAGTTCAAGGGTGAACACTTCATCGTGTTTCCCATAAAAGTGAACCAGATGCGACCTGTCGTGGAGGAGATAATCTCACACGGAGCGAAATACAACATCGGTCTTGAGGCTGGTTCAAAACCGGAACTGCACGCCGTGATAGCCACCCACATGGACTCCGACAGCATCATTGTCTGCAACGGACACAAGGACAGGAACTACATAGAAATGGCTCTTCTGGCACAGAAGATGGGCAAGAGGCTGTTTCTCGTGGTGGAGAAACTGCCCGAACTGAAGATTATCGCCGAGACGGCAGCGGCTTTGAACATGCGCCCGAATATCGGCATACGCATCAAACTGGCCTCTTCCGGAGCAGGAAAGTGGCAGGAGAGCGGCGGCGATGCATCGAAATTCGGACTCAACTCCTCCGAACTGCTGGAGGCATTGCAGATGCTTGACAAGATGGGACTGCGTGATTGTCTGAAACTGATACACTTCCATATCGGGTCGCAGATTACGAAGATACGCCGCATATCCACCGCTCTGCGAGAGGCGGCACAGTACTATGTGCAACTGCACAACATGGGTTTCCACATCGAGTTCGTGGATTGCGGCGGCGGACTGGGTGTAGACTATGACGGCACAAGGTCGTCGAACTCAGCCTCATCGGTGAATTACTCCATACAGGAGTATATCAATGACTGCGTGTACACGTTTGTCGATGCCGCCGACAAGAACGGAATCCCCCACCCCAACCTCATAACCGAGGGCGGAAGATCGCTCACGGCGCACCACTCGGTGCTTGTTATCGACGTTCTGGAGAGCGTCTCTGCACCCAAGATGCCAGAGGAATTTACGCCCGGAGAGGACGATCACCAGTTGGTGCACGACCTCACTGAGATATGGGACAAACTCTCTCCGCGCTCCATGCTCGAGGACTTGCACGACGCAGAGGATATCCGCGAGGAGGCTCTCGACCTCTTTCGCCACGGCATCATAGACCTCAAGACACGCGCACAGATAGAATCCATCTACTGGGCTATAAGTCATGAGGTGTCTGAACTGGCCCATCACCAGAAGCATGTGCCCGATGAACTGCGCAATATGGACAAACAAATGGCAGACAAATACTTCTGCAACTTTTCCCTGTTCCAGAGTTTGCCCGACAGTTGGGGCATAGATCAACTGTTCCCCATTATGCCTTTGTCCCGCCTGAAGGAGCAGCCGACACGCTCTGCACAGATACAAGACATCACCTGTGACTCGGATGGAAAGGTGTCAACCTACGTTAACGGAGGACAGCAGACGAGTTATCTTCCGCTGCATGTCATAAAAGACGACAACCATTACTATATAGGCGTGTTCCTTGTAGGCGCTTATCAGGAGATACTTGGCAATATGCACAACCTCTTCGGAGACACCAATGCCGTGCACATTACGGTTGACGGCGACGGCTATTCCATAGACAAGACAATAGACGGAGAGACTGTTGCCGACGTACTTGAGTATGTTCAGTATGACCCGAAGAAACTCGTCAAGAGGTTGGAAATGTGGGCTACGAAGGCCATGAACGAAGGAAAGATAACGCAAAAGGAGGGCAAGGAGTTCATCAGCAACTACCGCGCCGGCCTCTACGGATACACTTATCTGGAATGATGAAAAAGAAACTTACTGTCGTAAAGGTTGGCGGGGCTGTAGTGGAAGACCCGACTCAACTTGCCGGACTGCTGGACTCGTTTTCGGCACTCCACGGACTGAAACTCCTCGTACACGGCGGAGGACGGCGTGCCACAAGCGTTGCTGCCGGCATGGGCTTGGAAAGCCGCATGGTAAACGGCAGGAGAGTGACCGACAGTGCCATGCTTGAGGTGGTCACAATGGTCTATGGCGGACTGGTCAACAAGGGTGTTGTGGCGAAACTTCAGGCCAACGGAGTGAACGCAATAGGTCTTACCGGTGCTGACATGGACGTGATACGCTCTCACCGCAGACCGCCCAAGTCGGTGACAATGCCCGACGGCACGGTGCAGGAAGTGGATTTTGGCTTTGTGGGAGATGTCGACAGAGTCGACGCAAAGGCTCTCGGCGCACTGCTGGAGAAAGGCTTCACCCCGGTGATGGCACCGCTCACGCACGACGGAAAGGGCACGATGCTCAATACCAATGCCGACACCATAGCGTCGGAAACGGCGCGTGCGCTCGCCACACTCTATGACGTGACGCTTGTCTACACCTTTGAGAAAAAGGGAGTACTGCGCAATCCAGACGATGAAACATCGGTTATAGACGAGATAACACACGATAGTTTCACCCGACTTGCGGCTGACGGCACTGTGAGTGGGGGTATGCTGCCCAAGATAGAGAATGCTCTCGCTGCCATTGATGCCG
Organism: Bifidobacteriaceae bacterium; assembly: GCA_963627025.1. GTDB lineage: Bacteria > Bacteroidota > Bacteroidia > Bacteroidales > Bacteroidaceae > Prevotella. Next base: position 21,646 of record CAVFZF010000015.1, on the reverse strand, counting down.
GAGTGGGCGAGGTGAGGATAACGCGTGCCGACAGTCTTGACGGAGGAACAGCCATCAGAAATTGAATTTTACAACCGACATATTGCCCCTGAAAAACCGCCTTTACCGGTTGGCTCTGCGCATAACACTGAGCCACGAGGAGGCGGAAGACATCGTGCAGGACACGATGTTGAAGGTGTGGAGCAGGCGCGACTCGTGGGATGCGCTCGACTCCATTGAGGCTTACGCCATGACAATATGCCGAAACCTGTCGCTCGACCACACGAAAAGCCGCGCCGCACAGAACGTTCCGCTCGACACAATACAGTTTGACCGCCCCGACAATGCCGCCGATCCGCTCCAGCAACTGACACGCAAAAACAACATCGAACGGGTGAGGGATGTCATGAACGCACTGCCGGAAAAGCAGCGGACATGTATGCAACTGCGTGATTTCGAGGGTAAAGCCTATAAGGAAATAGCCGTTATCCTCGGCATAACCGAAGAACAGGTGAAGATAAACATCTTCCGTGCACGGAAGGCAATAAAGGAAAAAATCACTCTGTAAATCCCTTTTTTTAGTCCAAAATATCTGTTTTTGGACTGGATTTACATAGTTTTGCCTTGCGATTATGGAACGGTCCAATGGCATCAGACATCGTCACAACACCCAGAGGAAAGACTTTCACCCTGTATAATGTACCCTTCTATTATGCAGGACATCTGCATACGTTTTTGGAGAATATCCGATTTCATTTGAAAAAAAGTTGCGGAAAGGTGTAACTTATTCCGTTCTCATTCGTCTTTACAATAGAGACAGACAAAAAAGATATGGACTACAAGTACATCAACCAACTGTTGGAACGTTATTGGGAGTGTCAGACCACTCTCGAGGAGGAGGCCATTCTCCGCGCGTTCTTCAGCCAGGACGACATCCCGGCGAGCCTGTTGCCATACCGCAGTCTGTTTGTCTACGAGACAGAAGAACCGAAACAGGACGTTCTCGGCGACGCTTTCGACGCACGGATGTTCTCCCTCATAGGAAAGGCAGAGCCCGTGAAAGCCCGCAAGATAAGCCTCGTGCAGCGTATGCGCCCCCTCTTCCGTGCGGCAGCAGTGGTGGCTGTGATACTCACACTCGCCAATGCCATACAGGCACCGTTTGCCAATGACGGCGAGGGACAGTCTGCCGCAGACGCGGGAATGACAGTCCAGAGAGCGCAGGGCGTGGCGAAATGCGACACGGCAACGGTTGACTCCACACGCCGTTCGAGCCTGTCGAAGCGCGAGATGGACGCTGCGGTGAAGACCGAAAACGTGGAAAAAATCGACAATCAAGCTTTTCTAATAAAATAAGTTACAACAATCAACCTTTCCGAAACGTAAAGTTTCAACAAAGTTAAAACCAATAACACCGGAGAGCTGGCCTGATGAAGGTCGGCTCTTTCTCTTTTCCTGCACGCAAATTCCTATGAAATGAGGATTGCCGATACCGGATTACAGCCGTAACTTTGCACCCGTAATCCAATCCCCATATATAGAATGAAAAACAGGAACGTTATCGCTCTGCTGCTTTGTGCTTCTTTTTCGGCAGCAGAAGCGACGGAAATAGACACGGCAAAGGTGGTGTCTCTCTCTGGCATAGAGGTGGTGTCGACTCCGAAGGAGTTTGGCGACATGAGGCAGCAGCCGTCTGCAGTCAGCGTCATACGGCGCAACAGACTCGCCGACAACCAGACAACATCACTGAAAGGACTGTCTTCGCTCGTGCCCAATTTCTATATTCCCGACTACGGTTCACGCCTTACGAGCGCCGTATACATAAGAGGTGTGGGCAGCAGAATGAACACTCCGGCAGTCGGACTCTATGTCGACAACGTGCCGTATGTGGACAAGTCGGCATTCGATTTCCGCTTCTTCGACATCGAGAGGGTCGACATTCTGCGCGGAGCTCAGGGCACTCTCTACGGCAGAAATGCCATGGGAGGCATCATAAAGGTGCATACACGCAATCCTTTCCGCTATCAGGGCACCAATATCGGGCTTGGTTACGCCAGCGGCGACAACCATCGCAGCGTGAGCCTCACGCACAATCATCTCGTGTCAGAGCAGTTTGCTTTCACCGCAGGAGGATATTATGAGGGCGGCGACGGCTTTTTCCGCAACAGCACCACAGGCAAAAAGGCGGACAAGATACAGGCTGGCGGCGGACGGATAAGGGGTATCTACATCCCCACAGCCGACCTGAAGGTAGACCTGAGCGCCGGTTATGACTACAGCGACGAGGGTGCCTATCCCTATTTCTACACGGGAACAGTGTCGGGAACGGAACTTTACGCCGACCAGACAGGTAAAATCAGCAACAACAGGGATGCCTCCTATCGCCGCGGAGTATTCAATGCCGCCGCCAATATAGAGTATCAGACACCGCAGTATGTGCTTAACGCCGTCACTGGCTACCAGCACCTGAACGACAGGATGTTCCTTGACCAGGACTTCATAGCCAGTGACATATACACGCTTGAACAGAAACAGCGCATCAATACCATCTCCGAGGAAGTCACGCTGCGCCGCAACAGTCCCGGCAAATGGCAGTGGCTGACAGGCGCGAACCTCATGTACCAGTCGCTGCACACCACCGGTCCGGTGACGTTCTATGCCGACGGAATGAAGTGGCTCGAAACTACCGTCAACTCATCCATGCCCAATATCAGCGACATACCGATGCTCGCACGGATGGGATTTACGGGTATGGCTGTGCAGATGCAGGACGACAACCTGGTGATGGACGGCACTTACGACACCCCGGTCTTTGGTGCGGCACTCTTTCACCAGTCCACCTACAGTTTCAACGACAGGCTCTCGCTGACGGCAGGACTGCGCTTCGACTACGAACACCAGAAGATGCGTTACCGTGCGCCGGTGTCTTTGGGCTACAGTTTCAGCATGCCCAACGCCTACAACAGCCTCATGTCCATAGACCTGCAGGGACTTCGCTCGGCGATAATCTATGGAGACGAGATATCAAACGACCGTTTCCGCATCCTGCCGAAACTGTCGCTGAAATATGAATTCGACGCAAAGAGCAACATTTATGCGTCCGCTTCCATGGGACAACGGTCGGGCGGATACAACCTGCAGATGTTTTCCGACTTGCTGCAGAGGGCTTTGCGTGTGGACATGATGGACATGGTGAAAAGCAAGGTTGGCGAATACATGGACCGACTTGTGGCTAATGTGCCTTCAATTCCGAGCCAGATACCCGACCCCGACAATGCGGGCGCCATGGTCTCACTGCCCGATTATGTGCGTCGGGTTATGGACAGCAGTATGCCGTCAACGGAGATGCCGTCAACAGACCAGGTGGTCTACAAACCGGAATATTCGTGGAACTTCGAGATAGGAACACACCTGACGTTGTTTGACAACACCATGGACTTGGACATGGCGGTGTTCAACAACTACATCTACGACCAGCAGATAGCGCGGTTTGCACCGTCGGGACTTGGCAGGATGATGGTCAATGCAGGCAAGAGTTACAGTCGCGGAGCGGAGGTATCGCTCGACTGGCATCCTGTGGAGCACCTGTCGCTCATGGCCAACTACGGTTTCACCTGCGCCAAGTTCAGTGACTACGACCTCGGCAACGGCAGCGACTATTCCGGCAAGTATGTTCCTTTCGTGCCTAAGCACACCGTGAACATTGATGCCGCCTACACATTCGTGCTCAGAAACAGCCTTCTGAAAAACCTGACCATAGGCGCCAACTGCACACAGGCAGGCAAAATCCATTGGGATGAAGCCAACAGCGCATCGCAGAAATTCTATTCACTCCTTGGCTCACGTCTGGTCTTGGGCTGCAAGTTTGGCACTGTCACCGTATGGGGCAAGAACCTCACCGGAACGAAATACAACACTTTCTATTTCGAGAGTGCCGGTCGCGGATACGAACAGCACGGCAAACCGCGCCAGATAGGAGTCGACGTCAATGTCAACATATAGGCGTCAGACCATGCGAAGTTACCATTCCTCAAGGTCGCTTCTGCTCTCTACCTCATCCTCAACGTCGTCTGCAAGTTGCCGGAAGAAGTCCATGCCAGTGGCTTCTTCCACTTCATCCACAGTCTTGACATAGTAGTCCATCTTGTGGTGTCCTGTCTGGTTGGCATAGATGAAGCCTATGGCCTTTGTGGCATCAGAGGTCTTGCCCAACCGCAGCACCACTTTGAAGAAAGCGTCGGGCACCGCCACCATATTCTCTCCCACGGTGTTGTAGTCCGTGTCATAGAATATCGGGCCGGCGACAATGTATATCTTGCCGTATTTTTGTGCCCATTCACGGCATGACTCCTCAAGATATTTCCAGTCATGCTGGTTGAGATTCCCGTTTTGCGGACAGATGTTGGTCATGAGGAAAGCGTCTTCCTGCGCCTCATACGACCACTTGTTGTCACCTGCCGGACACATGTGTCCGCGCTGATACCCGCATTCGCTCTCGCGTATGTCGTAGTATGTCGCACGCGGAGCAGGCACATCCGTATCCTCCGTAAAGGAATGGCCTTTCCTGGCATACTCTCCGTCGGTATGTTCGGCAGTCAACGACCACCCCACCCAGTTGGGATTGCGTGTCTCCTTGTTGTATGATGTAGTGTAGGAATAGCGTTTCAACACTTGCGAAGCCACCCCCTTGGTCTTTATGACAGGTATTTCATACCCGTCACCGGTGGTCTCGGGTACTGACGAAACTGCCGTTTCGGTCTTGTCTGCCGGTGATGTCTGCCGTTCATAATTGCTCCATCCGTATCCGGCAACAAGCAGTATGCCCAACAGGGCGACACTTGCAAGTTTGTTTTTCCTCATATCTGCACAGTTTTTTAATCCTTCCCTACATTCTGACTGCAGTCAGTTGTTGGCTGACATCACATCGGTCTGTACTCCACAAACGCCTCCATTGCCTCGTAGCACGCCAGTCCAAGACTGTCGTAAATCTTTGCCGTATTGCGGTTTCGGTCCTCAGAGCGCTGCCAGAAGAGGCGTTCGTCGTTGCCAAGGAACGGTGCGCTCTCCATCTGACTCTGGTGTTTGAGTATGGCATTGCGCTTCGCACGCAGTTCCTCAGGACTCATAGGCACGCACATCTCTATGTTTTCTATTTCCCATTCAGCCCATGCTCCGCGGTACATCCACACCCTGCAGTCGTCCAACCACTCCTTTCCGTCCTGCTTTTCCAGGTCTATGGCGGCGAGAACGGCATCAGTGCACTTGCGGTGTGTGCCGTGTGGGTCGGCGAGATCGCCTGCCACATAAATCTGATGCGGCTGCACGTCGGCTATGAGTTTGCGGACAACATCCACATCTCTCTCCGTCATGGGCAGTTTCTCTATCTTTCCGCTCTCGTAGAACGGCAGGTCGAGGAAGTGCACATGGTCAAGCGGTATGTCGTTGAAGGTGCAGGCGGTGCGTGCTTCACCGCGTCGGATAAGCCCCTTGACCGTAAGTATGTCGCGGGAGTCGGGGTCTCCGTCGTTTTTCTTCCCGAGAAACTCCTTTATCTCCCTGTATTTGTCCTTTATGACCTCGTCTTTGTTGCTGCCGAAGAGTTGGTTGAAGCCGTTGATGAAGTGCATGAAGCGCATCACTTCCTCGTCACCCACGGCTATGTTGCCGCTCGTCTCGTATGCCAGATGCACCTCATGACCCTGCTCCACCAGCCGTCTGATAGTGCCTCCCATGGATATCACGTCGTCGTCGGGGTGCGGCGAGAACACTATGACACGCTTGGGGTAAGGCTTGGCACGCTCCGGCCTGTATGTGTCATCGGCGTTTGGCTTGCCTCCGGGCCACCCTGTTATGGTGTGCTGCAGGTCGTTGAATATCTTGATATTGGCGTTATAGGCTGACCCGTAGAGTGTAAGCAACTCTGAAAGTCCGTTTTCGTTGTAGTCCTTGTTGGTGAGTTTCAGTATCGGTTTGCCCGTTATCCCGCACAACCACACCAGAGCGGCGCGCGTCAACTTGTCCGTCCACCTGCAACTTGTCACGAGCCAGGGGTGCACAATGCGTGTAAGCCGTCCGGCAGCGGCAAGGTCTATGACCACATGAGCATCGTTGTGGGTCTGCAGGAAGGAGGCAGGCAGCGAGTCACTTATCGGCCCTTCCACAGCCTTCTGTATGACTTCGGCCTTTTCCTCGCCCCATGCGGCAAGGTATATCTGCCGTGACTTGAGGATTGTAGAGATGCCCATGGTGATGGAACAGGGCGGTACTGTCTCGCTGGTGGTCTGGCTCATCGACATCTCCTCACGCGTCAGGCTGTCGATGAGGATAATGCGCGAACTGGAAGACAGGCCCGAACCCGGTTCGTTGGCGGCGATATTGCCTATGCGGCCTATGCCCAGCAACATTATGTCGATGCCTCCGAAACCCTGTATGCGCTGTTCGTAGAGGCGGCATGCCTCGTGCACACGCTCCTGCGGCATGGTGCCCTCAGGCGAGAACACGTTCTGCGGGTTGATGTCCACATGGTTGAGCAGACGCTCCTTCAGTTGGTTGAGAGTGGAGTTCTTCGCATCCTGTTGCAGTGGAAAATACTCATAGGCATTGAAGACCACGACATTGGAGAAGCAAAGCCCGTCCTCACGGTGCATACGGACGAGTTCGTCGAAGACCGGAGTGAGCGATGAGCCTACGCCCAACCCGAGCACGCAGTGCTCTCCTGCCTGCTGTTTCTGCCTGACAGTCTTCGCTATGGCATCGGCTATGCTGTGCGCACCATCCTCTATTTTAGGGAAAATGGCCGTAGGAAGTTTTTCGTAGCGTGTCAGTTCCGACAGTTCCACTGCCGTCTTCGGACGGTAGAAGTCCTCCGCCACCTTATTGAGTACAATCTGTGATGTCAAGTTCAATCTTACCATTTTATGTGTCGCTTTTTTATCCAACATCGAATATCGAACCGCCGATAAACTCCCTCATCAGCGATGTGCGCGGTATCTGGCTGCCCCAGATGGGCTTTATGCAGTGCAGAAACTGCAGGAGTTTCTCGGCTATGCGGTATTCCCTGGCGTCGGAAGGCACTTTCTCGAGCACCTTTTCCGCCTTTGGCCTGAGGGCTGCAAGTTCATAGAGCATCGAGGTATCAAACACCGCGTCCGCCTCTTTCATGAAAGGCAGTATCCATTTCTTCTCCCCTCGCCTGACAGAACCCCAACTTGCTATGGTCTGTTGGGCTGTTTTTCCGCGCGTCTGGTAGTCTCTGCTTATCCTGCGGAGCAGGCGGTTGGCAGTCGTGGGTATCCAGTGCTGGCCGTCAAGGGATATGGGGCTCATCGGAGCGGCGAAAATCTTGTATTTCTTTTCCGGTGCAATCTGCTGCGTGAGCATAGGGTTCAGGGCGTGGATACCCTCTATCACAAGTATCATGTCGGGCGTGAGTTTCAACTTGTCACCGTGGTATTCGCGTTGTCCCGTGGTGAAATTGAAAGTCGGCAGGCTCACTTCCTCACCGTCAATCAACCGCTGCAGGTCAGCGTTGAAGAGGTTGAGGTCCATGGCGTGGATAGTTTCAAAGTCGAGATTGCCGTTCTTGTCGCGCGGCGTATACTCGCGTTCCACGAACCAGTTGTCGGTAGAGAGTGCCACGGGGTGCCTGCGGCAGGTCATGAGTTGTATGCACAGGCGCTTGCTCGTGGAAGTCTTTCCGCTCGACGAAGGCCCTGCCAGCAGCACCATGCGCACGTTGTCGCGCGCTGCTATCTCCTCGGCAATGCGTCCGAGACGCTTTTCCTGCGCGGCCTCAGCCACCAGTATCATGTCCGAAGTGTGTCCTGTCTCGATAACCTTGTTGATGAACGACACCGTGTGAATTTTCTTTTCCTCTATGGTCTTATAGTCGTGTACTGTATACAAATTTTCCATACGTTGTGTTAAAGCGATTGCCTGTCGGTAATAATTCCCTGCAAAAGTACAATTATTTCGTGTCATTCGTCCGCAAGGAAATGTTTTTTAATTAATTTTGCAAATGGTGTTATGAAGACAAAAATCGGCACAACGATGCGACGGTGGACGGAAAAAATCCACAGTAACGGCAGAGCCATGCAGTTCGTAAGGTTCGGACTGAACGGCGTGTTCGTCACTGCCATACAGTATGCGGTGTATCTTCTCCTGCAACGGCACGTCAATGTGAACGTGGCCTACACCGTCGGCTATCTGGTAAGTTTCTCCGTCAACTTCCTCATGACATCCTATTTCACGTTCCAGTCGCACCCTACGTTCAAGCGGTTTGTCGGTTTCTGCGGCAGCCACGCCGTCAACTACGTCGTGCAGATAGGTCTTCTCAACCTCTTCATAACCCTTGGAATGAGCCACGCCACAGCCCCCATACCCGCCATACTCGGTGCTGTGGCAGTGCAGTTCACCATTTTAAGCCGTGTCTACTCCAAGGTCAAGTGACTCCTGAGCACCGTTTTTGCATCGGTACATCATGTGAAGTACACCCGTACCACGACCGTCATCCGACCGTACCACAGATGAAGTACGCCCGTACCACAACCGTCGTACCACCGCCAAAGCACCGCTCTCACACCGCTGAAACAGGGTCTAGACAGCATGAAAAGACAGTTTTTCGTGTACGAAACATAGCGTAATATACTGTGTGTGTAACCGTTGTAATGAACAAAAGATATTGCACAGTTTATAGGGTAATGTGCAAAAATAGCGCATTTTTGATGTAAAAGTTTGTCTATTCGGAATTTATTTAGTTACTTTGCACCGAATTTTGAGATTGAAACCAAATAACAAACACTTTAAAATTTATCAATTATGTCAGAAATTGAATCTAAAGTTGTAGCTATCATCGTCGATAAGCTTGGAGTAGACGAAGCTGAAGTAAAGCCTGAAGCAAGTTTTACCAATGACCTTGGCGCTGACTCGCTGGACACTGTAGAGCTCATTATGGAATTTGAGAAGGAATTCAACATTTCCATTCCAGACGACAAGGCTGAGACGATCGCTACTGTTGGCGACGCAATTAGCTACATTGAGGAAAATGCAAAGTAATCATCTTCGCATATAAATTCCCTCATATAAATGGTTTATAGCATATAACCGGACGGCGCGAGCCAGACGGTTGTTGGCTATAAACCATATTTTATTTTTTATAAATCACTGTTGAAAATATGGAATTGAAACGAGTTGTCGTGACTGGAATAGGCTGCGTCACCCCCATAGGCAACAATCCCGAAGAAGCATGGGCCAACGTTGTTGCAGGAAAAAGCGGTGCTGCACCTATCACACATTTTGATACGACGAACTTCAAAACTAACTTTGCCTGTGAGGTAAAGAATCTCAATGTGAACGACTACATCGATCGCAAAGAGGCAAGAAAGATTGATCCGTACGCACAATATGCGCTCATCGCTGCCACCCAGGCAATAGACGACTGCGGAATAGACCTCGAGAAGGCTGACAAAAACCGTATCGGAGTGGTCTTCGGAGTGGGTATCGGCGGAATAAAGACCTTTGAGGAGGAAGTGGAATACTACGCTCTGCACTCCGAGGCAGGTCCAAAGTTCAACCCGTTCTTCATCCCCAAGATGATAGCAGACATCTGTGCAGGCCACATTTCCATAAAGTACGGCTTCCACGGACCCAACTACGTCACCACTTCCGCATGCGCTTCGTCGACCAACGCACTGGCTGATGCCTACAACCTCATCCGTCTGGGCAAGGCAAACATGATTGTCAGCGGAGGTGCAGAGGCTGCCATCACTCCTGGAGGAGTCGGCGGTTTCAACGCCATGCACGCACTCTCGACACGCAATGACGAGCCCGAGAAGGCCAGCAGACCGTTCTCTGCCAGCAGAGACGGCTTCATCATGGGCGAGGGAGCAGGCTGTCTGATACTGGAAGAACTGGAGCATGCCAAGGCCCGCGGTGCGAAGATATACGCCGAAATGGTCGGTGAGGGAATGTCAGCCGACGCCCATCACATCACGGCATCACACCCTGAGGGTCTCGGAGCGAAACTCGTGATGTCAGAGGCACTTGCTGACGCGGGGATGAAACCGGAAGACATCGACTACATAAACGTGCACGGAACATCCACACACGTCGGTGACATATCTGAGGTGAAGGCCATCAAGGATTTGTTTGGCGACGCTGCATACAAGTTGAACATCTCTTCGACAAAGAGTATGACAGGACATCTGCTCGGCGCAGCGGGTGCCGTAGAGGCAATGTTCTGTGTACTTGCAGTGAAGAATGACATCGTTCCCCCGACGATAAACCACGAAGAGGGTGACGAAGACCCCGAAATTGACTATAATCTCAACTTTACTTTCAATACGGCACAGAAGCGTGAGGTGCGCGCAGCACTGTCCAACACGTTTGGATTCGGCGGTCACAACGCCTGTGTGATTTTCAAGAAATACTAATGTTCAGAGATTTGATCATCAGGATAAAGCTCCTTTTCATGAAAGATAAGGAGCTTTATTTCGATTTAAGGAATATTATCGGGTTCTATCCGGGTGACATAGAACTATACAAACAGGCACTGATGCACAAGAGCATCATGCACCGCAACGCCAAGGGAAAACCGGTCAACAACGAGAGACTGGAGTTTCTGGGCGATGCCGTGCTCGATGCCGTGGTGGGATACATCGTGTTCCAGCATTTCCCAAAGAAGCGCGAGGGCTTCCTGACCAATACCCGCGCGAAACTCGTGCAGCGCGAAACACTCGGGAAACTTGCCAATGAGATGGGCGTGACACGTCTTATAATGACGTCGGGACGGTCGCAGACCCACAACTCTTACCTTGGCGGGAATGCCTTCGAGGCACTTGTCGGAGCGATATACCTCGACAGAGGCTATGACGCCTGTATGAAATTCGTCAGGAAAAAGATACTGAAGAGTCTGATAAACATAGACAAGGTGGCTTACAAAGAGGTCAACTTCAAGTCAAAACTGTTGGAGTGGGCGCAGAAAAACAATATCAAACTCAACTACCAACTGCTGAAGGAGAGCAAGGATGAGGGCGGAAGTCCCACCTTTGTATACAAGGTGATGCTTGAGAAAGTGGAGGGTTGCCAAGGCAAGGGCTTTTCAAAGAAAGAGTCGCAACAGTTGGCTTCGAAACTCACTCTCGAGAAACTGCGCAAAGACAGCACTTTCCTCGACAATGTGTTTGCCTCAAAAACAGAGCGGACAAAAATGGAGGAAGAACCTGTCGCCAATGTTCCCCAGACAGAACAGCCGGGTGTAGTAGTCAACAAAGCACCCGAGAAAAAGGAAGAGAAGACTGTTTCCGCAAAACGGCCTCCACGCCAGAGAAGACCACGGAAGCCCGATATTGCCGAGGAAAAGGACTTCGATCTGAGCGACATCACGGCGAAAGAGAAAAGCAAGGAGGAGATAATTGCCATGGCGGAGAGCGAGGCTTTCGATGGCAAAGGACAGGAATAGTCGACAAAGGCAACGTCACTTCATGCATAAATGAAGAATCAAACAGTAAAAGACAATGTGTATAACCGGTGGAAAACTTGAAGAAAAACGCATGGAAAACCATGTCAAAACCCTACAGTTTTCCACCGGTTGTATTGTAAAGGGGCATGGTGTGTATAACCGGCATACTTTTCCAAGGCTTATACATCGTGTTTTCCACTTTTCAAAGTCGCTTTTCACGAGTTTCAATTGTCGTTTTCCAACAACGGAAAATTGTCTTTTGACAAATACTGAACAGGCTGATTTGCCGCATATTACAACTCTTCAAACGCTGCATATACCACCGCCATATTGGCTTGGAATGGCTAAATGAATAAAAAGTTATCCACTTTATCCACCGCATATATATTTGTTGTTTTTCATTTTTTCTTAAAAAGAAGACAATAAAACAATATAAACAAACAACGACAACGCTGACAACAAAAACGCAATCTGACATGAAACCAAAAACAAAAGTACTGGGTGCGCTGTTATGCATCGCACTTTCCTCGCCGCTCAACGCACAGGATGCGGCATCGTTTGTTAACCCCATGATAGGCACGGCAGGTATGGGACACTGCTTTCCCGGTGCCTGTGCACCGTTTGGAATAGTGCAGTTGAGTCCCGAGACAGACACTATACCGCACAGCATCAACGGCAAGTATGTAGGCAAAGTGTATGAATACTGCTCCGGTTACCAGTATGAGGACAAGACTATAGTGGGTTTTTCCCACACGCATCTTTCCGGAACGGGCCACTCGGACTTGGGTGACATCATGGTGATGCCGCAGACAGGCACGCTGAAACTCAACCCCGGAACAGCCGACAACCCCGATGGCGGTTACCGTCAGCGTTTCTCGCATGACACGGAAAAGGCTTCGGCAGGCTACTATGAGGTCACTCTCGGCGACCAGAATATCCGTTGCCAGTTCACCGCTACCCCTCGCGTGGGCGTACATAAGTACACTTTCCAAAAGGGAGACAACCAGAGAATAATCCTCGATATGCTCCACGGCATCTACAATTACGACGGAAAGGTACTGTGGTCGAGCATTCGTGTGGAGGATGAATACACGCTTACAGGCCACAGGATAACCAACGGTTGGGCACGTGAGAACTACACCTACTTCGCAATAAGGTTCAACAAGCCAATCCTCAACTACGGCTACAAGGACATGAAGCGCCAGCCTTACTACGGTTTTATGCGCAAGATGGACATCTACCACAACTTTCCAGAGATAGCGGGACGTGATGTCGTGGCTTACTTTGATTTTGACAATGCCTCCGAAACACTCGAAATGGAGGTGGCACTGTCGGCAGTAAGCAGTGAGGGAGCACTCAAGAATCTCAAGGCAGAGGCAACAGGCACTTTCGACGAACTCTATGCACAGACGCTCGCATCGTGGAACAGTGAACTCGGACAGATAGAATGTGAAGGCACTGACGACGAGAAAGCCATGCTCTACACATCCTTCTACCACACGATGATAAACCCTTCTGTCTATCAGGATGTGGACGGCAAATACCGCGGACTTGACGGCAACATACACCAGGCGGAAGGTTTTACAAACTACACTGTGTTCTCTCTCTGGGACACTTTCCGTGCCGAACATCCACTGTTGGCACTTCTCAAACCGCAAAGGGATGCCGACATGGTGGAGTCTATGCTGAAACACCAGCAGCAGAACGTGCACAAGATACTCCCTATATGGAGTCTCATGGGCAACGAGGGTTGGTGCATGACAGGCTATCACGCCGTTTCTGTCGTGGCCGATGCCATAGTGAAGGGACTGAAGGTGGACTACAAGAGTGCCTTGGAGGCAATGCACAGTACGGCAAACTGCTCTTATATGCCTTCTCTGAAGAGTTACATAGAGAAAGGCTACTGTCCTTACGACCACGACGGTACGGCTGCTTCCAATACACTGGAGTACAGTTACGACGATTTTTCAATATATGCAGCAGAGAAATATCTCGGCAAACTCGACACCACTACGGCTGCTTCCGATTATGCCAAGCGTGCCCTGTACTACCGCAACACCATAGACCCGGCGATAGGATTTGCCTCTCCGCGCTATGCCGACGGCTCTTTCAAGAAAGACCTTGACCCATACCAGACCTACAACGAGGGTTTCATAGAGGGCAACAGTTGGAATTTCTCGTTCACTGCACCCCATGATGTACTGGGACTTATTAAGTGTCTGGGCGGTGAAAAGACCTTTGTCAAGAAACTCGACCAACTCTTTGCCATGGACTTACCCGAGAAATACTATGTCGACAACGAGGATATCACAGCCGATTGTCTTGTGGGAGGCTATGTACACGGCAACGAACCGAGCCACCACATACCCTATCTCTATGCCTGGACATCGCAGCCCTGGAAGACACAACAGTGGTTGCGCACGATAATAGACAAGATGTACAAGAACAAGGTGCGTGGTCTTGGCGGCAATGACGACTGCGGACAGATGTCGGCATGGTACATTTTCTCCGTCATGGGCTTCTATCCCGTGTGCCCCGGAACAGACCAATATGTGCTCGGAGCACCTTATCTGCCATACATGAAGGTGCGCATTGACAACGGCAAATACATAGAAATAAAAGCCCCGAAGGTATCTGACAAGAACCGATATGTCAAGAGTGTCAAGGTGAACGGCAAACCTTACAGCAAACTCTACATCACCCACACCGACCTGTTGCAGGGTGCCGTGATAGAGTTTGAGATGAGTTCCACGCCTAACAAGAGCCGTGGCACGCGCAAGCAGGACAAGCCCTACTCCATGACAAGGTGATTTTTGAACTGTTGTAAACCCTGATACAGAAAACTTTTCGTATTTTTGCATAAACATATAGCATCTTCAGCCTATGACACTGACGTTGATAGTATTGGCCGTATCGGTCATTCTGTTTGCTACGGGCAGGATACGTTCTGACATAGTGGCTCTCTGTGCCCTTACAGTACTCATGCTATTCGGTATCCTCACCCCAGAAGAAGCCCTGTCGGGATTCTCCTCTTCGGTAGTGATAATGATGATAGGACTGTTTGTTGTCGGCGGTGCCATTCTCCAGACCGGCATAGCCAAGGCGGCAAGCCAGCGCATCATGAAATTGTCGAAGGGCAATGACACAATGATGTTTATGCTCGTCATGGTGACTACATCGTTCATAGGGGCGTTTGTGAGCAACACGGGCACAGTGGCTTTGCTCATGCCTATCATCGTCAGTATGGCGTCAGAGTCGGGCAAAAGTCCCTCACGTCTGCTCATGCCGCTGGCTTTTGCGAGCAGCATAGGCGGAATGCTCACCCTCATAGGTACGCCTCCGAACCTCGTCATACAGGAAACTCTCGTGTCAAACGGTTATGAACCGCTGTCGTTCTTTTCTTTCTTCCCTGTCGGCATCATCTGTATGATTGTGGGAATAATAGTGTTGCTGCCGCTGAGCAAGATATTCCTCGACGGCAAGACTGACGATTCGGGCAAGAAGAAAAGACACCACAAGAGTCTCGACCGCCTCATATCAGAATACAATCTGAAGGATTATCTGAGCATTTACAGGGTTACCGAGGGTTCTTCGGCCAACGGCAGGAGCGTTGCGGAACTCGATGTGCGCAACCGTTTCGGACTTTCCATCCTTGAGATAAGGCGTGAACACAAGCGCACGGGCGGCATTCTCCGCAACGTGAAGCAGAAAGTGGCGAGCGCAAAATCTATCCTCAAGACAGGCGACATACTCTATCTCACGGGTGACGCGGAGAACATCAAGTCGTTCGCTTCGAAGTATTCGCTCGAGAAACTGCCGTCAGGCGACATCGACTTCTACGACATCGGTATTGCGGAAATAGTCCTCATGCCGGGTTCAAACCTGGTCAACACCATGATGAAAGACTCTTCGCTGCGTGAGAAATACAATCTCAACGTGCTTGGAATCCGCCGTTCGGGTGACTACATAATAAAAGGTCTCGCCAACGAAAAACTGCGCAACGGTGACGTGTTGCTCGTCCAGGGTTCGTGGCAGAACATTTCCCAACTCGACACTTACGACGACTGGGTGGTGCTCGGCCAGCCTTCAGAACAGCAGGGCACTGTTTTGCTCGATTACAAGGCTCCTTTGGCGGCACTGATAATGCTGCTCATGATCTGCATGATGGTGTTTGACTTTATCCCTGTGTCAAATGTCACGGCGATAATGATTGCCGGATTGCTCATGGTACTCACAGGTTGTCTGCGCAGTGTGGATGCCGCCTACAAGACGATAAAGTGGGAAAGCGTCGTCCTGATAGCCGCCATGATGCCCATGTCCATAGCATTGCAGAAGACGGGAACGTCGGAACTGATTTCCGGAGCGCTTGTCGAGTGGCTCAGATCATCCGGTCCAATAGCGCTGTTGGCAGGTCTGTATTTCACCACATCGCTGATGACGATGTTCATAAGCAACACTGCCACCGCCGTGCTCATGGCTCCCATAGCGCTGTCTACGGCAACACAGATAGGCGTGAGTCCCTATCCGTTCCTCTTTGCCGTAACACTCGGTGCAAGCATGTGCTTCGCTTCGCCGTTCTCCACACCGCCTAACGCGCTTGTGATGAAGGCTGGCAACTACACGTTCATGGACTATGTGAAGGTGGGTCTGCCGCTTCAGTTGATTATAGGAGTGGTAATGGTCTTTGCGCTGCCTTACATTTTCCCGTTCTAAGGCAACGGTTCGGATTGTGAAGACTGTCTTCAAGGATAACAAAACATACAAATAGGAAAATGGTAGTAACTAAAATAGCACGCATGATATTCCGCAGGCGCCAGAAGCAGATAGCGCTCTACGCCACCGAAACGCCACGGATACAGCAGGAGGTGCTCACAAAACTGCTGCGCAAGGCACAGAATACGGAATACGGACGCAAATATCTTTTCTCGAATATAACAAGTTACAAGGAGTTCGCTGAGAATGTTCCTGTCAACACCTACGAGGAACTGAAAAACGACATAGACCGTATGCGCCACGGCGAAGAGAATATCCTGTGGCCTGGAAAGGTGAGATGGTATGCCAAATCATCGGGTACTACCAATGACAAGTCGAAGTTCATACCCGTCAGCAACGACGGTCTGCACAACGTGCACTACAAAGGCGGCACCGACTGCGTGGCGCTTTATCTCGCCGAATACCCGGAAAGCCGTATCCTTGACGGCAAGGGGCTCATCCTCGGAGGGTCCCATTCACCCAACTACACCCTGCCCGATTCGCTTGTGGGAGACCTCTCGGCAATCCTCATAGAGAACATAGACCCTCTGGTGAACCTCATACGAGTGCCGAAAAAGAGCACTGCCCTGCTGAGCGATTTTGAGATGAAGCGCGACATGATAGCCCATGAGGTGATAGACAAGAAGGTGACAAATATCTCGGGAGTGCCGTCATGGATGCTCTCTGTCCTGCTCCGTGTGCTTGAAGTGTCGGGAAAAAGCAGCATCGATGAGGTGTGGCCGGATCTCGAAGTGTTCTTTCACGGAGGCATAGCGTTTACTCCCTACCGCCGTCAATACGAGCAATTGATAAAGTCATCGCGTATGCGCTACATGGAAACATACAATGCAAGCGAGGGCTTTTTCGGCATTCAGAACGACCACAACGACAAATCCATGCTCCTTATGGTCGACTATGAGATGTTCTATGAGTTCTGCCCCATGGACGCAATCAACGATGACGGTACGGTGAAAGACCCTTCCAAGATAGTGCCTCTCAAGGACGTGGAACTTTTCAGGAACTATGCCATGATAATAAGCAACTCCTGCGGTCTGTGGAGATATCTGATAGGCGACACCGTAAGTTTCACTTCGCGCGACCCTTACAAGTTTGTCATCACCGGCAGAACAAAGTCTTTCATCAACGCTTTCGGCGAGGAACTCATCGTAGACAATGCCGAGAAAGGCATGGAATATGCTTGCCGCAAGACCGGGGCGGAGGTTCTGGAGTATACGGCAGCGCCTGTCTTTATGGGCGGAGACGGCAAATGCCGCCACCAGTGGATAGTGGAGTTCTCGCGCAAGCCTGAGAATGTGGACGAGTTTGCCGACATTCTCGACAAGTATCTGCAGCAGATAAACTCTGATTACGAGGCCAAACGCTTCAAGGACATCACGCTCCAGCCGCTCGAAATGGTTGTGGCACGCAAGGGTCTGTTCAATGACTGGCTCAAGCAAGAAGGCAAACTGGGCGGACAGCACAAAGTGCCGCGGCTGTCAAACAACAGGAACATCATAGAGAAACTGCTCAAACTGAACAACGACAGTGAAGCACAGTAAGACACATTACCGCATTATTGCCGCCCTGCTGACAGTTCTCGGTGTGGCCGGGTGTGCACGCATGGGCAGTCCCGACGGCGGCTGGTATGACGAAAAACCGCCTGTTGTGATGCACACGTCGCCCTCCAACGGTGCCGTAGGAGTGAACCAGAAGCGTGTGACGATATATTTCGACGAGTTTGTGACCCTTGACAACGCCACGGAGAATGTCATATTCTCGCCTCCGCAGACAGAACAGCCTGACATAAAGGTGAAAGGCAGGAGCATCGTCGTAAACCTCAAGGACAGTCTGAAAGAGGCTACGACCTACACCATAGACTTTTCCGATGCCATAAAGGACAACAACGAGGGCAACCCGATGGGCAATTACACGTTCACATTCTCCACCGGCGATGCCATTGATACCATGCAGGTGGGCGGCCATGTGCTCGATGCCGAGACGCTGGAACCGGTGCAAGGCACACAGGTGGGACTGTATATGGTGGGCGATACCGCTGAAGCGGACACCACGATAGTGCGCCGCTTCACCACTGAACCTATGCTCCGTGTGTCGAGGACAGACCAGTCGGGACACTTCACCATAAAGGGAGTGAAGCCCGGTCGCTACCGCATATACGCCCTGAAGGATGTTGACAACAACTTTATGCTCACACCAGGCAGCGGCGAACAGATGGCTTTCCTTGATGAGACGATAGTTCCGTCGGTCTTTGACGACACACGTCAGGACACGACGATGCTTGACTCGTTGCGTATAAAGAGCATACAGAGGGTGAGATACAAGCACTTCATGCCCGACAACGTTGTGCTCCGTGCATTCACAGAGCCGCGAACGGAACGTGCATTCGTGAAGAACGAGCGTCTTGACCCCGAGAAATTCACTCTCTATTTCAGTTACGGCGATACCCTGTTGCCACAGATACGTGGACTGAACTTCGACTTTGACGGCAAGTATATACTCGAGGCGAGCCAGAAGAACGACACTCTCTCCTATTGGCTCACCGACACTGCCACTGTCAACACCGACTCTTTGGAGATAGAGATGACCTATCGCATGACCGACT
Source organism: Bifidobacteriaceae bacterium (assembly GCA_963627025.1). Lineage (GTDB taxonomy): Bacteria > Bacteroidota > Bacteroidia > Bacteroidales > Bacteroidaceae > Prevotella. Next base: position 2,837 of record CAVFZF010000015.1, on the reverse strand, counting down.
CTCTCGGAGTTCTCGTGCCGCAGACGGACACTCTCATGCTCCTGCCTAAGGTTTCGCTTGAGAAAAGACTGAAAAACAAGCAGAAGGAACAGGAGGAATGGGACAAAAAACAGGCAAAACTCAAGAAGAAAGGTCTGCCCTACGACTCGATAAAAGCACCTGATCCGCTGAAGATGAACATAGTGGCAAAGTCGAAATTCGACCCCGACAAGACAGTCGTAATGGAGTTTACAACTCCTTTGGCAAAGATTGACACGTCGATGGTTCACCTCTATGTGGAGCGGGATTCGGTGTGGTATAATGCCGAATGGCAGATGCGCAGGAAACCTAATGGCAATGACCGTACATATGAAATACTCTCCAAGTGGGAGCCAACTTTGCAATATAGTTTTGAAACGGACTCCGCAGCCTTTGAGGACATATACGGCAAGGTGAGCAAAAAGGAAAAGTTCGGTTTCAAGGTAAAGGCTCTTGAAGAATACGGCACGTTCCAAATCAACATCCCGAGCCTCGCCGGAAAGAACCTCATCTGCCAACTTCTCGAGTCAGGGGAGAAACTTGTCAAGGAGGTGAAGACCACCGACGGTACGGCAAAATTCATGTATCTGGACGAAAAGGAATATTATCTCAAGGTCATAGTCGACACCAACGGCAACGGAATATGGGACACCGGAAAGTTTGAAGATATGCTTCAGCCCGAGCAAGTGTACTACTATCCGAAAGAGATAAACTGCCGTGCCAAGTGGGACATATCGGAAACGTGGAATCCAGAAGAGCGTCCTCTGAACAACCAGAAGCCCTCGAAACTGATGAAGACCAAGACTTCCGAGAAACGCGCCACACAGCAGAACCGTAACCTGAGGCGTGCGCAGGACAAGGGAATAGAACTTCCTGACTATTTGAAATGACACTATGAAAAGAATTGTTTCCGCAGTATTGTTCACCCTATTGGCTGTGCAGACCTACGCACAGTGCAGTTTCCGCAACACGGCAATAAAGGGTTCGGAGTACATATCTTACAATCTGTACTACAATTGGCAGTTTGTGTGGGTCAAGGCAGGCACCGCCACCATGTCGACAGTGGAGACCACATACCGCGGAAAGAAGGCTTTCCGTACCTCGCTCCTTACCCGTGGCAACGGCAGACTGGACGATTTCTTCATCATGAGGGACACTCTCATGGGCTATGTCACCACAGATATGGTGCCGCTCTACTACCGTAAAGGAGCACGCGAGGGCAAATGGTATACCGTGGACGAGGCTTCCTACTCCTATCCCAACGGCAACTGCCGCGTGAGCCTGCACCGCCAGCACAACGACGGTACACATTCGCGCGAGACAAAGACCCTCTCCCACTGTGTCTATGACATGGTAAACATCTTCCAGAGGGCACGTTCCTTTGATCCGTCCAACTGGAAGAAAGGTTACGAAGTGCCTATTGACATCACCGACGGCACAAAGATTCTCAAGGCAAAACTCACGTTCAACGGCAAGGAAACGGTGAAGGCGGACAACGGAAAGAAATATAACTGCCTTAAACTGTCGTATTGTGAGTACAGCAAAGGCAAGTACAAGGAGATAGCACGCTTCTATGTCACCGACGACAATCGCCACGTCCCTGTCCGCCTTGATATGTTCCTGCGCTTCGGCAGTGCCAAGGCTTTCCTCACAAACATGAAAATTTAGCCATTGACATCATCTATTTTATCTCCAATATCTATTTTAACTGTAGATTGATACCAAGGTTGGGTAATTATACTATCATTAAATTCCAATCTTTCCAATTCAAGTTTTATCAAATCATAGTCAAAGATACTTGTATAAGCACAAATATTATATTTCAATTTTTGTGATTTGTCTTCACTATAAATAATGTCGCTACAACTGCCGGAGTCAGAATTTATCTTCGTATATAAATACCCAGTATAGTTTGGTCCTATGCTATCTCCATCCCATTCGTGTATCTCTCCCCACAGAAAATATTTGTAATGGAGATTTATTTTCTTTTCTAATATTTCTGGAGAAATATTATCAAGCAAACACTTATCTAAATGCCAAAGCAAACATTTTATAGGAAATTCTTGAAATTCAATCGTCTTGTCCGCATAACCGCCCATTTTCACTTCTATAAATACTGAAACTGTATCCAAAGTAGAATCAGCTTTTAACAAAAAGGCCTTTCCTTCATGTATCCCCTGTTTATCATCGTAAAATTTAGGAACATTACATTCCTTCCATGTTGACCAAGGAATTTGCCAATCTTTCCCCCAACATGAGAAGAATGACACCAAAATGATTATTACAGTAAAAACTTTAAGAGTTTTCATAAGCATCGAACAAGTCAAGTTATAAGAGGGTGTGTCTTAATTATATGACACACCTCTTTTTTTTGTTTTATTACTTATCAGCTACGATATAGCCTTGGCAAAATGTTGTTATACCATTCTCATCACCAGAATGTTTTATTCCGATAATAACCAAATTTTCTTTAGGATATACCGTTTTACCTTGATTTTCATATATACACATATCAGCTTTTGGATATGGAACAACCTTTACTAGTTTTCCTTTGTATTTTAATAAACCAGTCTGGTATCTCGTCATTCCATTTTCATCACTAATATGCTCTCTGCCAGTAATAATTCTAGAAAGACGATTTTCATCCTGCATCTCCGTTGTTACAAAGAAGTCTTGCGAATTATTTTGCTCATGCCATTCTGTCCATTTTAAATCTTCAACAGTAATTCCATCAGCTTTTTTCGTTCCATCAACATCTTTAGCTGTCAAAGATGAAAAAGTATAGTATGTTGTGCCATTCTCATCGCCATGATGAGTAT
>CAVFZF010000014.1:0-57361 GCA_963627025.1 Bifidobacteriaceae bacterium | reverse complement strand
GTAATCGGTAGTCTTAATCATCTTATTTGTAACTTGTTGATTTTCACTTATAAAGGTACAAATATTTGGTTAGACTACCAACTTTTTAGCCTACTATTTTAAGACTTTCTTATCCCGAACTGGGGTCGTTATTATCTTTAAGGTATTATTTCAAGTTCTATTCCTTTATCACAGCCACAGGAAGCAATCTTGTACGAACTTTCACCAAGTCAAGTTCATTGGCGATTACTTCTTCAATGTCCTTGTAGGCCCCGGGGGCTTCTTGCATATCATTCTGGTAACGAATGGCATGGATAATGCCCTTTGCTTCAAGTCGTGCTACTTCCTCGGCCATATTCAGGTCACGGATGGCAGCCTTGCGTGAGAGCGCACGTCCAGCACCATGCGAGCAAGAACAGAATGAATCAGGATTGCCCAACCCCTCAACGATATAAGAAGCCGTACCTTGTGAACCGGGAATAATGCCTATGACACCTTCCCGTGCCAGAGTTGCACCCTTTCTATGTACAAAAACATTCTTGCCAAAGTGGTTCTCGCACGCAGCGTAATTATGAGCAATGTTTATCATAGGCTCGAAATCAATACCCTTCAATGCATCTGCCAACACCTCTTCGATTCTGTGCATCATCAGTTTTCTGTTGCAGAGGGCAAAGTCAATGCAATACCTCATCTCTTCCCAGTACATTCCAAACTCCCGTGAGCCTTGCGGAAGGAATGCAAGATTGATCTCCGGAGACACCACGGAGTGCCATTGCTGATTCAATGTCTTTGCCATTTCATTATAATAAGCGCCGACTCTTGCTCCAAGATTTCTTGACCCAGAGTGTATCATTATCCATAGCATATCGTTTTCGTCTTTCTGCAATTCGATGAAGTGGTTACCGCCACCGAGTGTACCGACTTCGTGCAATATAGACTCCTGACGATTCTTTACGATTGTCATCTTTTCTATCTCGTGACCTTCAGGAAGGAATCGTGCATCCTGCTTCTCCTTGTGGTGATCCATTCCAAGGGGAATGCGTTCACGTATGCCTTTCAGAATTTCCTTTCTGAGAACAGTTTGTGGTATCTCGCTTACTTTCCAATTTGTCTTTACCGCGCACATTCCACAACCTATGTCCACACCGACTGCATTCGGTATAACTGCACCATCGCAAGCCAATACACCACCGATAGGCATTCCCATACCAGTATGGACATCTGGCATGATAGCAAGGTGATGATGAAGAAACGGAAGAGTTGTAAGATTTTCAATCTGACGCATAGCAGACTCTTCCACTTTGTTTGTCCATATTTTTACCGGGCGGTTATTAATCATCTTTACTTCCATAGTCTTTCTGTTTTTTATCGTTACACATTATTGTATTTAGGTGGTGCCTCTTCACTCTATGTTCTAAACACATCCGCCTTTCGTCAGATTGCGAGGGCAAAATTACAAGTAGACTACGCAATCTTTCTGCGTAGTCCAATAAAAATTATATATCTTTGCATCATCTGACTAAAATATCCCAAAATATGCCTGCTAACAAGAATGCTCTCATCCGCTACAAAACTATAGACAATTGTCTTCGCAATCGATATCGCCGTTGGACAATAGAAAACCTTGTCAATGCATGTTCTGACGCCCTCTATGACATGGAAGGTATCCGCAAAGGAGTCTCTGTACGTACTGTCCAGGGGGATATTCAGATGATGCGTTCGGACAAACTTGGCTATAATGCACCGATAGAGGTGTACGAACACAAGTACTACCGTTACTCACAGCCTGACTATTCGATAACCGATATGCCTTTGTCTCAGAATGACTTCGAGGTTATGCAAGAGGCTGTAGATATGCTTCGCCAGTTGCAGGATTTCGACCAGTTCTCAGAAATGAGCGATGTAGTCAGTCGGCTTCAGGACAAGTTGTATGTAACAAAGAACAACCGCAAGCCTATTGTTCATTTTGATAATGTTCCAGACCTAAAGGGGTTGAAACTTCTGAACCCACTGTATAACCATATAGCACACAAGCAGACACTGCGCATCACATACCAGTCGTTTACTGCCAGACAACCTGTGGAGTTCATTCTTTGTCCATATCTTCTGAAAGAGTTCCGAAACCGCTGGTTTCTCTTCGGCTCCAAAGCAAGTGACTTGTTGCTTTACAATCTTGCACTCGACCGCATTGTAAGCATCGAACCGATTGATGTTCCTTTTCGTGAAAACCCCGATTTCGATTCAGAACATTTCTTTGATGATGTCATCGGTGTGAGCAAAAACATCAAGAATACACCGAGAACGATTAAATTCTGGGCATCTGCCGAACAGAGCAAGTATATCAAAACAAAGCCTATACACCCTTCGCAAAAGTTGATAAACGAAAATCCCGAAGACGGCAGTTGTATTTTCAGAATTGACGTAGTGATAAATTTCGAAATGTATTCGGTATTTATGAGTTATGGCCCTGGCATCAAAATAATATATCCTCACAAGGCCATGATGTACATGCGTGACAAATTCAAAGAAGCCCTTGAACTTTATGACACCTCGTATCATAAAGTATAATCACCGTTAGCCACAAAGAATTCAAAATCGTAATCGTTTGTCGGATTAAATCAAATTCACCTACCGGTTATGTCTGCCATAATCACTCCAAGCATCTATTCGTCTTAATCTTGCCGGTCAAAGGAAAGATACAAAAACCGTCAAGAGCGTCCCATTTCCCAAACAAAGTGAGCAGAAAAGAATTGAGACAAGATCTTGTACCCCAAGTTCTTGCCTCATATTCTACTAATTGTCTGTATTCGGAGTCTATTCTTCGATTGCTGCCTGTGCCGCAGCAAGTCTTGCGATAGGCACACGGAAAGGCGAGCATGACGCATAGTTCATTCCTACCTTTGCACAGAACTTGACTGATGACGGTTCGCCACCGTGTTCGCCACAGATACCGGTGCGGAGTGTGGGGCGAACCTTGCGTCCGTTCTCCACTGCCATTTTTATCAACTGACCCACACCATTCTGGTCAAGCACCTGGAACGGGTCTACCTTGAGTATCTTCTGCTCCAGATAGACCGGGAGGAAACTTGCTATGTCGTCGCGCGAGTAACCGAACGTCATCTGCGTAAGGTCGTTTGTACCGAACGAGAAATACTCTGCCTCGGTGGCAATCTTGTCTGCCGTAAGTGCGGCACGCGGTGTCTCTATCATCGTACCTATCTCGAAGTCAAGTCTAATACCCTCCTCTGCGAACACCTCTTCTGCTGTCTTGAGGATTACTTCCTTCTGCTGCTTCAATTCATAGAGTATTCCTATGAGCGGAACCATTATTTCCGGATGTGGATTGTAGCCCTCTTTCTTCAACTGGCACGCCGCTCCGAGAATGGCGCGTGTCTGCATTGCTGTAATCTCTGGGAATGTTATGCCAAGACGGCAACCACGATGACCGAGCATAGGGTTGTTCTCTGCAAGCGAGTCTACGCGGCGTTTAATCTCCTCTACAGGCACACCCATCTCCTTTGCCATGGTCTCCTGGCCTGCTGCATCGTGCGGCACGAACTCATGAAGTGGCGGATCAAGCAGACGAATATTGACATGAAGTCCGTCCATAGCCTTCAGTATTCCGTAGAAATCGGCTTTCTGATAGGGCAACAACTTGGCAAGCGCTTTCTCACGACCCTCTGACGAGCGCGCAAGAATCATCTCACGCATAGCCACAATCTTCTGATCATCGAAGAACATATGCTCCGTACGCGTCAAGCCAATGCCCTTTGCGCCAAACGCACGAGCCACTTCCGCATCGTGGGGAGTGTCGGCATTGGTACGCACTTCCATTTTCGTGTACTTGTCGCAGAGATCCATCAGTTCCTTAAAGTCACCCGACAGTTCCGCTGCCTTGGTCTGTATCTCGCCAGCATAAACCTGTCCCGTAGAACCGTTGAGCGAGATGTAGTCTCCCTCCTTATATGTTACGCCGTCGATTTCTACCGTCTTTGTCTTGTAGTTCACATTGATGCTGCCTGCACCCGACACACAACACTTGCCCATACCGCGAGCCACAACGGCCGCATGAGATGTCATTCCGCCACGCGCAGTGAGGATTCCCTCTGCCGAAGCCATACCTGCAAGATCCTCAGGCGAGGTCTCTATACGCACCATTATCACCTTGTGACCATTTGCATGCCACGCTTCCGCATCGTCAGCATGGAACACTATCTGTCCGCAAGCAGCGCCTGGAGATGCAGGAAGTCCCTGCGTGATGACCTTAGCCTTTGAAAGTGCGAGTTTGTCGAATACCGGATGGAGAAGTTCATCAAGTTTCTGGGGCTCGCAACGCAGCACTGCAGTCTTCTCGTCGATAAGTCCTTCTTTCAGAAGATCCATGGCTATCTTCACCATGGCAGTACCGGTACGCTTGCCGTTGCGCGTCTGCAGGAACCACAGTTTACCCTCCTGAACGGTGAACTCCATATCCTGCATATCGTGATAGTGGTTCTCCAGTTTGGTCTGAATGCCGTCGAGTTCCTTGTAAATCTCCGGCATCGCCTCTTCCATGGACGGATATTTTGCGACACGCTCCTCTTCCGAGATACCTGCACGCTCTGCCCAACGCTGCGAACCGAGTTTTGTTATCTGCTGAGGAGTGCGGATTCCCGCCACGACATCCTCACCTTGGGCATTGACAAGATACTCGCCATTGAAGACGTTCTCGCCGTTTCCGGCGTCACGAGAGAAGCATACACCCGTCGCTGAGGTATCTCCCATGTTTCCAAACACCATTGCCATGACAGAAACAGCCGTTCCCCACTCGTCGGGAATACCCTCCATCTTGCGGTAGAGGATAGCGCGCTCGTTCATCCAACTACGGAATACAGCACAGATAGCACCCCAAAGCTGTTCCATAGGGTCGTTCGGGAAGTCACTGCCAGTCTGCTCCTTTATAGCAGACTTGAACAGTTCGACAAGTTTCTTCAGGGATTCTACAGAAAGATCCTTGTCGAGTACAACACCCTGTTCGTCCTTCACCTTTTCTATAATCGCCTCAAACGGGTCGATGTCTTCCTTGTTCACAGGCTTCATGCCGAGCACGACATCACCGTACATCTGCACGAAACGACGGTAGGAATCATAGACAAAGTGAGGATTGCCTGTCTTCTTGACCATACCTTCTGCCACCTCGTCATTGAGACCGAGGTTAAGAATGGTGTCCATCATGCCCGGCATCGAAGCGCGCGCACCCGATCTTACTGAAACCAGAAGCGGATTCTCCACAGAACCGAACTTGCTGTTCATCAGAGTCTCTACGTGCTTGACCGCAGCCTCAACATCATCTTTGAGTATCTCAACGATCTTTTCCTGCCCGACTGAGTAGTATTCGTTGCAAGTGTCAGTAGTAATTGTAAAACCCGGAGGCACCGGCACTCCGATGAGATTCATCTCGGCAAGGTTTGCACCTTTACCGCCGAGAGCCTCGCGCATCTGCGCATTGCCTTCGGCTTTACCATTTCCGAAGGTATAAACTCTTTTCTTGTTCATTTTGTGATTAAGGTTATTACTTTTTATAATAGTCGCAAATTTAGATAAAAAACGCATAACCCCAAAACTTTTATAGACAAAATTGCAATGTCAAGATTACATTTTCGCATTCTCCACATTTATTTGTGTCTTTTTTTGCAATTAGGAAAAAATGTCGTATCTTTGCATTGGTTTTGCACGCAAGGGAAGTTTCTACATCCCAACTGCAATGGGGAATATATCCCTATGGGCAGTAAGCGTGACGAAACGCCGATATGGCTCAGTTGGTAGAGCAACGCATTCGTAATGCGTAGGTCATGGGTTCGAGTCCCATTATCGGCTCACATTCCAGAAAATCTTTTTAGTTTGCGGTAATAGCTCAGTTGGTAGAGCATTGGCTTCCCAAGCCGAAGGTCACGGGTTCGAGCCCCGCTTACCGCTCCTCTCCCACTCTCTTTCACGAAAGCTTCCAACACATCATACGGAAGTCACAATTTTTCCACACAAGGAACTCCACCTTATTATATATATAAGCAAATCCGCATTATATACACAGGTAAAACTATCACTCCGCAAGAGAAGCCTTCCCGTCACATAAAAGCATGAATCCCCGCCTCTCGAAGAGAAGCAGGGACTCATGTGTTTGTTTGGAATAAGTTTTTTGTCTGTATGTTATGACTCTGTAGCAGGTATAACTGAAACTACACTCTTGTCATACTTTCCCTTGTGGAAATTGACTGTTCCGTCAACAAGAGCATAGAGTGTGTCATCCTTACCCTGAGCAACACCGCTGCCGGGGAAATGCTTGTTTCCGCGCTGACGCACGATGATGTTTCCTGCTACGACCTTTGCGCCACCGAAGATTTTCACTCCGAGTCGCTGTGAAGCCGATTCACGACCGTTCTTAGAACTACCTACACCTTTCTTATGTGCCATTGCTAATTCCTCCTTAACCGATTATGGATTTTACTTCTACTTGTGTGAACTGTTCACGATGACCGTTACGCTTGCGCGAATCCTTACGGCGCTTCATCTTGAACACAATCACCTTGTCACCCTTGACAAGTGGGTTCACAACCTCAACTACTACTTTGGCACCTTCTACAGTAGGTGCTCCGACTGTCACTGCACCGTCATTGTCAACGAGCAGCACTTTGTCAAACTCTACAGTCTGACCGGCCTCTGAGTTCTGAATGTGGTGAACGAAGAGCTTCTGCCCCTGCTCAACCTTGAACTGCTGACCTTTCATGTCTACAATTGCGTACATTTTATTATGTATAGCGTTATCTCCGGCAGGCGGGCAACCCATATGGCAGCCTCTTGTTTGAGCCTGAACAGAACATTCGGGTACAAAGTTACCGCTTATATTCCGTATACGCTGCGATTACAATACCTATGTTTGTTTTTTTTAAGAGTATTTTAGTACAATTCACACAGGGTTACACCAAATAATCAATACATCCAGGCGATGTCATAAAAATTTCAACACAGACACAATAAAGATTGCAGAAAGAACGTTTTCTACACGTAAAACGTAACAAAAGACACAGTCGCCTATGGATTATTTTACCCCCAACGATTATCAGCCTTCTGAGTTCACACTACAGATATTGCGTACGATAGCACGCAGTTTTCCCGGCACAAACGTGCCCGAAGGCAAGAGAGCGCTGTATTTCAGTTGACAACTCACCGTGCCGCACCATAACTGACGGCACGCAAAACAAATCATCCAATCAAAAACTCATGGCAGTAATCGTATCCCCCTCACTGCTTTCTGCGGACTTTGCCGATCTGAAAGCCGATATCGAAATCATCAACAACAGCGACGCAGAGTGGTTGCATCTGGACGTAATGGACGGCGTATTCGTGCCGAACATATCATTCGGATTCCCTGTTATCAAGGCCGTGGCAGGATGTTGCAGCAAGAAACTCGATGCACACTTCATGATTGTGCACCCCGAAAAATACATTCAACGCACAGCAGAACTGGGTGTCATGATGATGACAGTGCATGTCGAGGCGTGCGAAGCCCCGCACAAAATCATAAGCGACATACACGATGCCGGAATGAAAGCAGGCATCGCACTCAATCCCGCCACACCTCTGTCCGCTGTGGAACACGTCCTTAACGAGGCAGACATGTTCCTCGTCATGAGCGTAAATCCCGGTTTTTCAGGCCAAAAGTTCATCAAGGGCTCTACAGAAAAGGTTGCTGCACTCCGCCAGATGCTCCACAACAGCGGAAGCAAATCACTCATACAAGTAGACGGAGGCATCAACGGAGAGATTGCCAAAGACCTTGTCGCTGCCGGTGCGGACGCAGTAGTTTGCGGCAATTATATCTTCAAGGCGGACAACCCGACCGAAGTCATCCGCCAACTGCATCAGATTGCCACCCTGTAAGCGTTTGCCATACGGCGCATATTCAGCACTGCATAGCGCATACGGCCAAGTGCCGTATTGATGCTCATGCCTGTCGTCTCGGCTATTTCCTTGAATGACATCTGCTGATAGAACCGCATGAACACCACCTCGCGCTGGGTTGGCGGAAGTGCCTCCATGAGTTTCTTCGCCTCTGCAAGGTTCTGCTCTGAGACGAAACGCGCCTCTATATTGTCATCAAGAAGCCCTGCGCTGACCACATTCGACAGATCATTGTCGACAGTGGGCTCCACTATACCTTCGTGTTTCTGGCTTCTGTACATATCAATTATTATGTTATGGGCTATGCGCATGAGCCACGCCGAGAACTTGCCCGAGGTGGAATAAGCACCCGTACGCAGTCTTGTTATCACCTTTACGAACGTGTCCTGGAACACATCATCGGCGATATGGCTGTCGCGAACCACAAACATAATGTACGAATAAAGTTTCTTTTGGTTTCTTGCAAGCAACATATCAAAAGCCTTATCGCACCCTTCCATATAGGCAACGGCCAACTGTTCGTCGGTCATATCATTGGGATTTGTCATTTCCTTAATTATTGTTTCTTAAGTAAATGTCGGTCTATAGGCTTTCTGGTTAAATGTTATGTATGTTTCTTGCGTTTGTGTATGCAAAGATAGGAACATAAAGTGAAACGAGCAAATTTTCGGTTAAAAAAAACAAATCCTTGAGAAACGCACGGTTTTCTTGGTGATACTGAAATAAAAGACTACCTTTGCAAGAGACTGAAACGAACAACAGAAAGTCAAATTACATAACATTCGAGACTTATGGCAAACAAAAGAATGCTCAAAAAAAAGCTCAACGAAGCGGGAAGCGAGATGTTCGCTGAATGTATGGCGGCCTATCTTGACGTGCATGACGAAGACCTGAAACAGGTGGATGACATCCTTACCACCATTCTGAAGACACACAATGACTATGTGAAGAGGGTCTCCTATCCAGAACCCGGGATGAGCAAAAAGGTCTACTACCAGACCCTGTGGAACGGATTCACCAAACAAGCCGAAGAAATCAGGGACAACATCAAAGCACTGGTATAGGAATCATGATTCTAAAGAGATTCAGCCGCTGGATGCTCTATGACGTGATGAAGTGGAAAAAGGAAGTCACACAAGAGCACCCACGGAAATTCATTATATGTCTTGCACCGCACACAAGCAACATTGACTTCTTTATCGGACAACTGTATATGAGGGCAGAGAACATGAAAGCCAACTTCCTAATGAAGAAAGAGTGGTTTTTCTGGCCTCTCGGCATATTCGCCAGACGTGCAGGAGGAATACCTGTAAACAGGTCAAAGAAGACACGGCTCACGGAACAATTGGCAGAAGCAGCCAAACAACGGGAAGATTTCTGCCTGACAATAACTCCCGAAGGCACACGGTCGCTCAATCCCGACTGGAAGAAGGGATTCTATTACATTGCCCTCAATGCCGGCATCCCCATACTGTTGTATGGTATAGACTACGAGAAGAAACTCATACGGTGCACAAAAACGGTCTACCCGACAGGCAATGTGGACCAGGACATGAAGGAAATAAAACTCTATTTCAAGGATTTCAAAGGCAAGCACCCTGAGAAGTTCACTATAGGAGACACGGGAAATTGAAACTTTTTTCGCTCTTTACGGCAGTAACGACACTGTTTTTGTCCTCGGTTCTGAGTGTCAGTGCCCAAACTGCACCCAACATGAAGGGTGCTTGGGGCGACATTGACAGTGACGCCGCGCCGTGGGCTTGCAACACCTCACGCCCCAACAAGATAGAAAAAGGACTTGCAGGGCGGCATATTTCCCTTTGGGCAAGTCACGGCAGATATTACGACACAGACAAGGACATATGGAAATGGCAGCGTCCCAACCTGTTCTGCACCAACGAAGACCTGTTCACACAGACCATTGTCGTGCCGTACCTCATACCCATGTTGGAGAACGCTGGGGCATATGTGTTCACTCCACGCGAACGCGACTGGCAACCAAAGGAGATAATTGTTGACAATGACTGTTCGTTGCCGGTCGGTTCAACATTCATAAACACTACTGACGACTGGTTTTCCATGGCTGGTTTCAAGGCACATGACGGTGACTATCATGACGACGAGAACCCATTCCGGGACGGCACTGCCGTGGCGGTAAAGACAGACAAACCAAGGAAAGCATCGTTCATATACTACACGCCATACATTACCGAACCGGGAAGATATGCCGTTTACGTCAGTTATCCGAAACTCGAAGATGCCGTTGACGATGTCCATTACACCGTGTGCCACAAGGGTATGCAGACGGAATTCACCGTAAACCAGCAGATAGGCTATGGTACTTGGGTGTATCTGGGAACTTTCGACTTCGGAGAAACGCCGGCTGGAGACTTCACCAAAGACAATTGCGTCATTCTGTCCACCGCATCCAAGCACAAGGGACATATAGGTGCCGACGCCGTGAGGTTTGGTGGCGGTATGGGAAACATACGCCGCGGTGATGGTGTCAGCGGTATGCCGCGCTGTCTTGAGGGAGCACGTTATTACGGACAGTGGGCAGGGATGCCCTATTCGGTGTACAGTGACAAGATGGGAGAGAACGATTATGGCGATGACATCAACGTGAGAACGCTTGCGACCAACTGGCTTGGCGGAGGTTCTTGCTACATCCCAACACTCACAGGCTGCGGTGTACCATTTGAATTGTCACTCGCCATACACAGCGATGCCGGCTACCAACATGACGGGAAAAGCATTCACGGTTCGTTGGCTATAGCAACGACCGACTTCAACGACGGACTGTTGTCGAGCGGACTGTCAAGACAGGCATCTCTGGACTTGGCTTCTCAATTGCTGAACAACATCAACAAGGACATGACCAACACATTCGGCACATGGGGAAAACGCTATCTGTGGGACAGAAACTACTCGGAAACGAGAATCCCGGAAGTGCCGTCCGCCATACTGGAAACCCTCTCCCACCAGAGTTTTCCCGACATGAAGATTGCCCAACATCCGTTCGGGAAGTTCACTATCGCCCGGAGCATCTACAAGACTGTGCTGAAATACATCTGCAATCTACACGGCAAGAGATATGTGGTAGAGCCTCTCGCTCCTGTGGATTTCCGCATTGAGACCACGGAAAACGGCAAGATAACCCTGAGTTGGACAGGCGTGCAGGATTCGTGCGAACCCACCTCCGCCCCAACCTCTTATAATATATACACTGCTATCGGTGACAACGGCTTTGACAACGGGCAGAATGTGGAGTCCACAACGGCGACCATGAAACTTGAACCCGGAATACAATACAGTTTCAAGGTTACGGCCTGCAACGACGGAGGCGAAAGTTTTGCCACAGAAACCCTCTCCGCTTATATGGCAGACAACCCTTCGGGTGAGGTTCTTGTTGTCAACGGCTTCGAGAGACTGTCTGCCCCATACATCATAGACAACGATTCTCTCCAGGGATTTGACCTCGCAAAGGACGAGGGAGTGCAGCGCGGACTGTATGCAGGCTGGTGTGGCAAGCAACTCTGCTTCGACAAGAGCGCCATGGGAAGGACTGACGAACACGGACTGGGCTTCAGCGGCAGCGAACTGGAGGGCAAGTTCATTGCCGGAAACGACTTCAACTACGCTGTTGACCACGTGCGTGCCATAGCCTCTACGGGCAGATTTACCGTAGTGAGTGCGTCCCTCTCTGCCGTCGACAAAAGAAGGGTGGACTTAGGAAAGTACTCCATGGTAGACCTCGCTTTCGGTCTACAGAAGGATGACAGACAACTTGGCATCCATTACAAGACATTCTCCCCTGCCCTCCGAGCACAGATTGAGAACTATGCAAAGCGTGGCGGAGCGATTCTTGTGAGCGGTTCATTTCTCGGAAGCGACATGATGTCACCTGACGAAACCGCCTTTATGAACCGCCTGTTCAAAGCGAACTATATCACGACAACCACAGACGACATCAGCGAGAACATTGCCGGGCTCGGCATGAATTTCGATATGTACAGGGCATTCAATGCCAAACACTATGCCGCACCGCACTCAGAAGTCCTTTCGCCTGTGGGCAACGGCATCTGCGCAATGCAGTATTCTGACGGCACAAGTGCCGCTGTGGGATTCAAAGGCAACTATTCCTGCTTCACCATAGGCTTTCCGTTTGAGTGCATAAAGGACAATCACACGAAAGACAAACTGATGCAGGGAATCATAACATATCTTATCAAATAACTGACAACCAAAACTGTTGAAACATGGAAATTAAAGCCAACGCCAAAGGAAGCCGTTACATCGAAGTGACAGAGAAACACCTTGAGACAATAAAGGAATACTCACTGTTCCACAACCTCGTGGGATGCGACGGCTATGTAGACGACACTACACTTGAGAAACTGCAGTATAACGTCCGTGCGCTACTTGAAACAGGCAAGAACCCAGACAAGAATCTGCTTGACCTTTGCTTTGATGTCATCTACCATAAGGACATGAAAGCCCTCGGACTACGCAACCTCATGCTGCTCTATATCAGTTACAACGACGGCAAGGAACTCGACATTGACGGTTTCTCTTCCGAGCAGATGCTGGTTACACCGGAGGATGAAGAAACGGGAGACAAGGCATAATGGAGTATCGCCTGACCGATTTTCTGCCGACAACAAAGAAAGAATGCGAACTGCGGGGATGGGATGAACTTGACATAATCCTGTTCTCGGGTGATGCGTATGTGGACCATCCCTCGTTTGGAGCGGCTGTCATAGGGCGCATTCTTGAGGCAGCCGGCTACCGCGTTGCCATTGTTCCACAACCCGACTGGCACGGCGACTACCGTGATTTCAAGAAACTCGGTCGTCCAAGGCTGTTCTTCGGCATCTCGCCGGGAGCCATGGACTCCATGGTAAACAAGTATACCGCCGCACGGCGAATACGCCATGACGATGCCTACTCGCCCAACGGACAGGCTGGATTGCGTCCCGACTATCCGAGCATAGTATACACGAAAATTCTGAAAGAACTCTTCCCTGATGTACCGGTGATACTTGGCGGCATAGAGGCGAGCCTCCGCCGTGTCACCCACTACGACTACTGGCAGGACAAACTGATGAAATGTATCCTGTGCGACTCGGGTGCTGACATGATAACCTACGGCATGGGTGAAAAGGTAATCCTTGCCGTTGCCGATGCCATAGCAGCCTGTCGTCCAATCGAAGACATAAAAGAGATTCCCCAGACCGTCTTTCTCTGTGACGGGAAGGGTATCCCAGGAGGCATCACAGAGAAGGACATAGTGCTCCATTCGCACGAGGAGTGTCTGAAAAACAAAAAATTTCAGGCCGACAATTTCCGTCACGTAGAGGAGGAATCCAACAAGATGCACGCCCAGAGACTTATTCAGGGAGTGGATGGGAAGTATGTGGTGGTAAACCCGCCGTATCCTCCGCTGACTACAGAAGAACTGGACGCGTCGTTCGACTTGCCATACACCCGAATGCCCCACCCCAAGTACAAGGGCAAGAAGATACCTGCCTATGACATGATAAAGTTCTCCGTGAACCTTCACAGGGGATGCTTCGGCGGTTGTGCTTTCTGCACCATCTCCGCCCATCAGGGCAAATTCGTGGTGTGCAGATCCAAAGAAAGCATACTGAGAGAGGTGGAGCAAGTCACCAAGATGACCGATTTCAAAGGTTATCTGAGTGACCTTGGCGGACCTTCCGCCAATATGTACGGCATGCACGGGCGCAATCCCAAGGCGTGCGAGGTGTGCAAACGGCCGTCGTGCGCAAATCCTACGGTTTGTCCCAACCTCAATACCGACCACTCGGCACTGCTCGACATCTATCACGCAGTGGATGCTTTGCCGGGGATAAAGAAGAGTTTCATCGGGTCAGGTGTGCGTTATGACCTCATCCTGCACAAGCAGAAGGACGACCGAAGCAACCAAGTCGCCATGCAGTATGCACGCGAACTCATCAAACATCATGTGTCTGGCAGGTTGAAAGTGGCTCCCGAACACACTTCCGACAAGGTGCTCCATTACATGAGGAAGCCTCCTTTCAAACAGTTTGAGGAGTTCAAGCGTATCTTTGACGACATCAACAGGAAAGAACATCTCAACCAACAGATAATCCCGTATTTCATCAGCAGCCATCCCGGATGCCATGCCGAGGATATGGCGGAGTTGGCTGCCATCACCAAGGGACTGGACTTTCATCTGGAGCAAGTGCAGGATTTCACCCCTACCCCGATGACTGTGGCCACCGAGACTTGGTATACCGGCTACGACCCATACACCTTGGAGCCGGTCTTTTCCGCCAAATCGCCTAAGGAGAAGCAAGCGCAGAGACAGTTCTTCTTTTGGTACAAACCGGAGGAAAGACCGCTCATAGAAAGGGAACTGAAACGTATGGGGCGGCTCGACCTGCTGAAGAAACTGTATCCTCACCAGGCTGCACCGTTCCAAAGGGAGACTTACACCCACAAAGACACGTCACGCCGCGGAGAGCAGACAAAGCGTGGTGAACAACAGAAGCGCAGTTCCTTCAACCCGAACTTCACTCCAAAGAACAAGAAACGACGGTAACGGTATGGACGAGAAACTGAAATCGCATCTCGTTGCCCTTGCCGACAAGTACGAGACGGAAGACTTTCTCGCCTCAGACCCGTCGCAGTTCATGCACCGTTACTCCGTCCCAAGCGAGCAAGAACGTGCCGCATTCATTGCCGCCGCACTCAGTTATGGCAGCCGGAAGCAGTTTATTCCCAAAATCGGGATGTTGCTTGAAAACATGGAAACGGGGATACTGCCACCCGATGACGACGGCTGTTTCTACCGTCTGCATACCAACCGTATGGTGAGACGGTTTCTTGCTGTCGTCGACAACATCTTCTCCACTCACGGCAGCATGCTCAACTGGATGACGCAAGAGGATGTCCACACCGGCTTGGACGCAGTAAGGCTTATAACAGACCATTTCTCCGCACGCAGCGCAACCGACCTTATACCTAAGAACACCACCTCCGCCTGCAAGCGTGTGTGTATGTTTCTGCGCTGGATGACACGCGACAACTCGCCTGTAGACCTCGGTCTGTGGAGCCGACAGATCGACAAGTCAACATTGATAATGCCCCTTGACACCCACGTTTTGCAGGAAACAGCCCGATTGGGATTGGCAGACATCCGCACCGGAAGTATGTCGGCAGCCATTCGACTGACGGAAACGATGAAAGAGGTTTTTCACGATGACCCCACAAGAGCGGACTTTGCCCTCTTCGGTCTCGGTGTTGACGGCAAGACCACACGCTGAACAGAACACAACCTTTCACAAAAAGCAACAAGGCTGAACCCATTTTTGGAGTTCAGCCTTGTTGCCGTTATATAGTTTAATAGCCCTTATAGAGCAACAGAACAGGTCGGATCAGTCCGCCCAACCATCGCCGTCGACTATCTCTATTTTTTGCGTTTCGCCATTGTTTTCTACTCCCGATGCACTCAGAATCGAGCAACCAACACCAAACGCCACAACGTTTACAGACGGCTGTATATATGTCTTCTTCATATCTTTCTTGGATAAAATATTGTTATACGATATTTACTTGATGACAATCTTCTTGCCTCCGGCAACATAAACACCACTCCTCAGGCCTTCAACCGACGAAGCCTTCGCCCTGACAAGTTTGCCGGTGATGTCGTAAATGTCAACATTTGCCACACTGCCGGATATAGTCTGTATGTCTGTTGTCTCGTCCATGGCTACAACACCATCGATTGCGATGACATAAGATTTGGTCTCCGAACTGTTGGCAGATGTCTGGAGCCAACCGCGGAAGCCCTTTGCGTGACTTGCCTTGGTCGTGTTGTACTTCCAGTTTTCGCCGCCCAGATAGTATGAATTCACAGGAATGACATTCTCTTGTTTTGTGTATGTACCCATGAAAGTCACCGCACCTGACGTGTTATACACCTCTGCGCCACTGTCACCGGTTACGCTTGCCTCATAATCCTCATCCTGTCCGTAGTTTCCGTCAAGGGCATAGTATGTTCCTTTGGCGAGAGTTATGTCACCAGCAGCAGAACTTGTAATGTCACCGCCTGTCGAATTGTAATCCACCTTTTCGGGCTTTATGACATAGAGTTTGCCTGCTTCAATACCGTCAGAGGTACAGTCCGTAAAGTTAATCCAGTTGGAATGTTCCGCATCGTTTGCACCCTGAAGTTTTGAAATCTTTGTCCCCTCACCGAATACAAGTTTAATCACATCTGCACTTATAGAGAACGGCAGAACGATAGAATTCCACTTGCCGGCATTGAGAGTACGGTGCAGGAACATTGTCGACTGACCTGATTTTGCCACATCGTCATTCTGAGTATTCATATAGGCAATGTCTGTCTTGTCTTCATCGAGAACCACCTTGTTGCGAAGTGCGCCAAGATAGGTGAGAGTGAAATTGTCCATACACGCCCATGGACCAGTATTAGGCTTGTCTACATTCACTCCAAATGTGAGAGGTTTTATGTTACCGTCAGAATCCTTACCCACGAAAACCTTTACAGAAAGTTGGTTTGTCCCATCGTTAATAACCGACTCTGCCTGAACTAAACTTTCTACATCCGTCAATGCTACCTTCTCTGCAAAGGATTCGTCATAACCTACCCCCCCAGTCTCATCTCCTGCACGTGCGAACAGTTTCACTTTATTTGCACGTGAATTTTTGCCTACATTTGCAGTCACCTGATACCAGCCGACAGTAGCAATGTTTACGGTCTGCTGTATAGTTCCTCTGGCAAAGATGTTTGCTGTCCATTTGTCTCCAGTGGTACTTTGTATGCTATCATCGCTGAGATAGCCATTGCCTACATAATAGGAAAAACCGGGGTAAACGGTTTCTGTCGGCACATTCACAGTTACGTCCCGTTTTGAAAGTGAGGAAAAACTGTTGTTTTGTCCTTCAATTTGCCAACAACCTAAATTCACGCTATTCCTTGCAAAGTCATGGTCTTTGACAAGATATGAGCATGGGGCATTCTGGTCTTCAAACAGGGTCTTGGATGTTTTAGCGGCACTTATCAACTTCTCTTCCATCTCCTCAAGCGACACAAGAATCCACACATCGGAGTTGTCTGTCACTGAGTTCCGTTGAGTTTCATTCATGATACTAATGCGGTGATCTTTGTCTGCACCTGCTGTCGTGCCAGTTACATCGGCTCCGACCATAAAGTAAGCGCCGTTGTCATAACTGATTCGGTACTGCCCACTGCCTTCGGCAGTTTCCGTAAAGTTGAATCCGTACGAAGCAGAATGGCCTGTAAGGAAATACAGCACATACTTTTTATCATTCTCAACAGAGACCGGACAAAGATATGTCCCTTCATCCGTCTGTTTGAAATGATAGTTATTGTGCTCTGAATTATAATTTATCGTATAGGGAATACCTATCTCCGACAATACTGCCTCTTGTCCCCAGTTACCGCCTTGGGCGAGAAAGAGTTTCTTGCCTACATTGTAGAAGTAGACAGTCTGCTGCTCTGTCGTACCGTCTACCGCTGTCGCAGGGGCTATTCCTTCCCATGTCACACTCTCTGTGTCTGCAAATGCGCTTGCTCCGCCAAAGAAGGCTAGCGCAAAGAATACAACCAAAGTCTTGATATTCATATCTTCACAGTTTTTATTAATGATACTTTCCGGCTTTCGTCCGATTGTGATTGTCATTTCCGCGACTGCCCGAACGCGACAGTCACATACTTAGTCAAAGTCTTAGTTTTCTTTTGAAAAAGGCTCTCGTCCTATATCTGGAGAGAGCCTTTTATGTGTTCAATAAATGTTTTTTGAGATTATTCAGCCTCAGAAGCCACTGTCTCGGCAGAAGCCTCAACGGTCTCTACAGATGCCGTCTCCTCTACAGGAGTAGCAACAGGAGCGTTCTCTGCAACTACAGTTACAGGAATCTTAACCTCAACCTCCTTGTGGAAATGAACGACAGCCTCGTATGAGCCGACCGTTTTGATATCCTTCATTGTGATAATCTTACGGTCAATATCGAAGCCCTTCTCCTTCAGTGCATCAGCAACTGTGGACACGTTCACCGAACCATAGGTAGCGCCGCTGGCGGCAACCTTGGCTGCTATTGTCAGAGCCACGCCATCGAGAGCCTTGCCCTGCTTCTCAGCCTCAGCCTTCACTGCGGCAAGTTTTGCAGCCTGCTGCTTCAGGTTCTCAGCGAGCACCTTTCTTGCCGATGGAGAAGCGATTACGCCTTTTCCCTGAGGAATGAGGTAGTTACGGCCGTAGCCCCTCTTTACATCTACTATATCGTTCTTGTATCCAAGACCGATGATGTCTTCTTTCAGTATAATTTCCATATCTACTCCTCCTTTTCTTACTTCATCAAATCGGTTACGTATGGAAGCAGCGCAAGTTGACGTGCACGCTTGACAGCGGTAGCCACGCGACGCTGATACTTGAGAGATGTACCTGTGATGCGGCGAGGCAGAATCTTGCCCTGCTCATTGAGGAACTTCTTCAGGAACTCAGGATCTTTGTAGTCGATGTACTTTATGCCGCTCTTCTTGAAACGACAATACTTCTTCTTCTTGACATCAATGGACGGAGCGGTCAAGTAACGAATTTCTGATGTTTCTGCCATTGCTTAAGCCTCCTCTTTTTTTGCATACTTGGCACGACGCTTCTCTGCATAGGCAGCAGCATACTTGTCAAGTTTGACTGTGATGAAACGGATTACTTTCTCGTCACGACGGAATGCCGTTTCGAGTTTCTCGATTACTGTCGGCTCAGCCTTGAATTCAAACAGATTGTAGAAACCTGTCGACTTCTTCTGAATGGCATAAGCCATTTTTTTAAGACCCCAGATCTCCTCGTTCACAATCTCTGCGCCGTTGTCAGCAAGCACAGTCTTGAACTTAGCGACCGCTTCCTTCATCTGTTCATCAGACAAAACGGGAGTCAAAATGAAAACGGTTTCGTATTGGTTCATACGTGTTAAATAATAAATTATGATATGTTTATGCACGACAAAACCCGTATGCCACTATGCACACAAAGTCGCCTTGCGGCTGCAAAGTTAGTAAAAATATGCCGTCGGAGCGTGATTCCGCATCACAGGCATCATAAAACTTAATGTTTTTTAGCATATCTTTCGTATTTGATAAATAAAGTTAAAGTAGCACCAAGTTCCACGCACGAACAATATATAATACGATAAAAAACGCTAACTTTGCATCTGTCTTTGTGCCTTTTCGGCAGGAGCCGATGGACGGAGACATAGAGTTAATTCACTTAAAGTCAAACTTATTAAAAACAAAACATTAATCATTATTTATGGCAGATTTCAAAAACGTAAAGCCACTCGACGACTTCAACTGGGAAGACTACGAGAACGACAAGGCCGCAGGCGCTGATGCCGAAGGCCTGAAAAAAGCCTACGACGAAACCCTCAACAAGATTGCGGATTTCCAGGTGGTCGAAGGTACGGTCATCTCGGTAGACAAGAAAGAGGTCGTTGTAAACATCGGGTACAAGAGCGACGGCATTATCCCAGCGTCAGAGTTCCGTTACAACCCTGAACTTAAAGCCGGCGACACCGTTGAGGTTTACGTTGAAAATCAGGAAGACCGCAAGGGACAACTTGTCCTTTCCCACAAGAAGGCACGCATCAGCAAGAGTTGGGATCGCATCAACGAGGCAATCGAGGCTGACGAAATCGTACAGGGTTACATCAAGGCTCGCACTAAGGGCGGCATGATTGTAGACATATTCGGCATCGAGGCATTCCTCCCGGGAAGCCAAATCGATGTTCATCCGATACGCGACTACGATGTATTCATCGGAAAGACCATGGAGTTCAAGGTTGTAAAAATCAACCAGGAATTCAAGAACGTCGTTGTTTCCCACAAGGCTCTTATCGAGGCCGAACTCGAAGAGCACAAGAAGGAAATCATGTCGAAACTGGAGAAGGGTCAGGTACTCGAAGGTACTGTCAAAAACATCACCTCTTACGGCGTGTTTGTTGACCTCGGCGGCGTAGACGGACTGATCCACATCACCGACCTCTCTTGGGGCCGCGTAAGCGATCCTCACGAAATCGTTGCTCTCGACCAGAAGATCAATGTCGTTATCCTTGATTTCGACAACGAGAAGAAGCGTATCGCCCTCGGTCTGAAGCAGCTCACTCCGCATCCATGGGATGCCCTTGACCCGAACCTCACTGTTGGCGACAAGATCAAAGGCAAGGTTGTTGTCATCGCCGACTACGGTGCATTCGTTGAGGTTGCTCCGGGCGTTGAAGGACTTATCCACGTTTCAGAGATGTCATGGAGCCAGCACCTCCGTTCTGCCCAGGACTTCCTCCATGTAGGAGACGAGGTTGAGGCAGTCATCCTCACCCTCGACCGCGAAGAGCGCAAGATGTCTCTCGGCGTTAAGCAACTCAAGGAAGACCCATGGGAGAACATCGAGGAGAAGTATCCTCAGGGAAGCAAGCATCCTGCAAAGGTTCGCAACTTCACCAACTTCGGCATCTTCGTTGAACTCGAAGAGGGCGTTGACGGTCTGATACACATCTCTGACCTGTCTTGGACAAAGAAGGTTAAGCATCCTTCTGAGTTCACCCAGGTAGGTGCGACTATCGACGTTATCGTTCTCGAGATAGACAAGGAGAACCGCCGTCTGTCTCTCGGTCACAAGCAACTGGAGGAGAACCCGTGGGATACCTACGAGACAATCTACACTCCCGGCTCTGTTCACACCGGCAAGATTACCGAGATGATGGACAAGGGCGCAGTCATCACCCTCAACGAGGGCGGCGAAGGCTTCGCTACTCCCAAGCATCTTGTAAAGGAGGACGGTACTCAGGCACAGCT
Source organism: Bifidobacteriaceae bacterium (assembly GCA_963627025.1). Lineage (GTDB taxonomy): Bacteria > Bacteroidota > Bacteroidia > Bacteroidales > Bacteroidaceae > Prevotella. The sequence goes on along the minus strand of CAVFZF010000014.1, from coordinate 36,564 downwards.
CGGCGAGGAACTCGAATTCAAGGTAATCGAGTTTGTCAAGGAGACAAAGCGCATCATCCTCTCTCACAGCCGTACATTCGAGCCGGAGAAGACTGAGGACAAGCCGGCCCGCAAGCCTCGCGCAACCAAGAAGGCAGAAGATGTTGTTGTCAACAACAACGTGGCAAGTGGCACATCACTTGGCGACAGCAACGTACTTGCAGCACTCAAGGCACAGATGGAAAAGGGCGAATAACCCTTTGCCTCTTGCAATCACTTAATAAAGAAAGAGCGTGTGTCAAGAATGACACACGCTCTTTCTTTCTACGGGCTGTAAGCCCTGCTACACATAGCCCAGGGTAACACCCTGGGGTAAGAGTAGTCCTATTAATCTTTGCGCCCTGTAAGGGCAGTTACATTAATATTGTCTTGATTATCATGCAGTTGCCCTTACAGGGCGCGCAATTTGCTTATCCGTCCACCCCCAGGGTGCCGTTGCTTCGCAACTCTGCCCTGGTCTGTGTGCAGTTGGGCTTTCAGCCCGTTCATCAGAGTACTTGTCTGTTTTGACACACACTCTTCTTCTTTGTTTTAACTACACCTTATTTTATATATACTATCTTGCCTTTGTCCCTCGGGCGTGCTTCGGGAGTTTCGTCCGGATAGCCCACTGCGATGATGTAGCAGAGTTTGTAACCTTCAGAGAAAGCAAGCCTGTCGAGATACGGTTTCGCCGCCTCTGCCGTATTGAGATACCTCACCGGCCCTCCGAGACAACAAGTTCCCAACCCCAAGGACTGTGCTGCAAGGATGATGTTTTCGCCAAGCAGACCGGCATCAACCGACGCTTCTCCGCCGGGAGTGCCTATACAGATGATGTTTGGAGCATTGCGGTACATGTTCTTGAAGTTCTTGTCCTTCTTCACCATCTCCGGATTGTCCTTCACAAAGAGCGCGGTAGTCTCCTCTATGAACTTGGAATCCTCTACCACACGAACCTCCCATTTCTGCGAATTCATGCCATTCGGAGCATTGATACCGCACTTCGCGATAGTCTCCAACTTGGCGTGTTCCACTGGCTTCGCCCGATATTTGCGCACCGAACGGCGTGCCATAATGGTGTTGATTACCTCATTCTGCATCTCCTGCGCCCATACACCGACAGGGACAGCAAGCATCGCACACAATACAAATGTCTTGATTTTCATACCTTTTATCTTTTTAGTCAAAGGCAAAGTTAAACAAAAATCCCGACAAAGCATATCTTCCATCAGAAATGCCGGCATTTTCCGAAGTTTCTTAGGCAAAACATACGGTTTTGAATCTTTTTTCCTACCTTTGCACAAGGTATACCATAAACCAAACACTTCACATGAAAGGAATAGTCTTAGCAGGCGGTTCGGGAACACGCCTCTACCCTATCACAAAGGGTGTCAGCAAGCAGTTGATACCCATATACGACAAGCCGATGATCTACTACCCCATATCGGTTCTGATGCTTGCCGGCATCCGTAAAATCCTCATTATCTCCACACCATACGACCTCCCCGGTTTCAAGCGTCTGCTGGGCGACGGAAGCGACCTTGGAGTGAAGTTCGAATACGCCGAACAGCCCTCTCCCGACGGACTGGCACAGGCGTTCATCATCGGCGAAAAATTCATCGGCAGCGACAGTGTATGCCTTGTCCTTGGAGACAACATCTTCCATGGCAGCGGTTTCACAGGGCTTTTGGCCGACAGTGTCAAGGCTGCCGAAGAGGAGAACAAAGCCACTGTTTTCGGATATTATGTCAACGACCCGGAGCGCTATGGTGTTGCCGAGTTCGACAGCGACGGCAACTGCCTCAGCATAGAGGAGAAACCGGCACAGCCCAAGAGCAACTATGCCGTTGTAGGACTTTATTTCTACCCCAACAGCGTGGTTGACATAGCAAAGCACATCAAACCTTCCGCACGCGGAGAACTGGAGATTACCACTGTCAACCAGGAGTATTTGGCAAGCAAAAGTCTGAAAGTGAAGACTCTGCAACGCGGTTTTGCATGGCTCGACACAGGCACTCACGACAGTCTTTCCGAGGCTGGCACGTTCATAGAAGCAATCGAGAAACGTCAGGGACTGAAGATTGCGTGCCTCGAAGAGATAGCCTACAACAACGGTTGGATAAACAAAGAGAAACTCATCGAGGTTGCCAAACCCATGGAGAAGAACGATTACGGCAAATATCTGCTGCGTCTTGCTGCCGGCAAATGACATTTCACCCGCAACAAACAATACCGCAAACAACACAATATGGAATACGACAAGAATACAGTCATTGACAACGAACAGGAGAACGAAAACGAGTCTCCGTTTTCCTTCAGATTCTTATACTCTACACTACTGCTGTATTGGCAGTGGATTGTCGCCTCGGTGGTAATATGCCTCGGCATGGCATACATCTATCTCAGATATGCTACGCCTATATATCATGCAGAAGCGAAGATGCTGGTCAAGGATGACGAGAACCAGAACCGCTACTACTCGAAAAGTATGTTGGCTACCGCCACCAATCTCGGCATCATGTCCAATTCTACGGGTATAGACAATGAGATTGAGATAATACAGTCTTCACTGATAGCAGAAGAGGCAATCAGGGATTTGAAACTTTATGTCATCTATCGCAGCAAGGGACGTATAAAGGATCATCTGGTTTACAAGACGCAACCCATAACTGTCAGCCTTGATGCAAACAGCATTGACGTCATTCAGGATCCGATAAAGTTGAAGATTGTCTATAAGGACAATGCATACCGTGTGACCGGCTCTTATTATGTGCCTGTCCCTGAGGATGCAGAGCCCATCTATGAAGACCCGATAGAGATAGACCAGACCTTTACAAAACTCCCGGCAAAACTACGGACAAAGACCGGCACGATTACGCTGACACGCAACAACGGCTTCTCCTTGGAGGAAGGAAAGGCTCTGTTGGTCACTATCGTTCCGCCGAAAATGTTGGCAAGAACCTACACGAAGGCATTGGGCGTAAGCCAGAGCGGCAAACTCACTACCATCGCAGTCCTCTCTATCAACGACGAGAATGCCTACAGGGCTGTCGACTATCTCAATGCCCTCGTAGAAGCGTATAACAGACAGGCAAACGAGGACAAGAACACCATTGCCCAGAAGACCGAGACTTTCATCAACAAGCGTCTTGAGATGCTCAATACCGAACTGGGAAATACCGATGGGTCTATCGAGAACTTCAAGAAGGACAACAAGATGATTGACCTTGACCTGTCGGCGACACAGACCATGAAGAATGTGGACGTGTATGACCAGAAACTGACGGATACAAATATGCAGATCGTCCTTATCAACAACCTGAGTTCATACATAGATGATAGCGAGAACAAATATCAAGTCATCCCTTCCAACATCGGACTTACGGACGTGAGCACAACCCGTCTCATCGACAATTTCAACAAGATTGCCCTTGAACGCAATTCGCTTCTGAGAACGGCAAGCGAAACAAACCCCTCGATAAAGCCGCTCACCTCGCAACTCGATGAACTGCACACAAGTATCAAGACTGCAATGTCACAGGCAAAGAAGACGCTTGAGATACAGAGAAACGAGATACTTCAGCAGTACAACAAATACCAGGGGAAGATTCTCGAGTCGCCCGGGCAGCAGCGCAAGATTGGTCAGATAGGACGCCAACAGGAGGTGCAGACCGCACTCTACACCATGCTTCTGCAAAAGCGCGAGGAGAACTCTATATCTCTTGCCGCCACTGTTGACAAGGGAAAACTCATCGACGACCCCACATTGGGAGGCAAGGTGAAACCCAAGAAGAAACTGGTCATGCTGATTGCATTAGTCTTGGGTCTGGCTATTCCGTTTGGAGTGGTGTACATAATCAACTTCTTCAAATACCGCATCGAGGGTCATGAGGACGTGGCAAAACTCACGAAACTGCCTATTCTTGCCGATGTCGCCGTGGCAAGCGATGCCGCAAAGACACGCGGAGAGATTGTCGTGCACGAGAATACCAACAACATGATGGAGGAAATCTTCCGTGCCATGCGCACAAACCTGCAGTTCATGTTGCCGGAAGGCGAAAAAGTGATTATGACCACCTCGAGTATAGCAGGCGAAGGCAAGACTTTCGTCACCTCAAACCTTGCCATCAGTTTCGCACTTCTCGGAAAGAAGGTGGTATTGGTAGGACTTGACATACGCAAGCCGCGCCTTGCTGAACTGTTCCAACTGTCAGACCGCAAGCACGGCATCACGCCGCTGCTCGCCATGTCAAACCCCACGGAAGAGGATCTCACGGCACAGATAGTGAAATCGGGTGTCAACGACAATCTCGACTTGCTGATGGCGGGTCCCGTTCCGCCTAATCCTGCGGAACTCGTGGAACGCAAGCAACTCGACAGCGTCATGGACATGCTGAAGCAGAGATATGACTATGTGTTTATCGATACAGCCCCCGTAGGATTGGTCAGCGACACCTTGCAGGTTGCGCGCGTGGCAAACGCATGTGTAGTTGTGTGCCGTGCCGACTACACTCCTAAGGACAACATCCTCATGTTCAACTCTCTGGCAGACGAGAACAAACTGAAGAACGTAGCGATTGTCATCAATGGCATTGACATGTCAAAACGCAAGTACGGTTATTACTATGGTTACGGCAAATACGGACACTATGGCAAGTACGGTTCTTACGGCAACTATGGCAAGTCAGGCAAATATGGTTCTTACGGGAACTACGGTTCTTACGGCAATTACAGCAACAGCCGCTATGCCGACAAGAATGACAATTCCGTAAAAATGTAAGACGTCCGCATTGACATTCAAACCAAAAACATCAACACATGATTATCGCAGTGGATTTCGACGGAACGATCGTCGAGGACAAATACCCCGAGATTGGCACGGAACTGCCGTTCGCCACAGAGACGCTACGGATGCTCATCCGTGACCGCCACCGCCTGATACTGTGGACCGTGCGTGAGGGAAAGTGCCTTGAAGAGGCTGTCGAATGGTGTCGGCAACGCGGTGTGGAATTCTATGCTGTCAACAAGGACTATCCAGAAGAGGACATCACGAAGAACCACCACTTCTCGCGCAAACTGAAAGCAGACTACTTCATCGATGACCGGGGCATTGCCGGTCTGCCCGAATGGGGTGAGATATACCAGATACTGTCAGAAGGCAAGACCTTCGAAGACATTGTCCGCAGCAAGGTAAGCAACAGTCTCCATTCACACGAACTGCCGAAACGCAAGCATTGGTGGAACAGATAAAATAAAAAGGTGCAGCATTCGCTGCACCTTTTTATTTGAAGAACAGTCCCGAAGTGTTGGCATCTACCGTCACTGGCTTGTCCTTTGATATTGTCCCCGCTATGAGTGCCTTGCTCATGTCGTCGAGAACAAGGTGCTGGATAGCCCTCTTCACCGGACGCGCACCATACTCGGGGTCATATCCGTTGTCGGTAAGGAACTGCACCGCAGCAGGTGTCCATGTCATGTCAAAGCCCTGGGCATAGAGCATATCGCTCACCTTGTGCAACTGCATCTCCACTATCTGGCTTATCTCGTCACGCGTCAACTGGTGGAAGAATATCGTCTCGTCGATACGGTTGCGGAACTCCGGCCGCATCACACTCGCCAACTGCTCCTCCGTCATGTTGGAGGTCATGATGATAATGGTGTTCTTGAAGTTCACCGTACGTCCCTTGTTGTCGGTCAGACGACCGTCGTCGAGCACCTGCAACAGGATGTTGAACACATCGGGATGAGCCTTCTCAATCTCGTCAAAGAGCACTACCGAGTAGGGTTTGCGGCGCACCGCTTCGGTCAACTGACCACCCTCGTCATAGCCGACATAGCCCGGAGGCGCACCGATAAGACGTGTCACACTGAACTTTTCCTGATATTCCGACATGTCAATACGCGTTATCATCTTCTCGTCATTGAAGAGATAGTCCGCCAAAGCCTTTGCCAACTCCGTCTTTCCCACACCCGTAGTGCCGAGGAAGATGAAAGATGCGATAGGCCGTTTCGGGTCTTGCAGTCCGGCACGGCTACGCCTTACGGCATTGCTCACCGCCTCTATGGCCTCGTTCTGTCCCACAACCCTCTTGTGCAACTCGTCTTCCAGATGCAGCAACTTGTCCTTGTCACTCTGCAACATCTTCTTCACCGGGATGCCAGTCCACCGCGACACCACCTCGGCGATGTCGTCTGCCGTGACCTCCTCACGCAACAGGTGGTTTGACTGCGCCGAAGCCGATGCCTTGATAGCCTCCATATCCTTGTCGAGAGCCGGCAACCTCGAGTAGCGTATCTCCGCCACCTTGGCGTAATCGCCGTTGCGCTCGGCCTGCTCAGCCTGCAGTTTCAACTGCTTCTGCTGTTCCTTTATGGTCTGTATGCGGTCTGCCTGCTGCTTCTCCTCCTGCCACTGTGAGTTGAGCACCGACAGTTGCGAGTTGAGCGAACTCAGTTCTGTCTCTATCTTGTCCAGTTTCTGCTTGTCGTTCTCCTTCTTTATGGCGGCACGTTCTATCTCCAACTGGCGCACTTTACGCGTCAGTTCATCCATCTCTTCCGGCATGGAATCACGTTCCATACGCAGTTTTGCCGCCGCCTCATCCATAAGGTCTATCGCCTTGTCGGGCAGATAACGCTCTGAGATATAGCGTTCCGACAGTTTCACTGCGGCTATGCAGGCATCGTCCTGAATACGCACTTTGTGGTGGTTTTCATAGTTTTCCTTCAGTCCACGCAGTATTGAGATAGCATCAATCTCGCTCGGTTCGTCCACCATAACGGTCTGGAAGCGTCGTTCGAGAGCCTTGTCCTTTTCAAAATACTTTTGGTATTCGTTGAGCGTGGTGGCACCGATGGCACGCAGTTCGCCACGCGCCAACGCCGGCTTCAGTATGTTTGCGGCATCCATCGCGCCGTCTCCTGCGCCAGCACCCACGAGAGTGTGTATCTCATCGATAAAGAGTATTATCTGTCCGTCACTCTCCGTGACCTCCTTTATCACCCCTTTGAGACGTTCCTCGAACTCTCCTTTGTACTTTGCACCTGCCACCAGCGCACCCATATCAAGCGAGAAAACGAGCCTGTTCTTTAGATTTTCCGGCACATCACCGCGCACTATACGCTGCGCAAGACCCTCTACGATTGCCGTCTTGCCCGTTCCCGGCTCACCTATTATTATAGGGTTGTTCTTCGTCCGGCGCGACAAAATCTGCAGAACCCGGCGAATCTCCTCGTCACGGCCGATGACCGGGTCAAGTTTTCCTTGGCGCGCATCTGCCACAAGGTTGCGTGCGAAGCGGTTCAAGTTCTCAAACTTCGACTGCCCTTGCTGGTTTTGGTTTGTCTGATTATTGTTCGTCATAGTTATGTTCCTTTCATTTTTCGGTTCTGACACCTTTCTCACAAAAGGAGTGCCCAACCCAACAGCAATGCCGTTTAGTCACTACAAACGCCTTGTTTCGTGTCATTTTGTCACATAATTATGCCCTTTTGGCATTTCATACACACTCCTTCGTAATACACAAACGATGCTTTTGCCCACCGAAAGTTCTCTGATGAACGGGCTGAAAGCCCAATTACACACAGGCCAGGGCAGAGTTGCGAAGCAACGGCACCCTGGGAATTGGCGGATAAGCAAACAGTGCGCCCTGCAAGGGCAACTACATAATAATCAAAACGACATAAAGCAGTTGCCCTTACAGGACGTAAAGGTTAACAGGACTACTCTTACCCAGGGTGTTGCCCTGGGCTATATGCAGTTGGGCTTACAGCCCGCAAAGAGAAAGATGTTGTTTCTGTTTTGATACACTCTCCCATGTGCAGGTGGGCTTACAGCCCGTAAAAAGAATAAGAGGGTGTGCCAAAACTGACACACCCTCTGTATTTACGTTGCGAAGAACTGTCTTCGTGACTGTTATCCGCCGAAATTATCGAAGTCAATCATGTCGTCCTCGACACCGAGACTGTGCAACAGGTCGAGCACGGTCTTCGCCATCATCGGAGGACCGCAGAGGTAATATTCGCAGTCTTCGGGTGCTTCATGCTGCTTGAGGTATGTATCGCCCATAACAGGAGCGACAAATCCCGGAGTGTAAGGTACGCCCGCAGCATCCGCCTTCGGGTCTGGACGGTCGAGAGCAAGGTGGAAGTGGAAGTTGGAGAACTCCTTTTCCAGTTCTATGAAGTCGTTGAGGAACGGCACTTCATCAAGTGCACGCGCACCGTAGAAATAGTGCATCTCACGGTCTGTGCAGTGTTTTGCCTTGAGCATGTGCATGATCTGCGCACGCAGAGGAGCCATTCCGGCACCACCGCCGACCCATATCATCTCACGGCCTGTGCCATACTTTGGATGGAACTCTCCGTAAGGGCCGCTCATGACAACCTTGTCACCCGGCTTCAGACTGAAGATATATGACGAGGCTATACCCGGATTGACCGGCATGAAGTTGTTTGCATCGGGCTTCTGCTGCTCTCTCGGCAGGAACGGAGGAGTGGCGATACGTACCGTAAGGGTGATGATGTCACCCTCATCGGGGTAGTTTGCCATAGAGTAAGCACGGATTGTCGGCTCCGGATTGGAACAGTGCAGATCAAACATATGGAACTTTTCCCATGTGGGAAGATATGTCTCGCCGATGAGGTCACGGTCGAAATCCTTGTAGTCAACCTCAAATGCCGGTATCTTTATCTGTGCATAGGAGCCAGGCTCGAAGTCCATGTGCTCTCCCGGGGGCAGGACCACCTTATATTCCTTGAGGAATGATGCCACGTTGCGGTTGCCTATCACTGTGCACTCCCACTCTTTCACACCGAGAACAGAGTCCGACACCTTGATGCCTATGTCGCCTTTAACCTTGCACTGGCATCCGAGACGGTAGCCTTCCTTTATCTGTTTGCGAGTGAAATGACCCTTTTCGGAGTCGAGGATTTCACCTCCACCCTCTACAACCTGGCACTTGCACTGACCGCAAGAGCCTTTTCCGCCACAGGCAGAAGGCAGATAGACACCCTCTTCGGCAAGTGTAGACAGCAGGCTTCCGCCCTGCTCCACCTCGTAAGAGTTCTTTCCGTTGACAGTAATCTTGACTTTTCCCGACGGCGTGAGGTATCTCTTAGCGATGAGAAGCATGCCCACAACCAGCAGGATGACTACAAAAAACACCCCGATAGAGGCTATAATGAAATTTACCATACTTGTTTTCCTTCCTTGTTTATATAGTAAGACCAGAGAAACCCATCATCGCCAATGCCATAAGCCCCACGGTGATGAACGTGATGCCCAGTCCCTGCAGCGGTTTCGGCACGTCGGAGTATTCCATTTTCTCGCGGATTGCACCCATAGACACTATTGCAAGCGTCCAGCCGAGACCCGAACCGATGGCGTAAGCAATGGCATCCCACACATTACCGATGTACTGTGTGTTGGAAGGTTCGAGGTTTATGCGCTGCTGCATAAACAGTGACGCACCCATGATGGCGCAGTTCACGGCTATCAGAGGGAGGAATATACCCAACGCAGAGTAGAGGGACGGAGAGAATTTCTCCACTGCCATCTCGACCAACTGGGTGATTCCGGCTATCACGGCAATGAAAAGGATGAAGGACAGATAACTCAGGTCGACACCCTCAATGAGGCAGTCGGGACCGAGAACCTTTGTCTGGAGAAGATAGTCTATGGGGACTGTGATGAGCAGAACGAACGTCACGGCGAGTCCAAGTCCCAATGAGGTCTTCACATTCTTGCTGACGGCAAGGAAAGAACACATTCCGAGGAAGAATGCGAATATCATGTTGTCGACGAAAATCGACCTTACGAACAGTGAAATTATATGCTCCATAGTTTATTTCTCCTCCTTATAAAAATATGCACGGTGTACCCATACGACGATACCCACAAGGATAAGCGCCATAGCAGGCATTGTCATCATGCCGTTGTTGGCATATCCGAAGTCATAGAAACTCTGCGGGACAATCTGGAAACCGAGCAGCGAACCGCGTCCGAACAGTTCCCTTACGAAACCGACAACGATGAGTATGTAGGCATAGCCCAGTCCGTTGCCTATTCCATCGAGGAACGACGGCCACGGAGAATTCATCATCGCAAATGCCTCAAGACGTCCCATGAGGATACAGTTGGTGATAATCAGTCCGACGTAAACGGAGAGTTCCACGCTCACGTCATAGACATAAGCCTTGAGTATCTGGCTCACTACCGTAACGAGAGCGGCCACCACGATGAGTTGGACGATGATACGTATGCGGTTTGGGATTGTCTTCCTTATCAGCGAAATGATGACGTTGGAAAACGCAGTGATGACTGTCACTGCCAGACCCATTACTATGGCCGGCTTGAGTTGGGTCGTCACTGCCAGTGCGGAGCAGATTCCGAGCACCTGGACGAGTATCGGATTGTTGCCGTTAAGTGGGGATGAAAGTACTTCCCTGTTGGCTTTTGAAAATAAACTCATATCTGTTTGCCTCCTTTTCAGTTTGCTTTGATGAATGACTTGTAGTTCTTCAGTCCCTCACGAAGCATGAGGTCAACACCGTTTGACGTCAGTGTGGCACCGGTGATGCCGTCCACTTCCGACTCGGGATGCTCCACTTGCTTCTTCACGCCGAGTGCGACCTCGTCGCCGACAAAGGCTTTCTTGCCTTGGAACTTTGCCTGCCATGCCTTGTTGTCCTTGATTTCCGCACCAAGACCGGCAGTCTCGCCCTGATGGTTGAAGTACGCCCCGTAGACAGTCTGCTTGTCGCTGTCGAGTGCGATGTAGCCCCAGACAGGTCCCCAGAGACCCATGCCATAGACAGGAACAACGTATTTCTCGCTGCCATCGACCTGTGCGACGAAGACATGGAAGTGTCCTTCCTTTATCTCAGAGTTGTATTCGGTCTTGAAATCTTCAGCAGGAACTTCCGTCAACGCCGTTCCGTCCCAGAGATTGTCCTTGACCAGACGGTCGTAAGTGGTCTCCACGCTGTCCGTCTCGATACGCAAAGCGGCGAGAATCTGCCTCTTCACGTCGTTCTTGACGTTCTTGTCCTGTGTCTCCTGTAGTGCAGAGGAGACGAAAGCCAGAAGAAACGCCACAACGATTACCATTATTGCAGCGTATGCAATGATGTATGAATTGCTGTTTGTATTCAGTTTTGCCATTTCGTTTTCCTCCGTTTTATTTCTTGTTAGCACGTTTTGCACGCTTGCTGACGTTTGCTTCCACAACGAAATGGTCTATCGTCGGGGCGAACATATTCATCAGCAGGATAGCGAGCATCATACCTTCTGCATAGCCGGGGTTCATCACGCGGAAGACAATAGCCATGACTCCGATGAGGAAACCGTATATATACTTGCCCTTCTCAGTGCGGCATGATGTCACGGGATCGGTCGCCATGAACACTGCACCGAAGCAGAAACCACCGTAAGCGAGTTGCTCAGCCCATGTCAGAGGACTCATCCCGAGGGTGTGGAACAACAGCGAAACGAGTGCGCCACCCACGAATACGCTGAGCATGGTGCGCCAACTTGCGATGCCTGTCCACAGCAGGAGTATTGCGCCAATGGCTATTGCGATGACCGAAGTCTCGCCTATTGAACCTGGGATAAGACCTGTCACGGCAGCGCAAAGGTCTGTTCCTGTCGTACCGTTCTGCGCCAGTATTCCGAGAGGAGTTGCCGCCGTCGTTCCGTCAGGCACGGCATAACCCAAACCGAAGACGGTGTCGCCAGCCACCCAAACGGTGTCGCCGCTCATCTTTGTAGGATAAGAGAAGAAGAGGAAGGCGCGTGCAAGGAGCGCAGGGTTGAAGATATTCATACCCGTACCGCCAAATATCTCCTTGCCGACTATCACTGCAAAGGCGCAGGCAAGTGCCAGCATCCACAGCGGACAGTTAACAGGCATTATCAGAGGGATAAGTATTCCCGACACGAGATAACCCTCCTGGATTTCCTCATGCTTCCATTGTGCCCAACAGAACTCTATTCCGAGACCCACAATGTAACTCACAAGAATCATCGGAAGCACTTTCAGGAATCCGTAGACAAACATCGAGACAAACGAGGTCTCGGCAAGTTTGCCTGCCAAAGCGGCATTCTGGTAACCCACATTGTACATACCGAACAGCATTGCCGGTATGAGCGCTATCACAACAAAGGACATTATGCGCTTGGAGTCAATGGCATCGTGGATATGCACACCCGACTTTGCCGTATCGTTTGGAACGAAGAGGAAAGTCTCAAAGCCCTCGAAAACGCTCTGGAAGGCAGAGAACTTGCCACCCTCAACGAAGTTCGGCTTTATCTTGTCAATATATTTTCTCAACGCTTTCATGTTATGCATTCTCCTTTCTCAGAATGTCCAGTCCCTGACGGACTATCTTCTGCAATTCCAATTTACTTGAGTCAACGAACTCTGCCACGGCAAAATCCTCTGGGGAAACCTCGTATATGCCGAGTGCCTCCTGTCTGTCGATATCACCGGAGATTATGGCTTTGATGAGATACTCGCCGTAGATGTCCATCGGGAGCACCTTGTCATACTCGCCACTCATGATGATGTGGCGCTCGCCACCCTTGATTCTGGTGTCCAACTTATAGTCCTTCTTGCCGCAAAGCCATGAGAAATAACTGCGAGAAGAAGAGTACTGGTTAAAGCGGGGCATAATCCAGCCGAGCATTTCGTCCGCATGGTCACCCTCAGGAAGTACGCACACCTCAGAAGTGTGAGCCCCAAGAAAACCGTCAAGGGTGGTCTTGATGCCCGTAAGGGGATTTCCATTGACTATCCTCTTGCCTTCCACATTGTCAATTCTGCCAGCGAGTATGTCGGAAACGGGTGTTCCGACGAGAGCATCGACATATCCTGTCTCCTTTACTTCTGAACCAGCGACAGCAACAGTCCTTGTCAGATTCACCTTGCCGGTGTTTATCAGCCTGCCGATGAATATCACCGCCGTCGGGTCTACAGTCCACACAATCTCACCCTTGTTCACTGGCGAGATGTGGTTGACCTGCACTCCGACATTGCCGGCAGGACATTTTCCGTCAAAGACAGTCACCTCCACGTCCTTGGCATTGACCAATGCCTGACTTGTCTGCTTCTTCCCGATGCCGAGATATGTCTTTGCCATCTTGCTCAATGCGGTAAGTCCAGCCTGGAAATCAGCCTCCTGCCCCTTGAGTTCCACTTCGAAATCACCGGCAAGGGGCATATCGCGCAACGCCGAAACGAAGATTCCCTTCGGTGTGCTCTCCGCATCCGCCACGACAGCGTACGGGAGTTGGTTGATATAACCGAACAGTCCTGCCTCCAGCAGGAGTTCTTTCACCTGCGAAGACGTTATGTTCTCCGAAATCTTCTGCGAGAAATCGGCATACTGCTGTTCTGCATCCGCCTTCACTTTGATGCCGAGCAACTTGCGCCTTTCACCGCGCTCCACCAGTTCGACAACGCCACTGACCGGCGAAGAGAACTTCATCTGAGGCTGTTGCTTGCTGACAAACAGTGCGTCACCGGCCTTCACCACATCTCCCTCCTTGACTACCACCTTCGGAGCAAGCCCCACAAACGGCGACAGAGCGAGGGTATAGGAAGCGGAAAGCGGCAGTTTCGTCCTCACAGACTTTGCTGCACCGGCAAGACGAATGTCGAGACCTTTCTTCAGCCTAATTACCTTTGCCATAAATGAATTGTTGTATTTATAATCGTATCCTTCAAAACCAAACCAACAAACGCCGGAAATTCCAGCGAAAAAGAGGTGTTGGAATCCGACTGCAAATTTATTAAAAATAGCAGAGAACAGGAAGAAAAACGAGCAAAAGATTAGCAGAAGTACACAAAAATAAATGGTTTCCCGACTATTTATCTTTATTTTTGCGAAAAAATGCGCACTGCCAGCGAACACTAAACACAGCGTTGCAGACCCGTCAAAAAGACGTTTTTTCACACTCTTGAAGATAAGCGACCCTGCAAAAACATGAAACCGACAACAAAACGCGGGGGGAACGCCTTTTATAAAAATAACTAATTATTCACGGCAAATTCCCTTTTTGCAATAAAAATGGTGTAATTTTGTAACTTGGTTCACACGAAACACATTCCGTTCTGAGAAGGATTCGACACCTCATAAACATCTCCGTATGGGTCTTGGCGGGCACATACATGGCACTGACGCTGCTGTTGAACATCCCGGCAGTGAAGAGTGCCGTTGCCGGAAAAGCAGGAGAGATCCTCTCGGAGAAACTCGGCACGGAGGTAAAGATCGGGAAAGTGGACATCTCCATCTTCAACCGCATTGTGCTTGACGGCATCAGTGTCAAGGACAAGAAGGACAAAGAGTTGCTCACAGCCCCGCGAATCTCTGCGAGTTGGTCGTTCCTGGAACTGATGAAAGGGCGGATTTCCATCACCTCCGCCCAAATTTTCGGTATGAGAGCAAAACTCTACAAGGAGACGGCTACGGCGAAAATGAATTTCCAGTTCATCATTGACTCCCTCTCATCTGAACAGAAAGACGAAAAGGGAACACTCAACCTACAAATCAGTTCGCTGATAATCAGACGCAGCCAGATAGATTTCGACCAACTCGACAGTCCCCTGTCCGAAACGTTCTCGCCCAAGCATCTGCATCTGAAGGACATCAGTGCGCACCTCATACTCAACAGACTCACCAACGACTCCCTTGACTTGAATGCCAAGAAGTTGGCTTTTAATGAGGCAAGCGGTCTCATCGTGAAGAAGATGACGGCGAAATTCGCCGGAGGAAAAGGCGGTGCGAGACTGTCTGACTTCCGCCTTGCCCTGCCCCATTCCGTCATCGCTATCCCCAACGCGACAGTCCGTTACACTATAGAGGACAATAAACTCGCCCCCAACAGTTTGAATTTCCACGGTGCAATCAGCGATACATACATCTCATTGGCTGACTTCAACTGTTTCTACAGGTCTCTTGGCGGCGACGCACGCCCCCTCTATCTGTCCGCAGACATACAGGGCAGCGACACCGAAATAGCCTTTCAGGACATCAGCCTGACGCAACTCCCCGGTCTGTTACTTGCCGGTGATGCCTACCTGCACAAGTCAAACGGAGCCTGGAGGTGGGAAGGCATTGTGGAGAAACTCCACACCGATGCGGCAGGACTGAAATCCATAGCCGCCAACATCGGCAAACAGGATGTCATTCCGCCTGTCATTGAACGTCTGGGAGAAATCTCCCTGACTGGCAAAGCATCGGGAGTTGGCGGCGACATCAGCCTCGACGGCAAGGTGAATACCGCTGTCGGCAATGCCACAATGAAACTTTCCAAGAGTCGAAACGGATACACAGCGGAAATCACAGGCAACAATATCGATGTCGCGACACTCGCCGACAACAGCGACTTCGGCAATCTCGACTGCACCGTCACTGCCAACGGACAAGTCGTCAACGGCAGGATTGCCACGCTCAACGCCACGACAGACATCGGGAAATTCACGTTCCGCAACCACAACTACCGCAACATCGGCATAAAAGCGAACTATACAGACGGCGGTACAACGGCTTTTTCGGCAAACCTCAACGACGATTACGCCACGGTGGACTTGGACGGCAGTTACGACAAGACCGCCTCCGTGCCAGGCACGAGATTCCACATAAGCGCAAAGAATGTCAATCCCGCTGGTTTGGGAATAACCGACAAGTGGCACGACAGCACGTTTGATTTTTCCGTGGACGGCGACTTCCGCGGCACCGACATCAACAATTCCGAAGGCAACATCACCGTAAACGACTTCACGATGCACTCTTCCGAAGATGTATACCGCATCAATTCGCTCGAACTGCACAAGTCGACGGAGACAGGGAACGGACAACGCATCACGCTGAAGAGCGACTTTTGCAAAATATCTGCCGACGGCCAGTTCAACTACAACACCGTCATCAACAGTCTGACTGCCGCCATTCACAAGAAACTTCCCACCATGCCGTGGCTTCCACGGGCAACGGAGACCGCCAACAAGATAAACCTCTACGCCACCGTTCACAAGACCGATTGGGCGGAAAGACTGCTTGGCGTGCCGCTGCAACTGGGTGAAGACGCCCACATAATAGCCAACATTGACGACAAGACCGACCTCACTGACATCAACATCGACATTCCCGATTTCACATACGACGGCAAGAGATACCGTGACGGCTATCTCATCGTGACCTCGCCCGACGGCACTCTCAAGGCGAAACTCAACGTGACGGCGATAGGCAAGCACGGTGACACTGCGCATTACCTGCTGAATGCCAAGGCAACAGCAAACCACCTCGTCTCCCAAGCCTCGTTCAACATCCACGGACGCAACAGCATAAACGGCCAGATAAACACCGACACGCATTTCTACAACAGTTCCGACGGACTGCCGACCACACATGTCAATGTCATGAAATCCGACATCCTCATCGGCGACACGGTGTGGACTGTCAGACCATCGAGCATAGAATACGTCAAGAACAGGCTCTCCGTCAACGACCTGACGATATGCCACGGTGACCAGGAGGTGCGCATCAACGGCATGACGACAAAGGACTCCGACGAGGAAATCAAGGTGCACATGAAGGATGTCAACGTGGCATACATTCTTGACATGGTGAATTTCCACTCCGTAGAGTTCTCCGGCTACGCCACAGGCTATGCTTCCCTCCGTTCCCTGTTCTCCAAACCCTCGGCAGAAGCGGATCTCGACGTGAAGAACTTCATGTTTGAGGGCGGTCCATTGGGGTGTCTTCACGCAAAGGCAAGTTGGAACAAGGACGAAGGAGCGATAAACATCGATGCCGTGGCAGAGGAGGAAGAAGACAACAAAACAGTCATTTCCGGGTACATATCTCCCAAGAACAAGAACATCGCACTGGACATCGCTGCCACCGGTTCAAACCTTAACTTCATCCAATCCTACTGCGACAGTTTCGCCGATGACGTCAACCTGCGCGGTTGGGGAAGCCTTCACGTCGTCGGTCCTCTGTCCGCTATCCAACTGATTGGCGATGCCCGGGTAAGCGGGAGCACCTATATCAAGAGCCTCAACACCACCTACAGCCTCAACGGAGCAAGGGTGAAACTCAACCCTGACGACATCATCTTCTACAATGACACCATTTACGACCGCAACGGAAACATCGGTATCGTCAACGGTCATCTGCGTCACCGTCACTTAGGGAAATTCACCTATGACATCGATATCGCCGCAAACAACCTGCTGGCATACGACACCCACGATTTCGGCGACGAGGTCTTCTACGGCACAGCCTATGCTACCGGCAAGTGCGACATCAAGGGGAAGTCGGGCGAAGTGGTCATCAATGTCGAGGCAACACCCGAGAAGAACTCGCAGATAGTATATGATGCCACATCACAAAACACCGTTTCCAACAGCGAGTTCATAGTCTGGAACGACCGTAACAGGAAAGAGGAAGAATCCGTACAGGACGATGACGACGGAAAAAAGGCGCACAAGACGCGTGTAGGCACAAACCTCTATCTCAACATGCTCATCCACTGCACCCCCGATGCTACCCTCAAGGTGCTGATGGACAGCCAGACTGGCGACTGCATTGCGCTCAACGGAAGCGGAGCAATCAGGACTTCATACTACAACAAGGGCAGTTTCGACATATTCGGAAACTACACTGTCGACAACGGAACATACAACCTGACCATCCAAAACGTCATAAAGCGCGACTTCAACTTCCTCTCCGGCGGCACGATAGCATTCGGCGGCAACGCCTACAACGCCCTGCTCGACCTCAAGGCACAGTACACTCTCAACAGCGTTCCTCTCTCTGACATCAACCTCGGACGGTCTTTCCTCAACAACAACATAAGGGTTGACTGTATCATGAACATCTCGGGCACGCCCTCGCAGCCCCACGTCGACTTCTCTCTCGATATGCCTACTGTCAGCAGCGACGCAAAACAGATGGTCATGAGCGTGATGAACAGCAACGAGGAAATCAACCAGCAGGTGCTCTATCTGCTTGCTATCGGGCGGTTCATGAACCAGAGCAACAACAGTTCCACTGCCCAGTCGCAGCGTCAGAGCCAGACTTCGCTCGCCATGCAGAGTATTCTCAGCGGCACTGTCTCGCAGCAGTTGAGCAATGTGCTGGAGGCTGTCATCGACAACAAGCAGTGGAATCTCGGTGCAAACATATCCACCGGCGACGAGGGATTCAACAATGCGGAGTACGAAGGGCTCGTCTCAGGACGGCTGCTCAACAACAGGCTGCTCATCAACGGACAGTTCGGCTACCGCGACAACCAGAACGCCACGTCCACATTCATAGGCGATTTCGACATCCAGTATCTGCTCGTGCCGAGCGGCAACATCGCCGTGAGGGTCTACAACCAGACCAACGACAAGTATTTCACCAAAAACTCGCTCAACACGCAGGGTGTCGGACTGATATTCAAGAAGGATTTCAACGGCTGGCGCGACTTCTTCCGCCGGAGCAAGAGGCGCAAATGACCGTCCCCCAAACGGGAAGCCACCACATCTTATATTATGATACCGACAAGCGAGCCGATGCACATTGGTTCGCTTTTTACTTTTTTATCTCCGATATTTACACCACTCCGCATTTTTCGAATATAACTTTGCACTCGTTCCATTATATACTAACTTAAAAATCAAACACATGAAAAGAAATTGTACTACGCTTTGCAACATTGCCGCAGGCTTGGCAATCATCTTGTCACTGGCTTCCTGTTACAAGTTCGGACGCATCGCCGTACCGACGGAAATAGCAGGAAACGAAGCGTTTGAATCAAGAATTACAGCCGTCACAGTAGACAACAACGGTGCCCAAACGGGCCTTTCGTTCTTCGCCGTACGAGTTCCCGAAAACTGGAATGTCACTGTCGGCGACAAGAGTTACGTGCAGTATGCTGCGGAGGGCACGCTGAACGACGAGGGCAAAGAGGTCAACATGAGTGCCGCCATGCGTTACAGTGCAGTGCTTGCCGATGTCCTCAACACGTCCAATCCCAAGGAGGGATATACCTGGTTCGCCTTCCAGACCAAAGAATGTTACAGGAGAAGCATCCAAGGCTCCGCCAACAACGGTTGCGACTCCGTCTGTTTTGACTACACGGTCATCAATGACGGCGTGGCAGGAGAATACGAACTGGACTACATGATGGGTACTTACGAGACCACCAATCCCAACATATTGGAGGAAGAACTCTATGCCACACCCGACAAGATAGTCGGTTCTGACATTTGCCGGGTAAGTACGGAGAAGGCTACCGTGGGGACCAATGATTTCAACGACACCTATCCCGAGTTCAAGACTACTGTCACTGTGCTCGGAGGCGGTACTCCCGTAGACAACTCACCCAAACTTTCCGCCACGCAAGAAGCCGACGGAATCCATGTAAACTACACGAATATGAGTGGCAATATCGACATTTACAAGAATGCGTCCATTACCCCTACATACAGTACGACAGTCTCTGGCGACCAGAAGTTCAACAGTGGCAGTTTCACCGCTGACATCAACGGGAAACTCGAACCGGGCACTTACCATGTGCGTCACAGTGCCTCCACGGCGGAAGCATCGTTCAGCATAGCACCACGGACATTTTCTCCCGTTGGCACATCCGTGTTCGTCATGGGTTCAACAGGCATGCTCTGTCCCGACAATATCATTGCTGACGGAAAGGCTTTCGAGGCTGACCGCATCGGAGACGCCAATCTCTACGACATGGCGCCGACAATAGTCAAGGCGATGATTGACAGCATCCTCGCGGTGAAACCTGCGATTGTGCTCATCCCCGGCAACCTTACCATGAACGGAGACGCCGCAAGCCACAGGATGATGGCTGACCTGCTGAAGCCTATAAAGGATGCCGGCATCCGCACATATGTCGTTCCCGGAACGAAGGACATAAACAATCCTGAAGCAGGAGTATACAATGGTGACGAGAAGACAGCCGCCGAGAACATCACCGCAGATGACTTCGCCGATGTCTACTATAAGGACTACGGCTATGGCGATGCCGTTTCGCGCGATGCCACCACCCTCTCCTATATGGCTTATCCCACTGACAGACTCGCCCTGTTGGGCATTGACGCATGCCAGTACAACGACAACAAGGTGACGGAAATACCGGGAGAAGATGGCGCGACTACCACCGAGACCGAGATAAACACCGCCGGTCTGCTGACGGAAGCCACACTCCGCTGGATGACAGAAGCCATTGCCGAAGCCCACAAGACCGGGCGTCAGGTCATAGCACTGTCGCACCACCTCGTCGCAGCGCCGTTTGACGGTTTCGCATCAACTGGTGACCTCATCAACAACAGCCAGCAACTGGACATACAGTCGCTCTTCGGAGGTTCTGCCGATGAGGAAACGGAAGGCGAAACCGGCGGCAAGACGGAGAGCGGACTGACGGAAATAGACATACAGGACTTCCTCGCATCCAACGGCATCGACGTGATATTCAGCGGAGACGGCACTGCCACCGACATCGCTCGGGTGCAGACAACTGTCGGCAACGACCTCTATCAAGTCCTGACCGGTTCGTCCATAGCCTACGGATGTCCGTTCCGCCTCGTTGACATCACCGATGCCGGAATTGACATACAGACACGCTTCATCAAGAACATACCGATGAACGAGACCTTTGACGGCACTTTCGAGGACTACGCATACTACCGCACCAAGGAGAAACTGACCGACCTCGTGTCCGAATTCACAGCAGAAAACTGGGAGACCATTGATGCAGTACTGAAAGGATACTTCACTTTCGATTACGACCCGGCAGTTGACCCGTTCAACAAGAACGATTTCATGAACCTGCCTGCAACTGCGGAGGATGCGGCAGCCATTGTCAACACCAACATAATCCCGCCGTTGGTAGAGACAATCGTGGCATTTGCCGACGGCAACGAGCACCTCAAACTGTCGCAGGAGATAGTCGACGGTATGCAGAGAGGTCTTGACGGCACGATAGACGCCATCAACAACAACTCCGCAATTGTCAGTCCGCTCATCAAAGAAGGCTTCAAGAGCGCAGGACTTGACCTCGATGCCCTCGTACAGTCTGTGACATCGAGCATCGCCTACAACTATGTGGGCGACCCGACCAACGTCACCGACGACCTGTTCCTCAACATTCCGTTCACCAACTACGACCCGACGGCAGTGACAGACATCAACGCCGAAAACGGCAACGGGAACGTTGAATACTACAACATCAACGGTATCAAGGTGAACAGCCCACATTCCAGCGGCATCTACATCAAGAAGTCAGCAAACGGAACGGCAAGAAAGATAACCGTGAAATAAAGTTCTTACAGCGGTCAACACCGCTATACGTCAATCAAGAGCACCGTTATGGCATTGTCATAGCGGTATTCTTGTCGTTTGTCCACGGTCGTGAGCCGACCGGATATCGGTCGTGGTTCGGACGAATACCGTCCGTGGTTCAATCGAATATCGACCGTAGTTCGGTCGAACCACGGACGATGTTCGACACAAAAACGGTGTTTACAGAGGACTTAAACAGTGTTTGTCAAGACCGATATATCCTCTGACGAACGGGCTGAAAGCCCAACTATGTGCAGTCGGACTTACAGCCTGCAAAAGGAAAGATGTCGTTTCTGTTTTGAAGCCCACTCCTTATAGGAAGACAAAACAACGTTGTCACACAACAGAAAAGCCGGTCATCACCCACAAAAAGGGTGATGACCGGCTGTCTATCGGTTTGTACGACGGTTTATTTCCAGTCGGACAGGTCTTGCGGATTTTCTATTACAGAAGGTATCTTGCCGATTATCGACTTTATCTTTGCGCAGTCAAACTTCGGAGTACGGTCGTAGTAGTACATACCGTTCTTCTCCTGCTCCACGTCTGTCAACTGCGTGTAGCAGAAGCCAACGACGTGCTTGCATGCTGCAAAGGCATCAATCTCCTTCTCAAGGATGCTGTAGAAATCGTCGAGGGTCTCTATCTGCGCTCCGTACCCCCATGAATTGGCACGCTGCTCCTTTGGAATCCAAGGCAGACCGCCCATTTCGTCAACCATGTAAGGCTGGCCTGCGTAGTGTGCCATCCACTCCTGGTCGCGTGCATTGCGGTAGGGTTCTACACCGGCTTTTATGGTCTGGTTGCTTATAATATTCTCAGGTTCGCGCGTATAGTCGTGTACTGTCCAAAGGTCAGTCTTGACATGGGTGTCGCCACTGGCATCGTTTACTGGGCGAGTCGGGTCCATAGCCTTGGTGACATCATAGATGTCGCATATCAGACGCGGATAAGTGCCGTCCTGGGCGCCCCATGTCTCGTTGAATGGAGTCCATGTCACGATAGACGGATGATTTCTGTCACGGATTACCTCTTCAGTCCACTCGGAGATGAAATTGCGTGCTGCGAGTTCGTCATTGACGTCAAGACACCATGAAGCCTGCTCTGCCCAAGTGATGTAACCGAGTTTGTCTGCCCAGTAGAAATAACGCTCTTCAAACACCTTCTGGTGCAGACGGGCACCGTTGAAGCCGCAGTTCTTCGACAGGATGATGTCGTTCTTCAGGTCTTCATCGCTCGGAGCGGTCCACACGCCTGTGGGATAATAGCCCTGGTCGAGCACAAGACGCTGATAGTAAGGTTTGTTGTTGAGATAGAAATAGCCGTTTGCGCAGTGCACCTTACGCATTCCTGCATAGGAAGACACCTCGTCGATGACCTTGCCATCCTTGCTCTTGACGGTGTATTTCACGTCGTAGAGGTTGGGAGTCTCGGGAGTCCACAGTTTGGGATTCTTTATCGGGAGCACCACAACAGCCTGGTTGGTAGCCTTGACGGTCTTTGTTGCCACCGTCTTTTTGCCGTCCGTAACCTGTACGGTGAGAGTGTTGTCATTGGACTCGGTGTAGAACTCGGGACGGACAACGAGTACTTGCTCGTCGATGTCGGGCGTTGCGAACACGCTCTTCAGACCTTCCGGCGCAACAGGTTCCATCCACACGGTCTGCCAGATGCCGGTAACACGTGTATAGGAGCAACCGCCAGAATAGAAGTTTGTACACTGTTTGCCACCCGGCTGCTTGCCTCCGCGCAGGTCATCGACAACCCTTACGACGAGGTCAGCAGTCTCTCCCGGTTTCACCAACTTGGTGATGTCGGCGGTGAAAGGAGTGCCTGCGCCGTGGTGTTTCACCACTTTCTTGCCGTTGATAAACACTGTTGCCTCGTAGTCTACAGCCCCGAAGTGCAACAGGATGTTCTTTCCTGTCCATGAAGAAGGCACCGTTATCTTGCGCTGATACCACATGGAGTTGATGAAATCCACATATTCCACTCCCGACAACTTGCTCTCCGGGCAGAAAGGAACGGTGATTTTCCCGTCGAAACCCTTTGAATTCTGGAGTCCGCGGTCGAAACCTGTCTTTCCGAAATCGAACGTGTAAGTCCACGTTCCGTTAAGATTCTGCCATTCATTGCGTTCAAACTGCGGTCTCGGATACTCCGCTCTGGGGGTCTGGGCCTTGGTTGCCTGTATGCCGGACAGCAGCATCAGGAATGAAAGGCAAACTGCTTTTCTGATTGTTTTGTTCATAAATGTAAAGGTTGATTGGTTATATTAGTCATTCGAAAACTTCCTCTATGCTTGTCTCGCCAGTGCCTTCGCCCTCCGTTTCGTCCGTTTCGCCGCTGTAATTGCCGCACGGACTGAAGTCGGCTGGCAATTCAAAGGGCACTGATGTGGAGTATCCCAGCGACTTGTCGCGGTAGATTTTCGTCATATAATAAGCCCACACGGGCAATGCCATGGATGCTCCCTGACCATAGGCCATGGTGTCGAAGTGGATGTCACGGTCTTCGCCGCCCACCCAACAGCCCGAAACGAGTTGCGGTGTGAAGCCTATGAACCATGCGTCGGCGTGGCGGTTGGTTGTTCCTGTCTTGCCTCCTATTTCGCCGCCTATGTTGTATTTGTGTCTGACACGGCCGCCCGTACCCTCGTCGATGACGGCACGGAGCATCGTCAACATCCTGTCTGCCGCAGCAGCAGAGATGACCTCGTTCATCCGAGGATTAAATTCCTCGATGACATTGCCGTTGTTGTCCTCTATGCGGGAGATGAACAGGGGCGATGTGCGGATGCCGTGGTTGACAAAAGTGGTGTATGCACTCACCATCTCAGCGACGCTCACCTCACACGGGCCGAGCGCAAGCGCAAGCGAAGGGTGTATGTTAGGATTGTTGATACCGAACGAATGGAGCAGCCCGACAAACTGTTCGGGCGACAAGCGGCTCATGAGATAGGCGGAAATCCAGTTGTTTGACTGCGACAGTCCCCACTTCAGGGTGACCATCTCCCCGTATCTGCTGCGCGAAGCATTGCGCGGAGTCCACGGCTTTCCTGCCACTATATAGGTCTGCTGGACATTTGGCGCAAGGTCACACGGTGTCATTCCGTTCTCCATTGCGAGCGAATAGAGGAACGGTTTGATAGTCGAACCGACCTGACGGCAGCCCACAGACACCATGTCATACATGAAATGAGTGTAGTTAAGTCCTCCGACATAAGCCTTGACATGGCCTGTCGCAGGGTCCATGGACATGAAACCGGCACGCAGGAACGATTTATAATAACGGATAGAGTCCAGCGGTGTCATCACCGTATCGACCTCTCCCTGGTAAGTGAACACCGTCATCGGAATCTTCTTGCGGAACGAAGCGCGTATCTCTTCGTCGGAATGGCCTGCCGAGTGCATCACTGCGTAACGCTCGCTCTGACGGATTGAGCGTTCCATAATGGCGTCCACCTGACTCTTGGTCAGCGCACTCGAGAACGGAGCGTTGGGCTTCCGCTTGTTCTCTTTGTCGAATGCGGGCTGTAGATACTTGCCTACATGACCCATGACAGACTCTTCTGCATAGCGTTGCATACGCGAATCTATCGTGGTATGAACCTTCAGACCGTCCTCATACACATTATAGTGGGAGCCATCTTTCTTCGTATGCTTGTTGCACCAACCGTACTGGGGGTCTGTCTCCCACGCTATCGAGTCGACGACATACTGTCTGTAGTTCCAGTCCGGGTAGTTTGCGCGTCGCGGTTTCTCCGCCATGAGGTACTGGCGCAGGTATTCGCGGAGGTAAGGGGCAAGTCCTTCCTTGTGGTCTATGCGGTGGAAGTTGAGTTTCAGAGGCTGTGCCGACAGCGAATCGAATGCCTCCTGCGTTATGTAGTCAGCCTTCAGCATCTGCCCGAGCACCACATTGCGTCGCTGCAAAGCCTTTTCCGGGTAGCGCACAGGATTGAAAAGGGAAGGGTTCTTGCACAGTCCGACAAGCAGAGCGGACTCGGTTATGTTCAGGTCACCCAACTGTTTGCCGAAATAAGTGTCCGCAGCCGTCTTTATTCCCACTGCGTTATGGAGGAAGTCGAAATAGTTGAGGTAGAGTGCGACAATCTCTTCCTTGGTGTAGGTACGTTCCAGTTTCACGGCGATAACCCACTCTATGGGCTTCTGCATCAGCCTGACAAACGTGCTGGAAGCCGTTCCCGAATAAAGTTGCTTGGCGAGTTGCTGGGTTATGGTCGAGCCTCCTCCTGCACTGGACTGCCCGAACAGTCCCCTCTTGACAATGGCTCTGCCGAGTGCAATGAAGTCTATGCCCGAGTGTTCGCGGAATCTCACGTCCTCCGTTGCTATCAGTGCATCCACCAGATGGGGCGGTATCTCCCTGTAATTGACAAGCACACGGTTCTCCTTATTGTAACTCCACGTCCCGAGGAGTTTGCCGTCAGCCGACAGCACCTGTGTTGCGCTACGGCTTATAGGATTCTGCAGGTCATTGATATCAGGCATATAGCCTATCCAACCGTTCCATATGGCGACAAAAGAAATGACGGCAAACAACACTGCTGCCCCCAGAAGTCCCCACAAAGAGTATATGAATTTTCTGCGCATATCCTTAGTGCGTTCTACAAAAACGTTCTACAAATCTCGTGCAAAAATACAATAAAGTTTCCGATTGAGGCTCCCTTTCAGAAAAATATTGCTAACTTCGCAATCAAAATCAGCCTTTATAACAAATCGAAATGGACAAACTGGATTTCGTAACCATTGCCGATATGTCGAAAGACGACATAATGTATCTTATCAGCATGGCGGAAGAGTTTGAAAAGCACCCCAACCGTGAACTGCTGAAAGGACGCGTTGTCGCCACCCTGTTCTTTGAACCTTCCACACGCACACGCCTCTCTTTCGAAACCGCCGCCAACCGTCTCGGAGCGAAAGTGATAAGCATTACCGATGCGAAAGTGTCTAGTGTGTCAAAGGGAGAGACCCTGAAGGATACGCTTCTCATGGTGTCCAACTACGCCGATGTCATTGTCATGCGCCACTTTATCGAGGGTGCTGCCGTGTATGCGAGCGAGGTTGTGCCGGTGCCGATAGTCAACGCCGGCGATGGAGCACACATGCACCCCTCACAATGTCTGCTCGATCTCTACTCCATCTATAAGACCCAAGGCACATTGGAGAACCTCAACATCTACCTTGTCGGTGACTTGAAGTACGGCAGAACGGTGCATTCGCTCATCACGGCAATGCGCCATTTCAACCCGACATTCCATTTCATTGCGCCGAAGGAGTTGGCAATGCCCAACGAATACAAGGTCTACTGCAAGGAGAACGGCATAAACTTCCAGGAGCACACTGCTTTCAACGAAAAGATAATCGCCGATGCGGACATCCTCTACATGACACGCGTGCAGAAAGAGCGGTTCTCTGACCCGATGGAATACGAGCGTGTGAAGAACGTGTACATACTCCGCAACTCCATGCTCGACCTCGCACGCGACAACATGAAGATACTCCATCCCCTCCCGCGCGTCAACGAGATAGCCTATGAAGTGGACTCCGATCCCCACGCATACTACATCCAGCAGGCGAAGAACGGTCTCTATGCCCGGGAAGCAATCTTCTGCCATGTGCTCGGCATAGACCTCGAGACCGTCAGGAACGACACTTCCATAATCCCATAAACGAGAAACGACAGAAGGGAACAGCCCCTCCAACCAACCGGAATATACAGATGAACAAGAACGAACGACTGGTCGCAGCAATCAAAAACGGCACTGTCATCGACCACATACCAGCATCCAAGACCTACCAAGTGGTGAATCTGCTCGGATTGGACAAGGAGGTCCACCCCGTGACGATAGGCTACAACTATCCCTCATCGAAACTCGGACGCAAGGGCATCATCAAGGTGAGCGACCGTTTCTTCACCTCCGAGGAGATAAACAAACTGTCGGTGGTCACCCCAAACATTGTCATCAACATCATAAAGGACTACGAAGTAGTGGAGAAAATCACTGTCAACACGCCCGACATCCTCGTTGGCATTGCGAAATGCAACAACCCGCGGTGCGTGACAAACAACGAACCGATGCCCACAGTCTTCCATGTCAGCGACAAGAAACTGGGCATCATCCACTGCCACTACTGCGACAAGGAGCAGGAAATCAGCAAGGTGACACTCCTGTAACACCGCTTCCGCCGACACGAACCCGCGCAACATGGTCACAACAGCAGACATCATCACACGCAATTTCTTCCGCATGATGCGCTCAGGCGCACTCAACGAATATGTGGAACTGGAACCGATGTCGGTCTTCAAGTGGCAACGGCTTGTGGAAACAGTCCTTGCGGAAAAAGTGGCAAGCGTGGCTTCGCGAGCCGTAAAGAACCATCAGTTCGAACCAAAGTTCAATATGCCGCAGGCGTTGCGCGACGAGATACACCAGGAGGCGGCATCAAGCACTGGGCAGAGCATACGCCCGGAGTTGGACAACTCCATGCTCAACAAGAAACTGAAGGAAATATACACGCTGGAGAAACATTCCGAGAACTACTCGAAAGAGTCGCTTGACCTCTTTAATATAATAATAGTCAACTGCCACGCCATACTCAACCGCGGCACGTCAACAAAACTCATCATCCGGCTGGGCAACTATGTCAGAATCAACCACGACCGCATCGACTACGCCAAAGTGGAGCGTTGGCTCAAGGAACTGCAGATGCAGAAAGTGGCGCAACTTGCCGGAAGCATCCTGATAAACAACTTCGCATTCAAGAAAGAGGAACTTCCTTTTGTGAAGAAGATCGACTCCAAGGCAGCCACCGTGATGGTGCAGAGCATCATGCAGCGCCGCAAGGCAAAGCACAACAAGGGCATCACCTATTTCGAATACGCCCCATTGGAGAATGCGAGCATCATTCTCCGCCGCCTGAAGAGCCGCCTCGACACCATCGAAGAGTAGCCGGCACCCCACCCGCCCCCACTTGCGGAGCGCCGGAAACGGCACAAAGACAATCCGCAGAACACCCCCCAATAATTTTGCCGTTACATCCTATTGTTGTAACTTTGCAGTATGAATAGACTTTATGCCGTACTGCTGTTCCTTTGTATGACCGTTCCGTCTTTCTCACAGGAGGACTGGCTTTATGTGCAATGTGAGGACACTTGCAGCCATGTGCACGGAATAGACCTGAGCCACTACCAAGGCGACGTGTTCTGGGAGGCTGTCGGAGACAACAGGAAGACCGCTTATGTCTATCTGAAAGCCACGGAAGGCGGTGACCGCATAGACGACAGATACGAGGAGAACATACGTCTTGCAAAGCAACACGGGCTAAAAGTCGGCTCTTATCATTTCTTCCGGCCAAAGACACCGCTCCATTTGCAACTGGACAACTTCACCACCCAGTGTCGTCCGGCAGACCAGGACCTCATCCCGATGATAGACATCGAGACGCGCGGAGGGCTGTCCGTAGAGGCTTTTACCGACTCTTTGACCACCTTTCTGCAACTCATAGAGGAATATTACCACCAGAAACCCCTCATCTACACGGGAGCCAATTTCTACGACAAGTATCTTGCCGGCTCGCTGCCGGAGGAATACAAGACCATGATAGCGCAGTATACCGACTATGAACCGACCCTCATCGATGACCGTGACATCACCATGTGGCAGTACACCGGCAAGGGCAGAATCGGCGGAGTGAAAGGAAACGTCGACAAAAGCAGGTTCCTGGGACATCACGGACTGCGCGAGATAAGATTCAGAAAACACTTATAAAAACGACTGATATGCTAATAAAATGTCCTGAATGCGGACACGAGGTCAGCGACAAAGCCCCTGTCTGTCCCAACTGCGGTGTCAGGTTGAATGCCAAGAAAGGCAGGAACAATACGCCGCTGTACGTTTCTCTCATCATACTGATTGCCGTCATCGTCGGCGCAATCTTCTTTTTCTACACGTCGGAAGGAAAAGACAAGGAGACGGCAGCCTACGAAAGTGCGATGTCAAGCGACGACATTACGCTCATGCAGCAGTTCCTCGACACTTACAATGATGCGCCTCAAGCCCACAGGGACTCTGTCCAGGCACGCATAACGATGTTCAACACCGAACTCCGCGAGTGGAACGATGTGGTCATAAGCAACTCACGCGCCGCCCTGCAGCAGTTCCTCGACGAGCATCCAGCATCGTCCCACGCCAAGGAGGCAGTCCGTATGATAGACTCCATAGACTGGGCATCGGCAGTGAGTGCCGCCACCCCGGAAGCCCTGAAGTCATATATCGAGGGGCATCCCAACGGCAACTATGTGGACGAAGCCAACGACAGGATACGCAACATCAACGCCACTGTGGTGCAGCCGGAGGAGAAGCAGATGATAGGTTCGCTGTTCCGCAGTTTCTTCCAAGGCATAAACGCCAAGGATGAAGACCGTCTGACAAGTACGGTAAATCCGCTGTTGACCGTCTTCCTCGGCAAACAGAACGCCACAAAGAGCGACGTCATCACCTTCATGCACAAACTCTGGAAAGACGACGTGCGCAATATCAACTGGCGTATCATCGACGACTACAAGATAGAGAAGAAGGAAGTGGGCGACGGAGAATACGAGTTCACGGTCACGTTTCCAGCCACCGAGCAGGTGGAAACACAGAGCGGAAACGCAGAATACAACTACAGCATCCATGCAAAGGTCAATCCCGACGGGAAGATCTGCGAGTACAGCATGAACAAGATGTTGGAATAAGCGACAGATATGCGAAAGAAAAAGCCACTGCCAATACTTGAAAATGTCACCATAACGGATGTTGCCGCCGAGGGGAAAGCCCTCGCACGCGTCAACGACATGGTGGTGTTCGTACCCTGGGCCGTACCCGGCGACGTGGTAAACCTGCAGGTTACAAGGAAGAAACACTCGTTCTGCGAGGCGAGAATAACGGAGTTTGTAAAGGAAAGTCCCCTCCGCATCAAACCGAGATGTGCCCATTTCGGCATCTGCGGCGGATGCAAGTGGCAGAACCTGCCCTACTCCGAGCAACTCAAAGCCAAGCAGAAGCAAGTCCACGACCAACTCTCGAGGATAGGAAAGGTGGAACTTCCCGAGTTCCGTCCCATACTCGGGTCGGTGAAAACCTTTGAGTACAGGAACAAACTGGAGTTCGGCTTTTCCAACAAACGGTGGCTCACCCCCGAGGAAGTCTGTGCCGGAGCGGAAATCAAGGACAAGAATGCCGTAGGATTCCACATCACCGGGGCTTTCGACAAAATATATCCCATCGAGACGTGCCACCTCATGGAACCGCTGCAAAACGACATCCGCAACGCCATAAGGGACTATGCTCTCGACCACAACCTCACCTTCTACGACCTGCGCAACCAGCACGGACTGCTCCGCGACATGGTTTTGCGCAACTCCAACACCGGTGAGTGGATGCTCATAATGCAGTTCCGCTTCGACGAGGAAGGCGACGAGCAGAAGGCGATGGACCTCATGCAGCATATCGGAGACACGTTTCCGCAGATTACATCCCTGCTCTACGTCAACAACCAGAAATGCAACGACACGTTCAATGACCTTGAGGTGAAGACCTTCAAGGGCAATGACCATATCTACGAGACTATGGAAGGGCTGCGCTTCAAGGTCGGTCCGAAGAGTTTCTACCAGACAAACACCAAACAGGCGTACCACCTCTACTCCGTGGCAAGGGAGTTTGCAGGACTCACAGGCAATGAACTCGTCTATGACCTGTACACGGGAACGGGCACGATAGCCAACTTCGTGGCGGGGAAAGCGCGTCGGGTCGTGGGCATAGAGTATGTGCCGGAGGCCATCAGCGATGCCAAGGTGAACAGTGAAATCAACGGTATCGGCAACACCCTGTTCTATGCCGGCGACATGAAAGACCTGCTCACCGAGGACTTTGTCGCACAGCACGGCAGACCTGATGTCATCATCACCGACCCGCCACGTGCCGGAATGCACCCCGATGTCATCGGTGTCATACTGCAGACGAAGCCCGACCGCATCGTCTATGTCAGTTGCAACCCAGCCACACAGGCCCGTGACCTGCAGTTGATGGATGCCGAGTACAAGGTGACGGCGGTGCAGCCGGTGGACATGTTCCCCCACACGCCACATGTGGAGAACGTCGTTTTGCTCACGAAAAGACAGAATAATGGTTAACAAGGTATTGCTCATCTACACCGGCGGCACTATCGGCATGGGGCGCAACCACACGACAGGCACGCTCGAACCGCTCGACTTCAACTACCTGTTGAAGCAGTTGCCGGAGTTCAAACTCATAAAGACCGAGGTCGACACATACCAGTTCTCCCCCGCAATAGACTCAAGTGACATGACACCGGGCCTGTGGGCGCAACTCGTCTGTATCATCTCGGCACACTATGACGACTATGACGGTTTCGTGATACTCCACGGTACCGACACGATGGCATACACTGCGTCCGCCCTGTCCTTCATGCTCGAGAACCTCACCAAGCCCGTAATCCTCACGGGGTCGCAGTTGCCGCTGGGACAACTGCGCACTGACGGCAAGGAAAACCTCATCACCAGCATCGAACTTGCCTCCGCCACAAACGAGGAGGGACGTGCCATGGTGCCCGAGGTGTGCGTCTATTTCTCAGGCAGACTGCTGCGCGGCAACAGGAGCACCAAGCGCAATGTCGACGGATTCCGTGCCTTTGACTCGGAGAATTACCCTCATCTGTGCGATGCAGGCGTCAATTTCACCTACCACACCCACCACATCCTCACACCCGACTACGACCGTCCGATGATTCCCCACACGGCTCTCGACACGGGCATCGTGGTATTCAGCCTCTTCCCCGGCATCCAGGAGAGGTTCATAAAGAACGTTCTCAACATGGCAGACCTGCACGGCATCGTCATGAGAAGTTTCGGCAGCGGCAACGCCCCCCAGGCAAAGTGGCTCACGGAACTGTTGAAAAGTGCCACCGAACGCGGTGTTTCGGTGGTCAACGTGACACAATGCGCCAAGGGCGGAGTGGCCATGGACAGATACAGCACCGGCTATCACCTTGAACAGGCAGGTGTCATCAGCGGTTACGACAGCACCGTCGAGGCTGCGGTAGCGAAACTCATGTTCCTCCACGCAAGGTATTCCGACGTGAATCTCATCAGGGAAAAGATGCAGCAATCACTCGTCGGAGAGATTACCGTATAGCCACTGCGCCGCCCTTCTGACAGCACAGCGTCCGCAAGAAGGCGGCAAAAATATTTTCAAACAATAATACCTGTTTTACTTGTAGTATCCGCAAAAATGGCTTAACTTTGCAAACCATGTTCAGTCTCGACCGACATATCGAAATCCTACTGCTGAGTAACGACTGCGTAATCGTCCCGGGCTTCGGCGGATTTGTGACACATCACGTCTGCGCACACCTCGACGAGGACGACAGGACGATGTTGCCGCCCAAGACAATGGTCGGTTTCAACCAGCAACTCACCATGAACGACTCGCTCTTGGTGCAGTCCTACGTCGAGACCTACGACTACAGTTACCCCGAAGCGTTGCGTATTGTCAACGAGGAAGTGGATCAACTGCGCAGCATGATTCACGACTACGGACACTTCGACATCCATTCCGTCGGCAGGCTTACTGTCAACAGAAACGGCAACTATGAGTTTGAGCCGGCATCCACAGGCATCCTCTCACCGAGACTTTACGGTCTTTCAGGTGTAGCCACCACCGATTCCAAGGCGTTCATCAGCCTGAAAGAGGCTGACGAAGACAGGCGCATAGCACACTACAACGGCTATTCCGAAGGCGGCAACGACAGGGATTTCATCCGCATATCCACCGCCGCACTCCGCCGTGGCATGGTTGCCTGCATCGTGATACTGCTCCTCATGGCAGTGCCTCTCATGAACAGGACTGTCAACACAGGCCGACTGATGAGCGGCATTGACACAAGTCTCATCACCGACCTGATGTCCCGAGGCGACAACCCGACGGAAACGGCAGCATCCAAGGCTACTTGCAGTGCTCCGGCTGCCGAGATTGCACAGACTGAGGGAACCGTTACCGAAGAACAGCCAAGCACAGCAGCAGATACCAAAGAGGTCGTTGCCGATGTCAACACCGTGCAGGAAACTCCGCAGGAACAGACTTTGACGGAAACGAAAAAGATGTTCACTGTCGTCCTTGCCGCACGGATATCGCAGAAAAACGCCGAGATATATGTCGCCGAACTACAGAAAAGGGGAATGGCGAAAGCCCGTGTCATAGGTGAAGGCAACGGCAGAAAGGTTGTTTACGGTGCATTTGACAACCGGGAAGAGGCTCAAACCGTAAAGAAAGAACTGGCAGTTGACAGCGAGTTTGAGTTTGCCTGGGTAACAGAATTGTAGATGAAGAGAGTCCGTTGTCCCAAGTGTGACAGTTTCATAATCTTTGACGAGAGCAAATACAAGAAAGGTCAGTCGCTGATTTTTCAGTGCGCCGAGTGCGGCAAACAGTTCGGCATAAGGTTCACGCCACAGGAATCTGCCGGCGGAACTGACGACAATGGCAGCAACGGACAGGAGGAAGCGGCAAAGAATGTCGGTCACCTTGTCGTGATAGAAAATGTCTTCGGCTTCCGTCAGGAACTGCCCCTCGTCATGGGAGACAACGTAATCGGACGCTACCAGAAAGGACATGGCATCCAGTGCCCTATCGAAAGCAGCGACCCGAGCATCGATATGCACCACTGCGTGCTCACAGTGCAGTATGGCAAAAACGGCAAACTGAAGTACATTCTGCGTGACGGTCCTTCGTTTACCGGCACTTTTGTGGGCGGTGAAATCCTTGGCGACAAGGAGAAGAGGGTCATTGAGAACGGCACACTGTTTACCCTCGGCGCCACGTCACTCATCCTCCACACCGACGAAGACGACGAGACAGTCGGCTAAAAACGGTTGTTTCGCAACACAGGAAAAGCGGTTGCGAAACAACAAATCGAAACTGCGATTTAAATAAAATTTAAAAAAAGAAACGCAATTCTTGGATTTATATCAAGAATTGTATAATTTTGCGCATCCAGAACAAAAAACCTTACAAACCAGAAAACCGAAACAGAGACAAACCATTATAATATTTATTAACCATTTTACTAAAAAACTATTTCTATGAAGAAAACATTACTGGCTCTATTGGCATTCTTCGGTATGGCGACAGCCAACTATGCGGATGTCACATTCACGCCTGTCGCAGGTTCGGACTGGACTGACAAAGAAGGCTCCGCAAAGGCTTGCGACGGTGACACAAGTACCAAGTGGTGCAAAAGCGGCGGAGAGAACTGCTATCTCATCGTCAAAGCGTCGGAGTCAATCTACATCCAAGGTTTCGTGATGACCACTGCCAACGATAATGAGAGTTACGCTAGTCGTACACCAAAGGAGTACAAAATCTACGGAAGCGACACTCAGGACGGCACCTACGAACTGATTTACCACCAGACAGACGACAACTATATCGGAGACGAAAACTATACCGACTACACGATATACTGCAACAGCACGAAAAAATACCAGTATTTCAAACTCCAGATTCTGAGTTCCAACCTCAACGGAAGCACTCTGTTTCAGATCAGCGAGTTCAAACTGTTGCCGGCAGAAGCAGGTTTCACCTTCAAGGAGGGCAACAAAAATGCATTCGACGGAACGACCGGAGCAAAATGGGAGAGCAATCCTCCCACCTCTGTCACACTGGAGGCTTCGGAGGCAACATTCCTTACGGGATACCAGTTCACCACTGCCAACGACAACAAACAGTATACTGGTCGCAATCCAAAAGACTGGAAGATAGAGGGAAGCAATGACAATGCGACATGGACAGAGATTGTCTCCAAGACTGACGACAACACCATGACTGACGTGGACTACACTCCTGTCTACTTTGAATTAGATACCCCCCCTACCCAAGCCTACAAATACTTTAAGGTTACCGTCACCAAGGCTCAGGGCAACGGCTATTTCCAGATGGGAGAAGTGGCTCTCACAATAGGCGAGACACACGAGCACACGTGGGCAGACAACGGCGAGGAAGCCGCAACTTGTTCTGCCGTCGGACACAAACTGTTGAAGTGTTCGGGGTGCGGAGCGACAATGTATGGTGACGAGATTGCCATGATTGACCATGAAAACTACACCAACGGACTGTGCGACAAGTGCGGTTACCCGCAGACAGGCTGGATGACAGCCAATGAAGGTTGGTATGAGCCTACGACTGTAACCGAGTTCAACTGGTTGGCAGCCACCATTCAGAAAGTTGATGCAGATATAAATATACGCCTCACAGCGGATGTTGACCTCACAGGATTTGCCGGTTTCGGAAACGGAGACGACGTTGTGGCGTATAAAGGCGTATTCAACGGCAACGGCCATTGGCTCAAGAACCTCACCATAGACACCGATGTGGCATGCGCAGGACTGTTCGGCAAAACCGACGGAGCACAAATCTACGCCCTCGGACTGACCGGTTGCAGCGTGAAAACAACCGAAGCCAACGGCGGCGTGCTTGCCGGCAAAATGAGCAACACGAAAGTAGAAAGAGTGGCAGTGACGAGTTCTTTCGCCGAATCAAAAGACCATGTGGGCGCCATAGCAGGCAACACGACGGGCACAACCACCATCAGCAACTGTCTGTCTGACGCCGATATCCACTCCACCAAATATCAGGCAGGAGGTCTTGTGGGTACTACAGAAGGAATGACTCTCACAAAATGTCTGTTCACAGGAACTGTAAAGAATGACAAAAACGTCGCAAGCGGTCTCGTTGCCATGTTGGATGCCCCCAAATCAGACATCACAATATCCTACAACATCTCCGCTGCCACACTGTTGGAATCTACGGACAACAGTTCATTACGACTGTTCCCGATTGTCAATCCAGACAACAAAACGGCAACATACGAGCACAACTATGTTGCAAAGAGCATGGTGCTGCAGTACAATGACGACAAAATCACCTATGTAGAGAACAACTATGACGCTATCGACGGCTCCGACGGAAAGACCATAGAAGATGCAACGATGCAGGTGAAGAGTTTCTTTACCACAGACATGAAGTGGGATATGACGCAAGACTGGAAGTTCGTTGCCACAGGAAAATACCCGATATTGGCTTGGATGACAGCAGACACACAGCAGAAAATC
>CAVFZF010000013.1:0-59115 GCA_963627025.1 Bifidobacteriaceae bacterium | reverse complement strand
TTTCTACTTTTACTTTTACTTTGCAGGCGATTGTAAAGCGGGAAGTTGCGTGTAGATTTCAACTTAAGACAAGATAAAGCAAATGCTAACATCAAAGTCCCGCTTCAAAAAAATGAGGCGGGATTTTTCTTATAACGAGGAAACAGGAAAGTGAGAAGAGTAGCCATACAGGGACGGAAAGGTTCGTTCCACGACATAGCGGCAAGAGAATATTTCCGTGGCGAGCAACTGCAGGTAATATGCTGCGCCACTTTCGAGGACGTATTCAAGGAAATGGAAAAAGACCCGACGATAATCGGGATGATGGCAATAGAGAACACGATAGCCGGTTCGTTGCTTCACAACTACGAACTGCTGCGTGCCTCGG
The DNA here is from genome assembly GCA_963627025.1 of Bifidobacteriaceae bacterium. Classification (GTDB taxonomy): domain Bacteria; phylum Bacteroidota; class Bacteroidia; order Bacteroidales; family Bacteroidaceae; genus Prevotella. The sequence continues at coordinate 58,748 of CAVFZF010000013.1, read as the reverse complement.
GCGCATCAGTGGTGGGCGAGTACAAGGTGCACATCGAACACTCCATCTGCTGTCTGCCCGACGACGACTGGAAAACGGTGTTTGAGGTGGACTCGCACCCCGTGGCGCTGATGCAGTGCAGGGACTTTCTCGCCCGGCATCCGGAGTTCAAGGCTGTGGAATGTGAGGATACGGCAGGCTCGGCGGAGAACATCAGCAACATGAAACTTGCGGGCCATGCTGCCATCTGCCACTCTTCGGCAGCGCAGATGTACGGTATGAAGGTGCTCGAAGACAAGATTGAGGACAACAAGCACAACTACACGCGATTCCTCGTGCTGACCAATCCAATGAAGGCAGACTTCCTCCGCCAGCCCGACAACGTGGACAAGGCGAGCATGGTGTTCTCGTTGCCCCATTCGGAAGGGTCGCTTTCGAAGGTGCTCACCATACTGTCGTTCTACGACATCAACCTTACGAAGATACAGTCACTGCCTGTCATAGGGCATGAATGGGAATATCTGTTTTATGTGGACGTGACATTCGACAACCTGACACGCTACCGCCAGAGCATCGATGCCATAATTCCGCTCACCAGTAAACTGAAGATTTTAGGAGAATACAAGTCATGTTGATAAAACCGGCAGAGCGCCTGTCGCTCGTTGAAGAATACTATTTCAGTCGCAAACTGAAGGAAGTGGCGCAGATGAACGCCGACGGAAAGGATGTCATATCGCTTGCCATAGGCTCGCCTGATATGCCTCCCTCGCCGCAGACAATAGACAAACTGTGTGAAACGGCACGCCAACCGCAAGCCCACGGCTACCAGCCCACAATGGGAACTCCCGAGTTGCGTGATGCCATGGCGGCCTTCTACCGCAAGTCCTACGGCGTTGACGTGAATCCGAAGACGGAGGTGCTGCCGCTGATAGGGTCGAAGGAAGGTATCCTGCACACCACATTGGCGCTCGTGAACGCCGGTGACGAGGTGCTTGTGCCCAATCCGGGATATCCCACCTACACCTCGCTGAGCAAGATACTCGGTGCAAAGGTGGTGAACTACAACCTCTCGGAGGCTAACGGATGGCAGCCCGATTTCGACGAACTGGAACGAATGGACACGAGCAAGGTGAGAATCATGTGGACGAACTATCCCAATATGCCTACGGGAGGCAATGCCTGCATGGAGACATACAGGCGTCTCGTGGACTTCGCAAGGCGCAGGGGGATAGTCGTAATCAACGACAACCCTTACTCGTTCATACTCAACGAGCATCCCATCTCAATCCTTCAGGTGGACGGAGCGAAGGGCTGCTGTCTGGAGTTCAACTCCATGTCGAAGAGTTTCAATATGCCCGGGTGGCGTGTAGGCATGGTAATCGGCAACAGCGAAATCATCTCCTGGATACTCAAAGTGAAGAGCAACATCGACTCGGGTACATTCCGCGGCATACAACTGGCGGCAGCCGAGGCGTTGAAAACCAACACTTCCGAGTGGCACAGGGAGTACAACATCGACATATACCGCCGCCGCCGCAACATAGCGGAGCAGATAATGCACACCTTGGACTGCACTTTCGACCCCTCGCAGGTGGGCATGTTCCTCTGGGGAAAGATACCCTCACACTACAAGAACTGCGAAGAACTGACCGAAAAGGTGCTCCATGGAGCGAGAGTCTTCATCACTCCGGGATTCATCTTCGGCAGCAACGGCGACAGATACATACGCATCTCCCTCTGTGCAAAGGAGGAAAAGATGAACGAAGCATTGGAAAGAATAAAACAAATATAAAGTCATGGAACTAAAACTCAAACCATTAGGATTGCCAAGTGACAACGAACGGCCTTTCGTGATAGCCGGTCCTTGCAGCGCAGAGACAGAAGAACAGGTAATGACAACGGCTCGCCAACTGGCGGACAAGGGTTGCCACATATTCCGTGCAGGAGTGTGGAAGCCGCGCACCAAGCCGGGCGGTTTCGAAGGAAACGGCGAGAAGGCACTGCCATGGCTTGCCAAGGTGAAGGAGGAAACGGGCATGCTGGTCGCCACGGAGGTGGCTACGCCAGAGCATGTGGAACTCTGTCTGAAGTACGGAGTGGACATCCTGTGGATCGGAGCACGCACTACTGCCAACCCGTTTGCCGTGCAGGCACTTGCCGACTCGCTGCAGGGAGTTGACATCCCCGTGTTTGTCAAGAACCCCGTAAACCCCGACATCGAACTGTGGATAGGTGCTCTGGAGCGTATCAACCGTGCAGGAGTGGAGCGCATAGGACTGATTCACCGCGGTTTCTCAAGTTATGACAAGAAGATATACCGCAATCTTCCGATGTGGCAGATACCTATCGAACTCCACCGTCGCTACCCTTCGCTGCCGATAGTGTGCGACCCGAGCCATATCGGAGGACGCCGCGATCTCATAGCACCTCTGTGCCAGCAGGCCATGGACCTCGGTTTCGACGGCCTGATAGTGGAGTCTCACTGTTCGCCGGACGAGGCATGGAGCGACGCAGCCCAGCAGGTGACCCCCGATGTGCTGGACTATATACTGTCGTTACTTGTTGTCCGCGACGAGATAGTCACCACTGAGGGCATCACACAACTGCGCCATCAGATAGACGAACTTGACAACCAACTCATCGAAATCCTTGCAAAGAGAATGCGTGTGTGCCGTGAGATTGGCCAATACAAGAAAGAACACAACATGACAGTGCTGCAGGCACAACGCTATGACGAGATTCTGAGCAAACGGGGAGTGCAGTGCTCCATGTGCGGAATGTCGTCAGACTTCGCGGAACATGTCTTCAAGAACATCCATGAGGAGAGTGTCAGACAGCAAATGGAAATAATCAACAAGTAGAGAACATGAAAATCTTGGTGCTGGGAGCCGGCAAGATGGGCTCGTTTTTCATTGACCTGTTGAGTTTTGACCATGAAGTGGCTGTGTTTGAGAGGGACGCACGGAGGATGCGTTTCCTCTATAACTGCCAGCGGTTCGCCACTATGGAAGAGGTGGAGGAGTTCAAACCGGAACTGCTCATCAACTGCGTGACGCTCAAATACACCATTCAGGCTTTTGAACAGGTGTTGCCCCACATTCCCGAAACGTGCATCATCAGCGACATAAGTTCGGTAAAGACAGGGCTGAAGGAGTTCTATGAGCACTCGGGACACCGTTATGTGTCGACACACCCGATGTTCGGACCTACCTTTGCCAACCTGAACCAACTGTCAGAGGAGAACGCCATCATCATCAGTGAGGGCGACTATATGGGCAGGTGCTTCTTCCGTGACGTGTACAGCCGTCTCGGACTGAGCATCTACGAGTATGATTTCGACGAGCATGACCGCACGGTGGCGTATTCGCTGAGTATTCCTTTCGTCAGCACATTCACCTTTGCAGCGGTCATGAAACCGCAGGACGCACCGGGAACGACCTTCAAACGGCACATGAGAATTGCCCGTGGAGTGATGGGTGAGGACGAGTACCTGTTGCAGGAAATTCTGTTCAACCCCTACACCCACGACCAGGTGGCGCAGATAAGGACAGAACTGAAGGAACTGCTCGACATCATCGAGCACAAGGATTCTGACCGTATGCACGGCTACATAGCCAAGATACGCGCCAATGTGGAAAGTCAGAAGAAATGATAGCGGCTCTCCTGCTCTCCGTGTTCACCCTTGTGGAACTCAACTGCGAGAATTTGTTCGATGTAAAGGACGACTCTCTGAAGCAGGATGAGCAGTTTACGCCCGAAGGGCTCTACCACTGGACGTACGCAAGATACTGGAAAAAGGTGAACCATATAGGGCAGGAGATAATCTCGTGCGGCGAACAGGCGGACGGAACTTATTCCATTCCCGACCTTGTGGCACTGTGCGAGGTGGAGAACGACTCCGTTGTGCATGACCTCACGCACCGTTCCATGCTCCGCAATGCAGGCTATGAATATGTCGTGACCGACTCTCCCGACGAGCGAGGAATAGACGTCGCACTGCTTTATTCTCCCCTTACGTTCGGCTATATCAAGAGTTATCCCATACGGATAGTCCCCCGTAAGAACATGAAACCCACGCGTGACATACTCTATGTGGAGGGCTGCACGGCATCGGGCGATACCCTGCATGTATTTGTCGTGCACGCTCCGAGCCGTTCGGGCGGCGAGTTGGAGACACGTCCCAACCGTGCGCTTGTCACGGAAAGGCTTGCCCAGTCCGTCGACTCGATAATGCAGATAAGCCCTGATGCCAACATCATTGTGGCAGGAGACTTCAACGACCCTCACGATGGACACAGTATGGGCACGCTTTATGATACAGGTCTTGTCTCCGTCTCAAAGGACGCGAAAGGCAAGAATGGGGCAGGCGGAAGTTACAAGTTCCGTGGCGAGTGGGAGACAATAGACCAGGTGTTGCTCAGTGGCAACCTTGCCGCAGGAGCGGAGTGCCGTATCCACGATGCTCCGTTCCTGCTTTGTAAAGATGAAGACTACGGCGGAATGAGGCCATTCCGCAATTTTCAGTCAATAAAATGGCGCAACGGATTCAGTGACCACCTGCCTCTCGTTGCGAGATTCCGGGTGAATTGAATACTTGGAACAACACCCTACACATATATACAAGGTGTGTGCAATTTTTCAGACAAAGAATTTAATTTTGGTTAAAGCCCCGGCGCTTTATGCCAAATTGTCCCTCGGATTGGCTAATTTTGTATGCTAATAGAATATTGAGTGTAACATATATCGACCGAATTACATCCGATCATGTTTGAAAACTTAAGTGACAGACTGGAACGCTCTTTCAAAATACTCAAGGGAGAGGGCAAGATTACAGAGATAAATGTAGCCGAAACGCTGAAAGACGTGCGCCGCGCACTTCTCGATGCCGACGTCAACTATAAGGTGGCGAAGACCTTTACGGACACCGTAAAGCAGAAAGCACTGGGAATGAACGTGCTTACTGCCGTTCGTCCGGGGCAACTTATGGTGAAACTTGTGCACGATGAGTTGGCTAAACTCATGGGTAGCGAGGCGACAGACATACAGTTGCAGGGGCATCCTGCCGTCATCATGATGGCCGGTCTCAACGGTGCCGGTAAGACTACCATGAGCGGCAAACTCGCCAAAATGCTGAAAGAGAAGCGCGGAAAGAAGCCTCTCCTCGCCGCTTGTGACACCTTCCGCCCTGCTGCAATGGAGCAGTTGCGTGTGTTGGGCGAGCAGGTGGGAGTGCCTGTGTACATAGAGCCGGAGGCGAAAGATCCTGTCAAGGTGGCTCTCAACGCCGTGCATGAAGCCAAAGCCAAGGGCTATGACGTGGTAATCGTCGACACCGCAGGCCGCCAGGCCATTGACGAGGAGTTGATGAAACAGGCAGAGGACATCAAGAATGCCGTGAACCCTGACGAGATACTCTTCGTTGTCGATGCGATGACAGGTCAGGATGCCGTCAATACAGCAAAGGAATTCAACGACAGACTCGACTATACAGGTGTTGTACTCACCAAACTTGACGGCGACAGCCGTGGCGGTGCCGCTCTCTCAATACGCACTGTCGTGACCAAGCCTATAAAGTTTATCGGTATCAGCGAGAAGATGGACGGCATCGATGTGTTCCATCCTGTGCGCATGGCGGACCGTATCCTCGGTATGGGAGACGTGGTTTCGCTCGTGGAACGCGCCCAGGCACAGTTCGATGAAGAGGAAGCCAAGAAGTTGCAGAAGAAGATAATGAAGAACAAGTTCGACTTCAACGACTTCTACAACCAGATACAGCAGATAAAGAAAATGGGCAACATCAAGGACCTTGCCGGCATGATTCCCGGCATGGGCAAGGCGTTGCGCGACGTTGACATAGACAATGACGCCTTCAAGAGCATAGAAGCCATCATCCAGAGCATGACACCAGGGGAGCGCACAAACCCCGATATACTCAACATGAGCCGCAAGCAGAGGATTGCAAAAGGCTCGGGCACTAACATAGAAGAGGTCAACAGACTTCTCAAACAGTTTGGCCAGACACGCAAGATGATGAAGATGATGTCGGGCGCAAATATGAAGAACATGATGGGAATGATGAGTCGTATGAAGAATATACCCGGAATGCCCAAGATGTAAACGAGGTTCTTCCTGTGCGTCTGCGGTCTCTGACTGTGGCTACAGGAAAAGAATGACACGATATGGAATTGATTGACGGAAAGGCTACTGCCGCTGCCATAAAGGCGCAAATAGCCGACGAAGTGAAGAAAATGGTGGATGCCGGAGGCAAACAGCCCCACCTTGCCGCAGTGCTTGTGGGGCATGACGGCGGTTCGGAAACATATGTCAAGAACAAGGTGATTGCCTGTGAGCAGTGCGGATTCAAGTCTACGCTCATCCGCTATGAGGATGACGTGACGGAAGAAGAACTGTTGCAGTGCATCGACAGGCTCAACAGCGATGCCGATGTCGACGGTTTCATAGTGCAACTTCCGCTCCCCAAGCATATCGATGAGCAGAAGATAACCGAAGCAATCGACTACCGTAAGGACGTGGACGGCTTTCATCCCGTCAATGTGGGACGCATGGCGATAGGCTTGCCGTGCTTCATCTCCGCTACTCCCTTGGGAATACTGACCCTCCTGCAGCACTATAAGATAGAGACATCGGGCAAGAAATGCGTTGTCATAGGCCGTTCCAACATTGTGGGCAAGCCTATGGCGCAGTTGATGATGCAGAAACAGTATGGCGATGCCACTGTGACGGTGCTCCACTCACACTCCAGGAACATCAAGGAAGAATGCGCTTCGGCAGATATAGTGATTGCTGCCATAGGGCGTCCGGGCTTTGTCACTGAAGACATGGTGAAGCCGGGAGCGGTCGTAATCGATGTCGGCACGACGCGTGTGCCGGACTCTTCGCGCAAGAGCGGCTTCCGTCTGTCGGGCGATGTCGACTTTGAACATGTGGCACAGAAGTGTTCCTATATCACGCCTGTGCCCGGTGGAGTAGGTCCGATGACCATCTGCTCGCTCATGCTCAACACCTTGAAGGCAGGGAAAAAGGAGATTTATCCGGCGTGAAACGCCCTTTTGGCATGACTTGTCCGATGATGACAGCGGAGGAATACTACCGACAGGGGAACGCTTTCCGGCGCAGCGGCAACTTCAAGGAGGCGATGGAAGCGTATATGAAAGCCGTTTCCCTTGACCCAGACTCGCCTGCCGCCACGGCAAAACAGATGCTCGAAGAACAATATTCATTCTTTTCTAAAGACTATTACAATCCGTGATATGAAAATAAAAGGTACCATTTTAATCGACACAGAGCGGTGCAAGGGATGTAACCTCTGTGCCGTGGCGTGTCCGAAGAACGTTATAGCACTCTCGCAGACCAAAGTAAACCACTTCGGTTATTGCTATGCGGAGGCTGTAAACGCCGATCAGTGCATCGGATGCGCCTCGTGCGGCATCGTCTGTCCTGACGGTTGCATCACCGTTTACAAGAAGAAAATGGAGGAATGAGACTATGGAAGAACAGGAAATAATGCTGATGAAGGGTAACGAGGCTATCGCCCACGCAGCCATACGCTGCGGTTGCGACGGCTATTTCGGATACCCGATCACACCCCAGACGGAGGTTATGGAGACACTTGCCATACTCAAACCGTGGGAAACCACAGGAATGGTAGTGCTTCAGGCCGAGAGTGAGGTGGCAAGTATAAATATGCTCTACGGTGGAGCAGGTGCAGGCATGAGGGTGATGACATCCTCGTCGAGCATAGGTATAGCCCTCATGCAGGAGGGCATCTCCTATATGGCAGGCGCAGAACTGCCCGGCGTCATCGTCAATGTGCAGCGCGGAGGTCCCGGACTGGGAACTATCCAGCCCTCGCAGGGTGACTATTTCCAGGCGACAAGGGGTGGCGGCAACGGTGACTACAATGTCATTGTGCTTGCTCCGAACTCCGTTCAGGAGATGGCAGACTTTGTCGACCTCGCCTTTGAACTGGCTTTCAAGTACCGCAACCCGGCAATGATACTCTCCGATGGTGTCATCGGACAGATGATGGAGAAGGTAGTGCTGCCGCCGATAAAGCCCCGCCGCACGATGGAGGAGGTGGAACGGCAGTGTCCGTGGGCAAGTACCGGACGAAAGAACGGACGCCCCAAGAACATTATAACGTCTCTCGAACTCCGTCCGGAGGAAATGGAAAAGAAGAATATTGCCCTGCAACACAAGTACGAACAGATAAAGGCGACCGAGACGCGGGTAGAACAGATAATGGTGGACGATGCCGAATACCTCATCGTTGCTATCGGTTCGGCTGCCAGAGTGTCGGAGAAAGCCATCGAACTGGCACGTGCAGAGGGGATTGCAGTGGGACTTTTCCGTCCCATAACCGTGTGGCCTTATCCCGAAAAGGAGTTGCAGGCCGCCGCAGAAGGCAAGAAAGCGATTCTTGTAGTGGAAATCAATGCAGGACAGATGATAGAGGATGTGCGTCTGTCAGTGGGCAAATCGCTGCCCGTGGAGCACTATGGCAGAATGGGAGGAATAATTCCTGAGCCGGAAGGGGTGCTCGATGCGCTCAAGCAAATCATCGCAAAAGAAGGGGGAAAATGACATGGAAGATATAGTAAAAGAGGAAAATCTCGTTTATAAGCGTCCTGCCTTGCTCAATGACAACCGTATGCACTACTGCCCGGGATGCAGTCACGGTGTGGTGCATAAACTCGTTGCGGAGGTCATAGAGGAAATGGGCATGACCGAAAAGGCCATAGGCGTGTCGCCGGTAGGGTGCGCCGTGTTTGCCTACAACTATATAGACATAGACTGGCAGGAGGCTGCCCACGGCAGAGCACCGGCACTTGCGTGCGCCCTGAAGCGTCTTATGCCCGACCGTATGGTCTTCACCTATCAGGGTGACGGTGACCTCGCCTGCATCGGAACGGCGGAAACGCTGCACTCACTGAACCGTGCGGACAATACGACACTCATCTTCATCAACAATGCAATCTACGGCATGACAGGCGGACAGATGGCTCCGACGACGCTGTTGGGGCAGAAGACGGCGACGTGTCCTTACGGAAGAGTGCCCGAAATCCACGGTTATCCTATCAATATCACAGAAATGGCGGCACTGTTGCCCGGCGCTTGCTTTGTCACAAGACAGAGCGTGGAGAGCGTAGCCTCCATAAACAAGGCGAAAAAAGCCCTGCGCAAAGCCTTCGAAGCCAATATGGCCGGCAAAGGTTCATGCCTTGTGGAGTTTGTGGCGACGTGCAACAGCGGTTGGAAAATGTCGCCTGTGGAGGCCAACGAGTGGATGAAAGAGAATATGTTCAAGCAGTATCCCAAGGGAGACCTCAAGGATACGACAGGTATGTAATGCGTTTGCGTTGCACATTATCAATTGTTGAATAGCATGAAAAGTGAGATAATAATATCCGGGTTCGGCGGTCAGGGTGTCCTCTCTATGGGAAAAATCCTTGCCTACAGCGGACTTATGGAAAACAAGGAAGTCACATGGATGCCGGCTTACGGGCCGGAGCAGCGTGGCGGAACCGCCAATGTGACGGTGATAATCAGCGACTCGCGCATCGCTTCGCCTGTATTGAGCAAGTATGATGTGGCCATTGTGCTCAACCAACCGTCGCTTGACAAGTTCATGCCAAAGGTAAAGCCCGGCGGAATTATCATCTATGACGACAACGGAATCCTCGAACCGCCGACAAGAACGGATGTCGCCTGCTACCGCATCTCGGCAATGGAGAAGGCGGCAGAGATGAAGAATCCGAAGGTGTTCAATATGATTGTGCTCGGTGCACTGCTCAAAGTCTGCCCCGTAGTCAGCACAGAGGGACTGCAGAAAGCACTTTTCAAGTCGCTGCCGCAGCGTCACCACAATCTCATTCCCCTCAATATGCAAGCCGTGGAGGAGGGAATGAAGATGACAGAACGGAAATAGTGGATTGCGAGGAGTTTATTCCTCGCATACCAATTCCTCTTTCCCCTCTTTCTTTTTCAGACTAATGGTGCTGCCGGGAGTGAGTTCTCCCGACAGAAGACGTTCGCACACGGTATCTTCGATATATGTCTGGATGGCGCGTTTTAGTGGTCGTGCGCCGAACTGTATGTCGTAGCCGCGCTCCGCAACGAACGTTTTCGCCTCTTCATCGAGTTGCAGCCGATAGCCCAAGTCTTCTACCCGGTGCAACAGAGGCTTCAGTTCGATGTCCATAATCTGCTTTATCGCCTTGAGATCCAGTTGGTCGAAGGTCACGACATCGTCCAGGCGGTTGAGAAATTCGGGTGCAAACTGTTTCGAGAGTGCCTTCATGATGATGTCATGTGCGTGCTCTTTGTCGCCTTCCGACTGCATTATGCCGTTTTCTATGCCGTTTGTATGGAAGCCGATACCGCGTCCGAAATCCTTCAACTGGCGTGTTCCTGCGTTTGACGTCATTATTATTATGGTGTTGCGGAAGTCCACCAACCGTCCGTTTCCGTCGGTCAGACGACCCTCGTCGAGCACTTGCAGCAGCATATTGTACACGTTGTGGTGGGCTTTTTCTATCTCGTCAAGCAGTATGATGGAGTAGGGGTGACGTCTCACGCGCTCCGTCAACTGTCCACCCTCGTCGTAACCGACATATCCCGGAGGCGCACCGATGAGGCGCGAGGTGTTGAAACTCTCCGTGTATTCGCTCATGTCGATGCGTATGAGGGCATCATCAGCCCCGAACAACTCCCTTGCCAGTTGCTTCGCAAGATAGGTTTTGCCCACGCCGGTAGGTCCGAGGAACATGAATACGCCTATCGGACGGTTCGGTTCACGCAGTCCTATGCGGTTGCGCTGTATGGCTTTCGTTATCTTGTCTATGGCTTTGTCCTGTGCTATCACCTTCGCCTTGAGCCGCTTGTCCATGTCTCTCAAGCGCACGGTCTCGTTCTCCGCCACTCTCTGTACAGGCACTCCCGACATCTGCGACACCACTTCAGCCACGTCTTCTTCCGTCACTTCCGCCACGACAGAACTGTCGCCGCGTTCCCATTCCGCCTTTCTCTCGTCGAGAGATTTCTCCAGCGACGTCTGGCGGTCACGGTAGGCGGCAGCCAACTCAAAGTTCTGGTTTGCCACAGCCTGCTTTTTCTTGGCATCGGCAATCCGCAGTTGCTCCTGCATTTCCACTATGTCGGCAGGCAGGTCGGTGTGTTTCAGGCGTACCTTAGACCCCACTTCATCCAATGCGTCGATAGCCTTGTCGGGGAACTGGCGGTCAGGAACGTATCTCTCAGTGTAGTCCACACACGCTTTCAGAGCCTCTTCCGTGTAGTGCACTCGGTGGTGCTCTCCGTAGCGTGGTGCTATATTGTGGAGTATCTCGAGTGTTTCCTCCGTGGTGGTCTGCTCCACCATGACTTTCTGGAAACGCCTTTCGAGTGCTCCGTCCTTCTCTATCGACTTGCGGTACTCGTCTATTGTCGTTGCGCCGATGCACTGTATGTGTCCCCGGGCAAGTGCGGGCTTCATCATGTTTGCAGCGTCCATGCCTCCAGGAGCACCTCCTGCACCCACGATAGTGTGTATCTCGTCGATGAAGACAATCACATTGGGATTTTCTTCAAGTTCCTTTATAAGGGCTTTCAGACGCTCTTCAAACTGTCCGCGGTACTTTGTGCCAGCCACGATGAGCGACATATCGAGGTTGAGCAGCCGTTTGTTGAACAGCACTGGCGATGTTTTCTTTTCGGCTATCATCTGTGCCAGTCCCTCCACTATGGCACTCTTGCCCACGCCCGGCTCTCCTATGAGAATGGGGTTGTTTTTCTTCCGTCGGCAGAGAATCTCCGTTATGCGCAGAATCTCACGGTCTCTTCCCACCACGGTGTCGAGTTTTCCTTCTGCCGCAGCCTTGGTCAGGTCTATCGAGAAGTTGTCGAGCACAGGCGTCTTCGACACTTTCTTCCGTGTCTGTTGCTCCGTTGCCGCTGACTTTTTGTCAGTGTCCATGTCGTCCATCAGCAGGTCGTCGTCGTCAGAATGGAGCGAACCGCTTGTCGTATCCTGTACTTTTGACGGGTGATTTTGCAGATATTCGCTGTAGTTCTGGTAGGTCACGTTGTTGTCGTTCAGCAGTTGCTTCATCTTCGTGTTTGTACTTTCGTCAAGCAGAGCGAGCATCAGGTGCTCCTCACCGATGAATTTCTGGTGCTGGCGGTGTGCCTCCTGTACGGCAAGGCGTATGACATCGCTTGCGCTCTCGTTGAGTGACAGCACCCTGGAGCGCACGTCCTCAAACATGCCCTCGCTGCGTATGTCCTGTTCAATCTCCATCCTCATTGACTGAAGGTTGACGTTCATGCGGTTCAGAGCAGTACACAGGCTGTTGTTCTGGTCGCTGAGTATGCCCAGCATCAGGTGTTCCGGTCCTATGTCACGGCTGTAGAGGCGCACCGCCTCCTCACCGCTTTTTTCCAGAATCTTTCCGAGTTGGGGAGTAAAATATGTTGGCATAGTCTTTTTGTTTCTTCAGTTTGTAAAGTCGTTACGGTAGTTTTCGGGCAAAATCCGTGCCATTGTGTCCTGTTTTGCCGATTATTGCTGACAACTACAAAATTAGGAATAAACTTTGAAGAATATCGTTTCTTGTGCGGAAAAACTGGGCTTTTGTTCGTATGAAAGAAGGATTCTTCAGGGTTTATTCCTAATTTTGTACTTGTCGGTTGTCTCTATACAATGAATTTTAGTAACTTCGCACAGATGAAATTTATCCCAACAGTAAGAGCGGTGCTGCTGTCAACGGCACTGCTATGGCAGGTTTCGGGCTACGCACAGTCGGCTTGGAATCAGCGTTATCAGGACTATATAGACCAATATAAGGACATTGCGATAGAGGAAATGCTGCGTTACAACATTCCGGCGAGCATCACTCTGGCGCAGGGACTGCTCGAAAGTGCAGCCGGAAGGAGTGAATTGGCGACGAAAGGCAACAACCACTTCGGCATCAAATGCCACGGTTGGACCGGCAGGTCGGTCTATCATGATGACGACGAGCGGAATGAATGTTTCCGGGCTTATGACAATGCGCGCGACAGTTACGAGGACCACAGCAAGTTTCTCAGGTCGGGAAAACGTTACGCTTCACTCTTTGAACTCGGCAGAACCGACTATAAAGGATGGGCATACGGACTGAAAGCGGCAGGCTATGCCACCAGTCCGACCTATGCAAGCTCGCTCATCAACATCATAGAAACATACCGTCTGCACCAGTATGACAAGGCACGCACCTATGACAAGTTCATGGTTGCGCACCAGCCGAAAGGCGGGTCTGCCAACAAGCAGACAGGTCTTCACGTCATAAAGAGGTGCAACAAGAACTACTATGTGGTGGCTCGTGACGGCGACACATTCCGTTCGATAGGCAAGGAACTGGACTTGTCGTACCGCCAACTGGCGCGTTACAACGAGCGCAACAGGAAAGACGTGCTACAGAAGGGCGATATCGTGTATCTGAAGAAAAAGCGTACGAAGGCTGACAAGTCATTCCGTAATGTGCCTCATGTGGTCAAGAATGGCGAGAGTATGTACTCCATAGCACAGAAATACGGTATTCGCCTGAAGAGCCTGTACAAGAAAAACAAACTGACAACGGACTATCAGATAAAGGTGGGCGACCGTCTCAAGGTCTATTAGGAGGCTGACGGTGGCACTAAAAGCGACGGTTGGATTGAGGAACGTTATTGTTCCTGAATCCAACCGTTGCGGTAAGCATAGAGCAATTCTTTCAAATCGAGTACCTGGCGTTTCAGTTCACGACCGCGGTCGGTATCTGCCACCAGCATACGATGGTCGCTCATCTCCACTATCTGGGTGGAAGACTTGATGTCAGTGCCGTTGTTTATTGCCTCCTCAGTACTTGTGAAAGGTTCGTGCTGCACGAGTTGGAAACCGCGTGAGTGGTATACCAGTGTGTAGCCCGCTATGCCTGTCTCCTTGTGATAGGGCAGTGAGAAACCGCCGTCGATGACCATTAACTTGCCGTTAGCCTTGATTGGGTTCTCACCGGACGCCACATGTACGGGCACATGACCGTTGATGATGTGGCGGTGTTCGCCCTTTACACCGAATATGTCAAGCAGATTGTCGACCGCAGCCTCGTCGTCACGCAGCGTGAAGTAGTTGCCTTTCTCCTCTTCGTGGGTTGTCTTGTCGCTGATGAAATAGCGTTCGAAGGTAGCCATTTTTGACTTGTTGAAGAGCGGACTCTCCGGACCGCACCAGAGATAGAGGAAGTAGTCCTGTGCGAAAAGGCGCTCCTCCTCGTCACAGTCAGGCTGGAATGCCGTGCGGATGATGCGGTCCACCTCATCAAGCAGTGCCCTTGCTGCGAACCTGTTGTCCTCGCTCACCTCTACGGAGCGAGGTGTTCCGTCAGCCTCAAGCGGTATTGCTGCATGATAGAGCAGGTTGTCATTGACAATGGTATACATCGAACCGTTGCGCAGGAGCAGTTTTATGTGTCGCTGCAGTTTCTCGCTTACCTTGAAGGAATGTGCCAGTTTGTCGATGAGGAGTTGCTCTTCTTCGGTGAAAGCATACGGGTTCTTAGGGTCGACAGTGGGGAAGTTGTTGCTGCGGAGCGGATATTCCTTGCCGTCAATGGTGATAGTTCCTTTGGCGTAATCTATGTCGTTGAGCAACAGACGGTCGTCCATGTGCCAGTAGGAGTGTCGCTTGATGACCATGCCTTCTGCCTTGAACTGTAGTATGCTTATGGCTTTGTGCATCTGTGCGGTGAGCCTGACTGTCTTCTCGTCAAGTGTCTTGTCACCGAGGATATGGGGCTGGAACTCCTCGCAGGGGTCGTCCTTGTAGGTGTCAAGGGCGAAAGTGGCGAGTGGCATGATGCTTATGCCGTAGCCATCTTCCAGAGTCGTGAGGTTGGCATAGCGCAACGAGAGGCGCAGGACATTGCAGATGCACGCCACATTTCCGGCGTATGCCCCCATCCAAAGCACGTCATGGTTGCCCCATTGGATGTCCCAACTGTGAAACTGACTAAGAGTGTCGAGGATGATATGTGCTCCCGGACCGCGGTCGTAGATGTCTCCGAGGATGTGCAACTGATCTATGATGAGTCTCTGGATGACGTTGGCGATGGCTATGATGAAGTCATCGGCGCAGCCTGTTGATATGATTGTCTCGATGATAGCCTTGACATAACCGGTCTTCTTGCTCCCCGACGTACTCTCGTGCAGGAGTTCCTGGATGATGTAAGAGAAATCGTGTGGCAGAGCCTTGCGCACTTTGGAGCGCGTGTACTTGCCCGATACCTCACGGCATATTACGACCAACTTTTCTATGATGTCGTGATACCAGGCGGTGAGATTGCGGTCTTGCGCCTTTATTATCTTCAGTTTCTCCTCAGGGTAGTATATGAGGGCGCAGAAATCACGCTTCTCCTGTAGTGTCATTACCGAACCGTAGATTTCGTTGACTTTGCGTTTGATGTTACCCGAGGCGTTTTTCAGTACATGAAGAAACGCCTGGTGTTCGCCGTGGATATCGGCAAGGAAATGCTCAGTACCCTTTGGCAGGTTGAGTATGGCCTGCAAGTTGATAATCTCCGTGCTCGCTTCCGCAATGGTGGGGAATGACTTCGCGAGCAACTCCAGATATTTCCGGTCGCGGTTAAGGTCGTATTTTGGCATGGCAAAAGAAATGTTTAGTAATCCGTGACGAGGTCGAGCATCCGCTCCGACACCTTGTCCTTTCTGTATATAATGGGCATAAAGCCCTCGGTCAGTTCCGACTTCTCCATCATGACATACTCCAGATGTCTGGTGAATGTGTCGAGTTTGATGAGACGAAGCACCTCTGTCATGGTGTCTTCGTTGTAGTTGCTGTCGGTCATCAGTGCCGACAGTTTGTTGAGAAACTTGTGCGGTATGTTCTTGCGGTGGTACAGATACTGTGCGTACAGGAGGTTCTTGCATATCTCCTGTATTGCTCCGTCCTTTTCTTTCAGCAGTCCTATCCGGTGATTCACCTCGTTCCATAGTGTGACATCGTTCCTTTCCATTGCCTCACGGTAGACAGCCTTGTAGCCGAAAGCCATATCTTCCGCCGTGGTAGTGGCTGTGGTGACGGCATTGGGGATGACATGGAGGTTATTCTTGTCATGTTCGCTGAGCAATTCCTGCTCCATTCTTCCCGATGCGACCACAGCAGTGGCTTTGGCAGACAACCTGACGTATGACGAGGTAGGTTTGTACCAAGGTGACAAAGTGCCTAATGGTGTGTAGACCAAGACTATGAACCGCTTCATGGCATCGCTGGCTACAGATGCCGAACTGGCATTCCATGCTCCGATGATATGCACCACATCGGGATTCTCATCGGTCATGATGATGCTGTCATCTTTCGTCAATTCCGCCACAAGCATCTCTTTTGTCTTTTGGGAGATGCCGTTGTTGTCGATGTCTGGTGTGTTAAGAATCCGAAGTCTCATAGTTTATGGCAGGTGAAATCGGTACTGTTGGTGACCATATAGCGCAGTCTGTTGGCAATGGAATGCCACACTGACGACAGTTCGAGGGGCAAGATGCGCCATGCGGAGACATCTGCACCGAATGCCTTGACGGCTCTGCGGCCCACGAAAATCCTGACTGCAACGAGCAGGACGAGTGCTGCCAGTGCCATTGCGAGCAGTATATAATCGGTGAGAACGGCTGCTGTGGCAACCAGACCGATGGAGACAATCAGAGCCAAGTGCAGGAAGAATGTGTCAAGACGAGACCACAGCCTGTGCCTGAAGGTGCGTTGCATGTGTCGGCACGAGTGGATGTAGAAGACGCACTGCGTGTGCCATTGCTTCGAGGTGGGGGATTCTTCGGTGAGCGAACCGTCGTGTGATGTGACGGCTATGGCTGTTCCCTTCCTCGCCAGTTTGTTTACCGTGAAGTCAAACTCGCCCCGGATGATGTCGAGATTGCCCCTGAAACCGTCACCGGCAATAAATTCGCTCTTGCGGAAGGCAAGGTTCGTACCGTTGGAACAGTAGGGTGTGCCCTTTATGCACTCCCTCCACAAGTAGGCAAAATGGCGCAGACGGTAGAAACGCATATACGGTTTGGCGTCCGTATCGTAGTTGTTGTAGCCGATGACGAGGTTCTTGTCCTTGGTGCACCGACAGCCCATGGTCTGCAACCATTGTGTGCCTGTAGGTCGACAACCGCTGTCCACCAGCACGCACCACTCGTTTGCCGCCGCCTTTACACCGAGCGTGATGCCCAGTTTGTCCCTGCTGATGTAGCGGGAGGTGTCGGGTATGAACGTGTAACTGAGGCGAGGGTCATTGCCGAACTTCTTCAACAGGTCGTCGGCTTCGGCTGTCGGCCTCTCGCCAACGATGATTACTTGGAATCCAGGCTCATATTCCTGATTGAGAAAAAGCGGCAAGTTGCACTCAAGAAGATGCTCGTTGCCGTTTACAAGCATGATGACGGAAAGAGGTTCGCAACTGTTTCCGCTTGCGGAATCAGGGTTGACATCGTCGTCTTTCTTCCTTATCGGAACACGGAAGAAGGGATTCATCAGCGTTGCAATTATTGCCAAGAGCAACGAAATAGAGCCTAAGATTATAGTGACAACGGAAATCATGTGGTTTATAACTGTTCTGTAATGTAGCCGACGGGCAGTTTCCGGCAGTTGTAACCGCTTGCCATAATCTCGCCATAGGCTCCTGCGGAGCGCAAGGCGATGATGTCGCCGCGGTGTGCACGGTTGATGTCGACAGCCTTTGCGAAGACATCGCTCGACTCACAGATAGGTCCGACAACGTCATAGGTCTCCATCGGTTCGTCACTCGACAGGTTCTCTATCTTGTGAGAAGCCTGATAGAGAGCCGGACGGATGAGATCTGTCATGCCGGCATCCACTATGCAGAACTGCTTGAAAGTTCCTTGCTTGACGTAAAGTACTCTCGTGATGAGCGAACCGCACTGTCCGACGACGGCTCTGCCGAGTTCAAAGTGAACCTTCTGACCGTTTCTGAGATGCAGATGATTTGCATAAGTGTCGAAATAAGCCTTAAATTCGGGATATGGCTCACGGTTCGGCTGGTCGTAACTGATACCCAGACCTCCGCCGACATTGATGTTCTCCACCACGATATGCTGGCTTTCGAGTTTGTCGAGCAACTCGTTGATTCTATTGCACAGGGCTTTGAAGTCCGTCATGTCGAGAATCTGGCTGCCGATATGGAAGTGCAGACCAATGAAATGCACGTTTTTCATCTTGCCAGACAAGCCTATCACCGTCTCCATGTCTTCCATGGCGATGCCAAATTTGTTCTCTGCCAGTCCGGTAGTGATGTTTGCATGGGTGTGTGCGCCGACGTTGGGGTTGATGCGGAACGCCACATTGGCAACCTTGTTCTTCTTCTCTGCCAGTTCGTTGATGACCTCCAGTTCGGGTATGCTCTCTACATTGAAGCAGAAGATGTCCTCGTCAAGTCCGAGATTTATTTCCCAGTCGCTTTTCCCGACTCCGGCATACACAATCTTGCTGGCAGGAAATCCTGCTTCCAACGCAGCCTTTATCTCGCCGCCGCTCACGCAGTCGGCACCGATACCGCAGCCACTGATGATGCCGAGAACCTTCGGGTTGGCGTTTGC
The DNA here is from genome assembly GCA_963627025.1 of Bifidobacteriaceae bacterium. Taxonomy (GTDB): domain Bacteria; phylum Bacteroidota; class Bacteroidia; order Bacteroidales; family Bacteroidaceae; genus Prevotella. Next base: position 40,106 of record CAVFZF010000013.1, on the reverse strand, counting down.
CTTCACGGCATAGTGCACTTCAAAACCGTCGTGCTTGCCTGCCTCCTCGTTTATTCTGCGCAGGGTCTCGCGCAGAATGGCTGTATCATAATAGTAGAACGGTGTCGCTACACCGCTGAATCTCTCTAATGGAAACTGTCCCTTCATAATATAACTGTCGTGGTCTGTTACTTGCAGAAGAGCATATCGCTCAGGTTCTGCATGGCCTTTTTCTTGTCGGAACTCTTGATAAGGAACGATATGTTGTGGTTGGAACCTCCGTAGGAAATCATTCTCACCGGGATGTTCTTCATGGCATCGGTGGCCAAAGTCTCAAATCCCACATTGCTCCAGTCGAGGTCTCCGACGACACAGATTATGCACATGTCCTGATCGACAGACACTGTGCCGAACTTTTTCAGTTCGTCCACAATTTCATTAAGGTGCTTGTCGTTGTCTATGGACATCGATACGCCCACTTCGGAAGTGGCAATCATGTCGATAGGGGTGTCATAACTCTCGAATATCTCGAATATTTTGCGGAGGAAACCAGTGGCGAGAAGCATCCTTGAAGACTTGATTCTGATGGCAGTGATGTTCTCTTTTGCAGCCACAGCCTTGATTTTTCCCTTCATGATGACATTGTCGATGATAGTTCCTTTCGCCTCCGGATCCATCGTGTTGAGCAGTCTCACCGGGATGCCGGCGAACTTTGCTGGCTGTATGCAGGTGGGATGCAGAATCTTCGCACCGAAGTATGCCAACTCGGCAGCCTCGTCGAAGTTGAGTTGGTGCACTGCTTCTGTCTTGTCGACCACACGCGGATCATTGTTGTGCATACCGTCTATGTCGGTCCAAATCTGTATTTCCTCTGCCGGCATTGCCGCTCCAATGAGGCTCGCCGTGTAGTCCGAACCGCCTCGTTTCAGGTTGTCGACTTCACCATAGGCATTGCGGCAGACGAAGCCCTGGGTGATATAAATCTGGTAACCCTCGTTTTGCTTCATCGTGGCAGCGAACTTCTCCTTTATATATTCGGTGTCCGGCTCGGAGTTCTTGTCGGTTCTCATGAAGTCAAGGGCAGAAAGCAGAACTGCGTTGACACCCTGTTCCTTCAGGTAATTCACCATCATGTTGGTGCTGATAATCTCTCCCTGTGCCACGATAGTCTTCTCCTCGAAACTCGTGAACAGTTCCTTGGTGAATGAGCGCAGGTACTTGAACTCGCTGTCGAGCAGTTCACGCATGATGCCACGGTATTCCTCTGTGGAATAGAGTTCTTGTATGTGTGCGTGATACTTCTTTTCCAATTGGTTGATAACCTCGTTTGCACCTTCAGGATTCTTCTTGTAGAGGTAGTTGCTTATCTCTACGAGTGAATTGGTAGTGCCTGACATGGCAGAAAGCACGACGAATGTAGGCTCGCCGCTTTTGGTCACCAGTCGTGCCACATCCTTCATTCGGTCGGGTGAACCCACGGATGTGCCACCGAATTTCATTACTTTCATAAAATCTCCTCCTATATTATTACTTTGTTTCTTGTATCTTTCCGTCCTCGCATTTGTATACTATGCCGGGATACTGGTCTATCATTCCCCAATTGTGAGTGGACATTATCACCGCCGTACCCGTCTTGCTTATCTCCTTCAACAGTCCCACTATCTGTGCGGCAGTCTCGGGGTCGAGGTTTCCTGTCGGCTCATCGGCAATGATAACTTTTGGTGCATTGAGCAGAGCACGGGCGATTGCGATGCGCTGTTGCTCTCCTCCTGACAGTTCATGGGGCATTGCGTCTTTCTTGTCAAGCATTCCCACGTCCTCCAGAACCTTGTCGATGCGCTCCTCGATGCGCTCCTTGTACTTCCACTTGGTGGCTTTCAATACAAACTCAAGGTTCTTTTTTACCGAACGGTCATGCAGGAGTTGGAAGTCCTGAAATATTATTCCCAGTTCCCGACGCAGTGCAGGCACGTCCTTTCTCTTCAGTTTGAGCATATTCCTTCCAAGTACTTCCGCCTTTTCCGCCTCGTCGGCATAGAGGTCAAGTTCGGCGTACATGGTCTTCAGAAGCGAACTTTTGCCGGAGCCGACCTTGCCTATTATGTATATGAACTCGCCCTCGTCAGCCTTGAAGTCGGCATGGTCAAGAACAAGGGAGTCGCCTTGATAGACGTTTACTTTGGAATATTCAATCAACATGATTTCCTCGTTTTCTGTTTTGTTTGGCTTGTTCTTATAACCGGTCAGTGTTTCTTCCAACCGGGATTGTGCCTTTCCGCCAGTTCGGAAGCCATTTCCTCGATGCGCAGTCCCTTGGATGTCAGCAGTACGATGAGGTGATACAGCATATCCGAACCTTCATAAATGAGACGCTCGTCAGTGCCGTTGCAAGCCTCGATGACGAGTTCCAACGCCTCTTCGCCCACTTTCTGTGCCATACGGTTAAGTCCGTCCTTGAACAGACTGGTGGTATAAGAACCCTCAGGCATCTCCTCATGGCGTTTCTCTATGAAGTTCTGGAGTTCAGAGAGGAACAGCAATGGATTCTTCTCGTTGTTCTCTCCCCAGCAGGTATCAGTGCCTTTGTGGCATGTAGGTCCTTCGGGATTGGCTTTTACGAGCAGGGCATCGTTGTCGCAATCCGACTTTATGTCGACCAGATGCAGGTAGTTGCCGGAAGTTTCGCCCTTTGTCCACAGTGTGTTACGGCTGCGGCTCCAGAATGTCACCTTGCCGGTCTCCACCGTTTTACGGTATGCTTCCTCGTTCATATAGCCGAGCATCAGCACTGTTTTCGTCTGTGCGTCCTGTACGATAGCCGGTACAAGACCGTTCATCTTATTGAAATCGATTTCCATAATCAGCCTTATGTCGTTGTTGTATTATATTCTTACGTTGATATTTTCCGCCTTGAGGTATCGTTTGAGTTCGGGAATAGGTATCTCGCCGAAGTGGAATACCGATGCTGCCAGTGCCGCATCAGCCTTGCCGACGGTGAATGCATCGCGGAAATGCTCCTTCTTGCCGGCTCCTCCCGATGCTATCACGGGTATGGAAAGGGCATCGGCGAGCATGGCGAGAGCCTCATTGGCATAGCCTTCTTTTACTCCATCGTGATCCATTGAGGTGAACAGGATTTCCCCTGCGCCCCTTTCCTGAGCCTCATGTGCCCATTCCAACAGTCCCAGTTCCTGCCGTTCCCTGCCTCCCTTGGTATAACAGTGCCAGCCGTCGGCATCGTGCCGTGCATCGATGGCACAGACACACACCTGCGAACCGAACCGTTTCGTTATCTCGTCGATGAGTTGCGGACGGCGTATGGCGGCGGAATTGATGCTCACCTTGTCCGCTCCGGCGCTGAGCAGACGCTCCACATCGGCAATCTCGTTGATGCCTCCGCCCACTGTGAACGGTATGTTTATCTCGGCAGCCACGCGCGTCACCATGTCGGTAAAGGTCTTTCTGCCTTCGAATGACGCCGTTATGTCGAGGAAACAGAGTTCGTCTGCCCCCGCGTCACTGTACGCCTTGCCCAGTTCCACTGGGTCACCGGCACTGCGGAGGTTCACGAAGTTTGTTCCCTTTACGGTCTCTCCGCTCTTCACGTCAAGGCATGGTATGATTCGTTTTGCCAGCATAGGGTCAGAATTTCAGTCGTCCTTCGTAATAGGCTTTGCCGAACACAACAGCCGGGATACCCTCTTTCTCCAGATTGTCAATGTCTTCATTGGATGAGATACCGCCCGAAGCAATGAGATGGATGCCGGGATAGGCAGCCATGATACGCTTGTAGAGTGATGTGGCAGGACCTTTCAGGGTGCCGTCCTTGCTTATGTCCGTGCAGAGGATATTGCGCACTCCGGCATCGATATATTTCTTCAGAAACGGCAGCAGGTCTTCTTCGGAGTCCTCTTTCCAGCCGTTTATCGACACCTTGCCGTTTCTTGCATCGGCACCGAGGATGATGTGCTCTGCACCATATTCCCCAAGCCACGACATGAACAGGTCGGGTCGGCTCACCGCAATGCTGCCTATGGTCACGAGCGTAGCCCCGGCATCGAAGGCTTTCTTTATGTCATTGCCACTCTTGATACCTCCCCCGAAGTCCACGGTGAGGCTTGTCTGCGCTGTAATTTGGCGCAACACGGCATCGTTGACAATGTGCTTTGACTTTGCACCGTCAAGGTCTACTACATGAAGACGTGTGAATCCTTTTGCCTCAAACTCCTTAGCCTGTGCCACAGGGTCGTCGTTGTAGACGGTCTTACGGTCGTAGTCGCCTTTTGTGAGGCGCACGCATTTGCCGCCGATTATGTCTATGGCAGGTATAAGTTCAATCATTTTCCGTGGTGTCTATAGTGAGAAAGTTCTGCAAAATCCGTGCTCCCACATTGCCGCTCTTTTCCGGATGAAACTGGCAAGCGTAGAAATTGTCCTTGTGCAATGCCGCAGAGTAGGGCAGAATGTAGTCACAAGAGGCGATTGTGTATTCGTTTTGCGGAACGTAAAAACTGTGTACGTTATATATGAAGTCCTGTTCGGAAATGCCGTCAAACAGTTTGGTCTTCAGGTCAAAGATTGAATTCCAGCCCATTTGCGGCACTTTGTCTTCGTGACGCTGCGGCTTGAACCGCTTCACGTCTGTGGGAAAGATGCCCAGACAGTCGGTGTCGCCCTCTTCGGAGTGGCGGCACAGGAGTTGCATTCCTATGCAGATGCCGAGCACAGGCTGCCGGAGCGATTGTATGACGGTGTCGAGTCCGTGGCTGCGGAGGTAATCCATAGTTGTCGAAGCCTCCCCTTGTCCTGGGAACAACACGCGGTCAGCCTTTCTCAGTTCCTCCGCCTTGTCGGTCAATTGCGGCTCTACTCCAAGACGACGCAAGGCGTTTATCACGGAATAAATGTTTCCGGCGTTGTATTTAACAATGGCAACCTGCATTTCTCTCCTAATTATATATAAGCATTGCAAAGTTAATAAAAATCCCCAAAACAGCCGAGAAAAAAGGCGCAAATGAGGGTAAAGTTTGCTATAATGTATCATGTCATATTTGTTGTCAGAAAAATTTGCCGTGGGAAAGATGGATTTTTCGTCGTTTATGGTATATATATTCGGAGTTTATTCTTTAATTTTGTAGCGGTTAATTGAAGTTTGTAAGGAAACGAATAGATGTTATTGCCCAGTATGCAATACTTTCTTGTCATAGTGATTTGCGTGATTGCAATCCCTGTTGTTGTGGTCGTTGCGGTGCGGAAACACCTGAAGCGAAAGTCCGAAAGTCTGGCTGAGGAACTTGACCGCATATCTCCATATAAAGAAAGTGGCGACAGGGGACAGGCAAAAGAAGACGATGCAGTGTTTAATCAGACTGTTGACATCCAGTCCGACTTGAGTAATTGCTTTCGTGACAAGATAATATCGGCTACACAAAAAAAGGCTTTTTCCGATTATTATGCTCCGTATTACGAAAAGTCACACTCTCTGTTGGTGAAATCCAAAGCCTTTGGCTTCGCTCCTGCGGAGACAATCTTAAACCTGGTCAGAGACTATGAAAACATTGATAACCTCGTCAAGCGGCACAATGAAGAGGTCATTGCCGTTCTGCTCGAAACTCATAAGGAGTTTTTTGACCGTTGTTTGAAATATCCGTTGGATAGCCAACAGCGCCGCTCTATTGTGTCGGAAGAAGACAACTGCTTGGTTGTCAGCAGTGCAGGGAGCGGCAAGACCTCGTCGATTATAGGGAAAGTAAAGTATCTCACGGAAGTGAAAGGCATTGACCCTCGCAGAATATTGCTGATAAGTTACACCAACAAGGCGGCTGCGGAACTTACAGAAAGATTGGATACGGACGGTTTGAGGGGATATACTTTTCACAAATTGGCGATTGACATAATAGGTAGGGCAACGGGAGAAAAACCATCTATCTGTGACAATACGGATGCTCTGTTTGTGGAAATATACAATAACCTCTTGAAGGAAAAGCGTTTTCGGAGGAGCGCCGTGGAATATTTGGTGGATTACAAGATTGAAGAGGACGACAGGGAACGGCGTAAAAACGAAAAAAGAGAGCAGTTGTCGGAACTAAAGAAGACGAAACTGAAGTCTGTGTTTCCCGATATGGACGGCAGGGTGGTGTATGTCAGGAGCGAACAAGAGCGGAAAATATGTTTTGTACTGTATTCTCTTGGAGTGAAATACAGGTATGAAGAACCCTATGAACACCAGTTGACGGATGAGATGCACTCCCAGTATTGCCCAGACTTCTCGATTTATTTCGAACAAGATGGAGTGAATAAGCGCGTTTATCTGGAACATTTCGGGGTAGATGAACACAGTCTTGTCCCTGCATGGTTTGCCAAAGACAAGGGCATGACATACGAAGAAGCCAACAAAAAGTACAATGATGGCATAACGTGGAAGAAGTCTGCTCATGAGAAATTCGGTACAACTCTCTTGGTGACATCAAGTGCGGATTTTTTCTATTCAGACATAAAGACCAAACTAAAAAGGATGCTTGGCGATGCAGGAGTGCCGATACGAGAGAAAACGGATGAAGAGTTGTATAATTCGGTTCTGCCCAAAGGCAGCAAGCAAGAAAAGGCATTCATACGCCTTGCCGTTACTTTCGTGACGTTGGTGAAGTCAAGCGGAAAATCGATCCAGGAAGTCTTGAAACAGGCAAAGGAAGCAAAGGATGTGCGAAGCGCTTTCATTATTAAAAACATCTTCATGCCCATGTACGCTCAATACACAAAGTCGTTGAACGATATGGGCAAGATAGATTTTACCGATGCAATCCTTCATGCCACAGAGATATGCCGTGCCTCGCACCCCGTAGAGTATGATTACATCATCGTGGATGAGTTTCAGGATATATCCGTCGACCGTTATAATTTTCTGAAAGTGTTGAAAGAGGGCAGCCAACCTGCGAAATTGTATTGCGTTGGGGATGACTGGCAGTCTATATACCGTTTTTCCGGTAGTGATATGTCTCTGTTCAGCCAGTTCCCGGAATACTTTGGTGCAACGGAAATCAACAAGATTGAAACGACATACAGGTTCGGTGAACCTTTGGTTTCCCTTTCTTCCGGTTTTATCCAGCGCAATAATGCGCAGATGAAAAAGAATGTACATCCGTTCATGCAGGATGCAAAGACCGAACTGGAGTTCTGCCCTTATGACAACCAGGATTATTGTGAGACGGTAAGAGCACTTGTGGCGTCAATCCCAATGGATAAATCCATATTCTTGTTGGGGCGTTATTCATTTGATGATTATAATCTCTCGTCTGTATATCAAGGAATGAAGGAGGGCAGCAGATTCTATTATATCATAGAAGGACGGAAAATAGAGTTCCTGACGGTACACAAATCAAAAGGGCTTGAGGCGGACTATGTGATAATATTGCGGTGCAATAAGGATGTCTATGGTTTCCCCTCGCTTGTCAGTGATGACCCTGTGCTCAATTATGTCTTGACAAAGAGCGACCAATATCCGTGTGGAGAAGAGCGGAGATTGTTTTATGTGGCGATAACAAGGGCAAAACAGAAAACATTTGTACTCTACGATAAGCGTTTCCCCTCTGTGTTCGTAGATGAGTTTCTGCATCCGTGCAATGTTTCGGAGGACCAATTCCAGAGACATCCTAATGCCAATAAAATCTGGACAAAACGTGCGGACAATTTTCTGCTGATGCTGTATTCCAATGGTATGAGTGTGAAATGCATTGCCCAAAAGATGGGTAGAAGCCAGACTGCAATAGTGATGCGGCTGAACAAACTGAAACAATAGTATTGCGATTGCGCCGCTTTGCAGTACAGCAAGCAACCGGCAAACAATTTCGGAAAACCATAAATTAGTCGGCTGATTGCCAATTGGCATGATTTTTTGCTAACTTTGCACAAGGCAAACAGCACTCGGCAATGTTGAGACAGGTTTTCATTGCGCTCGTTTGTCCTGTCTTTGTACACAAATAAAAGGAAATGATAGATACATCAGTTTTTCAAGGCAAGAAAGCGAAATACTACACTCTTGGCTGTAAGTTGAACTTTTCTGAAACATCGACATTCGGGAGAATGCTTCAGGAAATGGGAGTCGTGGATGCCGAAGAGGGTGAAGAGGCGGATATCTGCCTGATAAACACCTGCTCCGTAACAGAGGTTGCCGATGCCAAGTGCCGTCAGACCATTCACAAGATGGTGCGCAGAAATCCCGGCTCTTTTGTCGTGGTGACCGGCTGTTACGCCCAACTCGAACCGGAAAAGATTGCCAAGATTGACGGCGTGGGACTTGTCCTGGGAAGCAATGAGAAGGCAGACCTAATACAATATCTGTCGGAAGCGTGGTCGGAGAAACTCGAAGGCAAGAGCCAAGAGACTGTTTCCGATAATTTCCACTCTGTGAAGACCAAGGATATAACGACGTTCGCGCCCTCCTGTTCGCGCGGTAACAGGACGCGATATTTCCTCAAAGTGCAGGACGGATGCAACTATTACTGCACCTACTGCACCATTCCCTTTGCACGCGGCAACTCCCGCAATCCGAGCATAGCTTCGCTTGTGGAGCAGGCAAGACAGGCTGCTGCTGAGGGCGGACGTGAGATAGTGCTCACGGGAGTGAACATCGGGGACTTCGGACGCACCACTGGTGAGACGTTCCTCGACCTTGTCAAGGCTCTCGACACGGTGGAGGGCATCGACAGATTCCGCATAAGCAGTCTGGAGCCAGACCTCATTGACGATGCGCTTATACGCTACTGCGCCGAGGAGAGCCGTGCTTTCATGCCGCATTTCCACATTCCGTTGCAGAGCGGATCGGACGAAGTGCTGCGCCTGATGCACCGCCGTTACGACAAGGCTCTGTTCGCCCACAAGATAAATCTCATAAAACAACTGATTCCCGATGCCTTTATCGGTGTCGATGTCATGGTGGGATGCCGTGGGGAAACCCCCGAACTGTTCCGTGAATGCTATGAATTTATCGACTCTCTGGACGTTACCCACCTGCATGTGTTCCCTTACAGCGAACGTCCCGGGACGATGGCACTGCGCATCCCCTATGTTGTCAGCGACAAGGACAGGAAATTGCGTTCCAAGGAACTCCTCGACTTGTCCGACAGCAAGCAGACTTCATTCAATGAAAGATATATAGGCAAGGAGCGTGACGTGCTGTTTGAGAAATCGGCGAGAGGCAAGGCCATGCACGGATTTACCGACAATTACATCCGCGTGGAGTTGCCCGCACGCCTCTCTTCGCCCGAACTCGACAACCAGATACGCCGTGTACGCCTCGTCGGATTCAACTTCGACAAGTCCGCATTGCGCTGTGAATTAGTGTGACGGCACTGTTTTTGAGTGACACATTTATATGTGCCACTGCCTGTTATTCCGATTCTTATTGTTAACTTTGCATGACTAACAACGTAAAAATCGTTATAGAGAGACTATGAAATTAACCCTTGACAGAAGCAAGACCGCGGCAAAGGCTATCGTTGTCGCGGCTTTCCTCGGTTGCCAAACCGCCGTGTCGGTCGCCCAGACGACAGACAAGACACTGTATCTAATCTCCAACAGCCACTTGGACACACAGTGGAACTGGGACGTGAAGACAACTATTGGCGAGTACATCAACAACACCCTCACCCAGAATCTTGCCCTACTGGACAAGTATCCGGCATTCAGGATAAACTTTGAGGGAGCAATCAAGTACATGTGGATGAAGGAATACTATCCCGACTTGTACACTCGCATGAAGGAATATATCAAGACTGACCGCTGGCATGTGTCGGGTATGGCGATTGACGCCAACGATTGCATGGTTTCATCGGCGGAGTCAATCTTCCACTCAATGCTCTATGCCAACAAGTTCTACAAGCAAGAGTTTGGCGTGAGAGGCGGTTATGACATCATGCTTCCCGACTGTTTCGGTTTCTCCTACGCCCTTCCGACCATAGCGAAGCACAGCGGAATAAAGGGCTTCCATACCAACAAACTGTCGTGGGGCTCAGCAGACTATGACCGATTGCCGCCGTTTGGCATCTGGCAAGGTGTTGACGGAAGCCAGATATACGGTGTTTACAAGCCGGGAGCATACGATGCTCACGAGGACTTCAACAAGGATATGACAACCGATGCGGATATGTTGTCGCAGATAAATGACAACCTGTCAAAGTACGGAGTGCCTGCCATGTTCCGCTATGTAGGTCCGAGAAGTGACCATGGAGGCGGTCTTGGTGACGATGCAACCAGCACAGGCAACAACACTCCCTACTGGATGAACCTGTCAGCCCAGAAGACCACAGGTGACATAAAGGTGAAACTGGCTTCCCCGGACGAGTTCTTCGACTATCTCGCAACGTGTGACCAGTCGAAGTTGTCGGTATGGAACAACGAACTGCCGATGCGTTCCCATGGTGTAGGCTCATATACCTCGCGCGGTGAACTCAAGATGTGGAACCGCCGCGACGAACTCCTTGGCGATGCAGCAGAGAAGGCTTCCTCACTGTCTTACTGGCTCGGTATCGGAACCTATCCCACGGAAATACGCGACGCATGGATAAGAATGATATGGCAGCAGCACCACGACGGTATCACGGGAACATCCATACCCAAAGCATACGAATATTCGCACAATGAGTATTTCCTTGCAAACAAACAGTTCGGAATGGCTCTCAAGAACGCCATGGGCGGCATTTCGCAGAACATGAACACCAATGTAGACGGCACGCCAATGGTCGTTTACAATCCTCTGTCGCACCAACGTACAGACATTGTGGAGGGCGAGATGCCTTGTGCTACGGAGCCTGCCGGTGTCAGGGTGTTTGACAAGGACAACAATGAGGTGCTCTCTCAGGTTACAGGATACGACAATGACCGCAAGGTGCTGAAGTTTATATTCGCAGCCACAGTGCCTTCTCTCGGTTACAGTCTGTACAATGTAAAGGTCGGTGAGGCTTCTTCGCTGACATCAGACCTGTCGGTAGACGAGGACGCACGCACCATTGACAATGGTGTCTACAAAGTGAAAATCAGTGCAAAGGGCGACCCGAGCATACTCAACGCGAAGACTTCTTCCACCATAATGAGCGGTAGCCGTATGCAGATGCTGCCCGATTACGAAAGCACATGGCCGGCATGGGAAATCAGTTATAATACAGTAAAGCAGACAGTCAATACTTATGTTGACGAGAATGTGGACATCCGCTTGGCTGAAAACGGTCCTCTGAGAAAGAGTTTCCGTGTTCAGCGCACCAAGAACGGCTCCACTTTCGTGCAGTATATACGGATGTCGGCATTGTCGGACCGCATCGACTGTGTCAATGAGGTGGATTGGCAGAGCCGCCAGACACTCCTCAAGGTACAGTTCCCGTTCATGTTCAATGCCGCAGAGGACACTTATGACATCTCGCTCGGTACAATCAAGAGAGGTGTACGCACAGAAAGTTGCTACGAAGTGCAGGGACATCAGTGGGCAGACCACTCCAAGGCGGACGGTTCGATGGGTGTAAGTATACTCAATGACTCCAAGTACGGATGGGACAAACCGAACCAGAACACGCTCCGTCTGACGCTCATCCACACTCCGGGATGCGGCGCTTACAAGCATCAGGCGGAACAAGACCTGGGACCAAACAACTTCACTTACTCATTCTATCCTCATGAAGGAAATTGGAGCGAGAAGACCCAGATGGAGGCAGCACGGCTCAACCAGCCGCTGATGGCATTCATTCCGTCAAAGCACAATGGCACTTTGCCTGTGGAAATGTCGCTCGCAAGCCTGTCGACAGACAAGGTTTCAATCAAGGCATTCAAGAAAGCGGAGGAAAGCGACGAACTCATTCTTCGCGTCTATGAGTGGGCTGGAGAAGACCAGAACGATGTGAAAATCACCTTCCCGGCAGCGATTGAGACAGCAAAAGAGGTGAACGGACTCGAGGAAGAGGTCGGATCTGCAACATTTTCGGGCAATGAACTGACATTCTCCATAGGGCATTACCAACCCAAGACATTCGCAGTGAAACTGGCAAAGTACACGTTGGCAGCCGAAGAAACCAACTCTACACCATTGGACTTGGCTTATAACCTTGACATAATGAGTTATGATTCGTCGAAGGGAAATGCCTCAAGCGGTTTCAAAATGGCTTATCCTGCAGAACTCATCGAGGACAATATCACTGTCGACGGCATTCCTTTCAAGATGGGAAGCAGGGCTGACAATGCGAAGAACGTGCTGCGCTGCAACACGACAAAGACCCTCACGTTTGACAGAAAGGCAGGACAGGACAAACTATATCTGTTGATGGCAAGCAGCAACGAGGACGGTTCGGTGGCAAGTGTACACATGGGTGACAAGACCGTAGAACTCAACTTGCCTTACTATGTGGGATATGCCGGACAACCGCTCACTCCGTTCAACCTCGGACAAACCTACTGCAAAGAGAACATAGCATATATCTCGACTCATGCACACAACATCTCTGGCAAGAGCAACGAGGTGTCCAAGAATATGTATATGTACAAATACTGTGTCGAGTTGCCCGATGGCGTCAATCAGATTACAATCGACAGCGACGACCGTAACGGCCTTCTCTTTGCTGCGACTCTGTCAGACAACAAGAATGATGACCTGCAGGAGTTCACTCCAGTAAACACTCTTATAGAATACAAGGAGTTGGGTGACAATACGGTTTGTGGCGAACGTCTGATTCCCAACAAGATTGTGGCATCTCATCAGATTAAGTCGGAGGAGGGCGCAACAATGGCTAACGACGGTGACATAACCACTAAGTGGTGCGTGACAGGCAGCCAGAGCGAGACACCGTATCTGGAATACCAGTTTGACAATCCTGTAGAGGTATGCTCATATATGCTGTTCAACGCCGGAATGGAGAGCATTGACTGGGTGACACGCGATTTCCGCGTACAGCGTTATGATGAAGAGAGCGCACAGTGGGTGGATGTTGATGTGGTGACACAGAACATTGAGAACAAGGTGGAGCGTGGTTTCACTCCGTTTACGGCAAAGAAAGTGCGTCTGCAAATAGACCATGGAGAGAACAGCGGTACCACTACTCGTGTCTATGAGTTTGCCATTTATGGCAAGATACAGGATGCTACTGGTATCAATGCCACAGAAAGCGAGTCGCTGAAAGATCCCCTCATCTATACCACTTGTGGCGTAAAAATGGACAAACCGATAAAAGGCGTCAACATAGTGCGCCGTTCTGACAACACGGTGCGTAAAGTATTGGTGCAATAAACGGCTTCTGCAAGATGAAGACAAGGATTCTCTTTGTCTGCCACGGCAATATCTGCCGCAGTCCGATGGCGGAGTTTGTCATGAAGAAACTTGTGACAGACGCAGGCGTTGCCGATCGTTTTGAGATAGCCTCGGCGGCGACAAGCACAGAGGAAATAGGCAACAGCGTCTATCCGCCTGCCCGCCGTATGCTGGCATCTCACGGTATCGGCTGCGATGGAAAGACTGCCCGACAGATGACATCCGCCGATTACGGTCGCTATGACCTGCTCATCGGTATGGACAGTTACAATATCAGGAATATGCAGCGCATCTGCCATGGCGACCCTGACGGCAAGATTCATCTGCTTCTTGACTTTACACCAAGGGGTGGGGAAGTGGCAGACCCATGGTATACAGGCAACTTTGACGCTACTTGGCGTGACTGTCTGGAGGGTTGTACTTGCCTGTTGCAGAGTATCTTATAGATGTTCTTCTTGATAGATGCGGACAATACGAAAAAGGAGCCAGGTTCTAACAATAGAACCTGGCTCCTTTTTCTATAGCCGATTGACATCGAATTGACTTCCTTTAATTTGCTTCTACTTTTTTCTCATTGCCTTCACGATTTTTCCCATATACATTGAGTGGATGCCAGCAGGGAAATCTGCATACTGTTTCTTGGGCATTTCGCCGAATCCATTTGGGTCGAAGGGAGCGTGATAAATTATCTCGCACTCAAAGACGGTCTTGGCTTCCTCAAAGTAAGGAGTGCCATGCTCCGTATATCGGGTATGCAAGCCCAATGCCTTTGCCTTGTTTCCGTCGCGACCGCTGTGGGTTCCCATATACTGGAGGATATCCTTGCGTGTATCATCAAACTCCATAACGGTGAAGTATTTTGCCTTTTCCATGTATTTGAAAGTGTAGCGGGCTGGAGCCACATATACAGTCATGAGCGACATACCTTCCTCCCAGATGTTGCCGAGGGCACCCCAACCGATGGTCATCTCGTTGTAGTCTGCCTTGTCGCCAACGGCAAGCAACAATCCCTTGCCCTTGAAGTAAGTAAAGGGATTGCCGTGGAAATCGGTGGTAACGTCAAACTCCTCAAAGTCTTTTGATGATTCATCAGACATAGATGCCACGGCAGTGCTGTCTGCACTCTCGCCTTCAGTTGTGTTTCTCTCACTCATTGCCCATCTTGCACAGACCACGACGAGGGCTGTTGCCAATACGATATTAAGTAATGTTGCCGGTTTCATAAATTCAGTCATTTTATTGTTGTAATATAAACGTTACGATTAAAAAACTTACTTGGATGTCTGGCTCAGTTTGAAGAGTGTACCCATTGGACAGACAAAGCGGCAATAAGGTCTTGTCACGACGAGCGACAGGAGCACGAATGCCGCTGCCAAGGCGATGACAACCCAAGATGCCGACTGGAAGATGAAGGCCGAGAACGGCTCATAGTCAGTCCAGTTACTCCATACACCTCCCCAAATGCAGAGCATCAGCAATGCCCACAGCACCTGACGGAAGAGGTCGAGGCGTTTAACTGTTTTCTGTCCCGGCTTCACCTTGTAATTCAAGCACATTCCTGCCACCTGTTGCAGTGAACCGAAGGGGCAAACATGTGTGCAGTAGTATGTTTTCTTGCCGAACAACGGATAAATGAAAGCAGTGATTAGCATGATGAAGGGGATGATGACAGCAAAGATATTGATGCCGTGCGCCATATATCCTATCAAGGAAGTGTAGGAGAGAAATGCTCCGCACCAGAAGCCAAGCACCACCACATTGAGCACTAACTGACAGAGGTGGTACTTCCTGTTCTTGACAAAAAGTGGGAGAATGGCAGCCAACAAGACGACTATCAGACCGGTGATGCTCTTTGCCGACACATCAAAGGACTTGAGCAAGGAAAAGAATCCTTCATTCTGTGACGATGCATCGGCATCTTCTCCTGCCATCAGAGACTGCTTCTTTTGAGCATACTGCAATCCACGCTGCATATTTCCGATGATAGCCTTTGAGGAGAAAGTAGCACCCGACACGGCATCCACCTTCATCTTTTCTGCTTTATCGATGGTCTTGCCATTCCACTGAGTGAGCAAGCCGGAAGCCATATTGAAGAAATCAGGTGTCTCTGCATTGTCAAGTGCCTTTGCTGCCACCACTTTCCCAGCCTTGATAGTGATTTCGAGCGGTACCTTACCGGCATAACCGGAGATGTCAGCGGCGAGATTCGTGGTGTTGATGACCACAGAACCATCGGGGAGTGTACGCAACGTATCGTTGTCCATACTCTTCGCTGCCTCCGTCTTGTGCTTCAGTTCATGTCCCATCCATTCACCTTGCTTCACGATGGCAAGCGAGGAGAGAAGCAGTAAGCATACAAAGAGGCTGCATATCTGTTGAATCTTATTCGTTATCTTCATATTTTATTTGTCTTTCATAACCTTCAATCGTAGGGAATTGAGCACCACGCTCACGCTGGAGCAAGCCATCAGGGCACTCGCCCACATCGGCGTAATCTGGAAGTCGATGCCGAAGAGATGCAATGCACCTGCTGCCAAAGGGATGCAGACGATATTGTAGACGAATGCCCAGAATAGGTTTTGCCAAATCATTCTCACCGTCCTGCGGCTCAGTCTCACGGCATCGGGAATCGCCAACAGGTCATCGCCCATCAGAGTTACCTGTGCTACGTCCATCGCTACATCCGTTCCTCTGCCTATAGCCATACTTACGTCGGCAAGTGCCAACGCTTGTGTGTCGTTGATGCCGTCGCCTATCATCATCACCCGCTTGCCTTCCTGCTGGAGTTTCTGCACCAAGGCTTGCTTGTCATCGGGCTTAACCTCACTCTGATAGTGCTGAATGCCAGCCTTGTTAGCCCAATAGCGGGCTGCCTCTTCACGGTCTCCGCTCATCATGTACACCTCGATGCCTTCAGATTGCAATAGTCTCATCGCCTCCATGGCATGAGGCTTCAACGTCTCACGGGATTCCAAGATTTCGCAGAGGGTGCTTCCTCCTGTATCAGAGAGGACATCCAATCCATCCCCCTTGGTAAAGTCGACGTTCTGATTGGGTATGGTGAGCGTGCCCGTCTTGTCGATGACGAGGGCATTTACCTTGCGGAGGTTTTCGAGAGCGCTGGCGTCCTTGATGAGGATTTGCCTCTGCGCAGCCTTGCCGATGCCCACCATCAAGGCGGTAGGTGTCGCCAAGCCCATGGCACACGGACAAGCCACCACCAGCACGGAGACTGCACTCAGGATAGCCTGTGGCAAACAGGCATTGCCACCTGCCAGCCACCACGCCAAGAAAGTGACAAGGGCGATGCCCGCCACCACCGGCACGAAGACCAAAGCAGCCTTGTCCACGATGCGTTGCACAGGAGCCTTGCTTCCTTGCGCCTCCTGTACCATTTTAATGATATGGGCGAGGGCGGTGTTCTCGCCTATCTGTTTGGCTTTCAAGCGAAGTTTGCCTTGGCTCGGAATAGTGCCCGCCAACACCTCATCGCCCACTCGCTTGGCAGCAGGAGTGGGTTCGCCCGTTATCATCGCCTCGTCCACATAGGCGGTGTCGGCAGTCATAAAACTCTCGGCTTGGGTCACCACGCCGTCTACGGGTGTCTTTTCTCCAGCACGCACCTCAATGATGTCGCCACAGACAATGGTAGAGATGGGCACTTCCTCCAACTTGTAATCGTCAGAGCCCCCGGGTTTCTCACGTGTCACAAGTCGGGCGGTCTTCGGTTGCAAGCCCATCAACTGCTTGATACTTGCCGCCGTGCCGTCCTTCGCCTTGTCTTCCAGACATCTGCCTGTCAAGACAAAGGTGACAATCATTACCGAGGCATCGAAATAAGTGTGCCATTCGATGCCCCTTGGAGTCCACACGGCATCTCCGAAGAAGGTGTTGAATGCACTGAAGAGAAATGCGATGAGGGTACTTAGAGCCACGAGCGAATCCATGTTTGCAGTGCCGTGCCTGAATTGTTTCCAAGCGGAAACATAGAACATCCTGCCACAGTACACCATATTGGCCAAAGCCAAGAGCAGACAAATCTGGTTTATGTCACTGTTATGGTGGTTCATGTCCATGCCATCCGACCCCCTGCCGAGGGAAATCCAGCCCATGGAGAAAGCCATGGTGAGGACAGCAAAGAACCAGGACAGAATGGTTTTGCGCTTTAATAAGGTAAACTCGCGACGCTGTATTTCCTCCGCACTTCGGTCGGCTTCTATTATAAGGTCGTAGCCGGCATCGGAAATCTCTCGCTTCATGTCTTCGAGCGTTATCTTTTCCGGGTCGTAATCGACGAGGGCGGTGCGTCCTGCCAGAGAGACGGTGGCGGAGTTTATGCCGTCGAGAGAGTTGAGCTTGCGCTCTACATTGGCAGAGCATGATGAGCATGCCATGCCTATTACTGGTATTGTTTTCTTCATTTTCTCCTATACTTTATTATACATATACGACTGTCCGGGTTGCAAAAGTATGAAAAGACTCTTGCAACCTGATTGCAAACAGGAAGAAATCAAATTATCAGTCTGTTGAGGATGGATAGATACTCCCTTGGTGGCGAATGGGGCGTATTGGTGTTCCGCCCTTTCCATCTTGTAGTATTGCAAAACACAGGACGTGGTGCAAGTGACCATGTACCCATGGGGATGCCGGCAAAGACAGGCGCAGAATCAATGTCCACATTCTGTATGGAGATTGTGGGCGACAACTTCAACTGCCTCACGTCCATGCAGTGCTTCCTCACCTGGGCACTCTTTCCATGGTCTTGGTGGCATTCATGCCCCATGCAACGCTCCATACAACAGTCGGGCAATGCCCCCACCAGCACCTTGTTATAGCATAGGCAGTGCATGACAACAGTGCCCACACTCATGTAAACTACCATGAGCGAGAGCAAGAGAGCCGTCAATATGTTGAGCGAACGTTTCACAGTTCAAAGTTACTGCAATTCCATAGGATAACGACTGACGTTTCATGGAATATAAGAATAATTAAGAAAAGCATTGTTTCCGGAATCCTCCAGACGATGCGAAAACTTTAATTATTATTAAAACTGATATACTTTCCGTTGTTTTGAGTGTCTTATGAATAACTTTGCGGTGGAATTAAGCATCAAGTAACAAACAAAAAGACGATATCTTATGAGAAAACAGTATTTATTTTTAGTGACACTGATGTCCGGTGCACTGTTGTTTGGCAGTTGTGCAAGCAAGAAAGACTTGGAAAACTGCAGGCTGGAGAACAGCGAACTGACCAGCAATTACCAGAAGACAAAGGAAGAACTGGCGGCAAGCAAGGCTCAGGCTGCTGCGTTGGCAGACCAGTTGGAGCAGCAGCGCAAGTCGTATGCGGCTTTGCAGGCTTCTCTCGACAAGAGTCTGACAAACGCAAGTCAGAACAATATGAGCATTGATAAACTCGTGGATCAGATTAACGAGTCAAACCAGTACATACGTCATCTGGTAGAGGTGAAGAGCAAGAGCGACTCGCTCAACCTGTTGCTCACCAACAATCTCACCCGTTCTCTCAGCCGTGAAGAACTCAAGGAGGTGGACGTACAGGTGCTCAAGGGTGTGGTTTACATCTCTTTGGCAGACAATATGCTCTACAAGAGCGGCAGTTACGAGATAAATGAGCGTGCGGCAGAGACGCTGAGCAAGATAGCGAAGATAATAAAGGACTACAGTGACTATGATGTGCTCATTGAGGGTAATACCGACAATGTGCCGGTCAACAGTACTGCGGCCACGATGAAGAACATCAGAAACAACTGGGATTTGTCGTGTCTGCGTGCATCGAGCGTTGTTCAGGCATTGCAAAACGAGTATGGTGTAGACCCGAAACGTCTCACGGCTGGAGGTCGCGGCGAGTACAATCCGCTTACTGACAACTCTACCGATGTGGGCAAGCAGCGCAACCGCCGTACTCAAATCATCATCACTCCGAAGTTAGACCAGTTTATGGATCTCATAGACAAGGCTCCTGAGTCAGACAAATAGGGAAACAGACGTTTGTCTCTATTGGTATAAATGCGTCGGAGACGCTTCTTCTACTAAGGAAATCAAGTGACCAAAGTAGACGAAGCGTCTCCGTTGTAAATAGTCCTGACTGACATCATTTATTCGAATGCCTTTTCCAGTATTACAAGGGTCATGAAACCGAGCAGCAGGGCATAGGTTGCCTGTTTCTGATAACCGTGGGCATGGGTCTCGGGAATCATCTCGTCGGAGGTGACATATAGCAT
The DNA here is from genome assembly GCA_963627025.1 of Bifidobacteriaceae bacterium. Lineage (GTDB taxonomy): Bacteria > Bacteroidota > Bacteroidia > Bacteroidales > Bacteroidaceae > Prevotella. Next base: position 20,604 of record CAVFZF010000013.1, on the reverse strand, counting down.
CGCTCCTCCGGCAAAGCCGAGCATTGCGGGCAGCAGGGCGGCGGAAACAGCACCCATACCGAAACCTATCCACACTCCGATGACCTCCAACAGACCTATGGCAAGGGATATTGTCAGCGTCCGCAACCTCGTTACTCCGGCGAGAAGCAGCGGTGCGATAATCACCATTCCTTCGGGTATGTTCTGCAAGGCGATGCCAAATGACACTGTCCACGATGCGGACTCGCCTCCAAAGTCGTTCATGCTCACTCCGGCGGCCATTCCTTCCGGCAGTTTGTGTATGGCTATTGCCATGACAAAGAGCAGTATGTGGTTGAGTGAACTGTTGTGCTTGTGTCGCTCGGGGTCAAGTCCTGTGATGTGGTGGAGGTGAGGAGTGACAAAGTCCAGTACGTTGAGGAACAGCGCACCGACCATGACTCCTGCTGCCACAATCCACATTTCCCCTCCAGAACACAGGTCGAAAGCCGGTACAATCAGTCCTAATGTCGAGGCGGCGAGCATTATTCCGGCGCAGTAACCCAGCACCGTGTCGTTCCATTTGTGTGGCAGTTCCTTGATGAGGAAGCCAGTCAGCGAGCCTATTATCGTCGCTCCGCACAGTCCGGCGGCGCTTATCCATACCTGATTCATGTGTTTTTGTCTGTATCGTTGTTGTCTTTAGTGTGTGTCAGTATGTGTCTCCGGGTCGAAAGCACGGAATTCCGACGGCTGGATGCCTGTCTGCCGTTTGAAGAATTTCACGAAATAGGACGGGTCATCATATCCCAAACGATAGGCAATCTCCTTGACACGTAGGTCGGTAAAGCGCAGCAGGCGCATTGCTTCGAGCGATATGCGGTCGTTGATGAATGTCAGCGGTGCCTTGTCTGCACACTCCTTCACGCTGTTGCTCAGCGTTTTCGCCGACACGTTCAGTTTGTCTGCATAGTCTTGCACAAGGTGCATGGTCGGAAAATTGAACTCCAGCATATTCCGAAACATGATAAACAGCCTGTGTGAAGGTTTCACCGTGTCGAGTTGCGGACTGCCGTGACGGCTGCCGTAGCGGTACACGTTGATGAGGAAAATCTTGACCAGTGAGTGCAGCAACTCCTGATGCCCGAACCCAGAGTCCTCCAGTTGTTCCTCGTCCATCTTCCTCGTGAGTTCATGGAGTTCGTGTATCACCTCGGGATTGGTGACAAGATAATAAGGTGAAGAATAGAAAGCGTTGAATATGCTGTATTTTACAAGACTCTCTTTCTCGGCGTTCATATTGTCGAGAAAGTCGGTGCGGAACTTCAGCACCACTCCCTTGTGGCGTGTCTTGCCGTCGAAACAGTGCACCTGGCCGGGCGACAGCACGAATATGGAGTTGGCTTGTATGTCGTAATCGTGGAAGTCCACGGTGTAGACACCGCCGGCTTCGGTGAACCATATAATCTCATAGAAAGTGTGTACATGGGGCTGGCTGCTGTCGATAGTGTCGTGGTCGAACATGTCGGGCAGGTGCTCGATGCGCATGTTTTCGCTGTCCAGCACATCGCAACTTATATTATATATGTCAGTAAAGGCTTTCTGCAACATTCCGTTTCCTTTCTTCCGGCGTTTCTGTTGTGTGTGCTGCAAAGTTAGCAATTCTCGTCTGAAACGGCGGTAATTGTCCTGTGGAAAGAACCATGCATGGCAACAAAAAACGCCAAAATACGGTCAATTTCCAAAAAATGCCATTTTTAGGCTGAAATTAGCACCGATATAGCGGAATGTTTTCCGTAATTTCGCATCCGGAAATATAACACAAACCATTTACAAACCATTTAGAAAGGAAAAGCATTATGGCTAACAAGTATGCAGGAACCCAGACAGAGAAGAATCTGTTGGCAGCATTTGCCGGCGAGAGCCAGGCTCGTAACAAATACACATATTTCGCTTCAAAGGCAAAGAAAGAGGGCTTTGAGCAGATAGCGTCGCTCTTTACGGCTACTGCCGACAACGAGAAGGAGCACGCCAAGATGTGGTTCAAGGAACTGGAAGGCATCGGCGACACCGCTGCAAACCTGAAGAGCGCCGCTGAAGGCGAGAACTATGAGTGGACAGATATGTACGAAGGGTTCGCCAAGACAGCCGAAGAGGAAGGCTTCGAGGCTCTCGCCAAGAAGTTCAGACTGGTGGCAGCCATCGAGAAACGCCACGAGGAGCGTTACCGCAAACTGCTTCACAACATCGAGGCACAGGAGGTTTTCGCACGCAGCGAGGTGAAGATCTGGGAGTGCCGCAACTGCGGTCACATCGTAGTAGGCGAGAAAGCACCCGAGGTTTGCCCCGTCTGCGCTCATCCGAAGTCCTACTTCGAGATTATGGCAGAGAACATCTAATCGCGGAGAAAACAAGACAACACGGCGCAGTTCCTGCAAGTCAGGGTCTGCGCCGTATTGTCTTATGATGTCAAAACCAGTGGCGCTATTTTCCGACAGAGTGCTCTCCGAGCATCTTTTCCATCCAGATGACATCAAACCACCGCCCGAACTTGTAGCCGCAATTGTGGAAATGAGCGCATTTTCCATATCCTCTCCTGGCATGAAACAATGGGCTTTGGCGCGTGAGATATTCGTTCTCGTCGTCAGTCCATGTTATGCAGGCGTTGACATTGAGTATGCCTTGTGCGGCAAGTTCCGCCTCCAGTCTGTCATAGAGAGCCGTTCCGATGCCGTTGCCGCGGACGTCAGACCTTATATATATGGATGTTTCCACGCACCGGCTGTAGGCGGCACGCTCGCCGAACAGTCCGGCGTAAGCATAGCCTACTGCCATTCCGTCCAGTTCCGCCACGATATATGGATAACGCAGCAGCGTGTGTTCTATTCGCTGGCGGAACTCCTCCGCCGTGGGCACGGTGTATTCGAAGGTTATGGCAGTCCGTTCTATGTAGGGCGCATATATCTCCAGCAGTGCTTCGGCATCCTCCGGCGTGGCGGAGCGCAGTGTTATGTCATCGGCTTTCATCCTATAATGTCCTTCAGTTCGCTAAAGTTGTCTATCATGAATGTGGGCTTCGACAGTGCGATACGTTCCTTCGGGTGGTTTCCGTAGGTCACTGCCACAGTGCGGCATCCGGCGTTGTTGCCCATGTCAATGTCGAATGTGGTGTCGCCGACCACCGTTGCCTCGCTCTTGTCGAGGTGCATCCTGTCGAGCAGGGCGTTGACCATGTCGGGTGCAGGCTTCGGCGTGAGATTGTCGGAAGCCGTTATTTTCGTCTCGAAAAAGCCGCTTATGCCGTGCCTGTCCAGAATTATGTCGAGCGATTCCATGTTGCGTGACGTCACGATAGCCAGCCTGTAGCCCCGTGCAGCCAGCCATTCCAGAGTCTCTTTCACTCCCGGGAAGATAGTTATCACTGTAGCCTCGTACTTTGGAAACAGCCTTCTGTATATGTCGGTGGCTCTCTGTGCCTCCGCGTCATCGAGGTTGTTGAGCATCTTGAGGGCATTGAAGAGCGGAATGCCGATAGTCGCGAGCATCGCCTCTTCTTCGGGTATGGGCAGTGACATCTCCTTGAAAGTCTCCCTCATGGTGTTCACTATGCCCTTGGCAGTGTCGGCTATGGTGCCGTCAAAATCGAAAAAGATGGCCTTTGTAGTGTCTTTTGTCATGTCTGTAACGGTTGAAAATGGTATTTGGAATGTGATAACCGACTGCAAAATTACAGTTTTTTTCGTCTGCCACATCCCCTGTTTCAGGATATTATTCGTATTTTTGCAGCCGTGAAACGATATTCCGCCATAATCTCCTTGCTCGTTGTCCTCACCGTATGGATAGGTTTGGGCAATCGCAGCCAGCACTATGGCGTGGAAAATGAGGCGGTCGCATCGCTTCACACTGCCACTGGCGATACCGCAAGGGACAGGCTTTTCGATGCCACGCCCGTGCAGCAGAAGCACGAGGCGACACTCAGCGGCAGGTCAGACACGTTTCATGCCTGCAACGAACGTGGGCGCAGGCTTCTCCCCACCACGGGCTTTTCACCGCGTAACACGGCGGCGCACATCGCCGCAAACAACAGTCTTGTCGTAGAATACATGGCAAGGGTGTGGCAGTCACGTCTGTCAGCCTTGCCGCAGATATGCCTCTCGGTGCGCTATTATGTGATTGCGCTGAGGCATATACTGCGTTAGAGACTGGTCTTTTCCCCGCATTCGTTTCATTAAAAGTAAAACCTTAAAAAGACCAGACATTTATGGCAAGTATAAACAAACTGGAGATGATGAAGTCTCCGGCACTCAGTGAATTGTTCAAAGTAAGTAACGGATTTCTCGGCTTCGGCGCAAAGGCCACTTATGTGCCTACCGGAAGCAATGTGACAGCGGCTGTCTATGAATACAGCCTCGCCGACGGCGAGACGCTGGAGAGGACACTGCGTATGGACAAGGAGCAGATGATAGGGAAACTGACGTCTGCAAAGATGACGCAGCAGCATATGGGCAACGCACGCCTTGAGGTGATCAAGACCGCTGACGGGGCGTTCATCGCCATGCGGTTGTTCCGTTTCGTTGACTTCGGTTTCAAGTCCGCATCTGACGTGATTACGTTTGAAGGTGCTGAGGCTGAGGCTGTCGGCAAAGTATACTAAACGTCCAGTCCCTGTCCCGACACTGCTGTCGGGGCGGGGGACTGCTTGAAAAATATTGTTATGGAATTGTTGTTCTTGGGCGGTTTTATTGTTTTCATAACCGCAATCCTGTTGGTTGACATGTTGTTTATAGACCGCAAGTCACACGAAGTGTCCGTGCGCGAGGCGTCGATATGGACTGTTGTCTGGATAACACTGGCGTTGCTGTTCTCCGTGTTCCTTTGGTTTCATGGCGACATGGTGCATGGAATCCGGACGTTCGGGGACCTTCAGACTGTAGCCAACCGTTATGCCGTCCACATAGAACTCAATCCCGACGACTTCGAAGGCAGCCTCCAGAAGTACCGTCACTATATGACCATATCCTATCTGTCGGGTTATGTCATCGAGAAGACGCTGTCCGTAGACAACCTGTTCGTCATGATGATGATTTTCACATCGTTCAACGTGAGCAAGAAAGAGTACCAGCATGTGCTCAACTGGGGTATTCTCGGTGCGATAGTGCTGCGCATAGTCTTCATCTTCGTGGGCACGGCAGTCATCAGCAAGTTCAAGTTTGTGCTTGTGCTGTTCGGCGTTTTCCTCGTCTACAGTGCCTACAAGATGTACCGTGACCGCAATAAGAAAGAGCAGATTGACGTGGAAAATCATCCGCTGGTGAAGTTCCTGTCACGTCATTTCCCAGTCTATCCTAAATTTGAGGGCGGCAAGTTCTTTGTCCGTGCACGCCACACTGACAAAGGTTTTGTCCTTGCCGACGGACTGGGCAAGAGCGTGTTGTGCATCACACCTCTCTTTGTGACGGTGCTGGTCATAGAGTTCTCCGACATAATATTCGCCTTTGACAGCATACCGGCTATTTTCTCGGTGTCACTTGACCCTTATGTCGTGCTGTTTTCCAATATCTTCGCCATTCTCGGACTGCGTGCCATGTTCTTCCTGCTGGCAGTCGTCGCCGACAAGTTCCGCTACCTTAACACCGGCGTCACGGTGCTTCTGCTTTTCATAGGCGTGAAACTCCTCATCAGCGAGTTCTTTGAAATCGACCCCGTCGTGTCGCTCCTGTTCATCGTAATGGTGTTTGTCGTGAGCCTAGTGGCGTCAGTCGTCATTCCCAAAAAGGAGGCTTGATGTCGCCGCATCGGCTCTGAAACAATACGCAGGCTGCTTTCCCGGAGAGGGAGAGCAGCCTGTTTGCTGTGTTGTGGCAGCCTGTCCTCTGCGTGATGACGGTCTTCTTGCAGGGCGAAGACTGTGTTCTCGTGATGCGTAAACGGTGTTTTCGCAGATTGTTCACGGCCGTGGTTCGCTCGGCTCACGGTCGTTATTCGCCCGGTCCACGACCGATATTCGGTCTGCCCACGACCGTGGTCAACCCGCCGTTAGGGTGGTTTTGAACTACTATAACGGCGGTTTCGGACACCCGTTGCACCCCTTTCGGACAATCTGTAGGCGAAAATGGATTGTTTGGTGCTTTTTTGTTGTTTTTCAATATGGTTACAATTTCGTTCCGAAAGTTATTTATGGGGCATTTTTATCAACTTGAAAAAAGTCTAAAAAATGTTTCGCTTGGTCGTGAAATTTTTGTCTGTGTAATGGAATTTGATTAATTTTGCCACGTCATTAAAAGGGAACTGTACAATTATGGCAAAGATCAACACTATCGGAATTCTGACTTCCGGCGGAGATGCGCCGGGCATGAACGCAGCGATACGTGCCGTTACGCGTTCCGGCATCTACAACGGTTTTAATATGATAGGCATCTATCGTGGTTGGGAAGGACTGATCAACAACGAGATGAAGCCCTTTACCACGGAGGATGTGTCGGGCATAATCGGACGTGGAGGCACGATTCTGAAGACCGCGCGTTCCGCAGAGTTTGTCACTGCGGAGGGTAGGGCAAAAGCCTATGAAAATCTCAAAAAGAACAATATAGACGCTCTCGTGGTGATAGGCGGCAACGGTTCGCTCACCGGAGCGAAGGTTTTCGCACAGGAATACGACGTGTGCTGTGTGGGATTGCCCGGTACTATCGACAACGACTTGTACGGTACGGACAACACAATCGGTTATGACACGACGATGAACACTATCATGGAGTGCGTGGACCGCATCCGTGACACTGCCCAGAGCCACGAACGCATCTTCTTTGTAGAGGTGATGGGACGTGACGCAGGTTTCCTCGCGCAGAACTCTGCCATTGCCTGTGGAGCGGAAGCGGCAATCATTCCGGAAGAGAACACGGAGGTTGACCAACTCGCGGAGTTCATGGACAGAGGCATACGCAAGTCGAAGAAGAGTTGCATTGTGATAGTCTCGGAAAGCCCGAAGTGCGGTGCGATGTACTACGCAGAGCGTGTGAAGAAGGAATTTCCCGACTTTGACGTGCGTGTTTCCATTCTCGGACACCTCCAGAGAGGCGGCAGCCCGTCGGCGCGTGACCGCATTCTGGCAGGAAGAACAGGCGTCGGGGCAATCGAGGCAATCATGCAGGGACAGCGCAACATCATGATCGGCGTGAGAAACAACGAGGTCGTGTATGTGCCGTTCTCGGAAGCCATACGCTCGGACAAGCCGTTTGACAAGAAACTTATAAAGGTTTTGGATGAACTGAGCATCTAAAAGGATAACAATAATAAAAAATCAACAGATATGTCACAAGTAAAAGGAAGCCTCTCACAGATAATCGGCCCTGTGCTGGACGTGTACTTCGACACGCAGGGAGAAGATCCTGAGAAGGTTCTTCCCAGGATTCACGAGGCGCTATTGGTAAAGCGTCCCAACGGAGAAGACCTCGTCATAGAAGTCCAGCAGCATATTGGTGAAGACACAGTGCGCTGTGTCGCCATGGACAATACCGACGGTCTGCAGCGCGGACTGGAGGTTGTGCCGACGGGCAGCCCTATCTCCATGCCTTCCGGAGAGCAGATAAAAGGCCGCATGATGAACGTCATCGGCAATCCTATCGACGGTATGAAACCGCTGACAAAGGAGAATGCGTACCCCATACACCGTGAGGCGCCGAAGTTTGAGGAACTTTCCACCAAGAAGGAAATACTCGCTACGGGCATCAAGGTCATCGACTTGCTCGAGCCTTACATGAAAGGCGGTAAGATCGGACTGTTCGGCGGAGCAGGCGTGGGCAAAACGGTGCTCATCATGGAACTTATCAACAACATCGCGAAAGGACACAACGGATTCTCCGTCTTCGCCGGAGTGGGAGAGCGCACCCGTGAGGGCAACGACCTCATACGAGAGATGATAGAATCCGGAGTAATCAAATACGGCGACAAGTTCAAGGCTGCCATGGACGAAGGAAAGTGGGACTTGTCGCTCGTAGACCCCGAAGCACTGAAGCAGTCACAGGCAACGCTTGTCTACGGACAGATGAACGAGCCGCCGGGCGCACGTGCTTCTGTGGCACTGTCGGGTCTGACCGTGGCGGAGGAATTCCGTGATCAGGGCGGTGATATCCTGTTCTTCATCGACAACATATTCCGTTTCACCCAGGCAGGATCGGAGGTTTCGGCACTCTTGGGCCGTATGCCTTCAGCCGTAGGATACCAGCCTACGCTGGCATCAGAGATGGGTGCGATGCAGGAGCGCATCACTTCGACAAAGACAGGATCCATTACTTCCGTGCAGGCAGTGTATGTTCCGGCGGACGACTTGACCGACCCTGCGCCGGCAACGACGTTCACCCACCTCGATGCAACGACCGAACTGTCGCGTAACATCGCCCAGTTGGGTATCTATCCTGCCGTGGATCCGCTCGGCTCGACATCGCGAATACTCGACCCGCTGATTGTCGGCAAGGAACATTACGACTGTGCACAGAGAGTGAAACAGATACTCCAGAAATATCAGGAGTTGCAGGACATCATCGCTATCCTCGGTATGGACGAACTGTCAGATGAGGACAAGCAGACCGTGAACCGTGCACGTCGCGTGCAGAGATACCTCTCGCAACCGTTCACAGTGGCAGAACAGTTTACCGGTGTCAAGGGTGAGATGGTCAGCATAGAGGACACTATCAAGGGATTCAACATGATTCTCGACGGTGAACTCGACGATCTGCCCGAACAGGCATTCCTGAATGTAGGTACAATAGAGCAGGCCATAGAGAAGGGAAAGAAACTCCTGGCACAGGCTCAAGGATAAGATGGTCATGGACATAAGGCTGAAAGTCATATCGCCGGAAAAGGTCGAATTCGACGGAAACGTGCGAAGCGTGCTCGTGCCGGGTGTCTTGGGGCAGTTTGAAATACTCCGCAACCACGCTCCGATCATCTCTGCGCTGACAAAAGGCGATGTGGTCTACGACGATGGCGAGAAGCACACGGTAGGCATCAACGCCGGTTTCGTGTCGGTGAGAGACAACTGCGTGAACGTGTGCGTGGAACTGTAGACTGACAACAACGGCTGAGAAGCATGAGTGCAGTGGCGAAGAAATATACGGCGTTCGGGGTGTTGATACTCCTTGTAGTGTGGATTGTCACCGCTGTGGTCGGCATCAGGCTGACCGGGACGACACTCTTCGGCTACAACGCCATATCGTTCGGCTTGCAATTCACACTCGTCGTGGCATACGGACTGGCTTGGGACAAGGTGGCAAAGAAATCTCCAAAGAGTCTGCCGGTGCTGTATATGTCGGCGTCAGGACTGCGGTTGCTGCTTGCGGCGGCACTTCTGCTCATATATATGTTTGCCAACAGGGCTACGGGAAACCTGCCCCTGTTCACGGCAGTCTTCGTTGCTTACTACATGGTCATCCTCATTTACGACACGATATTCTTCGTGTCAGTGGAAAAGAAAAGGTTACAATGAACAGGAAAATATACATATACCTCTTGCTGGCGTTCATTTCAATGTCGCTGCCTCTGTCTGCCTCAGACAAGAAAATAGACGTTGACGTGAAGGAAATCGTGCTTGGGCACATGGCAGACGCCTACGAATGGCACATCACGACCTACAAGGGACATAACGTGTCGATACCTCTGCCGATAATCGTCAGGAGCAGTGAGACCGGCGAATGGCACTGTTTCTGCAGTACGAAACTGGAAGAGGCGGCGGAAAAGGGCGAGACCTACAAGGGTTTCTACCTGAACGAGGAAAAGAACGGCAAGATTTACGAACAGTTGTCTGACGGTTCTTCCGTCCGCCCGATAGACCTCAGCATCACCAAGGCGGTGGTTCAGATATGGATAGTGGTGTTCTTGCTGACAGTGATATTCTTGACTTGCGCACGCTGGTACAAGAAACACGACGTGACAAAAGAGGCTCCCAAGGGCTTTGTCGGACTGATGGAGATGCTCGTGATGACCATCAACGATGACCTTGTGAAGAGTTCCATAGGCGAGAAACACTACCGCCCGTACGCTCCGTACCTGCTGACGTGCTTCTTCTTCATCTTCCTTACGAACCTGCTCGGACTGCTTCCGATATTCCCGGGAGGTGCAAATGTGACGGGAAACATCAACATCACGTTCTTCCTTGCACTCTGCACGATGCTCGCAATCAACCTTTTCGGAAACAAGGAATACTGGAAGGACATCTTCTGGCCGGACGTGCCGACATTCCTGAAGGCATATCCTGTGGCGATAATGCCGCTTATCGAACTCTTCGGAGTGTTCACCAAGCCGTTTGCGCTGATGGTCCGTCTGTTTGCAAACATGATGGCCGGTCACGCGATAATACTGTCGTTCACTGCCATAATCTTCATAGGCTGGCAACTTAACGCCGCCCTTGGCAGCGGACTTACCGTGTTGAGTTTCATTATGATACTCTTCATGAACTGTCTGGAACTGCTCGTCGCTTTCATCCAGGCGTATGTGTTCACGATGCTGAGTGCCGTATTCATCGGTCTGGCACATCAGGAACACCATGCGGAATAGAACAACAAACAAATTAAATCAATAACAATTAAAAGATTAAGACTATGTTATCATTACTTTTACAGGCAGCCGCTGGAGCTGGCCTCGCTAAATTAGGTGCAGGAATAGGTGCTGGTATAGCAGCAATAGGTGCCGGTCTGGGTATCGGAAAAATCGGCGGCAACGCAATGGACGCTATCGCACGCCAGCCGGAAGCAGCCGGTGACATCCGTACGAACATGATCCTTACCGCCGCTTTCGTGGAGGGTGTGGCTCTGTTTGCTGTCGTTGTGTGCGCTCTCTGCGTATTCCTCTAAACTTGAACTTTGTCAGTTAAATGGATTCGATGAATTTACCCGGAATACTGACTCCTGACCTGGGACTCCTCTTTTGGATGCTCTTGGCATTCTTGGTCATCTTTGCCGTAGTGGCAAAGTTCGGATTCCCTGTCATCGTCGGTATGGTGGAAAAACGGAAACTGTTTATTGACGAGAGTCTCAAGAATGCCCACGAGGCGGCGGAACGCCTTTCCAACATCCAGAAAGAGAGTGAAGGGATCGTTGCGAAAGCCCGTGAGCAGCAGGCAAGCATCCTCAAGGATGCCGCAGACACAAGGGATGCGATAATCGAAGAGGCCAAGGTGAAGGCCAAAACGGAGGCTGACAACATCTTGAGTGAGGCCAGACTGCAGATACAAAATGAGAAACAGGTGGCGATAAGGGAGATAAAATCGCAAGTCGCACGCCTCTCCGTTGATATAGCAGAGAAAGTGGTAAGGCAGAATCTCCATGATGACAAGCAGCAGATGCAACTCATCGACAGAATGCTTGACGAAGTGGAGACAGAATAAAAACAACCGTTGAAATGAACACAGGAATAATTTCCGTAAGATATGCGCGTGCGTTGCTGAAGAGCGCGGCGGCTTCGGGAGACAAGGAAAAAGTCTTCTCCGACATGAAGAGGCTTGCTTCCAACTTCTTGGAACTGCCGGGATTGAGGAAGACAATGGAAAATCCCACTGTCGGAAAAGACGACAAGGAACGACTGCTGTGCACTGCGTGCGGCAACAGTCCGTGCGACCTGACGCGCTCGTTCATAAAACTCGTGCTGAAAGAGGGTAGGGAGAACATGGTGCAATTCATGGCCAACTCCTACATATCACTCTATCGCCGGGACAGGAACATCGTTCCGGCACGGCTGACTACGGCAGTGCCTGTGGACGAGGCAGTCCGTTCAAAGTTCAACGATGTCGTAAAGAAACGCACTAATGCTGACATTGAGTTCGAGACAAAGGTGGATGCCGACATCATCGGGGGCTTTATCCTCGAGTACGACACCTACCGCATGGACTCAAGTGTGCAGTCTCAGTTGCGCAGCATACTAAAACAGTTAAAGTAAAAAGCAAGAAATGGACAAGATAAAACCGAGTGAAGTGTCGGAGCTATTGCTTCAACAACTTCAGGGAATCGGCTCTAAGCAGGATTTCGACGAGGTGGGAAGCGTTCTGACAGTGAATGACGGAGTTGCCCGTATCTACGGTCTGAAGAACGCAGAAGCCAACGAACTGCTGGAGTTTGAGAACGGTACGAAGGCGATAGTCATGAACCTGGAGGAGGACAACGTGGGATGCGTGCTTCTCGGGCAGACTTCCGGCATAAAGGAAGGCATGACGGTGAAGCGTACGAAGCGTATTGCCTCTATCCGCGTGAATGACAATATGCTCGGCAGGGTCATCAATCCGCTGGGTGAAGCCATTGACGGTTTGGGCGAGATAGACCTCACTGACTATTTCGAAATGCCGCTTGACCGCAAGGCTCCGGGCGTTATCTTCCGCCAGCCGGTGAAAGAACCGCTCCAGACAGGACTGAAAGCGGTGGACTCAATGATACCTATCGGACGAGGACAGCGTGAACTTATCATCGGTGACAGGCAGACGGGAAAAACCGCAATCGCCATTGACACCATCATAAACCAAAAGTCTTTCTATGAGGCTGGCAACCCTGTGTACTGCATATATGTCGCTATCGGACAAAAAGCAAGTACCGTCGCCGCTCTCGTACAGACTCTCAAGGAGCACGGGGCACTGCCTTACACCATCGTGGTGTCGGCAACGGCCGCTGATCCTGCTGCCATGCAGTACTACGCACCATTCGCCGGCGCAGCCATAGGAGAGTATTTCCGTGACCGTGGATATGCCGCCCTGGTGGTCTATGACGACCTTTCCAAACAGGCTGTTGCCTATCGTGAGGTGTCGCTTATACTCCGTCGTCCGTCAGGACGTGAGGCTTATCCGGGCGACGTGTTCTACTTGCACTCCCGATTGCTGGAGCGTGCGGCGAAGATCAACGAGCAGCAGGAGGTGGCAGAGAAGATGAACGACCTGCCGGAATGTATGAAAGGCCATGTCAAAGGCGGCGGTTCGCTGACGGCTTTGCCTATAATCGAGACACAGGCAGGTGACGTTTCGGCGTACATACCGACCAATGTGATATCGATTACCGACGGTCAGATTTATCTGGAAAGTGACTTGTTCAACCAGGGATTCCGCCCGGCCATCAACGTGGGAATATCCGTTTCGCGTGTGGGAGGCTCTGCACAGATCAAGTCAATGAAGAAAGTGGCAGGTACACTGAAGATAGACCAGGCGCAGTATAGGGAACTTGAGAGTTTCTCGAAGTTCTCAAGCGATATGGACTCTGTCACTGCAATGACTCTCGACAGGGGAAGAAAGAACAATCAGTTGCTCATTCAGAGCCAGTATTCCCCTATGCCAGTGGGCGAGCAGATAGCCATTCTGTACTGCGGAACCCATGGTCTCATGGCCCCGATACCGGTAGACAAGGTGAGGGAATGTCAGGACACGTTCCTCACGGCAATGCGTACCTCCCACAAGGATGTGCTCGATGCACTGGAAAGCGGTAAGATTTCGGAAACGGAGACATCGGTCATCGAAGAACTGATGGCGTCAATAACTGCACAATACAAGCAATAGGCAATGCCGTCACTCAAGGAAATAAAAAACAGAATCAACTCGGTCAACAGCACTCGTAAGATTACCAGTGCCATGAAGATGGTGGCTTCATCAAAGTTGCATCATGCACAAGTGATGATAGAAAATATGCTGCCATACGAAGGAATGCTCGAAGGCATCCTGAAAACGCTTGTCGCAAGCGACGTTGATGCCCGGAGCGTGTATTCTGTGACCAGAGAAGTGAAGAGCGTGGCCATAATCGCTTTCGCCAGCAACTCCAGCCTTTGCGGCGGCTACAATGCCAGTGTCATCAACAGACTGCTGAAGTTGGAGAAGGAATACACAGCGAAAGGTATTGACGTGACTGTGTATCCCATCGGCCGGAAGGTGTCGGAAAAGGTGCAGAAACTTGGTCTCAAGACTGCCGGGGACTTTGACACGCTGGCAGACAAGCCCAATGCAAAAGGTTGTCAGGCCATAGGTGACGAGGTGTACCGAAAGTTCCTGTCCGGCGAATATGACCGGGTGGAAATCATCTACCACCACTTCAAGTCTGCAGGTTCGCAGATTCTGACCAACAAAGAATTGTTGCCGATTGACCTCGAACAGGCTATGGACTATGACCATTTCCGTGACTTGAAGACCATGGTGGCGAATGAAAAGACGGTGCAGTACATAAAGGACAACCGTCAGGAACAGCAGTCGGAAACGGTGAAAGGCAAAGAGATAAATCCGAACTTCATCATCGAACCGGATATGGAGACACTTCTGCTTTCCCTCATCCCCCGCTACATAAACCTGATGGTGTACACTGCGCTGCTTGACAGCAATGCTTCGGAGCACGCTGCACGCATGGTCGCTATGCAGACCGCCACGGATAACGCCGATGAACTCATACACCAACTGAACCTCCAGTTCAACAAGTCACGTCAGCAAGCCATTACCAATGAATTGCTCGATATTGTCGGAGGCTCTACAAACAACTGATGCCGTCCGCCGCAGCGTGTGTTGCGGCAAACGGCATCGTTAGGAATATTGCGTTGTTAGAACTGTTCTAACAACGCAATTCTTTTTTTAGGGTCGGGATGGGTGGAGAACATGGAGTCAATGACCCCCAGTATGCCGGATTCCATTTCGTCGGGACGCATGATGAAAAGTTGTGCTACATCGGCACGGCTCACATTGTCAAGTCCCGGGTTATTGGATATTTTCCTCAATGCGGACGCCAGTGCCAACGGATTGCCGCACAGTTCTGCTCCTCCGGCATCTGCCATATACTCGCGTCTGCGGGATATTGCGAAGCGGGTGATGAGGGTGAAGAAATAAGCAATGGCGCAACAAACGGCAGCCAAAGCAAGTATTACAATGATGCCGCTACCGTTGTTTTTCTCATCTTTCGAACTGCGGCTGCTTGTGTCGAAGAAAGAGGAATTGTAGATCGTTTGCACTATCATAGTCATCATAGAGGAGACTATGCCCACGAAGACAATGCTTGTTATAAGCAGCCTCGTGTCTTTGTTGCGGATGTGAGTCAACTCATGACCAATCACGCCGGCAAGCTCGTTGTCGTCAAGGACTTTGAGCAGTCCTGTCGTTACGGTCACCGTGTACGACTTTTTGTTGATTCCGCTGGCGAAAGCGTTGAGTTGAGGGTCGTCAACAACATTTATCTTGGGCATATCCATGCCGCAAGTCATGCAGAGATTCTCCACAATGTTATATACACGCGGGTTCTCCTTGCGTGACAGACTCCTCGCTCCGACGGCCGCCTTCACCATTGAGGCATTGGCAAAGTAGGCGATGACAAACCATATTCCGACGATACCCACTACCCAAGGCAGCGCTTCAAGGAACTGGGCATTTGTCGTTTTCAGATCAATACCTGCGGTGTAGCGGTTGTAATAATCAATATATCCATTTCCATGATAGTTTATTATAGCCAGAAAACCCCACACTGTAGCCAGTATTATCGTAGGGAAAGCCAAGAGCAACAACACCGAAAGGATGTTGTTGCGCTCTATCTGGGTGTGCATTCCAACGTACTTCATAAAGAAGAGTCAAGGGTGTTGTCATTCAAAAAGACTTAAAACTCCACCTTGGGGGCTTTCTCTACTGCGGCACGCTCCTCCTGGGCAATCTCGAACATCGGCTCTTTGTGGAAACCGAACATACCTGCAATGATATTGGAAGGGAATGACTGCACTGCGGTGTTGAGTTCCTTGGTTGTGGAGTTGAAGAACCTGCGCACGGCGGCAAGTTTGTTCTCGATGTCTGCCAGTTCGGTCTGCAACTGCATGAAGTTCTGGTTTGCTTTCAGGTCAGGGTATGCCTCGAGTGACACTTTCAGTCCAGCCAATGCGCCGCTCAACTGTGTGTTGGCCTCAATTTTACTGTTGATGTCGGTCGCACCCATGGCTGCAGTGCGTGCCAAAGTCACCTTCTCAAGCAGTCCACTCTCGTGTTTCGCATAGCCTTTTACCGTTTCCACCAACTGCGGAATGAGGTCATAGCGCTGTCGGAGTTGTACGTCGATATTGGCAAAAGCGTTTTCTCGGTTGTTGCGCAGGGCGACGAGACGGTTGTAGGCACTGATAATCCAGATGACAAACAGGACTGCAACTACTACAATAATAATCAGTGTTGTGTTCATAATGATGGGTTTTGTTAGATATGAAAAGTTTCTTCTGTCTGCAAATATACGGCAATAGATTCAAATATCATGCCAATACAAGCGTAAGTTTCTCTTGTATTAACAAAAATTACCTCTCATGTTTTCGCTCTAAGCCTTTTGTATGTGTGGAAAAATCAGTACCTTTGAAGTGTAAAAACAGGCTCTGAATCCGTCAGAACGCAAAAAAATGGCATCTACGCCGATTTTCCGATTTCGGAGAACGTGTTGTCGAAGGATGCGAAATGGCGGATGCGGCGCCAGAAGAACGAATATTTAACTCAAACAGAATAATGGACGATAACAGAACAATCGATCAAGACAGAATCCTCAAAATAAATATTGAGGAAGAGATGAAGTCGAGTTACATCGACTATTCCATGTCAGTAATCGTGGCGCGCGCGCTTCCTGATGTGCGCGATGGTTTCAAACCGGTTCACCGCCGCATACTTTTCGGTATGATGGGCATAAACAATGTGAGTTCACAACCGTATAAGAAGTGTGCCAGAGTAGTGGGTGAGGTGCTCGGAAAGTATCACCCTCACGGAGACTCTTCGGTGTATGGGGCGTTGGTGAGAATGGCCCAGGACTGGAATATGCGTTATACGCTCGTTGACGGACAGGGCAACTTCGGTTCTGTGGACGGCGACAGTGCCGCTGCAATGCGTTATACCGAGTGCCGTCTCTCGAAGATGGGCGAGCATATAATGGACGACTTGAAGAAGGATACGGTCGATATGGACCGCAACTTCGACAATACTCTCGATGAGCCGACGGTGATGCCGACGAAGATACCGAACCTGCTGGTGAACGGAGGAAACGGTATTGCCGTAGGTATGGCGACGAATATGCCTACCCATAATCTCGGTGAGACCATTGATGCGTGCTGTGCATACATCGACAATCCCGACATTGACACGGAAGGACTCATGAAATACATCCCTGCTCCGGACTTCCCTACGGGAGCGTATATATACGGTCTGCAGGGCGTGAAGGACGCTTACGAGACCGGACGAGGCAGGATTGTGATGCGCGCTAAGGCGGAGATAGAGAGCGATGACACGCATGACAAGATTGTAATCACGGAAATTCCCTACGGCGTAAACAAGCAGCAACTCATCGAATACATAGCAGACCTTGTAAAAGAGGGCAAACTCGAAGGCATCTCCAATGCCAACGACGAGACCGGACGTCAGGGTATGCGTATCGTGATAGACGTGAAGCGCGACGCCAATACCAATGTCGTGCTGAACAAACTGTTCAAGATGACAGCCCTGCAGAGTTCTTTCTCTGTCAACCAGATTGCTCTTGTGAAAGGCCGTCCGCGGTTGCTGACGCTCAAAGACTGCATAAAATACTTCGTGGAGCACCGTCATGACGTGACGATACGCCGCACCAAGTTTGACAAGCGCAAAGCAGAGGAGCGCGCTCATCTGTTGGAAGCCCTTATCATTGCTTGCGACAACATCGACGAGGTGGTGCATATCATCCGCGGAAGCAAGAACCCGCAGGAAGCCCAGACAAGACTTATCGAGCGTTTCGGCTTCGATGAACCGCAGGCGAAGTATGTCGTTGATATGCGCCTGTCTCAACTCACAGGTCTCCAACAGGAGAAACTCCATGCCGAGTACGACGAACTGATGGCTCTTATCCGCCATTTGCAGAACATACTTGATGACCCTGAACTCTGCAAACAGGTGATGAAGGACGAACTGAACGAGGTGAAGGAGAAGTACGGAGACGAGCGCCGCACCAAGATAATACCGCTCGAGCATGAGTTCAATGCCGAAGACTTCTATCCGGATGACCCCGTCGTCATCACCGTAAGCCACATGGGATATATCAAACGCACCAATCTGAGCGAGTACCGTGAGCAGACACGCGGCGGAGTGGGAGCGAAAGCGGCACGTCATCGCGACAGTGACTTCGCAGAACTTATCTATCCCGCCACGATGCACCAGACGCTCATGTTCTTCACGAAGAAAGGACGCTGCTATTGGCTGAAGTGCTATGAGATACCCGAAGGCGGCAAAGACTTCAAGGGAAGGGCTATCCAGAATATGTTGAACATCGACTCTGACGACAAGATACAGCATATCCTGCGTCTGCGCAAGGGTGCTTTTGATGACCAGGAGTTTGTCACCAACCACTTCGTAGTGTTCGCCACGAAGAACGGAACGGTGAAGAAGACTTGTCTCGAACAGTATTCCCGTCCGCGCTCAAACGGAGTCATTGCCATAAATCTGCTGGAAGATGACGAACTCATAGATGTGCGTTTGACAAACGGAAACAACGAACTCATCATCGCAAGCCGCAACGGTCGTGCCGTGAGATTCAACGAGAGCGATGTCCGCACTATGGGACGTATGTCTACGGGAGTGCGCGGTATGCGTCTCGGAGACGGTGATGATGCTGTCGTAGGTATGATTGTCGTCAACGACGCAAGTACAGAGACGGTAATGGTAGTAAGTGAAAACGGTTACGGAAAGCGTTCCCAGATAGAGGAATACCGCAAGACTGCCCGTGGCGGAAAGGGTGTCCTCACAATGAATGTGACCGACAAGACCGGTTGCCTGGTGGCTATCAAGAACGTGAACGACACCAATGACCTCATGATAATCAACAAGAGCGGCATCGCAATCCGCCTGTCGGTGGCAGAATGCCGTGTCATGGGACGCAATACTCAGGGCGTCAGACTTATCAACCTCACAAAGAAGAATGACGTGATAGCAGGCGTTACCAAGGTGATGGGGTCTGAACAGCAGGCTGATGCAGAAGAGGCAAGCCGTGCTGCATGGGCAAAGAACAATGATGAATTCACGCAGACGGACGGGGAAAACGAAGGCGATGCTGATGCCATAGTCGACTTTTCTGATGCGGAAGAGTAAAAACTTGGAATTAAAGTAGCAATATCAGCGATTAATCGCTAAATTTGCAACGTTGGAATAAATACACCTAATATTATAGTAATATGAGAAAAATGATGACTATGGCTGTGGTAGCAATGTTCGCAACCTCAGCTTTCGCACAGAATCCGGATGCGTTCAAGCAGATAAAGAAGGCCAAGACCGCAGATGAGGTGAGTACTTTAATCTCTGCAAACGAGGCTTCCATGAGTGCGTCAGAGAATGCTCAGGCTTACAACAAACTTGTGGACATCGCAATGTCGAGTGTCAACGCCACTCAGGCTACTATCCAGGCTAACTCCCTGAAGGAGCAGATGGGACAGGAAGTGACAGAGAAAGTGGACATGAAGGCTTTCTACAATGACCTCTATGTGGCTTATGTCGCTGCACTGAAATGCGACAAGTACGACAGCCAACCGAATGAAAAGGGAAAAGTTCCACTCAAGTTCCGCAAGTCAAACGGTGACCGTCTCTACAATTTCCGCCCCTATCTCGTGAACGGTGGACAGGATGCCCAGACGGCAGAAGACAACAAGACGGCTTCGCAGTACTACGGAATGTATGTGGCTACGGCAAAGTCTGATCTGTTCAAAACGCAGGTTGAGGCTGCCAAGAAAGCAGCTGCCGATGGCGTTGGCGACCAGTATCTCTCGGAAGTGGCACGTGTTGCCGCTCTGACAACATTCAATGAAGGCGATGCGCGTATGGCAAATTTCTATGCCGATGTGGTTATGGAAGATACGGCAAAGGCTAAGGAAGGTCTTAACCTGAAATTGTATTTCGTTGAACAGGGCATAAAGACCCATGCAGACTCGTTGCGTTGTCTCGGCCAGTTGAAAGAGATGTATGACAAATATCCGGCAGATTCCGATGTGTTTGCACGTCTTGCACAGTGGTATGCCAACCTTGGTGAAAACGACAAGCAAAGCAAACTCATCTCGGAAAGACTGCAGAGTGACCCGAAGAACTTCACTGCATGGGCAATGAAAGGTCAGGCAGAGATGAACGCACTGAACTATGACGAGGCTATCAAGAGTTTTAAGGAAGCCATGACTTGCGAGACAAACGACCAGTTACAGAAGGCTTTGGTCGATACATTCGTGGGTTATTGCTACACACAGAAGGCAACTCAACTTGAGAAATATGATGATCAGGTGAATCTGTTGAAGGAAGCGATTCCTTATCTGGAGGAAGCCAAGAGCCTCGACCCGGAGCGTGACCGTTGTAACTGGGCTTATCCCCTTTACAACTGCTACTATTATGTGAAGGGCGAGAAAGATGCCCAGACACTTGAACTGAAGGATTTGCTGGGTCTGTAAGGCATAGCGACAGGACAAACATACGGCGAGAGGGCATCGTAAGATGTCCTCTCGCTTTGTATATACGTCCCTACACTTTGCGGATATATGTACTTTCGCTTTGTCTATAGGTCTCTACACCTTGTGGATATACGCCCTACCACCTAATATATATAAGGTGGAGCATACAGAAAAGCGGCGTCTGAATGGTTTCAGACACCGCTCGGTAGTATAAGGAACTTACCGTTGTACTTTTGTGTACAGACAGTTTCTTTT
>CAVFZF010000012.1:0-61182 GCA_963627025.1 Bifidobacteriaceae bacterium | reverse complement strand
AGTTGGGCTTTCAGCCCGTTCATCAGAGTACTTGTCTGTTTTGACACACACTCTTTTGTTTTCCTTCAGAAATTATCCGGTGTAGACTTCACAGGTGTTCTGCCGCCCGAAACATCCGCTTCAGAGCGGCTGACAGCCACTCTTCCCTATAAGGGATGTCAGCACAAGCGCATCAAGCCTTGTGCTCGAGTTTCTCCTGTTCTGCCGCCTTGGCCTTCACCTTTATGGGGTCGAAGCCCTCACCGTAGACACCGTTGACGGCACCGACAGAGACAAAGGCATTGGGGTCAATCTTCTTTATCATGCGGAGCATCGTCACCGACTCGCGCTTCTTTGCCAGTATGCAGAGCACCATCACCTCTTTGCCCGAGTACCAGCCGTGTCCGTCGAGTATGGTAATGCCGCGCCCGAGTTTCGTACCTATCTCATGGGCTATCTCCTTGTACTGTCTTGAGAATATAAGGAACTGCACCGACTCCCTGCGGTTGTCCATCACATAGTCCAAAACATAGTTTTCCAGTGCCATCATCACCAGACCGAACACTATCGTACGCCAGTCATGGAGAATGAAGTAGGAACTGGAGATGATGATGATGTCGGCAACCAGCAGCACACGACCGAGGGATATGTCGCGGAACTTGTTGACTATCGCAGCCACAATGTCCGTTCCTCCCGTCGAACCGTTGTGCAGAAAGATTATCGCAAGCGCCGTTCCCGTGAACACCGCACCGATGATTATCGACATGAAAGCCTCGCCCGGACCGAGCAACTGGTACATCTCGCCGTTGGGGAGTGTCACCGCCTTCTGCGCCAAATCGAGTACGATGGTGAGCACGATGATGGCGTAGATAGTCTTCGTCATGAACTTCAGTCCGAGAATTTTCAGGGCTGCGATGAGCAACAGCACGTTAATGGCAAAATAGGTGTAACTCACCGGCAGTCCGGTAGCGTAGAACACAAGCGCTCCGATACCCGTCACACCGCCGGTGACGAGTTTGTAGGGCAGCATGAATACCGCCCACCCGAAAGCGTAGAGCATCGTTCCTATCGTGATGTAGAAATAGTCAAAGAACGTCTTTGCGTTGATTGTGCCGCGCAGTTTCTCTATGATTTGCCTGTGTGTCATGCCTCTGCTCCTGCCTTTATTTCACTACTATGTTGATGATTCTGCCCGGCACGACGATGGTCTTCACCACTGTCTTGCCCTCAAGATACTTCTTCGACTCCGGCGCATCGAGTGCCGTGCGCTCCATGAAGTCCTTTTCCGCGTCGGCTGGGAACTCCAGCGTGAAGCGCACCTTACCGTTGAACTGCACCGGCATCTTCACTGTCGTTTCCACCAGATACTGTTCGTTGAGTTCAGGCCATGCCGCATCGCACACCGTTGTCGTGTGTCCGAGTTGCGAATAGAGTTCCTCCGATATGTGCGGAGCGAACGGCGCGAGCATGATGATGACCTCTTCGAGTATCTTCCTGCTGTGGCAGTTCTGCTGCGACAGTTCGTTCACAGCCACCATAAACGCCGCTACGGCGGTGTTGTGAGAGAAGTTCTCTATGTCGGCAGTCACCTTCTTGATGAGTTTGTGGAGTGTGCGCAGGCTGTCGGCAGACGGTTCTTTCTCGTCGACAACAAACCTGTCCTCCCTGTCCCAGAACAGTCCCCAGAGTTTTTTCAGGAATCTGTGGCAACCGTCAATGCCGTTTGTGTCCCACGGCTTCGACTGTTCCACCGGTCCGAGGAACATCTCGTAGAGGCGCAGGGTGTCCGCTCCGTAGTTCTCCACTATCATGTCGGGGTTCACGACATTGAACATCGACTTGCTCATCTTCTCTATCGCCCAGCCGCAGACATACTTCCCGTCCTCCAGGACAAACTCTGCCGTGTTGTATTCCGGCCGCCATGACTTGAACGCTTCCACGTCGAGGATGTCGTTCTTCACGATGTTCACGTCCACATGAATGGGGGTTGTGTCATACTGGTCCTTCAGTCCGAGCGACACAAAGGTGTTGGTGTCCTTTATGCGGTACACGAAATTGGAACGTCCCTGTATCATTCCCTGGTTCACCAACTTGCGGAACGGCTCGTCCTTCACCGACACTCCGAGGTCGAAGAGGAACTTGTCCCAGAAACGCGAGTAGATGAGGTGGCCGGTGGCATGCTCCGAACCGCCCACATAGAGGTCTACGTTCTGCCAGTAGTTTGCCGCCTCACGGCTCACGAGAGCCTTGTCATTGTGCGGGTCCATGTATCTCAGGTAATATGCCGACGACCCGGCGAATCCCGGCATGGTGTAGAGTTCTATCGGGAAGACGGTCTTCTCGTCTATCAGGTTCTTGTCCACCACCTTGCGGTTCACCTCGTCCCACGCCCATATCTGTGCGTTTCCGAGCGGCGGCTCGCCCGTCTCCGTGGGCAGGAACTTGTCCACCTGCGGCAGTTCCAGCGGCAGACAGTCCTCGGGAATCATCGTCGGTATGCCGTTCTTGTAGTACACCGGGAACGGCTCGCCCCAGTAACGCTGGCGCGAGAATATGGCGTCACGCAGACGGTAGTTCACCTTCACTCTGCCGAGATCCTCGCTGCTGACGAACTTCTTCGTGGCTTCGATAGCCTCCTTCACGCTCAGTCCGTTGAGCGAGAAACCCTTGTAGGACTGCTTGCCCTCCATAGGCGAGTTCATCACCGTGCCTTCCTTGGCATCGTAACTCTCGCTGCTGACGTCAGCACCCTCTATGAGCGGTATGATGGGCAGGTTGAAATGCTTTGCGAAAGCATAGTCGCGCGAGTCGTGGGCAGGCACTGCCATGATAGCGCCTGTGCCGTATCCGGCGAGCACATATTCCGAAATGTATATCGGACACTTCTCTCCCGTTATCGGGTTTACGCCGTATGCGCCGCTGAACACGCCCGTCACGGTGTGGTCAATCATTCTCTCGCGCTCGGTGCGGCCCTTGACATACTTCACATACTCGTCCACCTCCTGACGGCGGTCGGCAGTTGTCACCTTGTCAACGAGTTCGCTTTCGGGGGCGAGAACAAAGAACGTCACGCCGAACATCGTGTCCGCACGGGTGGTGAATATGGTGAAGTCCACGTCAGAACCGTCCACCTTTATCTGTACCTCCGTACCTTCCGAACGCCCAATCCAGTTTCTTTGCGTCTCCTTTATGGAGTCGCTCCAGTCTATAGTGTCGAGTCCGTCGAGCAAACGCTGTGAGTAAGCCGACACGCGCAGACACCACTGGCGCATCTTCTTCTGCTCTACAGGATAGCCGCCGCGCACGCTTACGCCCTCGACCACCTCGTCATTGGCAAGCACAGTGCCCAGTCCCGCACACCAGTTGACCATTGTCTCGCCCATGAAGGCTATGCGGTAGTTCATCAGCGTGTCGCTCTTTTCCTTGTCGGTCATGGCGTTCCACTCGTCGGCAGTAAACTCCAGTTCCTCCGTGCAGGCCACAGTGATGCCCTTGGTGCCTTTCTTTTCGAAATGCTCCACGAGTGTCTCTATCGGCAGAGCCTTCTGACAGGCGGTGCAGAAGAACGAGTTGAACATCTTCTCGAAAGCCCACTGGGTCCAGTGGTAGTATCCGGGACTGCATGTGCGCACCTCTCTGTCCCAGTCGAAGCAGAACCCTATCTTGTCGAGTTGCTCCCTGTAGCGCGCTATATTCTGGTTTGTCGTCGTCTCCGGATGCTGTCCTGTCTGTATGGCATACTGCTCCGCAGGCAGTCCGTAGGCATCGTAGCCCATCGGATTGAGCACGTTGTATCCTCTCAGACGCTTGAAGCGTGCGTAGATGTCACTGGCTATGTAGCCGAGCGGATGCCCCACATGCAGTCCCGCACCGCTCGGGTAAGGGAACATATTGAGCACATAGAACTTCTTCCTGTCGGCTTTTTCCACTGTCTTGTAGGTCTTGTTGACAGCCCATGACTTCTGCCACTTCTTCTCGATGTCTCTGAAATTGTAATCCATTTCTGCTGTTTGGTTTTTCAATACAAAATTACCCAAAAACCGCAACATAAGCAAAAAAAACGCCGTTTTTCACCCCTTGCGCCGCTTGCAGGGCGTCCGGGCGGTGCAGGACAACCGTTCGGGCAGCACAAGAGGACTGTCCCGGCTCTGCGAGAAGACAGTTCTGGCGGCGGCACAACGTGTGTGGTACGGGTGTACTTCACGTGCAGTACGCCCGTACGTCAGTCGGCATACGAATGTACTTCATCTGATGCGCCGCCGCAAAAAACGTGCTCCTGCACTGCAAAAGCGGTGTTTCCGATACACAAGAGAGGTGGTCTCAGAATCCAAGAAAGGTGGTTTCAGAGAACGGAAAAGGAGGGTCGGGACTGCGGATTTTGCAGTTTGGAGATTATTGATTACCTTTGCCGCCGTCAACATGACACCTTGATTATCTAACCAATCTTATAATACCATGAGCATGAAGTATGAAATCCAATCCATCAAGAATGCCTCGGGAAAGGGCGAAGAGCACCTCTTTGCACGCATCTTCGGGGGAAACCCGATGAGCGGCGACGCCATCGAGACACGCATCCAGAACAACTGTTCGCTCACCAAGGGTGATGTCAGGGGCGCCCTGGCGGCATTGGGCGAACTGATAGCCGATGAACTGGCGCAGGGCAACCGCTTCCACATCCCGGAGGTGGGCTATTTCTCGCTGGCGGCATCGCTGCATGCACCCGAGGGGACGACGGTGGAGAAAATCCGCGGCAACCACATCGGCGTGCGCAACATCAACTTCCGTCCCGAGGCATCGCTTCTCCGGCGGGTGAGAAAGGGCGTGCACTTCGAACGTGCCGACTTCTCCTCCATGTCGAAAACCTACAGTGAGGAGGAACTCCTGACTGCCGTCCGCAAGTACATCGCCGCAAAAGGCTGCGTCACACGCCACATCCTGGAGACGGTGTTCGGTCTGCGCCGCAACGCCGCTCTCGGCTGGCTGCGCAGGTTTACGGCGGGCGGGGCTCTTAGAAAGGCCGGTTCGCCACATTCGCCCGTGTACCTTCTCCCTGAGGAAAGTGCCGTTTAGCGGTCTGCGGAAGTCTTTGAAAACTGACAAGGGCAGCCCTACCCTCTCCTAAATCCGCCATTTCAGCATGAGGTCGAGGTCGGTCTGCGACGGCGAGTCTATCGTCTGGAGCGACGAACCGATTTCGTCACGGTCGAAATAACGGGTGAATCCCACCTTCGCCAATGCCGTGAGATTGCACGGCAGCGACATCTCTGCCAGCGTGTAAACGCGGCATCCGTGTCCGTAGAACGAGGGGAACGAGAGATTGTAAGGGGTGCTTTTCTCGAATGCGTACACCCTCGAGGCATAGTCTCTGGTCTTGAACCACGCTGCCCCGAGGGTGACTTTCCATTGCCTCCGGGTCATTGTGACGGTCTCGCCGAGCATTGCGCCGAGGCTGGTTTCCGTGAAAGTGCTGCACGAAAGGTCTGCCTGCGTCTTGTAGGAAAAGCGTCCGTCAACGACAGTGTGCGCCACTCTCATGCGGCGGTCGCGCCTGTATCGCAATCGTGAGGCGGCGTTGTCGTCCATTTCGCGCAGCCTTGAGCGGAAGCGCAACAGGAGTGTCTGCACGGAAGAAATCTTCCATGTCGCCTGCAGGAGGTTGTCAAAGGAATGGCTTGAGGCGGCGACACGGTATCGCGCCCATTGGAAATAGGCGGCATCAGAACAGGCATGGAGCGACAGGCCGGGACTGACCTCCCACGTCGCAGCGAGGCACACGCCGTTCTCGTTCTGGTTTCTGCCGCCGTCGGAGAAACTCTTTCCGAGCGTGGCACAGAACCTGTAGGGGTAGTAACGCTGCACTGCCGTGAGCGACAGATGCCGGTGCGGTTGCCAAGTGAGCGTGTTGACCGTCGCCACAGTACCGTTTTGGTCGACAGCAGTCTCGCCTTCGGCGTAGAGACGCTTGCCGTCCTTGTAGCCGTAGGTGACGCTTGCGTTGAAGAAATCCGTGCCGGAGGGATAGTAGAATCGGTAGAGTTGCGACTGCGAACTGCCGCTACTGTAGGGTTTGAGTGCGTGGTCATAGTGATTCCACAGTGCCGTCGCACCGAGCAGAAACCGCCCCAGACGACCGTTGAAGTTTGCTCCTGCGGTCATCTGCGAGGCGTTGTTCTTGCGTGCGAGTTCACTTGCCGTACGGTGATAGCCGGTCTTCATTATTGTAACGATATTTCCCTCGTCATCCAAAGTGGCGTCTATGCGACGGCAGGAGGCGAACATGGTGGTTTCAAAACTGCGGTTCAGGGCAAATGTTGCCGCCACCCCCTGAAGGAAAGAGGCATTGGAGCGTGATGTATAGGGCGTTATCACCGACACAGGAGAGTGCAAAGTGGACATTCCGAACGTCTTTCCGAGACTGAGACTGCTGTTCATCACCAGTCCAAGACCAGTCCTCATGCGGTAGTTGCCAACGACAAGATTTTTCACAAAGCCCACCCTCTGCAGGCGCACATAGGCGGAATAGTAGTCGTAGCCCCATTTGTTCTTGCCGTAGAAGAACGGTTCGCCGGCATCCTGCGATGCCACCGCTCCCACCTTGATGTGGCTGTCAATGCGGTAGTTGAACCGCAGCCAGTGCTTGTATTTGTAGCCTGTATATCCACTGACGTCACCACGGCGGTTGTAAAAGGGTATCTTTGCCGATGCCAACAGTTCGCCGCCGTTTGCCGAAGCGTCGATATGGCGCACGAATTCCTCTCGCCCTGCACGCATCAACAGCGTATCGATAGTGTCCATGTGGCGTTCCGGCATCTCGCCGATGAAGGTCAGGGCGGCGAGCAGTCCGGCCCTTGCGTCGTCAAGATAGGGAATCACCAGCAGTTCGCCCTTGCTCCTGACAGGTCCGTAGTGGTCTATGTAGTCGAGGATTGCGTCCGTCTGCCGTTCGTCGAAGAAATACATCTGCTCCAGGTCCTCCCTGCTGACGGCGTTGAGGTTTATGGGGTGCGAGGCAATCTCGCTCAACTGCTCGAACACCTGCGCCGTTTCCTCGTCATCGTCTCCGTTCTCCTCCATGAGCGTCTCGCAGTACTCCTGCCATCCGCCGTTCTGTCCTCTCGCCGGCGCACACACCGTCAGCAGTCCGACAACGGCGAACAGGGAGAGACATCTCACGGAAATTGCTTTCATAACAGGCAGTTCAGGTTTCTTCGGTTTCGTTATTACCAGAGCAAAGTAAGTGATTTTCGCTGAAATGACAAAAACTTTTCGCACGGTTTATGCAATTCACTGCAAATGCCGCATCCACACTGCATCCGCTCACCACAAGAAAAATCACCGGATGAAAGATAGCGAGAAGATGTGTTTTTATACTTAATTTGCACTATACATTGTATGTATGTGCGGGATTATCAGTAATTTTGCACCCGGAAACGACTGCCGTGACGCTGCACAGAGACGTGTGCGGCGATTTTGTTGTGCGCGGCAGGCGCATTTCCGGAGAACAAGAATGAGAAAACAAAATTAGGATTATGAAAATCAGAAAACTATTGACCGCAGCGCTGCTGCTGGTCGTCATGGCAGCACAGGCACAGATGTCAATGCCGCCGCTCGCCGTGGACACGGCCGTGAGAATCGGTAAACTCGACAACGGGTTGACCTACTACATCCGCCACAACAACTGGCCCGAGAACCGCGCGAACTTCTACATTGCACAGAAGGTGGGTTCGTTGCAGGAAGAAGACAACCAGCGCGGACTGGCGCATTTCCTTGAGCACATGTGCTTCAACGGCACCGACAACTTCAAGGGAAACGACCTCATAGAGTACTGCCGTTCCATTGGCGTGGAGTTCGGAGCCGACCTCAACGCCTACACTTCCATTGAAGAGACAGTCTACAACATAGACAACGTGCCGACAGACCGCCAGTCTGCCCTCGACTCCTGCCTGCTCATTCTCCGTGACTGGGCTGATGGCCTGACCCTTGCACCCGAAGAGATAGACAAGGAAAGGGGCGTCATACACGAGGAGTGGCGACTGAGGACAAGCGCACAGAGCCGTATGCTCGAGCGCAACCTGCCGAAACTGTACCCCGGATGCAAGTACGGACTGCGCTATCCGATAGGTACCATGGAGGTGGTCGACAACTTCAAACCGCAGGAACTGCGTGACTACTACGAGAAATGGTATCATCCCACAAACCAGGGAATCATCGTTGTGGGCAACGTGGACGTGGATTACACCGAGGCAAAGATAAAGGAACTGTTCGGAAAAATCACCAACCCGGAGAACCCGGCACCCATTGTGAGAGTGGAAGTTCCCGACAACAACGAGCCGATAGTCATTGTAGACAAGGACAAGGAGCAGCGCACATCGTCGCTGAGCATAATGATGAAGCACGACGCAGTGCCCGACTCAGTGAAGAGCACCGCCATTTACCCCATATACGAATACACGACAGAGGCGGCAATGTCTATGCTCAACCAGCGTTACAGCGAGGCTGCGCAGAAGGCAGACTGCCCTTATACCAGCGCAAGTGCCTTTGACGGAGGTTATGTGATATCAAAGACCAAGGACGCATTCGACATTTCCCTCATGCCGAAAGACGTAGCCAAGAGCGCTGAAGCGCTGAAGGCTGCAGTCATCGAAGCACGCCGCGCAGCAGAGTTCGGTTTCACTGCCACGGAGTATGCACGCTTCAAGGAGAACTATCTCAGCCTGCTCGACAAGAACTACAGCAACAAAGACAAGAGGACCAACTCCACTCTCTACAACCAGTGCAAGGGTCACTTCCTCGATGGCGAGCCTATGATGTCAATAGACGAGGAGTACCAGATGATGACACAGGTGGCACAGATGATACCACTGGAAGCCATCAACAGCCTCATGAGCGAACTTGTGTGCAAGAGCGACACCAATGTGGTGATACTCAGTTTCAACAACGAGGCAGAGGGTGCGGTATATCCGACCGAACAGCAGTTGCTTGACGCTCTCCACGAGGCACGCAGCGCAGAGGTGACAGCCTTTGTTGACAACGTGAAGAACGAGCCTCTCATCGCAAAGATGCCGAAAGCGGGCAAGGTGAAGAAAGAGGTAAAGAACGACAAGTTCGGCTACACTGAACTCCAGTTGTCCAACGGCGTGACCGTGGTACTCAAGAAGACTGACTTTGAGAAAGATCAGGTGATACTTTCAGGATTTGGCGGTGCCGGCGAGACTTCCTACCCTGCCGACGACGTGAACTCCAAACTCTTCGACACAGTGATAGGCGTCAGCGGTCTCGGAAACTTCTCTTCCACGGAACTGTCAAAGGCTCTCGCAGGCAAGATGGCAAACGCTGACCTCACCATGAACGAGCGCATGATGGGCATATCGGGCACTTCAACTCCGAAAGACGTGGAGACAATGCTCCAGATGACATACCTCTACTTCACCGACATCAAGAAAGACGAGGACTCATTCAACAAACTCATGGGACAACTTGAGGTGCAGTTGAAGAACAGGGCACTCAGTCCTGACATCGCATTCCGCGACAGTCTCACCGCCACAATGTACGGCCACAACAAGCGCAACAACCCGTTGCTGCTCGAAGACCTCCCCTCTGTCAACTACGACCGCATACTCCAGATGGCCAAGGAGCGCACTGCCAGCGCAAAGGGTTGGGAGTTCCACATCATAGGAAACTTCGACGAAGAGACCATAAAGCCACTTGTATGCCAGTATCTCGGCGCACTTCCTGCAAAGAAAGCGGAGAAACAAAGCAAGCGCGAGACCATCTTGGCAAAGGGAGAAGTACAGAACATGTTCAAGCGCAAGCAGGAGACACCGAAGGCAACCGCCATCATGGTGTGGTCCAACACCGATATGCCCTACACGCAAGAAGGCAGTGTGCAGGTTGACATCATCGGACAGATACTGTCAATGGAATACCTGAAGCAGATTCGCGAGGAGGCGAGCGCAGCCTACTCATGCGGTGCGAGCGGTTCTGCACAATATTCTTTGGACGGCTATCACGCCTACACGATTACCGCTTACTGCCCGATGAAGCCGGAAAAGGCCGACATCGCAATGAATATAATGGACGAAGAGGTCATCAAACTCAAGGACAACGTGGACGCAGAGAAACTGAAGAACATCAAGGAACTGATGCTCAAGCAACTCGATGACAACCAGAAGAAGAACGACTACTGGGAAAGCGTCATTTCAATGTGGCGCGACCACGGCATCGACATACAGTCCAACGCACGCGAAATCATACAGTCACAGACCCCCGAGAAACTCAAGGCATTCATGAAGGAGTTCCTGAAGCCGGGCAACGAGGTGACAGTGGCAATGCTCCCCGAGGAGTAAGCGACACGCAAAAGAAGCACACAACGCTATAAGAGAAAGGTGGGCTTCGGCAAAAGCCCACCTTTCAAACAAAAAACACCAACAATGCGAGGCTCGCTATTGCCGGAGCACCCCCTCAAGTCACGCACTTATACACATCAAAAATGTCTTATCTGTTTTCATCAGAATCGGTGTCGCAAGGACACCCCGACAAAGTAAGCGACCAGATTTCGGACGCTTTGCTCGACCAGTTCCTGGCCTATGACGAAAACGCCCACTGTGCCATCGAGACGTTCTGCACCACAGGACAGGTCGTAATCATGGGCGAGGTGACATCAGAGGCATACATCGATTTGCAGACCATTGCCCGCAAAACCATCAAGCGCATTGGCTACACCAAATCGGAGTACAAGTTTGACGGCGACTCCTGCGGCATCCTGACTGCCATACACGAGCAGAGCGGCGACATCAACCGCGGCGTGAGCCGCCAGACACCGGAGGAACAAGGAGCCGGCGACCAGGGAATGATGTTCGGCTACGCCACCAACGAGACTGCCAACTATATGCCTGTCAGCCTCGAACTCTCGCATCTCCTCGTCAAGGAACTCGCCGACATCCGCGAGGAAGGCGAGGTCATGACCTATCTGCGCCCCGACTCAAAGAGTCAGGTGACCGTGCAGTACAGCGACAACGGCACTCCCGAGCGCATTCACACTATCGTCGTGAGCACCCAGCACGATGACTTCATCAAACCGGAAGACGACTCTCCCGAGGCACAGGCCAAGGCTGACGAGGCCATGGTGGAGCAAATCAAGCACGATGTGCTCACCATTCTCATCCCGAGAGTGAAAGAGAAATGCGACGAGAAGGTGCTCGCGCTCTTCAATGACGGCATCATCTACCATGTCAACCCGACAGGCAAGTTTGTCATCGGCGGTCCAAGTGGTGACACTGGTCTCACGGGACGCAAGATAATCGTGGACACCTACGGAGGCAAAGGAGCACACGGCGGCGGCGCATTCTCTGGCAAAGACCCGTCGAAAGTGGACCGTTCGGCAGCCTATGCCGCACGTCACATCGCCAAGAACATGGTGGCGGCAGGCGTTGCAGACGAGATGCTCGTGCAGTTGGCATACGCCATTGGCGTGGCAGAACCGGTGAGCGTATATGTCGACACCTACGGCCACAGCAATGTGAATATGCCCGACAGCGAGATAGCCCACAAGATACAGAAGATGTTCGACCTGCGGCCCAAGGCGATAGAACGCCAACTGAAACTGCGGCAACCGATGTATGTGGAGACCGCAGCCTACGGTCACATGGGACGCAAGAACGAGATTGTAAAGAAGACTTTCACGAGTTTGTACCACGAGACCAAGACCATGGACGTGGAACTGTTTACTTGGGAGAAACTCGACAAGGTGGAAGAAATCAGAAAAGAGTTCAATCTGTAGATGCCATACGGCCAGTACCAACCCACACCAGCCCAGATAATATCGTGGCTGCCCAAAGATGCTACGCCTGAACAGCAGGACTCTGCTGTTCAGGCTCATTCTATTCCAAGGGAGATACACTGGAGCCAGCGTCCCGACACCCTGCATCTGCCGGGACAGCCGATAGGGAAAAGTGTGTTGGAAGTGGAACTGCCCGTATATTACAAGGAGAATTTCTTTTCCGACAATCCCTATTTCCACACAGAGATTGCAGGCAAGAGACAGGGCGTGGAGGGTGACCCTATGCCCTACAGTGTGGAGAATGACAATGTCATGGTGTCACTGTTGTTGGTCTGTCTGATAGGAACAGCCATGGCAATATCGGCGTCATCCGACTTTTTCGGCAGGCGACTGAAGTCCCTGTTTGCCTTGGGACAACAGAGGAAAAGCGACTTTACGGAGACATCCAACGAGATTTACGTCCAACTTGCACTCTCCGTTGAGGCGTGCCTTCTGCTCGCCATAATGTCCATATCCTACCTGAATGACTATGTGACGGACACCTTCACCATAGGACAATATGAGATGACGGCGCTCTTTACAGGTGTCTTCGCTGCATTCTTTACAGCCAAGGCGGCACTGCAATCGGCAGTCGGGTGGGTCTTTTTCGATTATGAAAAAAACCGACAATGGAGAAGCCGCACACTGTTCCTTACCGCCATGTTGGGACTATTGTTGCTGCCAATTGTCCTGATACGCTCCTTTTTCAGTATAGACGCTGAAATTTCAGTGATTTACGCCATATCGGCAGTAGGTTTGTATGAATTGTTTACCATTTACCAAGCATACCGTGTCTTTTTCTTACACGGGGGAATGATTACGGGATTTATTTTGTACCTTTGCACTCTTGAAGTTGTGCCATTGTCACTAACATGGACAACACTGGTTAGAATCAGCGAGTTTTTGCAAATCAATTTTTAGTACAAAATGATAAAGAAGATTTTGGTTTCGCAGCCAAAGCCGGCAAGTGCAAAGTCACCATATTTTGACATTGAGACCGAGTGCGGCGTTGAGTGCGTATTCCGTCCTTTCTTCAAGGTCGTAGGACTGGACGCTAAGGAGTTTCGCCAGCAGAAAATCAATCTGCTCGACTATACCGCTGTGGTGTTCACATCACGCCACGCCATCGACAACTACTTCGGTCTCGCAAAGGAGATGAGAATTACCATCCCCGAGACAATGAAGTATTTCTGTCCCATAGAGGCAATTGCGCTGTACATACAGAAGTATGTGCAGTACAGGAAACGCAAGATCTTCTTCGGTACGACCGGCAAGATGGACGATCTGATTCCGCAGATGATGAAGCACAAGGACGAGCGTTACCTCGTGCCGTTGAGCAGCGTGCACAACGATGACATCAAGAACCTGATGGACGCAAAAGGACTGCGCCACAGGGAGTGTGTGATGTTCCGCACGGTGAGCAACGACCTGACAGAAGAAGAGAAGACCAAGTTCGATTTCGACATGGTGCTCTTCTTCAGCCCTACAGGAGTGAAGGCTCTCCGCCAGAATTTCCCTGACTTCAACCAAGGCGACATAAAAATCGGCGTCTTCGGCACTGCCACGGCACAGGCATTGAAGGAAGAGGGTCTCAGACTCGACCTCATGGTGCCCAACGAGCGCCACAACTCCATGACAGGAGCACTGAAGGAATATCTGCAAAACCAATAACATGGCGCAAGCGACAGCCCATACCCTGCCTAAAAAAGAAAGACTTTACGGCAAGAGAACCCTCGACAGGCTTTTCGGAGAGGGCAGTCGCTCAATGTCGGCTTTCCCCATAAGGGCTGTCTATCACATCGGCACTGTGCAGGAAGACAACGAACAGGTGAGAATGATGGTGAGTGCACCGAAGAGAAACCTGAAACACGCAGTAGACAGAAACAGGGTGAAACGGCAGATAAGGGAGGCTTACAGACTCAACAAAGCGTGCATCGTAAACGAGGCAAACGCTGCGAAACCACAGTCTGTGATGATTGCCTTCATCTGGCTCGACAAGAAACTGTGGCCATCGCACGATGTGGAAAAACGGGTGAAGAACCTCATGCAGAGGATATCGGAAAAGACCTATGGCTGCTGACACAGACAAACGGCAGTGCGCACTGTCGAGATTGGCGGTACGGATACTGCTCCTTCCAATAAGGTTTTACCAAGTCTGCATAAGCCCCTACACACCACCCTCATGCCGATTTACGCCCACTTGCTCGGAATATGCCGTACAGGCACTGAAGAAACACGGTCCTGTCAAGGGACTTTACCTTGCCATACGGCGGTTGCTGAGATGTCATCCGTGGGGCGGTTCGGGTTATGACCCGGTGCCATGACGGCAAGATGGCAGAAGCAAAACGACAATAACAGACATAAACAATTATTCAACCGGATATGAAGAATTTTGTAGAAGAACTGAAATGGAGAGGCATGCTGGCACAGATAATGCCGGGCACGGAAGAATATCTGACCAAGAACATGGTGTCGGCATATCTCGGAACCGACCCAACAGCAGACTCCCTGCATATCGGTCACCTCTGTGGCATCATGATGCTGCGCCACCTGCAGCGTTGCGGACACAAACCTTACCTGCTCGTGGGAGGCGCTACCGGCATGATCGGCGACCCCTCAGGCAAGAGCCAGGAGCGCAACCTGCTCGATTCAGAGACACTCTACCATAATCAGGAAGCCATAAAGAAACAGGTGTCGAAGTTCCTTGACTTTGACAGCACCGAACCGAACAAGGCGGAGATGGTCAACAACTACGACTGGATGAAGGACTTCACGTTCCTCGATTTTGCCCGTACTGTCGGCAAGCACATCACCGTCAACTACATGATGGCAAAGGACAGTGTGCAGCAGAGACTCAACGGTACAGCGCGTGACGGTCTGTCTTTCACCGAGTTTACCTACCAGTTGCTTCAGGGATACGACTTCCTCCACCTCTATCAGGAGTGTGGCGTGCGTCTGCAACTTGGCGGTAACGACCAGTGGGGCAACATGACGACAGGAACGGAACTCATCCGCCGCACCCTCGGAGTGGAGGCTCAGGCTTTCGCACTCACCTGTCCGCTCATCACAAAGAGCGACGGAAAGAAGTTCGGAAAGACCGAGAGCGGCAACATCTGGCTTGACCGCAACCGCACAACGCCGTATCAGTTCTACCAGTTCTGGCTCAATGTATCTGACGAAGACGCAGAACGCTACATAAAGATATTCACAGACCTCGACCAGGAAACTATCGAATCGCTCGCCGCAGAGCACAAGGAGAACCCGGGACTGCGCATCTTGCAGAAGAAACTTGCTGAAGAAGTGACCGTCATGGTACACTCAAAGGAAGACCTCGCCATGGCAATCGAGGCAAGCAACATACTGTTCGGCAAGTCCACAAAGGAGGCTCTGCTGAAACTTGACGAGCAGACTTTGCTCGATGTCTTTGCCGGCGTGCCGCACTTTGACATCAGTCTCGACCAACTGAAAGGCGGTGTCAAGGCCATTGACCTGTTTACCGAGGGCGCACAGATATTCTCTTCCAAGGGCGAGATGCGCAAACTCACACAGGGCGGAGGCGTAAGTCTGAACAAGGAGAAACTCTCACAGGCTGACGTGACGATAACCGACGCCGACCTTATCGACGGCAAATATCTCCTCGTACAGCAGGGCAAAAAGAAGTATTTCCTCCTTACGGCGAAATAAATTTGTCCAGTTCGTGAAAAAAGACTAACTTTGCAACCGCAGAAGTGACACGATGTCACTCTGCACAAAGATGATTGGACTATGGTGTAATGGTAGCACAACAGGTTTTGGTTCTGTTTGATTCGGTTCGAGTCCGGATAGTCCAACATCAGAGAAGCCGACCTTCGGGTCGGCTTCTCTGTTTATACGGGTGCACCTGCACCTTTGTCACCGTTTCGCCGTAAGGGCGGACTGTCATTTCACAATGTAGTACAGCATATTTTTGACTGAAGCGTCAGCGACGCCATCGCTCCACAGTCCGATGCGCGCAGGCTTTGCCGAGCGTGTGCTTACGGTGGTCATCAGGTCGTTGTCAACATACACGCGAATGTCTGCACCACGCTTCTCGATGCGCAACTGGCAGTCGGAAGCGAACTCCTCGGCAGTCCTTATGCGGTAGATATTGCGGTTGTGATAGGTAGGATCGGCATTTATGAAGCGCAAGGCACGCGTTTTCACCGGACTGAACGACACTTTCTGCCAGTCGGCACGGTTTTCGTCCACCGAAGAAGTGTAGGACAGAGGACGCCAGGTATCACCGTCGAGCCACGAAAGCGTCATCCGTGAAGCCATATCCTCACGGAACAGGCGTGTGACATCATTGTCCAGGCCCAGCGCAGCGGCATAAGGGTCAGCACCGGGAGCAAGCCTTTGCAGTTCGACAGCGGAGACATAGGTATCCGAGTCAAAGCGATACTGCTGTTCGAAAGAGTCGGTATTCTTCAGGTCTGGATAGCGTATGCGGTCTTTCTTCATCGCCACTGTCTGCGTGCGCACCTTTCCCTTGGTGCAGTTCTCCACCACCAGTTGCCTGTCTGCCGCGTCTATGGTCACACGGACATAGTTGCGGTCGTCCGTATAGGCAGCATACACGCCGTAGCGCCCCTTGTCGGGCGTGGCGTTATGGAGCATCAGCGACAGTTCGTAGTCTGTGGCGGCATCACCTTTGAGCACATCAGCGGCAGCAAGACACAGTCCCGTGTCGTCAGCCTCCATACCGTCCCAACCGCTGAAACGCGAACCGTACTCGTCCCAACCGGGAGTATAGGCGATATACTGCACGTCACACTGCTCTGCACCTGCCGCCAGCCTTATCCTGTTGTCGGCAGAATCGACTGTCACGGCATCTGCTGCCAGCACTCCATCAACCCACACAGTGAGCAGCGCATGGTTCTTCTCGATGCGCCAGACATGGGCAACACCGGTCTTCATACCCTTTGGAAGGGCTACCTCACGATTGCCTACATAAACTCCGCCCTGTGCTCCGTGCGACAGGAACGTGATTTCCGCCACGAAAGCGGCGGCATCCTGCGGAATACTGTCAACGCAAGTACCGCTGTAGACAGGCTTCGACGGTGAGGGATGAAAGGCGTTTGTCGTGTTGTGACCGGTAATTCCGTCGACACAGAGGCGGTTTTGCGTGAAATGGATGCGGTCTATATACTGGCTGCGACTCCAACCGCTATTCGCCATATACACCAGCCACCACTCCCAAGCGTTAAGTCCGCGCACGATATTGGGCTGTCCGGGCGTGAGAAGAAGGTCACCGGCAATGGTCTCGACAGGCATATCATAGAGCGAGAGTGCTACAAGACGTGACCTGTCAGACTCCCTCTTCACCGTTATAACGTTGTTTCCGGCGACCATCCACTCCGGTTTTATCTCCACGAGGCGGTAGTCAGAGCGGTCGGAATTCAGCGCATGACCGTTCAACAGCACGGTGCATCCATCCTGCTGCCCTATCTTCATCATCAGTTTGCCTGCCGGACGGCGGCTGTAGGAGAAGCGTATGGTGTCAGCATTGAGGTCTATGGGATTGAAGGAGCCGTTGCCGTAGACGATGATATCGGTGTAATTCTCGGCTATGGCATCCGTCTGCGGACTGACTACAGGGTGAGGATATTTGCCGCCAGGACCGAACGAAAGCGGCGAAGAAGCCTCGCATACGCCCAGACGATAGTTGCCGTAGGAAGGAGAAGTGTGGTTCGCATTGTACATCATGTAGTATTTGCCACGGTACTTTATCACAAACGGTCCCTCCGCAACACGGTTGTCATCGGTCTCCCACGTCCCCGGTTGGGAACTGAACTGGCACACTGCGTCACCGGCAAAGGTGTAGTCAGCGTTGAGAGGGCGTCCCCATATCGTGTTGCCGTCGGTGAACTTTACCATATAAAGGTAGTGTTTGCCGTCCTCATCGATAAAAACCTGAGGGTCAATGCGGTTTTCATACCACTGGTCCTCACGGACTTCACGGAACGGTCCCTCAATATTGGGCGATGTGGCATGGGTTATGTGAACGATATGGCGGTCTTTCCCCCAGTAGTTTGCACTGAAAAGGAGGTGGAAAAGTCCACCGCTATAGGTCATGTCATTGGCATGCACCTGGTTGTTCTTTGCCCCTGTGCCCCGTGTCCAGTCGTTCTCGAAGTCGAAAACGTGGATTCTCTTGTCCCAATGCACAAGATCGTCGCTCACGAAAAAGTCGCCGTGGGTCGCCACACCGCCGAGATAGTATTTCCCAGCGTAGCGGATGACACCGGCATCGGCTATGCCCGGCAAAACGGGATTGGTGTAGTTGGCTGTCTGTGCGACGGAAGACACTGCCACGGCAAGTGCAAACAGGAGAGATGATGTTTTTTTCCTCATAGTTCCCAGTGTTTTTTAGTTTATCGATTCAGGTTATGTTCGTTTATGGAAGATATTGCCCCACTTGCAAGGAACAGCCTTGTCACGCATATTCCGTAGGGTTCACGCCTATGTTCTTCTTGAAAGTCTTGGAGAAATAGCCCGGGTCAGAGAATCCCGTACGGTAGGCCGTCTCCGACACGTTGTAGCCCTGACGGAGCAGCGAGCACGCCTTGTCGAGACGCTTCTTGCGTATATATTCGCCCATGGACATATTCACGAGGTTCTTCATCTTGACGTGCAGCAGTGTGCGGCTTATGCCTATGCTTGCCGTAACATCGCCGATATTGAAGTCGGCATTGCCAATATTGTCATCCACAAGTTGGTTTATGCGGTTGATAAAGTCCTTGTCGAGGTCTGAAATCTGCACTGCCTCCATATTCTCCTTTGCCGTGTCGACAATCTCTTTCTGCGTGTTTCTGCGCAAGCGCATGATGTTGTCAATCTGAAGGTCAAGAGCCTGTGGGTCGAAAGGTTTGGACACATATCCCTCGGCACCGCTGTTGTAGCCAGCCACGACGTCGCTGCTCTCGCTCTTTGCCGTAAGCAGAATTACCGGGATGTGGGATGTCTCCATCTCACCTTTTATCTTCTGGCAGAGTTCTATGCCGTCCATGCGGGGCATCATCACGTCGGTGACGATTAGTTGTACGGGCTTCGTGTGTGCAATTTCAAGGGCTTCCACTCCATCAGAAGCCGTGAGGACATTGTATTTCCGTGCGAAATGCTTCGAGAGGAAATCGACAAGGTCCTTGTTGTCATCCACTATGAGGATAGTGTCCCTGTTCACATCTACGGCAACATTCTCCTTCGTGGTGTCCGGCAGCATATCGAGAGCGGAAGAAGAGAACTTGTATTGCGAGAGCGGCACTATCACCTTGTCATCTGTCAGACGGCATTTCTCATCGAAAGCACTGGCAGAAACATTCAGTTCAACGGTGAACGTAGAACCTTTGTGGGGAGCACTCTGCACGCTGACATCACCCTTATGGATGGTCGCCAGACGCTTTACGAGCGACAGTCCCAGTCCCCAACCGCTGCTGTCCACATTATATCCGCGCTTGGTCTGATAGTAACGGCTGAAGATGTTGTCGAGTTCTTTCGGTTCAATGCCTATGCCCGTATCGGCAACTTCTATATGCAAGAACACGAACTGTCCTGTCTCGGCGGCAGTGATGCGCGCTTTCACACTCACAGAACCGCCTTCAGGAGTGAACTTCATGGCGTTGGAAATCAGGTTGTCGACAATCATCTCTACGTATGACGGCGAGAACCACACTTTCTCTCCATTGTCCTCACAGTCTATGCTGAAGGTCAGTTTCTTCTCGGCGGCTACACTGTGGAACGGAGAAAGACCGCTTGCGAGGAACGACAGAGGGTTGCCGTACTGGATATAGAACGGGAAACTGTTGGTCTCCACCTTGTTGAAGGTCACCAACTCGTTTACCATACGCTTCATTTTGGCAGTGTTCTTTATGGCGATGTCAAGGTGTTGCCTCGATTCCTCGGTGAGTTCCTCACGCGGAATGCTCTTCAGCGGAGCCACGATGAGCGAGAGTGGAGTTTTCAGTTCATGGGAAACGGAAGTGAAGAAATCGAACTTTTCGCGATCCATCTCCTCTATTTTTTCCATCTCCATATTTGCTATCTTTATCTCGTTCTTCTCCTTCAGACGCACGGAGAATATTCTCCACCCTGCATATACGGCAGCACCGAGCAACAGGAAATAAATCATGTAAGCCCAAGGGGAGCGATACGGAGGAGGAGCGACCACTATGCTGAGTGTCTTTTCGGGACATTTCTCCCAACCGCTGTTGGAGTTGTTTGCCCTTATACGCAGTTTGTAGGTGCCGGAAGGCATATTATAGGCGAAGAACCTGTGCTCCGTTCCCACATTGCGCCACTCCTTGTCAATGCCGTCAATGCGCACCTGGTACTCTATGGAGTGGGCATTTGCCGGCATTATCACACCGTAATCGATGCTCAAGAAATGTGCCTGTTTATAGGAAAGGTGTATCTCCTGCATCTCGTCGAGTTCGCCGTTGAGCGGAGAATCGGGTGTGGCAGTGGTGACAATGCTGTTGTTGAGCATGAGATCCTTCATGAAGACACGGAACGGTCCGCTCTGCACTTTCACCTTCTCCGGGTCGAACGACACCAGTCCGTTGACCGTTCCGAAGAACATCGTACCGTCAGACGAGAGCAGAGAAGAGGAGAAATTGAACTGGTTGGTAGGCAGTCCGTCGTTGGTAGTGAAGCACACGAACGACCTTTTCTGCGGCGAGTAGGAGAACAGACCGCTGCTTGTGCTTATCCACAACTTGCCCGAACGGTCTTCATTGATGCTGCACACGGAACTTCTGAACACGGATGCCTCATTGCCGAAGGGACGAATTGCCCCCCCTACTGCGTCAAAATAGTGCAGACCGTTATTGTTTGTTCCGATGAGCATACGCCCGGTGCTATCCTCAAACAGACAGGTTATGTAGTTGTCGGGCAGTCCTTGACCGTCTCCTTTCACCCATTTCCTGACCTTGCCGCTGCGGTTGTCAATGCGGTAAAGACCCTCATTCGATGTTCCCACCCACACATTGTCCTTGCGGTCAACACAGAGTGCATAGACAAAATGGGTGTCGAGCAACCGGTCGCCGCACTTGCGGAACGTGTCGGTAGAGGGATCATAGTA
This sequence comes from Bifidobacteriaceae bacterium, assembly GCA_963627025.1. Taxonomy (GTDB): domain Bacteria; phylum Bacteroidota; class Bacteroidia; order Bacteroidales; family Bacteroidaceae; genus Prevotella. The sequence continues at coordinate 40,288 of CAVFZF010000012.1, read as the reverse complement.
ACGGATACCGTTGGTAGTGCCTATCCACAAGCGACCGTTGCGCTGCACGGTAAAGGAGAATATGGAATTGGAAGGCAGTCCGTCAGAAGTGTCATAACGGCGTGTCTTACCCGAGCGGGTGTTGTAACAGAACAGTCCGTTGCGGAATGTACCTATCCAAAGGTCAGAAGAAGCACGGTCAAAATAGAGACTGTGGACATTGGTACCTATGTTGGGGATTGCTGTAAAAGGCGTTGCCGTGTGCGAGTGCATGTCAAGCACGCACATTCCGTTGTCTTCGGTGGCAATCCATATTTTCCCCGGTTCAGGCTCTATCATCATTCTCGGCACTTCACCGCAGACGTTGCGTCCGCCGATGCCTGGTTTCCACCATGAGAACTGGCTGCTGCTGGCCGTCAGGAGGTCAACGCCGCCGAAGTAAGAGCCCACCCACATATTGTCATCCCTGTCGCAGAGGACTGTGTAAACGGAGACATTGTTGAGTTGGTTCTGCAATACCTCTTCCGTATCATCGGGATTGACGATGACAATACCTTTCTCCGTGCTCAGCCACACACGGTTGCGGCTGTCCATTGTTATGGCGCGCACAAGACCGTCGGCAGTATTCCATGTCTCAAAGATATGTTTCTCGCCGGTATGCAGGTTCACACGCATCGCACCCTTGCCGTTGCGTCCCATCCACAGACGGCCTTTCCTGTCAAACAGCATAGGCACTATTCCGTCGGAACCGGTCAGGAAATCGGAATAGTAATCTTCGCTCAGATAGGTTATCTTGCTCAATGGCGCATTGTAGTAGAACACGGATGTGTTGGTGGCAACAAAGAGTCTGTCCTGACTGTCAAAGGCAAGTGACAGGATATAGTCTGCATCGAGTGACGGCAACGTGTTGAACTTGTCGGCTTTCTCGTTATAGACTCCGAGTTCACCACCGCCATAGAAGACCATTCCACGACTGTTCTCGACCACCGCAGACACGCCGGACACAGGATAAGAGACAAATCCGTCGGTGGCAGGACAGTAACGGCAAAGTCCGTTGCTCGTGCCTATCCACACACGGTTGTGGCTGTCCACGAACAGTTTGTTTACGAAATTGCCGGGCAATGACGTGGAATTGGAGGTGTCATGATAATAGGTGCGGATATCGTAACCGTCATAACGGCACAGTCCGTTGCGCGTTCCTATCCATATATTGCCGTCGGCATCCTGTGCCAACGCTTCCACCTGCTGGTGCGGAAGTCCGTTTTCGCTGGTGATATGACGGAAATGGAAATCCAGTGGAAATGCCATTGCGCCCACTCCGAAGCAGAGTGCCAACAGCAAAACCGTTATTCTGTCTTTATATGTGTGTAGTCGCGAACCTGTGGAAATCATGTTATCGTAGCAGAAAACTTGTTATTGCAGAACGACCTTGTCTGCCTTGCCTTCACCTTTTATTATATACATGCCTTTGGGGAGCATCGTTCTCAGTGCCGCACGGTTGGGTGCGGAGGCAACTTTCACACCGTACACGGTAAACGCCTCAACAGTTTCCTCACTATCGGAAGCACCGTCCCCTGAGGGCAGAAGTATGCCTGAGGGTGTGTCAGAAGCCGGAGTAAGCACAAAATTGTCGAATGTCGCAGTGCTGTTGTGCGTGCGGAATCCCACACGTCCAGCGATGAACGGCAACGCATCCGTATAGGTTATCACCGGTGTAGTCATGTCGTTGACATAACACTTGAATGTGTTCCCCTCTGCCACGACCTTGAGATGATAGGTCGAGCCGGAGGTTATCGTCATGTTTTTGCTTGACAGTTGCGTCCAGTTATAGTTCTGTTTGCCGAGCACGGCACCTGTCGACGACAGTCCGAAGAAATAGCCTTGCAGGAAGTCAGAACCTGCCGAAGCGTCCGTACCAGCCCCTCCGTATGCCGGATTGTTCACTCTAAAGATTATACCGCCATTGATATTGCCGCTGAAACTGACGTCTGCCTCTGCCGTGAAGTCGGCAATGCCGAGATAGGAAGTGCCACCGGAGATTATCTTTCCGTAGTCAGGACTTTTCAGAACACCGCCGCTTATCGTCCATGTACCCTCAGTATGTTTCCAGTTTTTCGTCAGCGTACCGCTGAAATCATCCGTTATGGCTTTCGGGCTGGCTACTCCCATGCGGACATTCAGTTCATAGAGGTCTACCGAACCCTCGTCGACAGTTATCTCAAGTGTGGCATCGCCCTTTGTCAGAGCCACGTTGTTGACTGTAAACACACTCCACGCAGAGTTCTTGGTGGCAGGGAGCGATATGCCGGAAACGGCAGTCTCGCCATTGACCTTTATACTCACGGTGGCAGCAGAGGCTGCACGATAGCGGAGACCGATGTGGTAAGGGCTCTTCACACGGGGATTAAGCCAGTATGTGGCATTGTCTCCTGTATTCATGGAGAGGTAGTGTGCCGTACCGTAACTGAGCGTCAGGTCACCCGTAGAGGCTGATGTGGATGTCGTATGCGGGGCGGCGATGACACCTGGGACAGGCAGTGCAGTCTGGGTAAAGTTCACATCCGTAGGGTTGTCATTGGCCGCTATGTAGCCAAAATCCGCCTTGCAGCCGTCCGCCACATAGCCTATGCTGCCGGAGATACCGGGGTCAGCGACCGTAGCACGCAACAGTTCGTCAACAAAGACGCGCACCTCACTTCCACGTTTCGTGACCTTTATGCTGTGCCAGACATGGGTGTCAAAATCACCGACAAGGTCGTATGTGGTCTTGGTGGCACTCTCGCCCGGCTCTTCCGAAACGAGTTCGAGTTGCTTTGTTGCGGAGTTGAGGAAGGCCATGCGGCGAGACTGTCCGTCGGAAGCATAGACTGCCCCGAAGCGTCCCTGCTCCTCAGAGGAGTTGAGACGGAGAGTAAATTCGGCAGTATAGTCGTCAGAATAGCATTTGTCAGTCTTTATAGCAACGCACATAGAGTTGACAGATGCTGTCTGTGCGAGGTGGTCGGCATAGGCAATCGACCATTCGCCACCGTCGAAAGTCCAGTCAGCCCCTATTTCCTCACGGTCAAAGTAGTCGTTGTCGGCAACAGCCGGCATTGTCTGCTCCCATGTCGTCGGACCGTAAATCATGAGTTTGTCACCATTCCACCCCATTTTGTCGATGTTCATGTAGCGGTAATTGGCACCGCCGGTCAGGTTTATGTTGTGGTAACAGAAATAATATGTGTCGAGATCAGGACCTACGACCACCGAACCGTGACCCAATCCGTAGAAATTGTCAATGCCGTCAGTACTGATGAGAATGGGGTTCTGCTCCGCCTGTGACTCAAAACCGTGGAGCGGGCTCGTGGCAGACACCGCCAGATTGGTGCGGTAGCCACGCGACAGATAATGGTTGCCGCAGCACAGGAGATAGTATTTGCCGTTGTGTTTGAACATCTCAGGTCCCTCTGTCCACTGTCCTGCCATAGCCGAGACAACAGATACATCCGAACCGAACGACAGGGAGGACGGCATGAGAGAGCCGCGGATGCCGCCTCCGTTGGCATGATAGAAATACCATTTGCCGTCATCATCGATGAAGATATTGCCGTCTATCTCATAGCCGAGATTCCCTGTGGCACGCACGAACGGACCTGTGGGACTGTCGGACGTAAGTACATAGTGACCGTTACCCGACGGCGAGGACACCATATAGAACTTTCCGTTCCAGTATTTCACCTCTGGAGCGTAGGCATATACGGCAACTGCATCGGTACAACACACCGTAGGTCTGCTCCAGTTAACAAGGTCACGCGACTGCCAGCACAAGACTTGCGAAGCGTCGCCGGTGCAATACATATAATAAACGCCTTTGAACTTGAACACGAAAGGGTCTGCCACACCGCCGCCAGCCTGTCCTTCAAGCGTGAAAGGGTTCTTCCATGTTTCAGCATGAAGTGTTGCAGGAACAGCGAAAAGGAAGGCTATGACTGCCGAGAGGAGATATTTCTTCATCGTGAATTGGTATTTTTTCATTATGACAGGCAATGAATCAGAGATTTATTGCACCAGTGGGCACAGCAGGAACGAGAAATCCAGGTTTCTAAAGAACACGCGCGTGTCGCTGAAAGTCTGAGGATACTCACCGCCGTTTACATAGTCACCGACACCCATCTGTGCCGAATCAAGGCACAGGCGCACACCGTGTACCGTTTCTGAAGTGTCCCCCATATGCGAAGCACTGGCGGAAAAGAGGTTTCGTGACTTTATCTCCAGACCGTGACCGGCATTGTCAGTAAGTCTTATCCAACGCAAATCCGTACGCAGTCCGTTCTCTTGAGGATGTGAATAGCACCACCCCATATCATTGACAGGCATCAAATATTCGCCTACGAACTGCGATTGCTTGCGGTCGCAGTAGTTCTCCAACGGTCCGCGACCGAAGAAACGGACATTGCTGAAACTGTCAGAAACGACGAGAGCCATGCCAAACCGCGGTGCGATAGCGGCAGAAGTACTGCCGGGAAGCATGGAAGCACTCTGCCTGACGAGCACTGAACCGTCTTCCGAAACAGTGTATGATATTGTGAGCGAGACTTTCTGCACAGACAGAGCGTACTGTGTCTTGACGCACACATCCTTGCGTCCGGTGGACGGATTGACAACCTTGGACGCAGCAATGCTTTGCAGTTGCATATCAGGATTGCGCCATAAGGAGTATATACTGTCTGCCCCTGAAGCGAGATCGTTGTCGGTAGGAGTGCGCCAGAAATTCGGTTGGAACTGCACCGACGGCGACAACAGGTCGACACCGCCGACATTATACTGGCACATGAAACCTGTCTTGGTGTCGAAAACAACCTTGCAGCGTGCATTGGAGATGCTGGTCAGCCCTGCTTTTTCCTTTATCTTCAGTTTACTGTCCACTGCCGGCAAGGTTGAGGAGAGGGTGTCTAAACTCCTGAAACTACGGATAACGAACTGGCTGCGTGCCAATTCATGCCCCTTAGGCAACAGTCCCTGCGCCTTGTCAAGACGGCAATACACATTGAGAGCGAGTTCTCCCGCAGGGTAAGCCTTTGCCAAATCGGCAAGTTTCAGGTTTATTCCAGCAATATTGCCAGCCTTTACATCGGGTGCGGAGCACGTCCCCTCGCTGACAATAGTGCCATTGCTGACCACTTGCCATGTCAGGGCGACATCCGATAGCGGTTTGGAGAGATTGTCATTGCACAGCGACAACCGTCCCACACGCGGTGCCTGCGACAGGATACGCACTCTGTTGAGTTGGTAAGCCAACTCGACGATACCGGGAGCAGGACCATTCTCCATATCGGAAACAGCCCCTTCGGGCAAGAAGAAACCGGCGAAGCGCGAATATTTTCCCAACATCTGCACCCATTCATCCACACCTCCGTAACCGTTGCCGCCTGTTCTGACGAGTTCATCTATCACAAGCGGTTTCTCATGGAGAGGGAATGCGGAATTGCAAAAGGCATCTGCCTCCTTTGGCGAGATTGATTTTGGGAAATACACATCCGTGGCGATAGTAGCAGCAGCCACACCGGCAAACATTACGGGGCGTGCGCCAGGCATCGACTTCAACAACTTTGACAATGCGACAGCATCGCTGTCATTGCCGTCGACTGCCTCTGTACTCCACAGGACAACGCTCGGATGATTTGCCACACGATACAAATCTGCAATCTTGTCAGCCGTCCCGGCTTTTCTGAAAGACGACACATCCGGACAAACATATATGCCCTGTTCATCGCAAAGCCCCAACCAACGTTCGTCAATGCAATCCGTACGGACTGCATTGAGGTTGTTGCGTTTCAACAGAGTTATCAATTCGAGCATCCGTTGCCTGTCAGAACCGGCAAGCAGCCTGTTGGCATTGACACCGCGCAGAGAGGGTGTAAGACCGTTGACATAGAACTTTCCGTAACGTGTTGTCACGACACGAAAGCCCACGGAATGTGAAACCGTTGCACAGACGCTGCCGTTCTTGTCTTTTGCGGAGATGCTGAGCACATATAAACAAGGTGTCTCGTCACTCCATTTCCTGACATTCTTCACCTCTATGTCCAGTTTCCTGTCGGCCGCGTTACGCACATAAGGCAGAGAACCCGAGGCGACCACACTGCCGGAAGCGTCGGCAAGACTGTAGTCAACAGCACTTGCGGCATCAGTAAAGAACGTGGCATGAAGTGTGCCGTCGGTGAAACGAGCCTCATCAAGCGTGGCTGCAACACGGAGAGAGTCAATGGTGAGGGCACAGGCGTGACCTATCATCATTGACAGAACGAGAGAGAGGAGAAAGCGGTATCTTGTCATTTTCGATGCAAATTTAATCATAACATACCGTACAGGAAACTTTTTCGGCATTCTTTATCCGTCAAAGACATTCTACACGAGCAACATCTTGCGGGTCACGACAGCCCCATTGTCGGTGGTGATGCGCAGTATCACGACACCGTCACCAGTCGGCACGCCAAAACGGTTGGCCGTGTATGTAGCGAGTCTCCTGCCATCGACAGAGAAAATTTCGGTCTTCACGGCGTTGCCGGAAACGGTCACCTCGCCATTGTCGTACTTTACGCCGATGTCGTTGGCATTGTCCTTTACATCATAAACGCCTGTCGGGTCGGGTTCAAGCAGGACAAAGTCCATCCATGTCCACGACGCATCACGCTGGGCATCGGGCATCATGGAGATGACAGGCACATTGCCTCCGTCCTGATTGTCCTGCAACATGACGTTCACACGCATCTTCTGACCGACTGGAGCCGTCGCAAAACCGAGGTCTTTCCACGGTATTGCCGCCTCGACAATATAGTAACGGTCAGCACTGTTGACTATATAATGTACATTGGGAAGGGTGTTGGTGCCCCATCTGTTTTTTGCAGTCTGACCCTTATAACATACCATTTTCCCATCACGACGGAAGAGAATGCGGTGTATGCCGTCTACAGGATACTTGTCAGAAGCATAGTTGCAGTCGATGAAAAACGTCACTCCATCGCCATAGGAATTTGCCAAGAGATTCGGAGTGACATCACTTATGCGTGATGTGAAGTACAGCGAGTCTTTGTCATAGGCGAAATCGGCGGTGAAACGCACCTTGTCAGAACTGTGACCGAGCAGCATCTGTGTGGCGTTAGCAAAGCCATAGCCCTCGTTCAACGTCTGTTTGCCGTCGATGACAGGATGTGAGTACGGTGCCTGGAACTGCCTTATGGCACGTCCCTTAATCATGTCGGAGTGCCCATCCATGCCTCCAATCGCCACGACAGTGCCAGTGTCAATCACGGCAAGTCCGTTCCACAACGAGTTTTCTGTGCCGAACGGCATGGTAGCACCACGGAAATATTTTGCCTCTTCGTTGCCTACATAGACAATCATTGCCGATTTTGTGATGCCGTTGCCTGTTCCCTGATGCGAGATAATGGTCTCTCCCCAAGGCAGCACACGCAGATAAGGCGCACCGCCTTCATAGCGTGGGCTGATAGAATAGTCCACTGCCTGCCAGCGATGTTCCGATGATGTGTCCGCCCAATAGTCGTGCCAGTTGACCGACAACGGACAAGTGACTATCGTAGGAAGGAAGTCTCCACCGTTGGTCCAACCATTGTCCTCGAAGGCAAGGGCTATTGTCTCTCCGTCATGGAGGATTACTGCCGACGGCATTCCATCGCGGAAACCGGCACGGAACGACACTCTCTGCGGTGCGCTCCATGTCTGTCCGCTGTCGAAAGAACGGCACATACTGATCTGCTGTTCCGTTGTCTCCGTGTAAGGACCTTCGTCGGCGTAATAGAGTTGCACCTCGCCGGAGGGCAGTTGCATCATATACGGCTCCCAACATCCGGCTTCAGGATAGCAGGCAGCATCATAGACGTTTATCTCATCACTCCAAGTCTTGCCGTTGTCAGTACTCCTCTTGCAGCGGATACCATAAGGGCGGTCTTCCGTGTAAGGGCTGTTCGGGCGCGGATTGTATGCCACGATTATCGTGCCGTCAGCCAATTGGATGAGGTCTGGCACACAGTTGGGCACATTGTTGGAGTTGCCGACGAGTTTCATTGACGCCGACCAGGTGTTGCCCTTGTCCGTACTGAAAGCGTAATTGATGCCGGAACTCTCCGCCACAGCCATGAGACGGCCGTCAGCAAGTTCCGTCAGACGCGGATACCAACCGCTCTTGAATACGGTCTTACGGGTAGCACTGTCCCAAAAGATGCGTGAACTGAGATACGGTTCGTGCCAGTCTGCCTGCACCGAGAGAGGCAAAGCGGCAAACGCCATGGCTACTATAGAGATTAATGTCTTTTTCATTTCGCTTATAAAAAATTGTCTTTACTGCCTATACTAACAACATCTTGCGGGTCACGACAGCACCTTTGTCGGTGGTAATGCGCAGTATCACCATGCCCTCACCTGCCGGAACACCGAACCTTTTCACGTCATGGACAGCGAGTTTCCTGCCGTCTTTGGCAAACACTTCAGTCTTCACGGCGTTGCCGGAGACGCTCACTTCGCCATTGTCGTACTTTACGCTGATGTCCTTGGCATTGTCCTTGACATCAACAACACCTGTCGGGTCGGGCTCAAGCAGGACAAAGTCCATCCATGTCCACGACGCGTCACGCTGGGCATCTGGCATCATGGAGATGACAGGCACATTACCTCCGTCCTGATTGTCCTGCAACATGACGTTCACACGCATCTTCTGACCGACTGGAGCCGTCTCAAAACCGAGGTCTTTCCACGGTATTGCCGCCTCGACAATATAATAACGTGCGGCATTGTTCAGGACATAATGCACACCTGAAGGGGTGTTGACATTCCACCTATGGTTGGAATCCTTACCCTGATAGCCCACCACGGAACCGTCACGACGGAACATTATGCGATATACGCCGTCGACCGGATACTGGTCGGAAGCGTAGTTGCAATCGATGAAAAAGGCTATCCCATCACCGTAAGAATTGGACAACGGATGTGAGGTGACATCACTTATGCGTGAAGTGAAGTACAACGAGTCTTTGTCATAGGCGAAATCGGCGGTGAAGCGCACTTTGTCGGAACTGTGGCCGAGCAGCATCTGTGTGGCATTGGCGAAGCCGTAGCCTTCGTTATATGTCTGTTTGCCGTCGATGACAGGGTGTGAGAACGGCGCTTCAAACTGTCTTACGGCACGTCCCTTAATCATGTCAATGCGTCCGTTCATGCCTCCGATAGCCACGATTGTACCCTCATCGATTACGGAAAGGGCATTCCACAGCGAGTTGTCGGTGCCGAACGGCATGGTCATGCCACGGAACTGCTTTGCCTCCTCATTGCCTACATAGGCAAGCATAGCTAGTGGTTCAAGACCGTTGCCGTGCCCTTGGTATGACAATATCGTCTCTCCCCAAGGCAGCACACGCAGATAAGGAGCACCACCCTTATACATCGTGCAGGAAGAATAGTCCACTGCCTGCCAGCGGTTGGAGGAAGTTCCGCTTACCCAATAGTCGTACCAGTTGGTTTCCAACGGACAAGTGACAATCGTGGGAAGGAAATCGTTTATGCCGCTCCAACCGTTGTCCTCGAAAGCAAGGGCTATTGTCTTGCCGTCGTGGAGGAGTGCCGCCGACGGCATTCCGTCGCGATAGCCGGCACGGAACGCCACTTTCTGCGCCGCACTCCATGTCTGTCCGCCGTCGAAAGAGCGGCACAGGCTTATCTGCTGTTCCGATGATGTCAGGTAAGGACCTTCGTCGGCAAAATAGAGTTGCACCTCGCCGGAGGGCAACTGCATCATAAACGGTTCCCAACAGCCGTCACCGAATGTGTAGGAAGCGTCGTTGACGAAGATTTCGTCGCTCCAGGTCTTGCCGTTGTCAGTACTCCTCTTACAACGGATACCGAAGAGACGGTCTTCTGTATAGGGCGTACTCGGGCGCGGATTGTATGCCACTATTATCGTGCCGTCAGTCAACTGGACGAGGTCAGGCACGCAGTTGGGTATGTTGTTTGTGTTGGTTACTATCTTTATAGGGTCTGACCAGGTGCTTCCCTTGTCCGTACTGAAGGCTATATTGATGCCCGAGTTCTCCACCGCAGCCATGAGACGGCCATCGGCAAGTTGTATGAGACGCGGATAACCTCCGCTCTGAAACACTGTCTTTCGGGTGGCATTGTCCCAAAAGATACGCGACCTGAGATATGGCTCATGCCATGCAGCCTGCACAGAAAGGGGCAACAAGGCGAACGCCACGGCAACTATCGAAAGTATCGTTTTCTTCATTTCTGTTTATGTTAGTTGGTTTTCATATAGCAAAAACTAATCACAACGCCCTACAACGGCTTTTACAAACTTCCTTTCACACGGAACTGGGGTACCGTAAATGCATCTCCGACTACCCTGAAGATAAAGCGAAAGGGCGACATGGCGGCCAAAAAGTCCGGTCACATCACCCTTTTGGCTTTGAAAGGACTGTCCCAACACTGTGCAGGGACAGCCCCTTAAATCATAGTCTGCGGTGAATCAGGCGCATCAGTTGATGTTGAATACAAACTCTATGTTAGACACCGCCTGAGCCTTGGCATTGTTTGCGGAAGTGCGCACAATGGTGAACTCAGAGCCTGAGAGGTCAGCCGTTGAACCTGATGCCACCTCGCTCGTGCCTGACAGGAACTGTCCTGTGCCGTCAAGAGTATATTCCACAGTGACATTGGTCAGGTCTGTACCTGCAGGCAGGTTGAACGTGTACGTCTGTTTGCTCTGGTCGAAAGCGTCACGCGACAGCACGCCTTTCACTCCATTCACACTTATGGTCTTGAACTCCGGATAGATAAGGCAATACAGGGTGTAGTTCTTTATCGTGCCGGAATAGGAACGGACGGTAATCTCATGATCTTTGGAGAGGTCATAACGCACCTTGCTTGATGTCACTTTGCCCTTGAGCGCAGTCTTTTCCTCTGAAGTGAGGTTGCCATAATTGGCGAGTTGCTGCTTGTCAGCCTCTTCGAGGTCGATGAACACGAGTGTCGAGTCGGATGCGATGTCATAGTATATACGCTGTTTTGCTGGGTTCAGCGCAATGTCACGACCGTTGTAGACCTGCTTTGTCGGCAGGTTGAGCACCCAAGAGTTGTCGTCTACGCTTGTAGCATAGTAGGTGTTGGGAGTGATAGTGGTGTAGATATCTTCAAATTCCACCACGTCATCGGTCACCTTGACATAGAATGAGCAGGTATCCTGACGGAGATTGTCGCCCATATAGGTGTCAAAGGTCGAAGCGACGCACACCACTTTATAGACACCGGGAGCGGAATAGGAATATGTGAAATGCCCTTTGTTCACGGCAACTCCCGTTTCCATCTCCGAGCGGTACTCGTAACGGTGTCCCTTATCGCCTGTATATATAGACACAAGGTCTGCAACTCCTGTGAAATAAACTTCCATTGACTGGTTTACCGCCAGGTTTGTGCTGCTCGCATCATACCGTAAGGAAGCCACTGGCTGGCGTGCCTCCACATTGTCATCGTCGCAGGCAACGAGGGAAAACAGCGCACAAGCCATCAAGGCACAGCTTAATATCTTTTTCATATCGTATAACATATTGTTCTGAAAAATGAGTTATTAATAACCAGGGTTCTGTACAACAGTTCCGTTTGACACGTCTATCTCCGTCTGAGGGATAGGCAGGAGGTCGCTCACGCCCTCGCGGAAGTATGCACCACGGCGGTTGGCACGGCGGTTGCCGAACTCATGCATCACCTTGGCAGCCTGTCCTGTGCGAACGAGGTCGAAGTAACGGTCCCACTCAAACGCCATTTCCGAACGGCGCTCTTTCCATATCTGGTCACGCATGAAACCGTAACCGCCGGCCTGATAGAGCACTGTACTGTTGTTGATGGTGTTAACCTGACTCTTGCACATATTGAGTTTCTCGAGAGCATCTGCGCGTTCGCCACACTCATTGAGAGCCTCCGCATATGTCAGCACCACCTCCGGGAAGCGTATGACACGGCGGTTCTTGCCGTTGTCACCCGAGTATTTCGGTTTGTCTTTCTTCGGCGTGTACCACTTGAGGGAAACTACATTGCCCTCACCTCCCTGCCAGTTCTCACCGTCAAAGGTGGTTGTCTGGTGGTGAATGACGAAATCGCGGCGTGCATCACCTGTTGCGAAGATGTTGTTTATAAGTTCATCCATGGTGAACATCTTCAAATTGCCCACGTCAAAGAACTCAAGTCCGTAGCCTTCATTGGTGTCGCCGGTCGTGCCATCGGCACTTTCCTTGAACACAACCTCAAATACTGAACTCTTGCAGAACTCTCCGTCGTTGTAGAACTGGAAGCAATAAGCCCACTTGTCACCATTATGGAGAGCAGAACCGTAGTAGTCCACATACTGCAAAGAGTAGTTCTTGCTTATGTTTGGCAGTGCATCGTCAGGCGATTCGTACTCAGAGACAGCACCATCGAGGATAAGTCGCTTCGGCTTGAACCAGAGTTCCTCACGCAGAGCTTCCCATTCGTCATCGGTGCCTTCCCATTCCAGCATCTGGCGATAGGTCATCGTGCCGCCGTCAACGATATATTTACCGAGTTCAACGACCTCTTCCCATTCCTTGGACTGCACTCCGTTCTCTGCCTTATACATGAGAACCTTCATCAGAAGAGCCACTGCTGCACCCTTGGTAGCCTTGCCAAGGTTGGACGTTCCGCTGTAGGAAGACTCCAGCATGACCGCTGCACGGCGCAGGTCTTTCTCTATGTAGTCATAACACTCTTCTCTCGAACTGCGCGGAATCACAAGATTCTCCACGCCCTCGTTCTCCGGACGGATTGGCACTCCGCCGAAAGACTTCACCAGATTGAAGTAGTAGAACGCGCGAAGGAACAGAGCCTGACCGTAGATATTGCGTATCTCCCTGTACTGGCTGTATGAGTCTGTAGAGATTTTCACACGGTGAATGTTGTATATCACCTGGTTTGCACGGTGTATACCCTTATAGTTCACCTGCCAACGCTGCAGAATCCATGTGTTGGAAGTGGTGTAGATGAAGTTCACGAGCTGTCCCATCTGCGATGATGTTCCCTCGTCCGAGTCATAGACATTGTCGCCCATGCCTTCTCCGAAACGCCATTCCTGATCATTGTAACTGTCGCTCTGGAGCATATCGTATGCTGCATCGAGAGCCGACTGCATCTTATATTGGGTGTCATAGTATGTCTTGTCGGTAGCCCTGCCTATCACTTCCTTGTCAAGAAAGTCGCTACAGCCACTCAACGCCACTACCAACGACGCACCAAGCGTAATCTTTATAATTGTCTTGTTCATAGTAGGAGTCCTGTATTAAAGTCCGAGTTTTATTCCGAAAGTAAACGAACGAGCCTGAGGATAGTTACCCTGATCCACGCCCATACCGAGGTTGTTGCTCTCAGTTCCCGACACACGTCCGACTTCAGGGTCGAATCCGTCGTATGCAGTGAAGGTCAAGAGGTTGTAACCTGTCAGAGACAGTGCCAGACTTGATATCTTCAACTTGGACAGAATGCTCTGCGGGAAGTTGTAGGTGAGCATGAGTTGCTTCAGACGCATATAGGAACCGTCTTTCACGAAGAAGTTGCTTGAACGGAAGTTGCGCGGAGAATCGCCGCTGTCAAGGTCGGGCACGGTTGCGTCAAGGTTGAGCGGATACCACTCACGGCCATAGTTCTCAATCTGACCGGACCAGTGCAGCGAGCGCAGATTGGCGATGCTGTTGCCGTTGGCACCGTTGTAGAGATAGTAGTCCATAACATTGAATATCTTGTTTCCGGTCTGTCCCTGGAAGAAGATGCTCAGGTCAATGTTCTTATAGCCCACTGCCAACGGAATACCGAACACAAACTTCGGAAGCGGAGAACCCAGATATGTACGGTCTTCGGCTGTAATCTGGTTGTCACCATTGAGGTCTTTCCATCTGAAATCACCGGGCTTGTAAGTCTGTTCGTTGTCGGCACGACCTGTCTGGTACTGTGCACTGTTGCGAACTTCCTCCAATGTATTGAATATTCCGTCGGTCACATAGCCGTAGAACGAGCCGATAGGCTGTCCGACAGCCGTCTTGGTGACATAGTCAACGATACTTCCCTCGCTCAGATATGAGCCATAGATAGGTTCGTTGCCTGTTCCGAGTTTCGTAACCTTGTTCTTCATCCAAGTAAGATTGAAGCCTACCTCATAGTGCCAGTTCTTTCCTATGTCGTCACGCCACTTGAGATCATACTCCCAACCGTAGTTCAGGACGTCTCCGGCATTAGTCATCGGAGAGGAATCCAGACCTGATGAACTTACAGTAGGAACGCGCAGGAGCATGTCTGTTGTCAGTCTGTTGTAGTATTCAATGGTTGCGGTAAGTCTGTTGTTGAAGAATCCGAGGTCAACACCGACATTCCAGTTGCGGCTCTTCTCCCACTTTATGTCGTCATTGCCGAGCACTGTGGCTGTAGAACCCTCCCACATGGTCTCGTTGCCAAGTCCGTAAGAGTAGTTGTAACCCGATGTCAGGTATGTGTAACGCGACAACACATCGATGCGGTTGTTACCGAGAAGACCCCATCCCACACGGAACTTACCCTGTGAAAGCCATGTCAGGCTCTTCATGAACTTCTCGTTGGAGAAACGCCAACCGAGTGATACTGACGGGAAGAAGCCCCAACGGTTGGACTTTGCGAACATCGAACTACCGTCTGCACGCACATTTGCCTGCAAGAGATATATGTCGTTGTAACTGTAGTTTATTCGTCCCAGCAGACCAAGAGCCGTCCATTCGCTGTCCAGGCCGTAGGTCTTGTCGCCAGTGTATGCACTCGACAGATAATGGAAAGTGGAGGCATTGCTCGGCGTACCCTTGCGATATGACTGCTGCCAACTGTTCTTGTAGCCCTCGGCAGTCTGTCCTGCGAGTACCGTAAGTTTGTTGTGCTTGTCGCTCCAGTTGAATGTAAGGAGGTTGTTTATCTCCCACTTGTTCACCGTATTCTGGTATTTGTAGACTTGTGAGAGCGAACTCGGCATCGAGAAATCCTCGTCCAGACCCCACACTTCACTGAAGTCATCGTTTATCTGGTGGGTTGTGTAATAGGAAGCACGGAACTGATAGGCCAGCAACTTACACAACTTGGCGTCGAGAGTAAGGTTCATGTCCAACCTGTTGCGTGCCATTCCTGCATTGTAGCGGTCGAGCACTGCGAGAGGATTGCCGCTGTACCAGTAGCCTTTGGCATTATAGAGATACTCATTGGGGCTTTCATAGAGAGCCTGCTTGAGGATACTGCTCGAGCCTTCGGGCACTCCGTCCTGGTTTTCGTGTGTAAATGTCATGTTGGCGGTAAGGTCCAACCAGCGCGCAAGTTTGGTCTTGAAATTCAGACGTGCGTTCATGCGCTCGAAATCGGACGTTTTCACGATACCGTTCTCCCTGTAGTAACTTGCACTTGCAAGCACTTGGGTGTTGTCATTGCCGCCTGACACCGACACAGAGTGCTGTGTCTTGAAGCCAGTACGGGTGATTGCGTCCCACCAGTTCTTCACTCCGTTGTGGCGGATTGTGTCCACACGGTGGAATTTGTTCTCATCGAAAGCCACAGTACCGTCCGGCTGGAGCGACATATAGAGTTGTCCCTGGTATGAATAGTTCGATTGGCCGGACATATAGTCCTGCATGAGCACATAGTCTTCAAGTCCCATGACATCTATTTTCTTCCAAGGATTGGATATACCGGCATATCCGTCATAGGTAACATGCACCTTTCCGCTCTTGCCACTCTTGGTTGTGATTGACACGACACCGTTTGCAGCACGCGAACCGTACACTGCACTCGATGCGGCATCCTTGAATATCTCCACGTTCTCGATGTCATTGGGGTTGAGATAGTCGATGTTGTCCACAATGAAACCGTCGACAACATAAAGCGGGTCAGAGTCGTTGACAGTTCCGGTACCACGGATCTTAATGGTGGTGGAACTGCCCGGAGCACCCGTATTCTGTATAATGTTGACACCTGTGGCACGTCCCTGCAGTGCCTGCAGTGTCGACGAGACAGGCGTCTTGTTGATGTCTTTGCCTGAAATTGACGATATGGAACCGGTGATGTCGCTCTTTCGCTGCACACCATAACCGATTATGACAAGTTCGTCAAGTGTTTCCGAAGCCGAAACCAGTTTCGGACTGATGTCCGTACGGCCATTTACCGCCACCTCTTCGTCCTTGAATCCCATGTAGGAGAATACAAGGGTGGCATTCTTCGGCACACTTATGGAATAGTTACCATCTATATCGGAGATGGTAGCGTTTGTTTTGCTGCCTTTTTCTCTCACAGTTACTCCCATGAGAGGTTCGTCTGTCTGCTCTTCGGAGACAACTCCCTTAACGGTGATTTTCTGCGCCAGGGCGGTCAACGAACAGAGTATCATCACCAAGAATACAGTGGTGATTCTCTTAATTTCGTGTTTTCGCATACGGAATGTTGGTTTTTAACGTCATTGTTTCGTCCTCTCGCATCGCGGCATATTGGCAGCGATGCAATCTCAACGGTCAGTCAAGGTAACTGGACAGTTTTTTTTGTTTTCCAAAAATGGAGGTGCTCCCTCTTCCGGGAGAGGAGGAAGCACCTCGTTTATTGCGGAGTGGAGTATCAGCGTACTACCACTTTCTTGCTGCCTACTACATAGACACCCTTCTGCAGGCCTTCTGTAGCCTTGTCAGCTGCCACGTTCTGGCGAACCTGTACGCCCTGTGCGTCGTAAACGTTCACCTTTTCAGCAGTCTTGTTGGTATCTACAGTCTGGATAGCAGTGAGAGCCTTCTGGTAAGGATCTACGTATGCAGGGTCAGTCTTGTCTGTTACGCCGTCATAGATAGGCTCAAGCAGACCCATGTCACTCTTGCCGTCCCAACCTGTCTTGTGGTAGTCAAAGAGATAAAGTCTGTTGGTTGTAGCAGAGCAATAGAGTATCTCGCCTCCGAGGTTACGCAGTGTATGAACGAAATCACCGGTAGATGTAATCTGCGGACAAACGATTGGAGACTCTGTAGACTCGTCAAGACGATAGAGACCGTTACCGTATTCTGTCGGGTTGTCGTTTGCTTCATTGTACCAGTAGAGTGAACCTCCAGCGACAGTAAGTTCCTTTACCCAGTCGCAAAGTGTACCCGGGCAGAAGTTCATCTGCATACGCGGTTTCTCTTTGCCGTCATATATCCAGAGTTCACCACCCCAGTTGGTATCCAATTGCGCTCCATCGAAACCGTGAGCAGCACAGAAGAAGTAGTTGCCTTGGAACTCGCAGCCCGGGTCAACATATGCACTGTTGTTTGCTGTAGGCTCTATGTCGTTGATATCATATATAATGTAGTCATCAGGTTCTGTGGTGTAGCCAGCCAACTCATCGCCAATGTCGTTTGTTGCGACACGCGACCAGATACGGCCGAATACTACCTCGCGGCTCGGACCGAAGCAGTCGCCGCCCTCACCGATACCATCGTTTACCGCAGGCTTCGAATCCCAAACGAGATATGTGCCTTCTTCCGTTCCGTCAGAAGCGTACCACTCGTTACCGGTATTCGGTGCCCAAGCCTTGAACATACAACGCTTGTTGTTGTAGTTCTCCATCTGGTCGATGGCAGAGTCGCGTGTGTAGCCCTCAAGACCTTTTGCTGTAGCGTCCTGGTTCTCTTCGTAGTTGATGTCTTTTACGATGAACGTGCCTTCCGTCGTACCGTCGGAAACGCAAAGTTCCGTTCCGAACTGTCCGTCAGGATTGTCTCCGCGGAAGAACACCTTGCGTCCTACGCGTGCATACTTGTAGTTCTGGTTGGTGGTTTCCTTGGGATTGACGTCTATCTTCACCTGGTCGGAGATACGCATAGTACCTTCAACTGTTCCGTCAGTTACCCAAACCCACCATTGGGCACCGTTGTCAGGGTCATATTCAGCGCTCTCGTCATCGACAGCACCGAAGACTACCTGCTTCTCGTTCACCTGCATGAAGAAGCGCGGGTCGCCGTCGCCCACCAGATAACAGTCTGCCAACTGGTATGTACCTTCCGCTGTACCGTCACTAATCCAAGGTTCACGGCCGCTACCGTCAGGACTTACAGCAGAGAATACCACCTTGTCATTGAAGCGAGAGATGTAGGTAGGAGTGGAAGATCCCTCACCTTCGATGATGTCTTTCACCATTTTCGTACCCTCTTTCGTACCGTCTGTCACCCACAACTCTTCTCCGTGGGTTGCATCTTTAGCGCAGAAGAACGCCTTGTAACCTTTCAGCGGGTCTCCCGCAACGGTAACGTTCTTCTCCTTGTCCATTTTTCGCTCGGTTCCGACAACCATTTTAACTCCATCGGGCAACAGGTCGATGACCTGACCGACGTTTTCCTGTGCAACAGCCGTGCCGCATGACATGACCAATGCCGCAAAAAATAGATTCTTTCTCATAGCGATTTAAGTGTTTTAAGTAATGAGTAAAAATGTTTTTGAATAAGTAATGATTTAGTGAAAAATTTTATTTTCCAACGGCAAAATTAGACTCTTGCTCAAAATACACAAGGGAAGAATGTTCACAATGCGTGTATTTTTGTTCAGAAACAGTGTTTTCTGAACATTTTGGCAGTTACTGCGTCCCCGCTACAAGCCTAAAACAAGAAGACACAAAACGATTGACGGATGCAACAGGGGCATCCGACCGCTATGCCGCGCTGCACGCTACGGCATAGAGACGGATTTGCTTTATCATGGCGAGAAGACCGTTTGAACGTGTCGGCGACAGATGTTCACGCAGGCCTATGCGGTCTATAAAATAAAGGTCTGCGTCGAGTATCTCCTGTGGAGTGTGTCCGCTCAGCACCCTTATGAGCAGTGCCACGATACCCTTCACTATCAGGGCATCACTGTCAGCCCTCAGGTTAACAAGTCCGTTCTCATAGTCGCACTGCACCCACACACGGCTTTGACAACCGTCAATGAGGTTGTCGTCAGTCTTGTACTTGGCATCAAGTGCTTCAAGATCGCCCCCGAGGTCGATGAGCAACTGGTATTTGTCCATCCAGTCGTCAAAGTCGTTGAACTCCTCTATTATCTCGTCCTGTATCTCGTCAATTGTCATTTCGTTCTGATTTTTCAATTATGAACAGTTTGTCCGACGGTCTCACCTTGTCAGGAACAGGCAGGCTGACACGCCAACCCTTCTCTGCCACGTCCACAGGCTGCAGGTCATACCGAATCTCATCGGCATTCAGGTACATCACGCCCGTAGTCGGACCGGTGACAAGCAGGCGGTCGCCCTTGTGAAGTTCTGTCGCCTCTATCTGGAACTCCGCCACTCCCAACTTGGAAAAGTACTTGATTCCCTTTCCGCAGTACACTTTTTTCTCCGTTGCCACCGAACCGTAGTGTTTGTTCCACTCGCCGAGTTTCTGTCCCTGATAGTATCCGTCCCAGAAACCACGGTTGAACACCCGTGCAAGACGTTCGTCCCACCGGTCTTTCTTTTCCTCCGTGAACGTGCCGTCAATGACGCTCTTTATCGCCTCCCGATAGCAATTCACCACCGTGTGGACATACTCAGGACCACGTGCCCTGCCCTCAATCTTGAACACACAGACACCGCTTTTCATCATCCTGTCAATGAAACGTATCGTCTTCAAATCCTTCGGAGACATCACATATTTGTTGTCTATCTCCAGTTGGGTGCCCGTTTCGTTGTCAGTGACGGTGTAACTCCGCCGGCACAACTGCATACATTCGCCCCTGTTGGCAGATCTTCCAGCATTGTCAAGACTGAGATAGCATTTGCCGGAAACAGCCATGCAGAGTGCTCCGTGACAGAACATCTCTATGCGAATCAGCCGCCCTTTCGGACCGCAGATGTGCTGTTCCTCTATCTGGCGGTGTATTTCCGCCACCTGATCCATGTTCAGTTCGCGTGCAAGAACCACCACATCGGCAAACCGGGCATAGAATTTCAGAGCCTCGATATTGGATATGTTCAACTGTGTAGACAGGTGCACCTCCACCCCGACCTCGTTGCAATAGGTCATCACCGCCACATCCGACGCTATCACCGCGGTGATTTCCGCCTCCTTGGCAGCGTCAATGATACTGTGCATGGTGTCAATGTCCTCACCGTATATTATGGTGTTCACCGTGAGGTATGTCTTTATGCCGTGCTCGCGGCACGTCTGCGCAATCTCACGCAGGTCGTCGATGCTGAACTTGTTGGCAGAGTGCGAGCGCATATTCAACTGCCCTATGCCGAAATAGACAGAGTCTGCCCCTGCCTGTATGGCTGCAGCCAGCGACTCGCGCGAGCCTGCCGGTGCCATTATCTCAAAATCCTTGATATCCATTTCCTGTCCTTTACGTCAACTCTGCATCTCATGCAGTTTCTTGTAATATCCGTTCTGGCGCAGCAACTCCTCGTGTGTGCCGTGCTCCACTATCCGTCCTTCGTGCAGGACATATATCTCGTCGGCGTTCTTTATCGTCGATAGTCTGTGGGCAATGGCCACCGTCGTGCGTGTCTTCATGAGTTTCTCAAGGGCGTCCTGCACCAGTCTCTCCGACTCTGTGTCAAGAGCCGATGTCGCCTCATCAAGGATGAGGATGGGCGGATTCTTCAGTATGGCGCGGGCAATAGACACTCTCTGCCTCTGACCGCCCGACAACCGTCCGCCACGGTCACCGATATTGGTGTCGTAACCATGTTCTGTCTCACGGATAAACTCGTCGGCATTGGCTATCTTCGCCGCATTCACTATCTCCTCTTCGGTGGCAGTGTCCACGCCGAAGGCGATGTTGTTGCGGAAAGAGTCATTGAAGAGGATAGCCTCCTGGTTGACATTGCCGATAAGCATCCGCAGGTCATGCACACCCAGATTCTTCACATTGACACCGTCAATGAGCACTTCGCCCTGCTGCACGTCGTAATAGCGCGGAATGAGATCCACCAACGTGGACTTTCCTCCACCGCTCTGTCCCACAAGGGCTATGGTCTTTCCCTTCGGGATAACGAGGTTTATGTCCTTCAAAACCCACTGTCCGCCGTAACTGAAACTTACGTTACGGAACTCTATCTGACCGGTGAATTCCTTTATATGCACAGGATTCTCCTTTTCCTTTATTGCCGTCTCCGCCAGCAGTATCTTGTCTATACGCTCCATAGACGCCAGACCTTTCGGAATGTTATAGCCCGCCTTGGAGAACTCCTTCAGCGGATTGATGATGGAATAGAGTATCACCATATAATATATAAAGGTGGGACCGGACAGCGAATCGCCGCCAAGGACGAGCATTCCGCCGAACCACAGCACGATGACAATCATCACCGTACCGAGGAATTCCGACATCGGGTGAGCCATCTGCTGGCGTATTGCCACCCTCGTAATCTGGTTTCTGTACGACGTGTTCACACGGTCAAAGCGGTTGTTCATCTTCTCTTCCGCCACAAAAGCCTTGATTATGCGCAGGCCGCCGAGCGTTTCCTCCACCTGGCTCATGGTGTCGCTCCATGTGGATTGGGCTGCTATGGAGCGTGCCTTCAGTTTTCTGCCGACATAGCCCATAAACCATCCGAAAACGGGAACGAACAACAGTGTGAACAAAGTCAGTTCCCACGAGATGAGAATCAGCGTGGTGAAATATGCGATTATCAGCACCGGATTCTTGAAAAGCATGTCAAGCGATGACATGATGCTGCTCTCCACCTCCTGCACATCGCCCGACATACGCGCTATGATGTCGCCTTTGCGCTCCTCCGAGAAGAATCCGAGCGACAGGGATGTTATCTTCCTGTAGAGTTGGTTGCGTATGTCTCGCACCACTCCAGTGCGTATCGGGATGATTGTTGCCGATGACAGGAAATATGCGCCAGTCTTCAGAAAAGTCGTGACTATGAGGAACAGCCCGATGAAAAGCACCGTTGTGGATGCCCCGAAAGAGGATATGAGTTGCTGCACGAAATAGTTGAGGTTGTTTGTCGCCACCTCTTTCAGTCCTGCCTCGCCCCATTGCATATACCCTGTGGCAACCACTGCGTCGCCCGTCTTGAAGAGTATCTGTAGTATAGGGATGATTGCAGCAAAGGAAAAGATGTTGAGTGCCGCAGACAACACATTGAACAGCAGCGACAGCGCAAGATATTTCTTGTATGGAGGAACAAACCTCCTCAACACTTTCAAAAACTCTTTCATCGTTTCACAACCGTTGTCTGCCCTATTCCTTTATGCGTTCTCCGAAGAGCGTTGCACTCGTCGAGCCATTTATCTTCACCCTTACGGTGTCGCCGACATGTTCGTCGGTCTTGTCAAACACCACCATCTTGTTCTGTGAGGTGCGTCCGCACATCTGTTGGCGCGAGCGTTTGCTGAAGCCCTCCACAAGCACATCAAACTCCTTGCCCTCGTCTTTCTTGTACTGTACTGCGGATATTTCCGTCTGCAACTTTATCATCTCGTTGAGACGGCGTATCTTCTCCTCCTCGCTGACATTGTCGGGCAGGTGCTTCGAAGCGTATGTTCCGGGACGCTCCGAGTACTTGAACATGAAAGCGGAGTCGTAGCCCACCTGTTTCATGAGTGCAAGCGACATCTGGTGATCCTCCACTGTCTCGTCATGATAGCCCACGAATATGTCGGTGGTAATGGAGCAGTCGGGGATAATACGGCGTATCGCAGCCACGCGGTCGAGATACCATTCAATGGTATACTTGCGGTTCATGAGTTTCAGAATCTTGTCAGAACCACTCTGCACCGGCAGGTGTATGTGCCGGCAGATATTACTGTGGGAGGCTATGACCTGCAGTGTCTCGTCACTCATGTCCTTGGGATGCGACGTGGTAAAGCGCACCCTCATGCCCGGCACGGCCTCAGCCACCATTGCCAGCAACTGCGGGAAGGTCACGTCTTCGCCGCCCTCGTCCGTCTTGAGAGCATGGTATGAGTTGACATTCTGTCCGAGCAGCGTCACCTCCTTGAAGTTCCGGGCTTCGAGATCCTTCACCTCCTTGAGTATGCTCGCCACTTCACGGCTGCGCTCTCTGCCCCTTGTGTATGGAACTATGCAGTAATGGCAAAAATTGTTGCACCCTCTCATGATGCTGACAAATCCGCTCAAGTGGTTGCCCGGCATCCTCTGGGGTACTATTTCCTTATATGTCTCGGTTGTCGAAAGTTCTATGTCAATGGCTTTCCTTCCTGTCTCGCACTGTGCGATGAGGTCCGGCAGGTTCATGTAGGAGTCAGGTCCTGCCACAAGGTCGGCGTGGTGATTTTCCAGAAGGTCGTCTTTCACTCTCTCCGCCATACATCCCAGTACGCCGAGAATTACCTTCCGTCCTTCCTTTTTGTGCAGGGCGTGGAGTGTGTCGAGGCGATGATATATCTTGTTCTCGGCATTTTCACGCACTGAGCAGGTATTAAGGAAGATGGCGTCTGCGAGGTTCTCATCCTCGCAGACGTCGTATCCTGCCATTCCCATTACGGATGCCACGACTTCAGAGTCTGCCACGTTCATCTGGCAACCGTAGGTTTCGATATAAAGTTTCTTCATTCAGCCTTTCGGTTTGAATCATTTTGCGGTGCTGGCCGACGTCTTTGACGCCGCTGCTTTCTCCGCTTTGGTCTCCACGCTCACCACCTCTACGGTGAATATCAGTGTGGAATAAGGTTTGATGTTGCCCGCCTGACGCTCGCCATAGGCAAGTTCCTGCGGTATGTAGAGTTCCCATTTCGAACCTTCCGGCATCATGCAGAGAGCCTCTGTCCAGCCCTTGATGACCTGGTCGGGACGGAATGACGTGGTGTCCGGTTTGCGTTTGTAGGATGAGTCGAACACTGTACCGTCGATCATCTTGCCCTCATACTTCACCGTCACGTTGTCCTCTTTCGTTGCCACCTTGCCTTTTCCGGCAGTGATGACCTTATACTGCAGACCTGAAGGCAGTGTCACGACACCCTCCTTCATCTTGTTCTCCTCGAGCCACTTGGTGTTTTCCTCGATGTAGGCAGCATTCTTTATTTTCTTGTCAACAGCCTGTCGGTCACTGACATACTGTGCTGCCGCCTCGGCATCAAACACGGTGGTGTCCGCTTTCGCTCCATCAAGGAAACCTCTGTAGTAGAGTGACGCATCAAGAGAATCGGGAGTACCTGCAAATGCCTCCATATTTTGCGGCAGAATCTGCTTCTGCACCTGTGCGGAAATCTGCACTCCGGCGTTGTAGGCAACATATTTCGGGTCACTGCCGTTGGCAATAGCGTCGTTGAAACCTTTCTCGAAGTCAGCCATGAACATCGTGTCAAGACCGAAACTGCGCTGCAGATAGGCTATCAGACCGCGTGTTGCGGAGTATCCGGCGGCATAACTTGTGGTGTCACGGGTGGTGACAAGGTTCAGCGGAGCAGGTTCTGCCACCTGCTCCACCTTGTCTGTTTTCTTCTTTTTCTTGTCCTTCTTGTCACCTGCATTGGCTGTGACAGCGGCACTTGCCAGAATCACAAGTGCCAAGAAAAATACCTTTTTCATTTTATTTCTCTATTCCCAAGAGTTCTATTTTGAACACAAGAGCGGAGAAAGGCTTTATCTGTCCCATCTCACGTTCACCGTAAGCAAGTTCCTGAGGGATGTAAACCTCCCATACAGAACCTACAGGCATCTTCACGAGAGCCTCGGTCCAGCCCTTTATAACCTGGTTTGCACGCATTGTAGCAGGTGTACCGCGCTTGTAGGAAGAGTCGAACACGGTGTCGTTGATAAGGCGTCCCTCATAGTTCACCTTTATCAATGAAGTGTCAGCAGGTATCGCTCCTGTACCCTCCTTGATGACTTTGTACTGCACTCCGGAAGGAAGTGTCTTCACGCCCGGCTTCTTTGCGTTGTCGGCAAGGAACTTCTCACCGGCCTTCTTGTTGGCGCCGAAGCGTTCTTCTGCCACCTTTGCCTTTATCTGCTGCATCTTTGTCTGGAACACAACCTGTGCCTGCTCCTGTGTCATCACTCCCTTGGAGTTTGTAGCGCCAGTGACAAAGCCTGCCATGAAGTTCTTCAGCGAGATTGTCTTTGTGGAGTCTTCACCGAAGATTTCGTGGTTGATGCCCGGTATCATCTGTGTGCTTATCTGCTGACCTATCTGTATTCCGGCGAAGTAAGCGGACTTCTTCTTGTCGTCACCCACGTTTACACCGTCGTTCAAGCCCTTGATGAACTGGTCGATATAGGCGGTATCCATACCCATACGGCCAACGAGATACTCGCGCAAGCCCTGTGTCTGTGCCAGACCGATGGCATAACTCATCGTGTCAACGTCGTTCTTCAGGTTTGCCTTTGGAGTTGAGTTGCCACAGCCAGTGAATGTTGCGGCAGCGACAGCTATGACAGCTGCGATTACTAACTTTTTCATTTTGTATTGTTTGTGTTTGTTGTTTATGTTCCGGTTACACCGCTTCTGCCGGCGGAATCATTTCACCTCGATGAGTTCAACATCGAAGACGAGCGCGCTGAACGGCGGTATCGACGGTCCTGCACCACGCTCTCCGTAGCCCAGGTGGTAAGGTATGAAGAAGCGGAACTTTGCTCCCTCCTGCATCAGTTGCAGGCCTTCTGTCCATCCGGCGATTACCTGATTGAGTGCAAACGACGCCGGTTCGCCGCGCTTTATGCTTGAGTCGAACATCTTGCCGTCGATAAGCGTACCCTCATAGTGGCACACCACGGTGTCGGTAGCAGACGGTTTCTTGCCGTTACCCTCCTTTATCACCATATACTGCAGACCGCTCGGAGTCACGTGTACATCGTCCTTGGCGGCATTGTCGGCAAGATATTTCTCGCCGGCAGCCTTGTTTTCCTTGAAGCGGTCAGCGGCTGCGGCACGCTGTTTCGCCTCTTGCGCCCTGAAGAACTCCTGCACGGTGTCCTGCGCCTCGTCGTCAGAGAGTTGCTTGTTGCCGGCGATAGCGTCCTTGATAGCCTGTGCGAAGTCGTCGATATTGAGGTCTTCAGCACCCATGTCCTTCAGTTGGCTGCCTATGCCCAGCCCTAAAGCATAACTTACTTTGTCCATTTTTCTTTTAATTGATTTGTCGTAATTCAGTAAAATCCGTGCACGCACGAAGCGCACACAATCGTGCAAAATTACCAATTTTATTCCTTTTTCGCTGCCACGCACTGTGCTTATTATGTATTTTTAGTAAATTTGCCTCGTCTTTAAGCCACTGTGACAATGAAGAAATTAGTATTCCTGACAGGGGCAGGCATGTCGGTAGAGAGCGGATTCAAGACTTTCCGCGGCAGCGACGGCCTGTGGGAGAACTACCCTGTACAGCAGATAGCGACCCATGAGGGTTGGCTTGCCGACCCGGAACTGGTCACCAAGTTCTACAATATGCTGCGCCGGAAACTCTACAAGGCGCAACCCTGCGGCGGTCACCGCCTTGTGGCGGAGTTGGAACGGCAGTTTGACGTGACGGTGATAACCCAGAATGTCGACAACCTGCACGAAAAAGCCGGTTCAACGGATGTAATCCATCTGCACGGAGAACTCTCCAAGATATGCTCATCACGCGATCCGTACAATCCGCACTTCATCCGTGAACTGCCGGAAGACGACTGCGAGGTTGCGCCTGGCACCAAGGCTGGCGACGGTTCGTTGCTTCGTCCGTTCATAGTATTCTTCAACGAGAATGTACCGATGATTGAACCGGCTGTCGAGAAGGTGCAACAAGCGGACATCTTTGTCATCATCGGCACTTCGCTTAATGTCTATCCTGCCGCAGGACTGTCCCATTACGTCCGTCCGGGAGTGCCTGTCTACCTCATCGACCCCAACGAGGTGAGCGGCAATCCGGGCACTGACGTGACCCACATACGCAAGGGAGCGTCAGAAGGCATGCGCGAACTGTGCCGCATATTGACAGGCGAGTGACGTAAGGAACGGCACTTTTACCGTGCAAACAGTTACATGACGGTTCTTAAAAGTGAAAAAACGTTGCAATATGCGCTATTTAGGGATTTCGTTCGTAACTTTGTATTAACATATGATTACGCAGTTTGATATTGCCTGTATGCGCCGTGCCATGACCCTCGCACAGAGAGGCGAGGGACACGTCAACCCCAATCCGCTCGTCGGGGCGGTCATTGCGGGCTGCGACAAACCGGGAAACAGCAGCATCATCGCCGATGGCTGGCATCACCGTTACGGTGACTTGCACGCCGAGCGCGACGCTTTCCGCAATGCCGACGCAGACGGGGCAGACTGCAAAGGGGCTACGATGTATGTCACGTTGGAACCCTGTTGCCACCACGGACACCAGCCTCCGTGCACCGAGGCGATAATAGGGCGCGGCGTAAAGCGTGTGGTCGTGGGACTGACAGACCCCAATCCGCTCGTTGCCGGCAAGGGCCTCCGCCAACTGGAAGACGCCGGCATAGAGGTGGAAATGATTGCCCAGACAGACGAAGGCAAGGCTATAGAACAGGAATTGCGCTACCAGAACCGTGTGTTTCTGCACCACATGACTTCCTGGAGACCGTGGGTGGTGATGAAATATGCCATGACGCTCGACGGCAAGATATGCACTTCGTCGGGCGATTCACGCTGGGTGAGCGGTGAAAAGTCACGTCTGCGCGTGCATGAAATGCGCAATGAGTTCATGGCAATCATGTGTGGCATCGGCACTGTTCTCACCGATGACCCTATGCTCAATACCCGACTGGATGGTCGCAGCGACACCCGCAACCCCATAAGGATAGTTGCCGACCGGCGGCTTCGACTGCCTTTGGACTGCCACTTGGCGACAACCGCAAAGGATATTCCCACTGTCGTGGCACACAGCGAGGGTGTTGACGAAAGCAAGAAAAAGGCACTACAGGCAATGGGAGTACGGACTTGGGAGTGCAATTCGCTGAAATCACTGCTTGAGAAGATGCACGGCGAGGGTATCGACGGCACGATACTCGAAGGCGGAGGCACCCTCAACGAGGCTTTCATCCGCGAAGGGCTTGTCGACGAGGTGTTCGCTTTCATCGCCCCGAAGATTGTCGGGGGCAGCAAAGCGAAAACTCCCGTGGAGGGCGAAGGCATCCTGCGCATGGCAGATGCAGTGAAACTGAAAGACGTAAAGATAGAAAGACTTGAAGACGACATACTGATAAGGGCTTTATGTTCACGGGAATAATAGAGGAGACAGGGCGCATAAGGAGCATCCATCGGGGCGTGAGGAGTTTCACGTTGGCGGTGGACGCCACGGAGATAATGTCCGACGTGAAGGTGGGAGACAGCATCGCCACCAACGGAGTGTGCCTCACCGTGACGTCGATTACGCCCACCGGCTTCACGGCAGATGTCATGCCCGAGACCGTAAGCCGCACAGCCCTGAGCCGACTGCAGGCTGGCAGCGAGGTAAACCTGGAGCGTGCGCTCACCCTGAACGGCCGTCTCGGCGGACACATCGTCAGCGGACACGTTGACGGAACAGGGATTATCACCGGCATAAGGCGTGACGACAACGCCGTGTGGCTTACCGTCAACTGCGAAGGAAAACTCCTGAGATACACCGCAGAGAAAGGTTCCATCACCATACAGGGCGTGAGCCTCACCGTGGCACAGGTGTTTCCCGACGGCTTCTCGGTAAGTCTCATACCGCACACGCAGAAGATGACGACGCTCCATTCTGCCCGTGAAGGCGATATGGTAAACCTCGAAACCGACGTGATAGCCAAGTATACCGAGCGGTTACTGGGCATTGACGCAAGCAAAAACGAATCATTGA
Source organism: Bifidobacteriaceae bacterium (assembly GCA_963627025.1). Taxonomy (GTDB): domain Bacteria; phylum Bacteroidota; class Bacteroidia; order Bacteroidales; family Bacteroidaceae; genus Prevotella. The sequence continues at coordinate 11,516 of CAVFZF010000012.1, read as the reverse complement.
CCGAAAAACTCAAACTCTTATGAACACTATAGAAGAGGCTCTCGCCGCACTGCGCGAGGGCAAATGCATACTGGTAGTTGACGACCCGAACCGCGAGAACGAGGGTGACCTCGTCTGTGCGGCGGAGTTTGCCACCACGGCAAACGTCAACATGATGGCCTCACTGGCAAAAGGGCTTATATGTATGCCCATGAGCCGCGAGATATGCAACAGACTCAACCTGCCGCAGATGGTGGCAAACAACAGCGACAACCACATGACGGCATTCACTGTAAGTATCGACCATGTGTCGACAACGACAGGCATCTCAGCCGTGGAGCGCAGCATCACCGCCATGGCCTGCGTGGCTGACGGAGCACAACCGACGGATTTCCGCCGTCCGGGACACATGTTTCCGCTCCAGGCCCGGGAGGGCGGTGTGCTCGTGAGAAGCGGTCACACAGAGGCAACGGTAGACCTCTGCCGTCTGGCAGGACTGAAGGAGTGCGGTCTGTGCTGCGAGATTATGCGCGAAGACGGCACCATGATGCGCCGCACCGAACTGTCGGAGTTTGCCAAGGAGCACAATCTCGTCATGGTGTCTATCTCCGATCTCATTGCCTACAGACGCAAGACAGAACGCTTGACCGACCGTGTGACAGAGGCGGAACTGCCTACCAAGTACGGCACTTTCCGTGCTTACGGATATGTGAACCGTGTCACCGGCGAGCACCATGTGGCTCTTGTCAAGGGCGATGTCACCACTGATGAGCCGGTGCTGTGCCGTGTCCACTCCGAGTGCCTTACCGGTGATGCCTTCGGAAGTCTGCGTTGCGACTGTGGAGAACAGTTGGCGGAGGCGATGAGAAGGATTGAAAAGCGAGGCAGGGGCGTGCTGCTCTACCTCCGACAGGAGGGTCGCGGCATAGGACTTATAAACAAACTGAAGGCCTACAACCTGCAAGACCACGGCATGGACACCGTGGAAGCCAACATAGCACTGGGGTTTGCCGCCGACCTGAGGGAATATGGCACGGGGGCATCGATACTCGCCGACCTCGGCATACACAAACTCCTGCTCATGACAAACAACCCTCTGAAAATCCAGGGACTTGACGGTTTCGGACTGGAAGTGGTGGGACGTGAGCCTATAGAGATGACCTGCAACGAGAAGGACGAGTTCTATATGTACACGAAATATGCGAAAATGGGACACCTGCTGCACGTCACCGACATCAAGTCGATACTTGCGAAGCACGCCAAAATGACAGAACAGAACAACGAAGAAAAACAATAGACATTATGAAAATACTGGAAGGAAAACTTATCGCGGAAGGACAGAGGATAGCCATCGTGGCTTCCCGTTTCAATGATTTCATCGTTTCTCACCTGATAACAGGCGCAGAGGACTGTTTCGTACGCCACGGCGGCAACACGGATGACCTCACCCTCGCCTACGTGCCGGGGGCTTTTGAGATTCCGCTCATGGCAAAGAAACTCGCCGAATCAGGCAAGTATGACGCCGTAGTCTGCCTCGGCGCAGTCATCAGGGGCGCAACACCGCATTTCGACATGGTAGCCAACGAGTCGGCAAAAGGCATAGCATCCGCCGCAATGACATCAGGTGTGCCCGTTCTCAACGGCATCCTCACCACCGACAGCATCGAACAGGCTGTCGAGCGCGCCGGAACGAAAGCCGGCAACAAGGGTGCAGACGCCATGATTTCCGCCATCGAAATGGTGAATCTCGGCAAATCAGCATAACACAAGTCAAGAACACAGTACAGGGGCGCAGTCATCCGACTGCGCCCCTGTTTGTAAAAGGAGAAGGAAAACCGCACTTGCGGCATTCCTCTCATATTGTTTTCGCATCACAGGGTTACCCTGCCAATACCCTTCATGTCAAGTGTTGCCTGTCTTAATCCTTCCTTGCGCCGAAGATGCGGAGCAGGTAGAGGAACAGGTTCACGAAGTCGAGGTAGAGTGAAAGGGCGCCGATGAGGGCTATCTTCTGCGCACTCTCGTCCATATAGTCGGCTTCAGAGAGCATTGCCTTGATCTTCTGGGTGTCCCAAGCGGTCAGTCCGACGAACACGAGCACGCCGACATAACTGATGATGAGGTCAAGTCCCGAACTGGCAACGAAGAGATTGACCACCGTAGCGATGATTAATCCGATGAGAGCCATGAACATCAGTTTGCCCATCGAACTGAGGTCGGTCTTCGTCAATGCCCCGTAGGCGGACATCACGGCAAATGTCGCAGCACAGATAAAGAATGTCGAGGCTATAGAGGACATCGTGTAGACAAGGAAGATACTTGCCAGCGTGACACCGTTGAGCACCGAATAGCCGACGAACATCAGCGTGGCAGAGGTGAGCGAGAGTTTGTGAAGCCGTGACGAAAGGATTATCACCACTGCCAATTCGGCAATGATAAGTCCGAAGAACGCCATCTTGCTGCCGAAGATAAGGTTGAGCAGGTTGGGGCTGACGGAAACGCCATAGGCAGTAATACCCGTGATGGCAAGTGCCATTGCCATCCATGTGTAGACCTTTCTGATAAGAGCAGGAACGGCTATGCGCCTGCCTTCGAGTTGGTCAATCTGTCTGTAAAATTCGTCTCTTTCCATTTTCAATTGTTTTTATTTGTCGTTTTTTCGCCCGCAGACGGTGCAGGGCAGTCTATGACACTACGTTCAAATAGTGTGCCAACGGCATTTACATCTCGCGAATCCAGATATTCCGGAAACTTATCGGGGCACTTGGATCACCGTGCGACTGCAGTCTGATTGGTCCGTTGCCGTGTTTCACGGTGCGCGGCAGACCGATATACTCCGTCGTGCCGTATATCTCGGTGTGGTTCTGCACTACAACGCCGTTGTGGATTATGGTGATATACGGGTGGTAGAGGTATGTGCCGTCAGCCTTGAACACCGGTGCGGTGTAGATGATGTCATACACGTTCCACTCTCCCGGCTTGCGCATGGCGTTCACGAGCGGTGCTGTCTGCTTGTAGATGCCAGCCGCAGCACCCTGCACATAGGTGTCATTGTCGTAGCAGTCGAGTATCTGCACTTCGTATTTGTCCTGCATGAACACTCCGCTATTGCCTCTCGCCTGGCTCTCACCGGTAATTCCCTCGGGCACTCTCCACTCAAGATGCAACTGGTAACTGCCGAACTCACGGCGTGTGACGATGTCTCCCGTACTCTTGTCAACGGTCATTATGCCGTCGCTTACCTTCCAACCGGCAGGTTCGCCGTTGTCTTTGCGCCACTCATTGAGGTTGCTGCCGTCAAAAAGAACTATGGCGTCTGACGGTGCAGCGCAGGTATCCTCCGCTCCCGGAGTGACTTTCTTGGGCTGAGGAGTCCAGTTTTCCGTCATCTGCGGACGCATTCCCTCTGCATTGGGATACTTGGCAGCGAAAGTGTCATAAGCCTTTCCGACCGTAGCAACACTTGTCTTCACTGTCTCCAACATATCCTTCACACCGAAGCACTCTATGGTCAGCCAGCCGTCGTAGCCTGCTGCCAACAGACGCATGATGAACGTTTCCGTAGGGATGACACCAGTACCGATAGCCACGGAGGTGAGATCGGTGGCGGACTTGCGGTCTTTCAGGTGGACGTGACCTATCTTTCCGTAGTTGTGCTGCTGTGCTTCGAGCAGGTCTTCACCGCACGGAAGGTAATTGCCGGTGTCAAGATTCAGACCGAGAGAAGGCACTGCTGCGAACATACGGTCAAGGAGTTTGGTGTTGTAGCACGGTGATTGCGGATTGTCATAGTCCTCCACTACCACTTCCCTACCCTCCGTTGCGGCGAGTTTTACAAAGCGGTTGATGCGCTTGTAGAGTTGGTCGTAGTCAGCGGAAGAGGCGTTCTTGTCCATCACGCCGGGAATAAGCAGCACCTTGTTGTAATTGTTCTCGCGCATGAACTGCAATGTCTGCGCCGTCTCTTTCTCCATATCACCCTTGGTAAGGTCTATGTGCGCGATGACGCAAGAGTGCTTGAAACCCACCTCGTCAAGTGTTTTTATTTTGGCGGCTTCCATTTCCACAGGCACGTCAGCACCTGTCACACCAAGTTCAAAAACCTTTTGCGCAGCCTCTTTGAACGAGATTTTCTGCTGCTTTGCCACCTCATTGATGTGTGCGGCAAAGATTGAGATGCGCCTGTTTCCTTGTGCCGACGCCGTGAGGGCGAAGAACAGGGACAGCAACAATGCAATTTTCTTCATACGATTGGGATTGTTTTGTGTTTGTAATATTTTTGTTTCTGTTTCCATGCGGACACTTGCCCGTATCTCGCAAAGTTAGTCTTTTTTCCCGAAAAAGAGGGTTGTACGCCAGAACGTTAATACTTTTTTACTAACTTTGCCGCATAATGGGTATCAGAGAACTGACATCACGCCTGTCGGAAGTCTACGACCGGGGCGAGGCACGCGCCGTCTTGAGACTTGTCATGGAGAGTGCCTTCGGCTTGTCGTGGACGGATGTGCTGTGCGGAGAGACAGAACGCCTGTCGCCGGAACAGTGTAGCCGGCTGGAGGAAATCATGCTCCGTCTGGAGAGTGGCGAGCCTGTGCAGTATGTGTTGGGCGAGACCGTGTTCTGTGACCGCACATTCCACGTTGAACCCGGTGTGCTCATACCGCGTCCCGAGACCGAACTGCTTGCCGGGGAATGTCTGTCAGACATGGCGGAAAATCAGCATAGTGACCCTTGCACGGTGCTTGACATCGGCACAGGGAGCGGGTGTATCGCCACTACCATTGCCCTCGAACGTCCCCATTGGACGGTTTTCGGGTGGGACATAAGCGATACCGCCCTGCACATTGCCGCCGACAATGCCGCCCGATTGGGTGCTGACAACGTGACATTCCACAAGGTTGACATTCTCAGAGAGAACTCCGGCTGCACCTTGAAGTTTGACATTATCGTGAGCAATCCGCCCTATATCTGCGAGAAAGAGCGCATCGGCATGGAACGGACAGTGACAGAGCACGAACCAGAGGAGGCCTTGTTCGTGCCCGATGACGACCCTTTGAGATTCTACAAGGCAATAACCGCTTTTGCCACACGCCACCTCAACAAGGACGGGAAACTCGCCTTCGAAATCAATCGTGCATATTATAAAGAGGTGGAAGAGTTGCTCCGTGGGGCAGGATTTCACGGTGTGAAAACAAAGAAAGACCAGTTTGACAACTACAGGATTGTGGAAGGACGCTTATGACGGAACAACAGATACTCGTAAAACTCACCGCCCTGTGTTCGGGAGCGGAGCACTGCTCCTATGAGATGACGGAAAAGATGCGCCGTTGGGAGGTGGACGAAGCGACACAGGCACGCGTCATGGAATACCTGACAAGGGAGAAATATGTCGACGACAGCCGTTTCTGCCGCGCATTTATCAGGGAGAAGATGCGCTTCAACAAATGGGGCAGACGCAAGATAGAACTTGCCCTGTGCCAGAAAAGGATTGACCGCAGCATGGCATCAGAGACTCTCGACGAGGTGGACAACAGCGAATACGCAGCCATTCTGCGCCCTTTGCTGAAGCAGAAGGAACGGTCGGTGAAGGCAAACAGCGAGTATGAGAAAAACATGAAACTGATAAAGTTTGCCATGAGCCGCGGTTTCACCTTCGATGTCATCAGGGACTGCCTGACTGGAGACATGGACGAGATTGACGAATCGTCATGCTGACCGCTCTGCTTGATTTCATTTCGCCCCGCGCCTGCCGCATCTGCGGCAAGCGGTTGAGCACCGCCGAACAAGAGATTTGTACTGTTTGCAACAGACACCTGCCTCGCACCCGATATGCGGAAACGCCCTATGACAACGACATGGCGAGGCGTTTCTGGGGACGTTTCCACACCGAACGTGCAGCGGCTCTGTTCTTCTATGAGACCCACAACTCACCAAGCAGACTTATCCACGACCTGAAATACCACGGCAAAGAGGAACTCGGGGAGTGGCTGGGGAGGATTGCCGCAGAGGAATTTGCGGCAAACGGTTTCTTCGAAGGTGTCGACCTGATAGTGCCGGTACCCATAACGTGGCGCAGAAAGTGGCGCAGAGGCTACAACCAGAGTCTCGCCATTGCGCGTGGAGTGGCAGAGGCGACAGGTCTGCCAGTGGCTGCAAAGGCACTGAAAAGGACACATTTCAACGGCAGCCAGACCCGGCTATCGGTATCGGAGAGGCTGGAGAACGTTGCCGGAGCGTTCCGTCTGCGGCAGAATGACGGCATCGCCGGACGGCACATCCTGATAGTCGACGACATCGTAACCACCGGCGCAACGGTCAGCGAGTGTGCAAAGGAACTGGAAAAAGGCGGTGCGGAGAAGATAAGCGTCATGGCAATAGGGTGTACAAAAATCTGATTTAATGCGCCTTTGTCGCATCTATTTGCTACCTTTGCACAGGTTTTTCACTTAACATATTGATTTTATGGATTCTATAAAGAAACAGTTTGCTACCAAACTTCTTGGTATAAAGGCTATTAAACTACAGCCCAACGACCCTTTCATATGGGCTTCCGGCTGGCGTTCACCGATATATACGGACAACCGCAAGACGCTGGCTTACCCCGAGATACGTTCTTTCGTAAAGCAGGAACTCGTGCACTTGGTTCACGAGAATTTCCCCGAGGCTGACGCAGTGGCGGGAGTTGCCACAGGAGCAATTGCCCAAGGAGCACTCGTGGCGGAGGAACTGGGTATGCCGTTCTGCTATGTAAGGTCTAAACCGAAAGACCACGGAATGGGCAACCTCATAGAAGGCACGCTGCCCGAAGGTGCAAAAGTCGTTGTCATTGAAGACCTCATCTCCACCGGAGGATCTTCTCTCAAGGCAGTGGAGGCACTGCGTCAGGCCGGCTTTGAGGTTGTCGGCATGGTGGCAAGTTACACTTACGGTTTCCCCGTGGCAGAAGATGCCTTCAAGGCAGCAGGCGTCAAACTCGTCACTATCTGCGATTACGATGCCACAACGGAGATTGCCGCCGAGGTGGGATACATAAAACCGGAAGACCTGGAGGTGCTGAAAGAGTGGCGCAAGAGTCCTTCCACATGGATGCAGGACAAGTAAACGGCAAACGAAAACACTGATTATCCCACACAAGAAGATGAAAGAAAGCAGTTCTGTAAAGACCGTCAACGCTCCAGTGGAGCGTGTCTATAGCACCCTGTCAAACCTCGAAAACCTGCGTCCGCTGCTCGACAAGGCGCAGAACGACGAGAAACTGAAGGAGAAAATACGCGAATCGGGACAGGCGGATGCCCTCGACGCCCTCGCCAATATCCAACTGACGAGCGACAGCGTGAGCGTTCCGGCAGCGATGATAGGGTCTGTATCGCTGACGATAGTGGAGCGCGAGGAAAACAAATGCATAAAGTTTGTCACCGACAAGTCACCCATTAAGGGCACCCTCTGGATACAGGTATTGCCGTTGACCGACACCACCAGCAAGATGAAACTCACCGTCGATGCCGACATACCGTTCATGCTGAAAGCCATGGTAGGCTCAAAACTGAAGAACGGAATAGAGCAGTTGGCAAGCGGACTGGCAATGATAAAATATTGACAAGAACCATTCAACACACGACAATGGCAGAAAACAACAGCACAGCAGCAAACAAACTGTGGTCGAAAGGATATGACATAAACTCCGAGATTGAGCGTTTCACCGTGGGAAAAGACCGCGAGATGGATCTCTATCTTGCCAAATACGACGTTCTGGGCAGTATGGCGCACATCACGATGCTCGAAAGTATCGGGCTGATTGGCAAGGACGAACTGCCCGTATTGCTCGCTGAACTGAAGAACATCTACGCCATCTGCGAGCGTGGAGAGTTTGTCATAGAGGAAGGAATCGAGGATGTGCACTCGCAGGTGGAACTGATGCTCACACGGAAACTGGGCGACATGGGCAAGAAAATCCATTCGGGCAGAAGCCGCAACGACCAGGTGCTCGTCGACCTGAAACTGTTTACACGCGATGCCCTGAAGGATATCGTGACCTGTGTGGACGACCTGTTCCGTGAACTCATACAGAAGAGCAACCGCTACAAGGACGTTCTGATGCCGGGATACACGCATCTACAGATTGCCATGCCGTCGAGTTTCGGACTGTGGTTTGGCGCTTACGCCGAGAGCCTGACCGATGACATGCTGTTCCTGCAGGCAGCCTACAAGATGACAAACCGCAATCCGCTCGGTTCGGCTGCCGGTTACGGTTCGTCATTCCCCCTCAACCGCCAGATGACAACAGACCTTCTGGGCTTCGACTCCATGGACTACAACGTGGTATATGCCCAGATGGGACGCGGCAAAATGGAGCGCAACGTCGCCTATGCGCTTGCTTCCGTGGCGGGAACGGTGGCAAAGATGGCGTTCGATGCGTGCATGTTCAACAGCCAGAACTTCGGTTTCGTGAAACTGCCCAAGGAGTGTACCACAGGCTCTTCCATTATGCCGCACAAGAAAAACCCCGACGTGTTTGAACTGATACGCGCCAAGTGCAACAAGATACAGGCTCTGCCACAGCAGATACTCCTGATAATGAACAACCTTCCTGTGGGTTATTTCCGTGACCTGCAGATGATAAAGGAGGTGTTCCTGCCCGCTTTCGACGAGTTGAAAGACTGTCTGCAGATGGCGGCATACATCATCAACCGCATGGAAGTGAACGAACACATACTCGACAACCCGATGTATGACCCGATATTCTCTGTCGAAGAGGTCAACAGGCTCGTCTCCGAGGGAATGCCGTTCCGTGACGCCTACAAGAAGGTGGGACTGGACATTGAGGCAGGGAAATTCACTCCCGACAAGGACATACACCACACCCACGAGGGCTCTATCGGCAATCTGTGCAACGACCGCATAGAGGCTCTCATGCAGAAGATTCTCGACGGTTTCCATTTTGAAAAGGTCGAAGATGCGGAGAAGAAACTTCTTGCTTAGCCTGTCCGTCTGTCTTGCGTTGTCAGCGTGCACCAATATGATGGACGAATACTGCCACCGCCCCTGCTATGTGGTGGTAAACAACGCCGAGCATGTGGACGCCACGCTGGCGGCAGCGATGAACAGCCTGTCGCCGGGAGTGTTTTGTCTGATACGCAAGACCATGTCCGGCGGAGCGTCTCAGTTTTCTTTCTCCTCCAACACAGGTCTTTCCTCGTCGTCACTGTTCACTGCCAAGGAACAGCGGATGACACTTATCTTCGGGCTTAACAACGGTGTGATCGTGGGATTCGGCAATGCAGACTATCCGGCAACATTCTATGCCTACGACTACGAGTGCCCCAACTGCTTCGACCCGGATGCCGTTCCCGTGAAGAGCAAACCGTTGTCCATGGACGAAAAGGGTCATGCCACCTGCAAGGTGTGCGGCAGAGTGTACGACTTAAACAACCGCGGATACATCATCGAGGGCGAAACCAAAAACTCCCTGCCCCTCAACCGCTTCCCCGCCTCCACCTCCGGACCGCAGGGAGTGCTCGTCGTGCAGTAGCAACTACGGTGCTTCGGCGGCATGACACCCCACAACAAGCAGCAACAAACATCCCGTTACGCAGCCGACGGACAATGCCTGTCAACTCCTGCAAAGGGTTTGACCACAGTGAAATACTGTGGTGGGGCAACACGGAAGGTTGTCGTGGAATGATTTTTTCCGGCAATGGCAGATGACGTCCTCAAAGTTCCACTGTCATCCGTTGCATTGTTTCATACATTCCGGGGAGTTTCGTCATGCATAAAAACTACAATTTATATTTGAAAGGACAAAATTAAAAAGCGGTGCATCTGTTTGCCGTCTCGTGATTTTCGCTTACCTTTGCCGCCGAATAAAATAATTGTTTACAATGCGCAACCTTCGCACTCTACTCACAGCAGCGGCACTTTCCGCTTCACTGTGGGCAACGGCACAGACATCGGATGCCGTCTACTACAACCCGGTAAAGTCCATTTCACTCCCCGACCCCACCGTCATCAAGGCACCTGACGGATATTTCTACCTCTACGCAACAGAGGACACACACAACGTGCCGATATACCGCAGCAAAGACCTGGTAACCTGGAAGATGGTGCACACGGTGTTTACGGACTACACACGCCCCACCTTTGTCAGCGGAGGAGGCATCTGGGCGCCCGACATAAACTACATAAACGGACAGTATGTGCTCTACTATTCCATGTCTACCTGGGGCGGCGAGTGGGCCTGCGGCATAGGTGTGGCTACGGGAGAGAAGCCTTCGAGTTACTTCACTGACCACGGCAAACTCTTCATTTCCTCCGAAATCGGTGTGCAAAACAGCATCGACCCGTTCTACTACGAGGAGGAAGACGGCACGAAATACCTGTTCTGGGGCTCGTTCAGAGGCATCTATGCCATTGAACTTTCCGACGACGGACTGTCCGTGAAGGAGGGTGCCGAGAAGGTGAAAGTGGCGGGCACGCTGACAGAAGCCACCTATATCTACAAGCACGACGGCTACTATTACCTCATCGGTTCTGCCGGTTCGTGCTGCGACGGACTCCGCTCCACCTACCGGCTTGTGGTGGCACGCTCCAAGAATCTCCTCGGTCCGTATGTCGACAAGAACGGAAAGGCGGCGCTCAACAACAACTTTTCCGAGATGCTCCACGGCTCTTCCACCACCGTGGGCCCGGGTCACTGCTCCGAGATTGTGGAGGATGACGCCGGACAGACGTGGATTCTCTACCACGGATACATGACGGAGGATGTCGACAACGGACGCTGCCTGTTCCTCGACCAGGTGCAGTGGGACAGCAACGGCTGGCCGTATATCGTGGGCGAACGCACCTCCAGCGGTTGGGACAAACCCGTCTTCGGCGAGCAGAACTACACCTACAGCGACATCGACTACATAGAATACAAGGGCGAAAGCGAGAACTACCGCTTCATGTTCGACACGGGCTATGTACCCAAGAAGACTACCAAGGTGGTGGTCGACTGCCTCTCCTACTCCGAGAACGGTGCAGAAGAAGCGGCGGCAGGCGTGTGGCGAGCCGTATTCTCGGGGCGCAACTCCAACACCGACGGCATCTCGCTCTATGTGAACAAGTCGGGCGACACCTGGGGATATTTCGTCGGAGGCTATGTCAACGACAATATCGCGGCGCACGAGTACGGCAGACGCTACACCGTCACGGCGCGTCTGGCCGACCTGACCATTGATGACGCCACAATAAAGACCCGCATGGTATCGTTTGCAACCACTACCCAGCGGCTCACAATCTTCAGCGGCCTGCAGGACTATCCCTACTACGGGCGCATCTACAGTCTGAAGATATACGAGGCAAACAAACTTGTCCACGACTATGTGCCCAAGTTGCGCAACGAGGACGGCATGGTCATGTTCTACGACACCGTGACAGACACCTTTGTAAAACCGTCAGTCCCCTACGCCTTCACATACGGCAGCGTGATTGACGGCATCGACAACGCCAAGACAGACGACGCTCCGCAGACCGCCGACACACCCCTCTACAACCTGCAG
>CAVFZF010000011.1:0-61195 GCA_963627025.1 Bifidobacteriaceae bacterium | reverse complement strand
ATGGGAGAATTATAGCAAAGAGTCCGAAATGGATGCCGTTGTGCAAAATTTGCAAGCATTGTCTGTGGCATACGGCTTGAATGATTGGTTTACCTTCGAGCTTGTCAGAGCATATAGCAGGAAGATGGCTTCAAACAATATAAGCAATGTCTTGTTGCAGCATTACTTGTTGGCCAATATGGGCTACGATGTGCGCTTAGCAAGTACAGCGAGCCAGCTTTTACTATTGGTACCATTCAAACAGCAAGTTTATGAAAGAAATTATATCATGATTGACGGCAAAAAGTATTACGCCTTTTATGAGCAAGATGCCTCTCGCAGCACACAACCACAAGGAATATATACATGCAAATTGCCTCAGGACGTAGAGAAGGGACATCATTTGGATTTGACATTTCATAAAGGAGTGTTGGCGATTAAGTCTGGTGTAAAGCATGAGTTTTCCGTTAGCGATGGTACGCTTAGTTTGCATGGAAGCATAGATAAAGGAACAATGGAAGCAATACGCCATTACCCTCAAATGGACGTTCCGTACTATGCAATGTCTTGCATTGATTCAGAGTTTCATCAATCATTGCTAGACCAAATGAGGATGCAAATTAATGGTTGGGCCGAAAAGACAGCAGTCGGCAAGATCCTCCATTTCGTGCAATATGCTTTCAAATATGCTACAGATGGAGAGCAACATGGTTATGAGAAGCCCTATTTCATTGAGGAAAATTTCTATTACCCCAAAAATGATTGTGAAGACCGTGCCATCCTTTTTGCGTTCCTCGTTCATAATCTATTAGGGCTTGATGTTCATCTTGTGCATTATCCTGGACATGAATGCTCTGCTGTGAACTTTTCTCAAAGTTCTGTATATGGAGACCATTATGCTATAGACGGCAGAAACTATTATATATGTGACCCAACATACATCGGTGCATCAATAGGACAATGTATGCCGGATTACCGAAATGTCAAGCCAATTGTGGAGCGTTGGTATTGATAAAAAGATAAATGGAACAATCATCGTTTGGCAGCCAGTACGGGTTGTCAAACATCGTTTATGGACATTAGTCATTAACAATCTGTAAAAATCACCCCGTTTATATCCATAAATGAAACAAATTCGCTTTCTTTGCACGAAACTTTTGTTGTCAGAGGACATGGACTTGGCAGTTGGAACGATGTTGTTAATTAATGTTGTTTGTTGCCTTGTTTGTTTTTTTTCTTCTTACCTTTGCAAATGATTTCATTGTTTAGAATGACGCTGTTTGGCGGTGCGTGTCGATGTGGGTATGCGCTGCCCCTTCCTTATTTCTTGTGCAATATAACCCCGGCGGAACGGTTGTTCTCCGGGTATAAAATCTAAACCCGCAGGGAGCGGGAAATGAAAAATGGGAAATTTAGTGGCTATTGTCGGACGCCCCAATGTGGGAAAGTCGACGCTTTTCAATAGGCTGACGAAGACCCGTCACGCCATAGTAAGTGATACCGCCGGCACCACGCGCGACCGTCAGTACGGTAAGGTGGAGTGGTGCGGGCGCGAGTTTTCCGTGGTGGATACAGGCGGTTGGGTGGTCAACTCGGACGATGTCTTCGAGGAGGCTATCCGTCGTCAGGTGACCATTGCCACGGAAGAGGCCGATCTCGTCCTCTTTCTCGTGGACGTGGCGACAGGTCTGACAGACCTCGACGAGGATGTTGCGCAGATACTGCGCCGTACGAAACTGCCGGTTATCCTCGTGTGCAACAAGGTGGACAACAATGACCAGATTTACGACTCGATGGAGTTCTACCGTCTCGGACTCGGTGAACCGTTCTGCATCAGTTCTGCCACGGGTAGCGGAACTGGCGATTTGCTTGACCTCGTGATGTCGAAACTCAGCGAGGCAAAGGTCGAGGAGTATGAGAATATCCCCCGTTTCGCCGTCGTGGGACGTCCAAACGCAGGCAAGAGTTCCATTGTCAACGCCCTCATCGGAGAGGACCGCAACATAGTGACCGACATAGCCGGCACTACACGCGACAGTATATACACACGGTATACCAAGTTCGGGTTTGACTTCTATCTTGTTGACACTGCCGGCATACGTCGCAAAAACAAGGTGACAGAGGATCTGGAATTCTATTCGGTCATGCGTGCTATCCGCGCAATCGAAAATTCTGACGTGTGCATACTCATGATAGACGCCACGCGAGGCATTGAGGCGCAGGACATGAACATCTTCCAACTCATACAGAAGAACAACAAGAGCCTTGTGGTTGTTGTCAACAAGTGGGATCTGGTGGAGGATAAGAGCCAGAAAGTCATAGACACTTTCGAGAACGCAATACGCGAACGGATGGCTCCGTTTGTGGATTTCCCCATTGTGTTTGCCTCCGCTTTGACAAAGCAGCGCATCTTCAAGGTGCTTGACATTGCCAATACGGTGTACAAGAACCGAAAGGCAAGGGTCGGGACAACGAAACTCAATGAGGTCATGTTGCCACTGATTGAGGCGTTCCCGCCGCCGTCGATAAAGGGCAAATACATAAAAATCAAGTACTGTGCGCAGTTGCCTGACACTCAGATACCGTCGTTTGTGTTCTATGCAAACCTGCCTCAGTACATAAAAGAACCCTATCGCCGTTTTCTCGAAAACAAGATTCGCGAGCACTGGTCGATGACAGGTTGTCCGATAAACGTATTTATCCGGCAAAAATAATGAGAGGTCTTGTCGTTGCCGCTACTGCGGTTCTGCTGTTGTTGTCCTGCGGCGGGAAGAAGGAGGACAACCAGGCTGAGATTGCCGGAAATGCTGCCCGGCAGTACTACTCCTATCTGTTGGCAGGTGATTGTGGGGCTTTTGTTGACGGCACTTGCCGCAAAGACAGCATCAGGGCAGAATACCGTGAGCAACTGATAGAGAACGCACGTATGTTCATTGCGCAGCAACAGGATGAGCACAAGGGTATAAAGGCGGTCGATGTGAAATATGTCGACATCGACACTCTGCGTACCAGGGCTGATGTGTTCCTCGTTCTTACCTATGGAGACAAAAGTACCGAACAAGTGCTTGTGCCAATGGTGAAGAACAACGGACTATGGTATATGAGATAAGACACGTGAGAGTGTGTCAAAAGAGACAAGTTCTCTGGTAAACGGGCTGAAAGCCCAACTGCACGCAGCCCAGGGCAGAGTTGCGGAGCAACGTCACCCTGGGGGTGGACGGCAAAGTAAACAATGCGCCCTGTAAGGGCAAGTGCGTAATAATCAAACCGATACAATGTAGTTGCCCTTGCAGGGTGCAAGGGTTAGCGGAACTTTTTTACCCAGGGCGTTGCCCTGGGCTATGTGTAACTGGGCTTTCAGCCCGCAAAAAGACAGATGCTGTTTTTGTTTTGACACATCCTCACTAATTGTTTTGTCTGATAGGGATGTTCCTGTTTTTATGAGAGACCGCCCTGTTTTTCGGAAGAGCCGGCTTTGGCTTCTTCCTCTGTGGCAACCTCCTTCACTTTCTTGAACAAATCGGAGGCAAAGACGAGGTCGTTGAGTCGTTTGTTGGTGGAGTTGATGACATCGTCTTTGGTGCCTTCCCACTCCTTTGTACCTTTGTATATAAATACAATCTGTTCTCCGATGCCCATCACGGAGTTCATGTCGTGTGTGTTTATTATGGTTGTGATGCCATATTCCTTGGTTATTCCCGACAGCAAATCGTCGATTACGAGGCTCGTCTTTGGGTCAAGACCCGAGTTTGGCTCGTCGCAGAACAGGTATTTCGGGTTGAGCACGATGGCGCGTGCTATTGCCACACGCTTCTGCATACCTCCAGATATCTCGCCGGGAAACTTCTTCTGTGCATCAATGAGGTTCACGCGCGCGAGACAATCCTGCGCTCTCTTTACCCGTTCGCGATAGTTCATCGAGGAAAACATGTCGAGAGGGAACATCACATTCTCGAGTACGGACAGCGAGTCAAACAGTGCTGCCGACTGAAATATCATTCCCATCTCGCGGCGCATCATGACTTTCTCCCTCTTGTTCATCGCCACGAAGTCGCGACCGTCGTACAACACCTGTCCGCTTGTGGGCGTCAGAAGTCCCACGAGGTTCTTCATGAGTACAGTCTTGCCCGATCCGCTCTGTCCGATGATGAGGTTTGTCTTGCCGTCCTCAAAGCGTGCGTTGATGCCTTTCAGCACTTCCTTGTCATCAAATGACTTGTATAGGTCTTTTACTTCTATCATTTCCCTTTGTCTGTTCGGTTGTCTCCGTCAATGTCAACTCAGCAGTTGGGTGAGGAAAACGTCGGAGAAAAGTATCAGCACGCTACTGCTCACCACGGCTGTGGTGCTCGCACGTCCCACCTCTACAGAGCCTCCTTCCACAGTGTAGCCGCAGTAAGAAGCCACACTTGATATTATGAAGGCGAAGAAAAGGCTCTTTATGATGCTCATCCATACAAACCACGAGTTGAAGGCGTGCTGTAGTCCGGCGGTCAAATCTTCCGGTGTGAGAATGTGTCCGACAAAAGCCGTGGCGTAAGCGCCGATGATTCCCGTCAGTGAACTGAACACCACAAGGCACGGCATAATGGTTATAAGCCCCAGTATCTTGGGCAGTATGAGGTAGCCTGCGGAGTTCACGCCCATTATGTCGAGTGCGTCTATCTGCTGTGTCACCCTCATTGTGCCCAGTTCAGAGGCGATGTTGGAGCCCACCTTGCCTGCAAGGATGAGGCACATGATGCTTGACGAGAACTCCAAAAGCATGATTTCGCGCGTCGTATAGCCTGAAACCCAGCGCGGCATCCACGGGCTTTGTATGTTGAGTTTCATCTGTATACATATCACTGCACCGATAAAGAACGATATGAGCAGCACTATGCCGATGGAGTCTATGCCTAATGAGCACATCTCCTTGACATACTGCTTCCAGTACATCCTCATTCTCTCAGGTCTGCTGAATGTGCGTCCCATGAGAATAAGGTAGCGTCCGAATGTCTCGAGCAGAGCCTCGATTTTCCCAAACATAAGTGTCTCCTTGTAGTTTTATGCGCTGCAAAAGTAACCAAAATCCACTAAAAAACTGCAAAACCCAAAATAGTTTTCGATGTGGGCGAAGATATTAGGGTTTAATTTGCTAATTTTGCAGCAAAATGGAATAACGTTATGGCGGAAAACAATTGCCCTCGTACGGAGGGAACGTCCGAGTTGCGTGCCGAAGGACTGGTAAAACGCTACGGCAAGCGCACCGTTGTCAACGATGTGTCTATAAACGTGCGCCAGGGCGAAATAGTGGGCTTGCTTGGTCCGAACGGTGCAGGCAAGACCACATCTTTCTATATGACGACAGGATTGGTAGTCCCCAACGAGGGGCATATCTTCATTGACGATGTCGAAGTGACCGATTATCCCGTCTACAAGCGTGCCCGCAACGGCGTGGGATACCTGCCTCAGGAGGCCAGCGTGTTCCGTAAGATGAGTGTCGAGGACAATATTATGTCAATCCTTGAGACGACCCGGCTCTCCCATGAAGAACAACTGGCGCAGTTGGAGAGTCTCATAGCCGAGTTCCGACTGACCAAAGTGCGCAAGAACAAAGGTGACCAACTCTCGGGAGGCGAACGCCGACGCACAGAGATAGCACGCTGTCTGGCCATCAATCCCAAGTTTATCATGCTCGATGAACCTTTCGCCGGTGTAGACCCGATAGCCGTTGAGGATATCCAGAACATCGTGTGGAAACTGAAATACCGCAACATCGGCATCCTCATTACCGACCACAATGTGCATGAAACCCTCTCCATTACTGACCGTGCCTACCTCCTTTTTGAAGGTAAGATACTCTTTCAAGGCAGTCCGGAGCAACTTGCCGACAATCCGATAGTGAAGGAAAAATACCTCGGCAAGAACTTTGTGCTTCAGAAGAAGGAATTTGTGCTCGACTGACAACAGTCCTTTGAAATAGTAGGTGCGGTGGCTTTATTCCTTGCTCGGGGTGACTGGGTGAGGATACCGTTGCTGCCACACACTGCCAAGGGGTTGCCGTAGCGTGTCATGAGGTGAAAGAAAAGAAATAAATGGGGTGAAACTTAGGCGTTTCACCTTATTTTTTGTAATTTTGCAACTTGTTCGCAAGAAATCAAAAACATAATAAAATAGAAAGATGAATATCGTATTTGAAAATCCTGACAAGGTCAACGGTCTGATGACACTCACCGTTGAAGAGGCAGACTACAAGGATGCGGTGGAGAAAGAACTCAAGATCGTCCGCAAGAAAGCAAACGTTCCGGGCTTCCGTCCAGGCTCTGTTCCCATGGGAATGATCAAGAAGATGTACGGCGCATCTGCCAAAATGGAGACTATCAACAAACTTGTCGGCGAGGAGATATACAAGTATGTGAACGACAACAAGATTCAGATGCTTGGCCAGCCGCTCCCCTCTGACAAGCAGCAACCACAGGACTTGGAGAAGGACAGCAATTTTACCTTCGTGTTTGACATTGCTGTTGCGCCTGAGTTTGAGGTGAAACTGTCGGGTCACGACAAGGTGGAATACAATCCCATCAAAGTGGACGATGCCCTTATAGACCGTCAGGTGGAGATATTTGCGTCGCGTTCTGGCAGTTATGTTGAGGCTGACGAGTATGCAGAGAACGACATCCTGAAAGGCGATCTCCGTGAACTTGACGCCGAAGGCAATACCCTTGAGGGTGGTGTTACTGTGAGCGAGGCTTCCATAATGCCAAACTATTCAAAGGACGAAGACCAGAAGAAACTCTTTGAGAAGGCAAAACCGGGCGACATAATCACCATTACTCCGAGCAAGATGTTCGGTGAAACGGAACTTGCATCGGTCCTCAAACTCGATAAGGAAGAGGCTGCGAAGCATGCCGGCAACTTCAGTTATCAGGTGACATCTGTGTCACGCTACCAGAAGGCCGCCGTTGACCAGAAACTGTTTGACAGTGTTTTCGGTGCAGGGGTGTGCGCTGACGAGGCTGCTTTCCGTGCAAAGATAGCCGAAGGACTGAAGGCGCAGTTGCAGTCTGACAGCGACTTCAAGTTTCTGACGGATATCCGTGCCCACATAGAGAAGAAGATTGGCAAACTCACTTATCCCGATGCACTGCTCAAGCGCATCATGCTCGAAAGCAATAAGGACAAGGGTGAGGAGTTCGTAGAGAAGAACTACGAGGCAAGCATCAAGCAGTTGACATGGCACCTGATAAAGGAACAGCTCGTCGCTGCACACCAGATAAAGGTGGAAGATGATGACATCAAGAGCGCTGCTATGGAGGCTGCGCGTGTCCAGTTCGCACAGTATGGTATGAACAACGTGCCTGAAGAGTATCTCGAGAACTATGCTAAGGAGATGATGAAGAATCGCGAAAGCATCGACGGACTTGTCGACAGGGTGATAGACATCAAACTTACGCAGGTGTTGAAGGGAATCGTCAAGCTCGACGAAAAGGAGGTTACACTTGACGAATTCAATAAACTCATGGAGGAAAAAACGGCAAAATAAATAAAAATACCGCTCCGTTTTGAGGGGTTTTCAACTTTATTTCATATCTTTGTAATACAGAGAGGGAAATTGAGTTGAAAGCCCCTCAACCGTTTGTGTATAATTCATACGGTATAAATATGTAATCCACAAGGTATAAAAAAGATTGCAAGACTACATGAATCAGGACTTTAGAAAATTCGCAACGCAACACCTCGGCATCAATGGAATGGTACTGGATGATGTGGTGAGTGCACAAAACCATTACATGAATCCCTATATTCTGGAGGAAAGGACGCTGAACGTGACACAGATGGACGTGTTCTCGCGGTTGATGATGGAACGTATCATCTTCCTCGGGACGCAGATAGATGACTACACGGCAAACACCATACAGGCTCAGTTGCTCTATCTCGACAGCGTGGACCCCGGCAAAGACATCACTGTATATATCAATTCTCCTGGCGGAAGCGTTACCGCAGGACTGGGTATCTATGATACCATGCAGTTCATACAGAGCGACGTGGCGACGACGTGCACGGGTATGGCTGCGTCTATGGGTGCAGTGCTGCTCGTGGCAGGGGCGGAAGGCAAGCGCTCGGCGTTGACTCATAGCCGCGTGATGATACACCAGCCGCTCGGAGGAGTGCAGGGGCAGGCATCCGATATCGAGATTGAGGCAAGGGAAATACAGAAGTTCAAGAAAGAACTCTACACCATTATAGCCGACCACTCGCACACTCCCTACGACAAGGTGTGGCAGGATTCTGACCGCAACTACTGGATGACAGCGGCAGAAGCGAAAGAATACGGCATGATAGATCTTGTGCTCGTAAAGCCGAAACGGGCTGACGCGGCAGAAACAAAGGCGGAGGGCGATGGCGAATAAGGAAAAGGCTCGTTGCTGTCTGTGCGGCAGAAGCGAGACCGACGTGAGGATGATGATTTCCGGTGTGGCCGGATTTATCTGCGATGACTGTGCCGAAGGTGCACACAGAATAGTGATGGCGGCTACAGAGAAGGACGAAGAGCCGGAACCGATGGAAAAGCCAGATATGGCGACTGTGCCGAAGCCGAAAGAGATAAAGGAATATCTCGACAACTATATCATCGGCCAGGACGATGCGAAACGCTATCTCTCGGTGGCTGTCTACAACCACTACAAACGACTGACACAGCCCGAAGGTGACGACGGAGTGGAGATAGAGAAGAGCAATATAATAATGGTGGGAAGCACCGGAACGGGCAAAACGCTCATGGCGCGCACCATTGCGAAACTGCTCGATGTGCCCTTTACCATTGTTGACGCAACGGTATTCACTGAGGCAGGCTATGTGGGCGAGGATGTGGAGAGCATCCTTTCTCGTCTGCTTCAGGTGGCTGAATACAATCTGGAGAAAGCGGAGAGAGGCATAGTGTTTATCGATGAGATAGACAAGATAGCCCGCAAGAGCGACAATCCGAGCATCACGCGCGATGTGAGCGGTGAAGGCGTGCAGCAGGGACTGCTGAAACTGTTGGAGGGGACAATTGTCAACGTGCCTCCGAAGGGTGGACGCAAGCACCCGGACCAGGAGTACACGCGAGTGGATACACGGAACATACTGTTCATCTGCGGCGGTGCATTCGACGGAATAGAGAATAAGATCGCGCAAAGGCTTAACACCCACACGCTAGGGTTCAACTCCGTGCAGAATGTGAGGCATATAGACAAGGGCAACATGATGAAGTATATACTTCCGCAAGACCTCAAGTCGTTCGGTCTGATACCCGAGATTATAGGCCGTCTGCCGGTGCTCACTTATCTGAATCCGCTTGACAGGAAAGCCTTGCGCAGGATTCTTTCTGAGCCGAAGAACTCCATCGTGAAGCAATACGAAAAACTCTTCAAAATGGACGGAGTGACACTCGTGTTCGAAGAGAAGGCTCTCGACTGTATCGTTGACAAGGCCGTGGAATACAAACTCGGCGCACGCGGACTGCGCTCTATAGTGGAAGCCGTGATGAACGATGCCATGTTTGAAGTTCCTTCGAGCGGACAGAAAGAGTTCACGGTGACTCCCGACTATGTGAAGACACAGTTGGACAAGGCCAGACTGCAATAAGACAGCCCAGACGATAACAAAAACCTGATGAAAGAAACACGAGGACAGAAAGCACAGATCTATGATGCACTGAAACGCTATTTCGGTTTTGACACATTCAAAGGCGACCAGGAGGCAATTATTCGCAATCTGCTTGACGGCAACGACACATTCGTGCTGATGCCGACAGGCGGGGGCAAGAGCCTCTGCTACCAACTTCCGTCGCTGATGATGGACGGCACGGCCATTGTCATATCGCCGCTCATAGCCCTCATGAAAAATCAGGTTGACGTTATAAACGGACTTGGTGAAGGAGACGGAATAGCCCATTGTCTCAATTCATCGCTCTCGAAACAGGCTCGGTTACAGGTGATAGACGATGTGAAAAGCGGTGTCACCAAACTCCTTTACGTTGCTCCCGAGTCACTGGCAAAGGACGAAAACGTACAACTTCTGAAGAGCGTGAAAATCTCGTTCTATGCTATAGACGAGGCACACTGCATCTCGGAGTGGGGGCATGACTTCCGTCCGGACTACAGAAACATACGTCCGATAATCAACAAGATTGGCATCGCTCCGATAATAGCGCTGACCGCAACGGCCACAGACAAGGTGAAGGCGGACATAAAGAAGACCCTTGGCATACTCGATGCCCGGGATTTCAAGAGTTCGTTCAACCGCCCGAACCTTTACTACGAAGTGAGGCAGAAGACCAATGATGTGGACAACCAGATTGTGAAGTTCGTCAAGCAGCGCCCGAACAAGAGCGGAATCATCTACTGTCTGTCGAGAAAGAAGGTCGAGGAACTCGCCGAACACTTGAAAGTGAACGATATCCGTGCTGCGGCATACCATGCCGGGCTCGATGCGGACGTGCGTTCGCAGACGCAGGATGACTTCCTTATGGAGCGCATTGATGTCATCGTTGCGACCATAGCCTTTGGAATGGGCATTGACAAACCCGATGTGCGGTTTGTGATTCATTATGACATACCCAAGAGTCTTGAGGGTTACTATCAGGAGACAGGTCGTGCCGGTCGTGATGGAGGGGAGGGCTACTGTCTTGCGTACTACTCTCACAGAGACTTGAAGAGGCTTGAGAAGTTTATGGATCTGAAGCCTGCTAACGAGCGTAATATCGGTAAGCAACTCTTGCAGGATATTGTGGCGTATGTGGAGTCAGCGGTGTGCAGACGCAAGATGCTGCTCAACTATTTCGGAGAGGAGTATACGGAGGACAACTGTGGCAATTGCGACAACTGTAGTCACCCGAAAGAGAAGCACGAAGCGCGCGAATACCTTTGCGCGGTACTAAAGTCAGTGAACGCATTGAAGGAGAAATTCCAACAGCCATACGTCATAAACTTCATCAAAGGCCGGGCTACTGACGATATTGTATCGCACAAACATGATGCATTGGAGGAGTTCGGGATAGGCGCAGACCTCGATTCCAAACTGTGGAATGCCGTCATCAGACAGGCGTTCCTTGCCGGATACCTGTACAAGGAGATAGACAACTACGGCGTGTTGCGCCTGACGGAGAAGGGAAAAGACTACATCTTGCACCCCGTGTCATTCATGATTGTCGACGATATGGATTTCGACGACGGAGATTATGAACAGCCGGCGGAAACAGGAGAAGCGGTGCTGTCACCTGAACTGTATGCTATGCTGAAGGAACTGCGCCGTGAAGTCTCTGTCAGACAGGGCATTCCGCCGTATGTGATATTCCAGGACATATCGCTGGAACACATGGCAACGATGTATCCAGTCACTCTTGAAGGTCTGCAGAACATCCCTGGTGTGGGAGCGGGCAAGGCGAAACGCTTCGGTGAAGAGTTCCTCAAGGTCATCAGAGCATACTGCGAGGAAAACGAGATAGAGAGTCCTGAGGAACTGAGAGTCAGGACGGTGGCGAAGAAATCGCTCACCAAGGTGAAGATAATCCAACTGATAGACAAGCGATGGCCGCTTGATGAGATAGCGAAAGTGCAAGGCATGGACTTCGAGGAACTGCTCGACGAACTCGATGCCATAGTCTACAGCGGTACAAAGATAAACATCGACTACTATCTGGAAGAGATTTTCGATGACGAACAGATAGAAGACATCTACGACTATTTCCTCGATAGCGACACCGACTGTCTGAATGTGGCGATGAAAGAGTTGGATGGCATTTACACGGAGAACGAGGTGAGGCTCGTGAGACTGAAGTTCATGTCGGAAATGGCGAACTGATTTGTTCGTCGGGATACTTCGTTAAATAGAATTAATACGCCCGAAGAATTAAGTTGCATCTCTGTGTAATGTGAGATATTTGTGATAATTTTGCATGCAATAAATTCATAACACTATGTCATCATTTGTTGCAGATAAAATTGTAATGGACGGTCTGACCTACGACGATGTCCTTCTTATTCCCGCTTATTCTGAAGTTCTTCCGAATGAAGTGTCCCTGACAACTAAGTTCACACGGCACATAGAACTGAAAGTGCCGTTCGTTACAGCTGCCATGGATACTGTAACCGAAGCCCCGATGGCTATTGCCATAGCGCGCGAAGGCGGTATCGGCGTGATACACAAGAATATGTCGATAGAGGAACAGGCTCGTCAGGTGGCGATTGTTAAGCGTGCCGAGAACGGCATGATATACGACCCTGTGACCATAAAGCGCGGTTCTACGGTGAAAGATGCCCTCGCCATGATGGCGGAATATCACATCGGAGGCATTCCTGTGGTGGATGATGACAACTGCCTCGTGGGTATCGTTACCAATAGAGACCTGCGCTTCCAGCGTGACATGGACAGAAAAATCGACGAGGTGATGACCTCCGAGAACCTCATTGTGACCCATCAGCAGACCGATCTTGAGGCTGCATCGCAGATACTCATGGAGCATCGTATCGAGAAACTGCCTGTTGTGGACGAGGAAAACCACCTGATTGGACTTATCACATATAAGGACATAACCAAGGCAAAGGACAAACCGATGGCGTGCAAGGACTCCAAAGGACGCCTGAGAGTGGCTGCCGGAGTGGGAGTGACCCCCGATACATTCAAGAGAATAGAGGCTTTGGTGAAAGCCGGAGTTGACGCCATCGTCATTGATACTGCACACGGACACTCCAAGGGAGTGATAGACAAGGTGCGCGAAGCCAAACTTGCGTTCCCCGATGTTGACATCGTAGTGGGCAATATCGCTACTGGCGAGGCTGCAAAGAAACTCGTTGAGGTGGGTGCTGATGCCGTCAAGGTGGGCATCGGTCCTGGTTCTATCTGCACCACGCGTGTGGTTGCCGGTGTCGGAGTGCCGCAATTGTCGGCTATCTACGATGTGGCGAAAGCACTCGAGGGCACAGGTGTGCCTCTCATTGCCGACGGTGGACTGCGCTATTCGGGCGATGTCGTGAAGGCGTTGGCTGCCGGTGGATATTGCGTAATGGTAGGTTCTCTCGTGGCAGGAACGGAGGAGGCTCCGGGCGAAACGATACTTTTCAACGGACGAAAGTTCAAGAGTTACCGTGGCATGGGCTCGCTTGAGGCTATGGAGAACGGTTCGAAAGACAGATATTTCCAGGGTGCAGTGAAGGAGACAAAGAAACTCGTGCCGGAAGGAATAGCCGGTCGTGTACCCTACAAAGGCACTGTTCAGGAGGTGATTTACCAACTCGTGGGCGGTCTGCGCTCAGGCATGGGCTACTGTGGAGCAAAAGATATAAATGCGCTTCACAATGCCAAGTTCACAAGAATCACCAATGCCGGAGTGCTCGAGAGCCATCCTCATGAGGTGATAATCACGAGCGAGGCTCCCAACTACAGCCGTCCGCAGTAACGGGAACAATCCGTCTTTGGCGAAACAACAAACAAACGAATTGAGATGAAACTGAAAACAATACTGCCGATGCTGGCGATTGCCGTTGCCGCACAGTCCGCTGCACAGACAGCGTCGGATCCTGTGGTGATGAAAATCAACGGCGTGCCGGTGACACGGTCGGAGTTTGAGTACTCTTACAACAAGAATAACTCCGAGGGAGTGATAGACAAAAAGACTGTTGAAGAGTATGTTGACCTGTTTGTGAACTACAAACTGAAGGTGCTGGCTGCCGAGAGTGAGAAACTGGACACGTTGCCGTCGTTTAAGTCGGAGTTCGCTTCTTACCGTGACCAACAGATACGTCCGGCGATGATAACCGACGAAGATGTGGAACGTGAGGCCAAGAAAATCTACGCACAGACACAGCACAGGGTTGACAGTCTTGGTGGATTGGTAAAGCCGGCCCACATACTCATACTCGCACGTCAGACCGCTACGGATGCAGAAGTGGCGGCAGCGAAGGCAAAGGCGGATTCTCTCTACAATGTGTTGAAGAAGGCTTCGTTTGACAAGGAACTCTTTTCCGAACTGGCAAAGAAGTACTCTGACGACAAGGGTTCGGCTGCCGAGGGCGGTGAACTCTCCTGGATTCAGAACGGACAGACTCTTCAGGAATTCAATGACAAGGTGTTTGCCATGAAGGTGGGGGAGACCAGCGAACCGCTGAAGACCGCAGCCGGTTACCATATAATACAGTTGCGTGACAAGAGTGCATTCTTTCCATACGACTCGTTGCGTACCAATATCCTGCGGTTCATAGACCAGCGCGGACTGAAACAGCAAATCATCACTCAGAAGATTGACTCTGTGGCAAAGGCAAAAGGCCCGGACGTTACGCCGGAAATGGTGCTTGCGGAGAAGAGAGAGCAGATGGTGGCGGCAGACCCGGAACTGAAATATCTCATCCAAGAGTATCATGACGGACTTCTGCTGTATGAAATCAGCAACCGCAACGTATGGGACAAGGCAGCAAAAGACGAGGAGGGACTGGCAAAGTTCTTCAAGAAAAACAAGAAGAAGTATGCCTTTGACTCTCCGAGATTCAAGGGTATGGCATACAGAACCAAAGATGCCGCCGACATAGAAGCGGTGAAGGCTGCTGTGAAAGATTTGGCTTTCGACAAGTGGAACGAGACTTTGCGCACTACATTCAACAGCGACAGCGTTCTGAGAATAAGGGTGGAGAAGGGCATATTCAAGAAAGGTGACAACCCCATTGTAGACAAATACGAGTTCAAGACGGATGCAGAGATAAAGGAGATGAAAGGCTATCCCAACACGGCAACCTACGGCAAACTCATCAAAGCCCCGGAAAACTACACCGATGTGAAAGGTCTCGTAGTGGCAGACTATCAGGAGAAACTCGAGAAAGAATGGGTTGCCGCACTGCGTAAGAAGTACACCGTGGAGGTGGACAAGGCGGTATTGGCAACCGTGAACAAGCACTAAGAGGCGAAAAAGACAGATTATGACGAAAAAAGTGACCGTATTTGGTACAGTGGCAGTGCTGGCAGCGGCAGTCTGCATGAGTTCCCGTGCGAACGGAATCGCTGCTACAGCACAAGACAACGATACCCTTTCCAATGCAAAGCAACTGTTTGCCCCCGATGACAAGAGCATTGTCGACGAGGTGATATGGGTTGTCGGCGACGAGGCAATATTGAAATCCGACGTGGAGGCGATGCGTCTGCAGTCAGAGGCTGAGGGAGTGCGCTTCAAAGGCAACCCCGACTGTGCCATCCCGGAGCAGATTGCAGTGCAGAAACTGTTCCTGCATCAGGCAGCGATAGACTCTATCGAGGTGTCGGAAGCAGAGGTTGCCCAGGGCGTGGACGAACAGATCAACTACTGGATAAACCTCATCGGTTCGCGTGAGAAACTGGAGGAGTACCGCAAGATGAGCATAAACCAGATACGCGAACAGATGCACGACGACTTCAAGAACTCGCAGTTGGTGCGCAAGATGAAGGAAAAACTCGTGGAGGACGTGTCTGTAACTCCTGCCGATGTGCGTGACTATTTCCGCAGTATGCCTGCTGACAGCATCCCCTATGTGCCAATGGAGGTAGAGGTGGAGATTATCACACGCAAGCCGAAGGTGTCGCAGGAAGAGATAGACCGTATAAAGGACGAACTGCGTGACTACACCGAGAGGGTGACAAACGGCACTTCCAGTTTCTCTACACTGGCAAGACTCTATTCTGATGATACGGAGTCGGCACGCCAGGGCGGCGAAATCGGATATACGGGACGCGGTGTTCTCGACCAGGCTTTTGCCAATGTGGCGTTCAATCTGACCGATCCTAAAAAGATATCCAAGATTGTAGAAAGCGAATTTGGATACCATATCATACAGTTGATAGACAAACGTGGAGACAAGGTTAACGTCCGCCATATTCTGAAAATACCGAAAGTCACGACGGAAGCCACCGAACAGGAGGTCAACAGGCTCGATTCGCTTGCCGATGAAATCCGTGCCGGCAAGTACGCTTTTGAGGATGTGGCCGGCTATGTGTCAGATGACAAGGACACAAAGAACAACAAGGGTGTGATGGTAAACAATGTTGACCATTCGCTGACCTCGCGTTTCCAGATGAAAGACCTGCCCACCGAGGTGGCGCGTGTCGTGGAAGGGCTGAAGGTAGGCGAGATTTCCAAAGCGTTCACCATGGTGAACAAGAACGGCAAGACACAGGCTGCGATAGTGAAACTCAAGAGCAGGACAGACGGACACCGTGCCACTATCACCGAAGACTTCCAAGTCATGAAGAACATGGTACTCAACAAAGAGCGCGAAAAGGTAATCCATGACTGGATAGTGGAGAAAATAAAGAAAACGTATGTCCGTATGAAGGACAAGTACAAGGACTGTGAATTTGAATACGAAGGTTGGGTGAAGTAAGCCTATGGCTGGAAACAACAGTGGAAAAAAATACAGTGGGCATAGGATTGTCGCAATGACGATTCTATGCCTGTTTGGCTTTTGCTTTGTGTATGCAGGGCTCTTGACGGACAGAGGCAAGAAAAACGGCAAGAAGGCAGACAGGGTGAACCTCCTGCATTCTGACGAACTGCGTTACGACATCACCGGTCCCAATCCAGATGCACAGATAGTCAAGGGCAATGTTTCGTTCGAACACCAGGGGGCGCACCTCAAGTGTGACAGCGCATACTTCTATCAACAGATGAACTCCGTGAGGGCTATGGGACATGTGCGCTTCACTCAAGGCGACACATTGTCGCTGACTTGCGACCACGGATACTATGACGGACAACTCCAGATGCTCGAAGCGCGCAAGAATGTTGTGCTGAAACACAGGAAACAGACGCTGACGACGGACAGCCTGAACTATGACCGCCTGTGGGAGAACGCCTACTTCACCGACGGCGGAAAACTCATTGATGGCGACAATACACTCGTTGCAGACTGGGGAACATACAACACCTCTACCAAACAGGCGGTGTTCAACTACCATGTGGTCATGCTCAACGACAAGCAGAGGATAGAGACCGACACGCTCCATTATGACACTCGGGAGTCTCTGGCGCACGTTACAGGACCGTCGGTCATAACCCAAGACTCCACGACAGTGAACACTTGCGACGGCTATTTCGACAGCAAGGCGGACAAGAGCCGCCTTTTTGGCAGGTCGACAATAAGTGACGGACACAAGGACATAACCGGTGACAGTCTGTATTATGACAAGAACAGCGGCGAAGCGGAGGGTTTCGGCAAGGTCGTATACCGTGATGTGGAGAACAAAAACGAGTTGTATGGCGACTATGTCACCTACAACGAGAAGAGCGGCAACGGCTATGCCACCAAGAACGCACTGGTGAAAGACTATTCGCAACAGGATACCCTCTATATGCATTCCGACACTATCAGATTGTTCACTTATAATATTGACACAGATTCTGTGTACCGCACGGTGCATTGTTATAATGATGTACGCGCGTACAGGGTGGACATCCAGGCTGTCTGCGATTCGCTCGTGGGCGATTCAAGGGATTCTTGCATGACGATGTACGGGCATCCTGTCGTGTGGAACGGGGAGCGTCAGATTCTGGGAGACATGATAAAAGTCTACTCAAATGACAGTACTGTGCGCGAGGCTCATGTGATCGGGCAGGCCATGTCCATAGAGAAATGCGACGAAGACGGACACTATAACCAGATTTCATCCAATGTCATAGACGCCTTCTTCATAGACGGAAACATACGTAGAACCGACGCTGTCGGCAATGTACAGGTGATATACTATCCCGTAGATGAGGCTGACAGTACGCTGATGATGCTCAACTACACCGAGACAGACACCATAAGGATGTATTTCACACCTGAAAGGCAGATAGAGAAAGTGTGGACTTGCAAGCATGTCAGCGATATGTACCCGATGACGCAGATTCCTCCTGCGAAACTGCGTCTGCCGCGCTTCGTCCTCTATGACGAACTCCGACCGCGCGACAAGGACGATGTCTTCGGGCGTAAGGAGGACAGTGAAGAAACGGAAACCAAGGTGGAAGCGCCAAAAACGCCTCTGCCGGAAAAAGAGACAGACCGATGAGTGATGTGATACAACTGCTCCCCGACAGTGTCGCAAACCAGATTGCGGCGGGGGAGGTCATACAACGGCCTGCCAGTGTGATTAAGGAACTGGTCGAAAACGCCGTTGATGCTGGTGCCACAGAGATTGATGTGCTCATTGTGGATGCCGGAAGGACATTGATTCAGGTGATAGACAACGGCAAGGGAATGTCGGCTACGGATGCCCGGCTGGCCTTTGAAAGGCACGCCACATCAAAGATTCGCAAGGCTGATGACCTGTTCTCGTTGCACACAATGGGATTTCGTGGCGAGGCGTTGCCCTCGATAGCGGCAGTGTCGCAGGTGGAACTGCGCACCCGGCAGGCGAACGAGGAACTGGGAACAAGCCTGACAATGTCGGCATCAAAGGTGCAGAACCAAGTGCCGTGCTCATGTCCTGTGGGCAGCAACTTCAAGGTACAGAACCTGTTTTTCAATGTTCCGGCGCGCAGAAAATTTCTGAAGAGCAACACCACGGAACTCAACAACATCATCACCTCGTTTGAACGGATAGCCCTTGTCTATCCCGCAACGGCGTTCACTCTGTGCAGCAACGGCAGCGAAGTGATGAACCTGAAAAGCGGCAACACCCTTCAGCGCATCTCCGACATCTTCGGCAAGAAGTTCAGTCAGGAACTCCTGCCGGTCAATGCCATGACTTCAATATGCAACATTACCGGGTTCGTAGGCGGACCGGAGACGGCAAAGAAAAAATGCGCACGGCAGTATTTCTTCGTAAACGGACGCTATATGAAACATCCGTACTTCGCCAAGGCGGTGCAGAGCGTGTTCGAACGTATGGTACCGGCGGGCGAACAAGTACCTTATTTCATATATATAGAAACCGACCCGCTGAGCATTGATGTCAACATACATCCGCAAAAGACAGAGATAAAGTTTGAAAACGAACAGTCGGTATGGCAGATTATCTCGGCGGCAGTGCGCGAGGCGGTGGGCATTTTCAATGGAGTGCCGGCCATAGACTTCGATGTCAACGGAAGACCGGATATCCCCGTGTTTGACAAGACGGAAGAGGCGGCGATGCCAAAGCCAGTGTTGAATCCGACATACAATCCCTTCCACACCGGGACGAAAGCCGTCGGCAAGACCGTCTCGGGCTGGGAGGAACTCTACAAGAGTGCCGGTGTGCAGAGCCAGCCTGCAGCAGATATGTTTGAATATGACATTGCCGACGAAGCAAAAGACAACCCTTTGGCGGAGATGTCGGCCGAGCATTGGCAATACAAAGGTCAGTACATCGTAACGTCAGTTAAGGGCGGTCTGATGCTGATTGACCAGCACAGGGCACATGTCCGCGTGTTGTACGAAGAGTATCTGCATCGTCTGGAGGGGAAGAACGCCGTTTCGCAGCGCATGCTCTTCCCGGAGGCTGTGCAACTCGATGCATGTGACAGTGCAGCACTCGACACGGTGGTGGAGGAAATGACACTTATGGGATTTGAACTCACGCCCCTTGGTGCATACAACTATGCCATTAACTCCGTCCCGGCAGGTCTTGAGGGACTCAATCTGCCTGAACTTGTCAATGACATGATAGCCGATGCGGTGCAGTCGGGGACGACAGTGAAAGACGAAATCAACCGTTCTCTCGCATTGAGTATGGCGCAGCGGGCTGCCATTCCCTATGGTCAGGTGCTGGGAAACGAGGAGATGAACGACCTCGCGGAACGCCTCTGCCGTTGCGAAAACGTCAACTACACGCCAGACGGAAAACGCATCTGTTCGCTGGTTTCGCAGTCCGAAATAGAGCGTCTTTTTGCGTAGAAAAGGTCTGTAAGTGGTTCATTTTACCCTCAAAAAGCGAAATTTAACATAAAAACAACACTTTTTTTGGAAAAGACGGTGTTTTCAAAAAAAACTTATTACCTTTGTGCCAAATTTGTATGGGGGGAGAGTGTGCCCCAAAAGGAGAAATTAATATATAGAACTATTTATAAATAAGTTATGAAAAAGTTATTGATTGTTTTGGCTTTTGCCGGCGTTTCAATGTCTTCAATGGCACAGGACGCAGATCCGACACTGAAGTACAGTGTTGCTACAAACTCATTTTGGTCAAACTGGTTTATCCAGGTAAACGCTAACTGGAGTGCTTTCTATTCAAGCCAGGAGCATGGTAACGGTCTCGCTGCATCTCCTCTGAAGAGCTTCCGCGCTGCTCCGAACGCATCTGTTGCTATCGGTAAGTGGTTCACTCCGGGTCTCGGACTCCGTACAAAGGTTTACGGTATTTGGGGTCGCCAGGTAAACAGCGAAGAGAAGCAGGAGTACAAGTACTGGAATGCACAGGAGCAGGCAGTGTTCAACATGAGCAACCTCCTCTGCGGTTATAACCCGACACGTGTTTGGAACTTCTCTCTGTTCGCAGGTGCAGGTTTCGAGCGCAATATGGATGCTGACTCATACGCAATGGCTTACTCTATTGGTTTGATGAACCAGTGGCGTCTTTGCAAGCACGTTTCTATCAACCTTGAGGCTGGCTGGCTCTACAAGGAGAACGAGGCTGACGGCAATGGCGCTATTATGTCACCTCAGAGAAAGGGCATCAGCTGGGAAAACCACGACAACCAGCTCTATGCTGAGGTTGGTTTGACATTCAACCTGGGCAAGGCATCTTGGGAGAAGACTCCGGATGTTGATGCTATCAAGGCTCTCTCTCAGGCTCAGATCGACGCTCTCAACGCTCAGTTGGCTGATGCAAACGCAGAGAACGCACGCCTGAAGAACCTCCTCGCTAACCAGAAGCCGGCTCCTGCACAGGAGAAGCAGGTTGTTAAGGAGTATGTAGGTGCACCTGCATCTGTATTCTTCAACATCAACAAGTCTACAATCGCTTCCAAGAAGGATCTCGTAAACGTTAAGGGCATCGCTGAATATGCTAAGGATGCTAACGCTAACGTAGTCGTTACAGGTTACGCAGACAGCGCTACTGGTTCTAAGGCTTACAACCAGAAGCTCTCTGAAAAGCGTGCTGAGACTGTTGCTAACGAACTTGTCAAGATGGGCGTAAGCCGTGACAACATCCAGACTGTAGGTAAGGGTGGTGTTAAGGATCTCTCTCCTGTTTCTTACAACCGTCGTGCAACTGTTGAAATCGCAAAGTAAGAAAATTCTGAAATCCGATAAAATGGACTCCAGTCTCGCAAGAGGCTGGAGTTTTTTTGTGTCCTTTCCTTTGCTGAAAGCGGGGCTTGTGCTGTCCGGTTAGGCGGCAATGGCACTGTCTGAACTGTGCTTTTGCAGTCCCATTGCGGCGTTTTTGGAGCCGTACTTCAACTGTGGTACGAACGTATGACGGTTGAAATACGCGTGTATGACAGTTGTTGTACAAGCGTACCACGACTGTTGTACCGTTGCAACAAGGGTGCTCTTGGAACGCGTACAGGGCGTTTGCGCGTCGTGAAAAGGGTGTGGGAGGGTGACAAGGATGGGGGGTGTCAAAACAGACGGGTTCTCTGAAGAATGGGCTGTAAGCCCAGTTGCACATAGCCCAGGGCAGAGTTGCGAAGCAACGGCACCCTGGGAATGGACGGATAAGTAAATGGCGCGCCCTGTAAGGGCAACTGCGTAACAATCAGACCGATATAATGCAGTTGCCCTTACAGGGCGCAAAGGTGACCGAAACAACGCATAGCCCCGGGTGTTTCCCGGGGCTATGCGTAACTGGGATTACAGCCCGTAAAAGGAAAGATGTTGTTTCTGCTTTGGCACACCCTCTTTGGGATGTTGTTGGAGTGTTGTCGGAGATTACTTCTTGAAGCCGATGACACGGCGAACCTCCTTCATTGTGGCCTGTGCACTTGCCCTTGCGACCTCTGCACCCTCGTCTGCTATCTTGTCGAGCAACTGTGGGTTGGCACTGTACTCGAGAATCTTTTCTCTGATAGGGGCGACTATGGCGCACAAGTCCTGTGCTATCTGCTTCTTCAGGTCGCCATAGCGGAGTGTGCAGTTGTTCCACTGTTCGTCGAAATACTTGTATGCTTCTTCGGAAGAGGCTATCTTGAGGAATGTGAAGAGGTTTTCGATGACTTCCGGCTTTTCGGAGTTCATGGCCTGTGGGCCGTTGTCGGTAACGGCGCGCATCACCTTCTTGGTTATCGTCTTGTCGTCGTCGCGCAGGTAGATGCAGTTGCCTTCGCTCTTGCCCATTTTGCCTGAACCGTCCAGCCCGGGTATTTTCACTGCCTTTGAGTTGAGGTAGAAGTTCTGTGGTTCGGGGAATATGTCCTCGCCGTACATGAAATTGAAGCGGCGTGCGCAGTGTCTTGCCATCTCCATGTTCTGCTCCTGGTCTTTGCCTACGGGCACCTTGATGGCTCTGTGCTGCAGGATGTCAGCCGCCATGAGGGTGGGGTAGGTGAGCAGTCCGGCGTTCACGTTGTCCGGTTGCTTGCGTGCCTTTTCCTTGAAAGTGGTCACGCGTTCCAGTTCACCGAGGTAGGTGTTCATGTTAAGGTAGAGATAGAGTTCGAGAGTCTCCTTGACATGGCTCTGTATGTATATCGGTGCTTTCTTCGGGTCGATGCCGCAGGCGAGGTATTCTGCCAGTATGGTGCGTGCAGAGACGAGTATGTCGCCCGGTTTGGGCTGTGTGGTGAGCGAGTGCCAGTCGGCGATGAAGAACAAACAGTCGTATTCGTCTTGCATCTTGATAAAACTCTTCACTGCCCCGAAATAGTTTCCGAGGTGCAGGTTTCCTGTCGGCCTGATACCGCTAACTACTTTTTCCATAAAAATGTTTCTGTTGTTTGTCGTGTGTCAATATGCTGTCTGGCGTAATGTCCAGACAATATTACAAAGTTACATATTAAAATCGGTAATCATCCGTAGGGCGGTCTTTATTTCGGTTTTTTGTGCTTGTTTTTGAAAAAAGACGCGGAAAAATTTTGTGTATTGGGAAAATCTGTATACCTTTGCATCCGCTTACAGGAAGTGAGGACGTTTAGCTCAGCTGGTTTAGAGCGTCTGCCTTACAAGCAGAGGGTCGGCGGTTCGAATCCGTCAACGTCCACATAAGGGAGATTGCACGTTGTGTGGTCTCTTTTGCGTTTAACTAAATCAACTTTTTTGCCTTTTTTGTCCAATCTTTGCGTTGCCGTTTCCGTGAGAATGGAATAATATTAGTAATTTTGCGCTGTCGGAGCGGCGTGCGTGAAATGTTCTCTCCGTGTTTCAACAGATATATAATACATAACCGGACAGACATAATGGATTTGAATTTACTGACCGCTATTTCCCCCATTGACGGACGTTACAGAACCAAGACGGATGCTCTTGGAGAGTATTTTTCGGAGTATGCCCTCATACGCTATCGTGTCAGGGTGGAGACAGAGTACTTTATTGCCCTCTGTGAACTGCCGTTGCCGCAGTTGAAAGACTTCGACAAGTCGCTCTTCCCCACGTTGCGTGCTGTCTACAAGGACTTCTCTGTTGCCGATGCACAGCGTGTGAAGGACATCGAAAAGGTCACCAACCACGATGTGAAGGCGGTGGAGTATTTCATAAAGGAAAAGTTCGATGCTATTGGCGGACTTGACGCATACAAGGAGTTCGTGCATTTCGGACTTACCTCGCAGGACATCAACAACACCAGCGTGCCCCTCTCGATAAAGGAAGCCTTGGCTGATGTCATCTGCCCGCAGGTGGAAGCGCTCATAGCACAACTCGACGCTTACGCCGAGGAGTGGGCAGACGTGAGCATGCTGGCAAAGACCCACGGCCAGCCGGCGTCGCCTACGCGTCTCGGCAAGGAGATAAAGGTGTTCTCCTACCGTCTCTCCCGCCAACTTGACGAACTGAAGAAAGCTCCTCTTACGGCAAAGTTTGGTGGAGCGACAGGCAATTTCAACGCACACCATGTGGCATATCCTGCCTATGACTGGGTGGCTTTCGCCAATGCGTTTGTTGCCGACAAACTCGGCCTGGAGCGTGAACAGTACACCACACAGATAAGCAATTACGACTGCATGGGGGCGGTTTTCGATGCCCTGCGCCGCATTAACACCATTATAATAGACCTCGACCGTGACTTCTGGATGTACATCTCGATGGAGTATTTCAAGCAGAAGATAAAGGCAGGAGAGGTCGGTTCGAGTGCGATGCCTCACAAGGTGAACCCCATAGACTTCGAAAACTCCGAGGGAAACCTCGGTCTGTCAAACGCCATACTGCAGTTCCTCGCGCAGAAACTGCCGGTAAGCCGTCTGCAGCGTGACCTCACCGACTCCACCGTACTGCGCAATGTGGGAGTGCCGTTCGGCCATACCGTCATCGCAATACAGAGCACGCTGAAGGGTCTGGGAAAACTCATACTCAACAAGGAGAAACTCGACGAGGATCTGGAGAACACCTGGGCTGTGGTGGCAGAGGCCATACAGACCATCCTGAGGCGTGAATCCTACCCCAATCCGTACGAGGCTCTGAAGTCGTTGACACGCACCAACAAGCACATGACCAAGGAAACGATACATGAATTTATAAACAGTCTGGACGTCAGTGATGCTGTGAAAGCAGAGTTGATGGCAATAACTCCAAGCAATTATACCGGTATTTAATATTTATTTTGAAAACGGCCGTGAGGCTAAAGACAACTACAACATGGATTCAGAGAAGAATTTTGAGAGTCAGGAACAATCTACACAGAATGTAAACGGACGCCGCTATGAGCGTGTGTCACGTCCTGCCGGAAGTTTCAACCGTGAAAACAACACCGAGGCACGTCCCCAACGTGCGAGAATAGCACGTCCGCGCATACAGCGCAAGGATGATGCCGGATTCCGTCCGTCGGGTTTCGGCATGCACTCGGGCAACCGTGAAGAACAGCAGTCGGGCTATCGTCCACGCTACAATGGCGGAAGTTACCGTCCCGACAACGGTTTCCAGCGTGGCGGATACCAGCCAAACAGGAAGCCGGGCTACCAACCACGCCAACAGGAAGGCTACCAACCGCGTCAGCAAGGTGAATATCAGCCTCGCCAGCAGGAGGGTTTCCGTCCTCGCTATGGACAGGAGGGCTACCAGCCACGTCAGCAAGGCGGCTACCGCAACAACTTCGGTGCACGCCCGCAGCAGGGCGGCTATCGCAAGCAGCACACCGCCGGCTACGACCCGAACGCAAAGTACAGCATGAAGAAACGTATCGAGTACAAGGAGACGCACATAGATCCGAACGAACCGATACGCCTCAACAAATATCTCGCAAACGCCGGCGTATGCTCCCGTCGTGAGGCTGACGACTTCATACAGGCAGGTGTGGTGACCGTAAACGGCGAGGTTGTGACCGAACTCGGCACGAAAGTGCTGCGCACAGACAAGGTCATGTTCCACGACCAGGCGGTTTCGCTCGAGAAGAAAGTGTATGTGCTGCTCAACAAGCCGAAGGATTATGTGACCACAAGCGATGATCCGCAGCAGCGCAAGACTGTCATGGATCTGGTGAAAAACGCCTGCTCGGAGCGCATATACCCTGTCGGACGTCTTGACCGCAACACCACAGGCGTGCTCCTTCTTACCAATGACGGCGAGTTGGCATCTAAGTTGACCCACCCGAAGTTCCTCAAGAAGAAGATATACCATGTGTTCCTCGACAAGAACCTCACCGCTCACGATATGCAGCAGATAGCCGACGGCATACAGTTGGAGGACGGCGAGATACACGCAGACGCCATTGAATACTCGTCACCGACAGAGAAAAACGAGGTGGGAATAGAGATTCACAGCGGCAAGAACCGCATTGTGCGCCGTATATTCGAGAGCCTTGGCTATCATGTGACGAAACTTGACCGTGTGCAGTTCTGCGGTCTGACAAAGAAAAACGTGCGTCGCGGCGACTGGAGATTCCTCACCGAGAAAGAGGTGGACATGCTCCGCATGGGCGCATACGAATAATGTGAACAGTTGATTACAATGGAAAAGATAAAGAGAACAAAGATTGCGGACATCCTGCAGAGCACTGATTTCGGTTCGGCAGTGAATGTCAAGGGGTGGGTAAGGACCCACCGTTCTTCCAAGGCAGTGGATTTCATCGCCCTCAACGACGGTTCCACGATAAAGAACGTGCAGGTTGTCGTTGACCCGGAGAAGTTTGATGCCGATATGCTAAAGAGCATCACTACCGGTGCTTGCATCAATGTGAACGGCACGTTGGTGGAAAGCCAGGGACAGGGACAGACCTCAGAGATACAGGCAACGGAGATAGAGGTCTACGGTCTCTGCGGTGCAGACTACCCGATGCAGAAGAAAGGCCAGTCGTTTGAGTATATGCGCCAGTATGCACACATGCGTCTGCGCACCAATACTTTCGGTGCAGTGATGCGCATACGCCACAACATGGCGATGGCAATACACACTTATTTCCATGAGCACGGCTTCTACTATTTCCACACACCGCTCATCACAGCCAGCGATGCAGAGGGCGCAGGCGAGATGTTCCAGGTAACGACGCTCGACCTCGACCGTGTTGCCAAGAGCGGAAAGGTGGAGTATGACCGTGACTTCTTCGGAAAGAAGACAAATCTGACCGTTTCGGGCCAGCTCGAAGGTGAACTCGGTGCTACCGCTCTCGGTGCCATCTACACGTTCGGACCGACATTCCGTGCTGAGAACAGCAACACTCCACGCCACTTGGCGGAGTTCTGGATGATAGAGCCGGAGGTGGCTTTCATGGACCAGACGGAACTGATGGACTTGGAAGAGGACTTCATCAAGTACTGCGTAAACTGGGCTTTGGCCAACTGCAAGGACGACCTTGAGTTCCTCAACAAGATGATAGACAAGAGCCTTATCCAGACTCTCGAGTCGGTGGTGAAGGAAGATTTCGTGCGCTTGACCTATACTGAGGGCATCAATATCCTTCAGGAGGCTGTGCAGAACGGCAAGAAATTCGAGTTCCCGATTACCGGTTGGGGCATGGATCTCAGCAGCGAGCACGAGCGTTATCTCGTAGAGGAGCATTTCAAACGTCCTGTCATCATGACCGACTACCCGGCAGAAATCAAGGCTTTCTATATGAAGAAGAATGCCGACGGCAAGACCATGCAGGGCACCGACGTGCTTTTCCCGCGCATAGGAGAGATTATCGGCGGTTCTGTCCGTGAGGAGAGTTACGACAAACTCACAGCGGAAATCAGTGCAAGAGGCATGGAGGAGAGCACCTACAGTTGGTATCTCGACACCAGAAAGTACGGTTCTTGTCCTCACGCAGGCTTCGGTCTCGGTTTCGAACGTCTCATCCTGTTCGTCACAGGTATGCAGAACATCCGCGACGTGATACCTTTCCCGCGTACGCCGAAATCGGCAGAGTTCTAAAAGGACAGTTCAAAGACAATAAAGGAGGTCGCGGTTGGAAACAGCCCGACCTCTTTTCATACACATCTATAGTTACAAACTCAAACAGTAGAAAGACTCATGAAGAATGACGATGCGGACATGAAATGGGAGATATTGGGTTCGGAGTATCTTTTGAAAAGACCTTGGCTGACAGCGCGGAGAGACCATGTGCGGTTGCCGTCGGGGGTGGAGATGCCTGAATACTATGTGTTGGAATACCCGGACTGGTGCAATGTCATTGCCATTACCAAGGACGGAAAGTTCCTGATGGAGAAACAGTACCGTCACGGGCAACAACAGGTAGGCTACGAGATACCTGCCGGTTGCGTGGAAGAGGGAGAGACGCCTCTCGAAGCAGCCCAAAGGGAACTGTATGAGGAGACCGGTTACGGCAAAGGAGAGTGGACACAGTTTATGAAAACCAGTCCCAATCCGGGCACAAATACCAACTACTGCTACACGTTCTTGGCTGTGGGGGTGGAGCGGATTTCTACGCAGCATCTCGAAAAGACGGAAGACATAAAGGTCCTGCAGATGAGCCGTGACGATGTCTTCGCCCTTTTGAGTAAGGATGAACTTCACCAAGCCTTGATGGCTGCACCCCTCTGGAAGTATTTCTGGAACGATAAGAACGGATCGCTCACGGGGTTGTAGATGCCCTGACTGTCTCGGACGGGTGGCACAAAGTTTTGAATAGACAGCAGGTTTGTTTGCGTGATGTGCGGAAAATGTGTGATATGGTATAAGAAAAACAGAGAGAAGCATTTCTGTGGTGCTTCTCTCTGTAGTTGTGACTCTGTTTTGGAGTTTATGCCAGATGCAGTCCGTCGGGAGCGATGGTTATCTGCCGATGCTTGTAGAGGTCTCCCACGGCTTTCTTGAACACCTTTTTGCTCACGTTGAACTCCCTGTAGATGTCCTCGGCGTCACTCTTGTCGTTGAACGGACAGTAGCCTTCGTGCGCGCGTATATATTTCAATAAGGTGTTGGAAAAGTCCAGCGTATGCTGTCTGCCTGACTTCTGGAGTGCCACGTCAATCTTTCCGTCGGGGCGGACTGCCTGTATATAACCTTTCACCCGGTCGCCTGTATGCAGGGCGGAGAACACTTGGTCTTGGTAGACAAGTCCCGAATGGCGGTTGTTGATTATCACCTTGAAGCC
The DNA here is from genome assembly GCA_963627025.1 of Bifidobacteriaceae bacterium. Lineage (GTDB taxonomy): Bacteria > Bacteroidota > Bacteroidia > Bacteroidales > Bacteroidaceae > Prevotella. The sequence goes on along the minus strand of CAVFZF010000011.1, from coordinate 32,656 downwards.
CAGTTCCGTCTTTTGCCACACGAGCAAGTCCACCTCGTCGCCGTTCTCAAGAGTGCAGTCGTCATTGGAAAGATACTTGTCTATCTTGGCTGTGGCAACGATGCGGTAACTATCTTCGTCGATATGGATGTAGACGATGTAACTGTCGCCGATTTCCATCTTTTTCTTCTGTTCCCGGAAAGGGCAGAACAGGTCTTTCATCAGTCCCCAACCGAGGAACGCTCCGTACTCGTTCACCCATTTCACCTCGAGGTAGGCGAAGTCGCCGACCTTTGCCAGCGGCTGTTCGGTGGTGGCTATTATGCGCTCGTCCTGGTCGAGATAGATGAACACGTCCAGTTCGTTGCCGATGCCAGTGCCTTCCGGAACATATCTCGCCGGCAGGAGTATCTCGCCTGCCTTGCCTCCGTCCAGATAGAGACCGAAGTCCACTTCCTTGACAACGGTCATCCTGTTATAATCACCAAGTCTGATCTTCTCCATTGTTTTCCTCCTTTTTATCTAATGTGTCCTCACCGTCGAGCATTCCGTCACGCATCTTTATCGTGCGGTCTGTTATCTCAGCGAGGTGCTCGTCGTGGGTTACGATGACGAATGTCTGGTTGAAATGGTCTCTCAACTCAAAGAAAAGTTTGTGCAAGTCTTCCTTGTTTTTCGAGTCAAGACTGCCTGACGGTTCGTCGGCAAGTATCACGGCGGGTTTGTTGACAAGTGCTCTTGCCACCGCCACGCGTTGCTTCTCACCTCCCGACAGTTCGTTCGGTTTGTGGTTGGCACGGTCAGACAGTCCCATGAAAGCGAGCAATTCCTCGGCTCTCTTGCGTGCGTCTTTCTTTGACATTCCCGCTATGAACGCAGGAATCATCACGTTCTCCAGTGCCGTGAACTCAGGCAGCAGTTGGTGAAACTGGAACACGAATCCTATGTGCTGGTTGCGGAAATCGCTCAGTTTGCCTCCCGACAACTTGCCCACGTCGGTGCCGTTGATGATGACCTGTCCCGAGTCGGGCTTGTCGAGTGTGCCTATGATCTGCAGCAGGGTGGTCTTGCCTGCTCCGCTCGGTCCTACTATGCTCACTATTTCGCCCTTTTCAATGTGAAGGTCTATGCCCTTCAGTACGTTAAGAGCGCCGAAACTCTTTGTAATGTTCTTTATCTCAATCATTTCTTTCTGCGCAGGATGCGTCTGTAAATGAAGTCATGTATCGTCTCGTAGGCACTTGTCTGCTCAATGTGCTGTGACTGTGCGAACGTCATCTCGTCCATCTTGTCGCCGTGCTGGTCGGGGAAGATGATCATGTAGTTCTTGCCTGTGAAGTATGCCGTCACCTCTTCGGGCAGCCTGTCGAGTGCATTCTTGTAGGACACAGTGCCCTTTCTGGCCGTCACTATCACCAGCATGTGGTCGTTGGAGACGGTCTCTGCCAATGAGGGCAGACCGTCCCAGTGCTCCATCTCACGGTATGCCGCCCTCACATTGCGGTGTCGGTGTTCTATATAGCGGCGTATCAGGTCGAGGGTGTCGTCCCTGCCGTGGAACGCCATACGGCATTCGAGGTTCTTTGCCAGACGGCACAGACGTTCCAGCCAGCGGTAGAAGCCGGGCTCAAACTGTGCCCTCGAGGGTACTGCCACGGTCAGTTTCCGCAGGGTGTTCAGCGGTTGCATGATGCTCGCCATGATAATCTGGTTGTTCAGACCGTTGAACAGACTTTGGTGAAACTCCCCCCAAAATTTGTTTGTCGCCGACTTATGCATGTGCATGCCGATTATTATCTCCGATGCACGGAACTCCTTGAAGGCGTGTTTTATGCCGTTTGCAATGTTTGCAGCCACCCTTACCTGTGTTTCCATCGCCACATCGCTTGCGGCGGCAAACTTTGTTGCCTTGTCGAGAAGCCGTTGTCCCTTTTCCTGATTCTGTGGCATGTGCGTGTCGTCATACACGATGTTGAGTCCCACAAGCGGCCGGTGCAGTTTGTGGTTCATCATCATTGTGGCGAGCGAAACGAGGCGGTTGGCGTATTCGGGGTACTTTATCGGGATGAGGATTTTCTCGTCGTCATAGTCGGGGGCGTTCTCTTCGGGAATCTCCTGGTCCCTTAACGTTATCTGTTGTGCCGCCCCTTCCGTTACAAATGAAGAGATAATGCAGGTGATGAGAATCATTATCACCACACCGTTGAGAATGTCGTCGCCGACGAGTCGGTTGCCGTTGTCGTCAGTAAGCCTCATTCCCACCATCACCATGGCTATCGCTCCGGCGGCATGGGCAGATGTCAGACCGAACATCATGTTGCCCGACGAGAGCGGCAGACGGAAGAGTATGCACGACAGATAGGCGGCAATAGCCTTGCCGAATGTGCCGAAAAACACGATGAGAGCCACCACCCAGATGATGTTGCCTCCGCTGAAGAGCAGCCTTATGTTGATGAGCATGCCCACTCCGATGAGGAAATAGGGGATGAAAAGGGCATTTCCCGTAAACTCCAGACGGTTCATCAGCGGTGACATTCGCGGGATATAGCGGTTGAGGATGATGCCTGCGAAGAATGCTCCGAATATACCTTCAAGTCCGATAATCTCTGACAAAGCCGCACTGAGGAACAACATTGCCATGACAAAGATAAACTGCATCACAGCGTCAGAATACTGTCGGATGAACCAACGCGTCACTCTTGGCATGATGACAATCAGTCCTGCGCAGAAAACAGCAAACTTTGCTACGAACATAAGCCAGAAAGTCACGCTGTTGTTGCCTGTGTTTGCCGCCACGATAGATGCCAATACCACCAGTGAAATAAACAGGGAAATCATCGTTGCGCCCACACTGAGCATCACACTTGGCTTGCGTTGCAGACCGTAACGGCTCACTATGGGGTAGGACACGAGGGTGTTTGACGACATGATACACCCCAACAGCAGCACCGCCGTGGGCGTGTAGTCAAACCAAAGACAGGCCATCAGCAACGTGAGGACAAAGGGAATGGCAAAAGTCAACAGTCCGAAGATGCCCATTCTCTTTGCGTTGTTCTTCACGCCGACCATATCCATCTCCAATGCGGCAAGGAACATGATGTAGTAAAGACCGACCTTTCCGAACAGTTCAAAGGAGTTGTCGCGTGTCAGGATGTTAAGTCCGTGGGGACCGATGAGCATTCCTGCCAGCACCAGACCGATGATGTGCGGAATCCTGAGTTTACCCATGACGATGGGCGACAGCAGGATGATGAGCAACACTACGAAGAATATGAGTGTCGGGTCGGTGATGGGGAAACTTATCATCGGGTTGTGTGTCTTTTTGTATTCCTTGTCCGCATGATGTCGGGGATATGTACTTTGTATGCAAAGATACTGATTTTATTTCTAAAATGGGACAAAAGGCACAGGCTTGTTTGCATATTTCTGCTTTTTAGACTACCTTTGCAACAAAGATTAATTTTTACTTTGAGAAATATGAAAGTTGCTATTGTCGGAGCAAGCGGAGCGGTGGGACAGGAGTTTCTCCGCATACTTGCAGAGAGAGAGTTTCCCATTGATGACCTTGTGTTGTTTGGTTCTGAGCGTTCTGCCGGACGGAAATATACGTTCAAAGGCAAGGACTACGAGGTGAAACTTCTCCAGCACAATGACGATTTCAAGGATATAGACGTGGCTTTCGTCTCTGCCGGAGGCGGCACATCCAAGGAGTTTGCCGAGACTATAACCAAGCATGGTGCGGTGATGATAGACAATTCAAGTGCCTTCCGCATGGAAGACGACGTGCCGTTGGTCGTTCCTGAGGTTAATCCGGAGGATGCCCTCGACCGTCCGCGCGGCGTTATCGCCAACCCGAACTGCACAACCATAATGATGGTAGTGGTGCTCAAGCCTATTGAGGATATGAGCCATATCAAGCGCATACACATTTCTTCCTATCAGAGCGCTTCCGGTGCAGGAGCCGCAGCCATGGCGGAATTGCAGCAACAGTACAAGGAACTGGTTGAAGAAGGCAAGGTGAAGACCGTCAGCAAATTCCCACATCAACTGGCATACAACGTCATTCCCCAGATAGATGTCATGACCGGCAATGACTATACAAAGGAAGAGATGAAGATGTATAACGAGACACGCAAGATAATGCACTCCGACGTGCGCACCTCTGCCACCTGTGTCCGCGTGTCGTCTCTCCGCTCTCACTCGGAGTCAGTGTGGGTTGAGACCGAGCAGCCCCTGACTGTAGCGCAGGTGCGTGAGGCTTTGTCCAAAGCGGAAGGTGTCACTTTGGTCGATGATCCGCAGAATTATGTCTATCCGATGCCGCTCGAAAGCGCAGGCAAAGATGATGTCTACGTGGGTCGTGTGCGCCAAGACCTTGCCAATGACAACGGCATCACCCTCTGGCTTACTGGCGACCAGATACGCAAGGGCGCAGCCCTCAATGCAGTACAGATAGCCGAATATCTTCTGAAAGTCGGCAATATAGGCTGACGACAGCCGCCTTTGCCATGGCGGAATCTACATTCGCCTGTTCCTCGGGAGCAGGCGAATATTCGGAAAAATCAGCGTTTTGTTGAATAAATTTGCTTGTGTGTGCATGAAAATGTACCTTTGCAAATGATAAACGGTATGTAATGCTGATGGCATACAGATAAATTTGGCTACTGTGACGATAGACGAGACCCTAAACAAATTTGCCCCTATCTCGCTTGAAGAGATGAAAGACATCCGTCTGATGAACCGGACGGACACCAAATTTGTGACGTCACGCCAGAAACTGATGCAACTCCTGCAACTCGCAACCGACGAATACTATGTGCAGGAAATCGACGGACGCAGGATAGGGGAGTACTATACGGTCTACTTTGACACTCCCGACTATGACATGTTCCGCCGTCATCACTGCGGTCATGCCAACCGCCAGAAGTTGAGGATACGCTGTTATGTGGAGTCAAAGCAGAGTTTTCTGGAGGTGAAGACCAAGGACAACCACAGCCGGACACGCAAGAAGCGCATAAAGATGCCTGACTTCGACCCGGTCAATCCGCGCCATGACGTGCGCTTCGGAGGCAAGGAGGAACAGTTGGCAGACTGCGATACCTTTGTGAGGGAGTATCTGAAATATGACGCTTCCTGTCTCACGGAGAGGATAGAGAACAGGTTCAGGAGGATAACCCTTGTGAACAAGGGCAAGACGGAACGCCTGACCATAGACCTCGACCTGCGTTTCCATAATCTGGTGACGGCGCAAGACAAGTCGCTCGACAATGTCGTCATCATCGAACTCAAGCGAGATGGACTGATAAAGTCGCCTGTGGTGAATATGCTGAAGGCGGTGAGAATAAAGGAATCAGGCTTTTCCAAATACTGCATAGGGACGGCATTCACTTATCCCGGCCTGCGCCAGAACAGGTTCAAGAGCCGTCTCCGCAAAGTGGAGAGAATACAAAACGGAGTGGCAGACATTCCCGTAAATACAGTTGCAGAACAATAATTAAAAACAAAATAGACACATGTTATCTTTGGATTTCGTACAGATGCTAATCAGGTTTGTCCTCTGTCTCATTGTGGATTTTATCATTGTGGGTAAACTCTACTATCCCAAGGCGAGGCGGAACGACTTCTTCTTCACCTATATAATAACGAGTATAGCCGTTTTCTTCCTCATGTACTTCATGATGGACATGAAGGCCAAGGCTACAATGGGCATCGGTATAGGTCTGTTTGGCATCTTCTCGATTATGCGTTTCCGTACAGATGCCATGCCGGTGCGTGAGATGACCTATCTCTTTGTCATCATCTCACTGTCTGTAATCAGTGCTATCGCCTCCATAGGCGACGAGACGGGGCTTATCGCGGAGAACATTGTCGAACTGTTGTCGGCAGATGTTATCGTAGTGGCGCTCATCGCTTTGTGTGAGAGTGCGCTGAAAGTGAAATCCACAAAACTCATTCAGTATGACCGTGTGGAACTCGTCGTGCCGCAGAGATATGACGAACTGATGGATGATGTCCGCAAGCGTACGGGACTTGATATCATCAAGATAGAGGTGGGAGGCATTGACTTCCTGAAAGATTCGGCAGTTCTGAAAATATACTATAACCCCACTGCGGGCGAAACTTCCAATTCCGTGAATGACCAGTTCCGTCTTCGCCGCAGCCAATTCCGTGATGTGTGATATGAAAAAGACAATCCTTTCGCTTTTTATCCTCTCCGTCTTCCCGTTTTCCGTACTGTCTGCCCAGGAGGCGGAAACAGATGCTTCGCGGGGTGATGACCTTGAGTTGGCTGTGGAGTTGGGCATAGAGAAGAAACTCACAAAGAAGTGGAGTGTAGGAATGGACATGGAGTACCGTCTGCGTGATTCAGGCAGTGAGAGTGACCGTGTCACGTTCGGACCTAAGGTGGAGTACAAGATAAAGAAACATCTCAAGGCTGCTGTCGGCGGTACGTATATGTATGTGAACAACGACAGCAAGACACGCTACCGCAGTGATAAAACGGTAAAATGGATACGTGCAGGGAAATGGAGTCCCCGTTACCGTGCTTTCGCCGCCGTTACCGGTGACATGGACTTCGGCAGATTCAATGTCTCGCTGCGCGAACGCTGGCAGTACACCTACCGTTGCAAGTATACTACCACACGGGACTATTATACCAAGGATGGTGAGTTCAACTATAAGGATGACGATGAGCGTGACAGTAAGTCGTATCATGTGCTGCGTTCACGTCTTGCAGCGGAATACGACATAGCGAACTGTCCATTGAAACCCTCCGTCAGTGTGGAGGTTTTCAATGGTGTGAACGACAGTTGGCGTGTGGAGAAAGTGCGCTATGCCTGTGGTCTGACATGGAAAGTGACCAGGCAGCACTCGCTTGGTCTGACCTATTACTATCAGGATGTGAACGGCGATGATGACGATGACGACATCAATACGCACTATCTGAGCGTCGGTTACAAGTTCAAGTTCTAATCAGAACCTGCCGGTTATCTTGCCGCAACGCACTCTATCTCTACGAGGGCGCTCTTTGGCAGTGTCTTCACTGCCACGGCGGACCGTGCAGGGAACGGTGCTTTGAAGAACTCGGCATAAACATCATTCATTGCCGCAAAGTCATTCATGTCGGCAAGGAACACCGTAGTCTTGACTACATTTGTCAGTTCCAGTCCTGTCTCGCGCAGTATTGCCTGTGCATTGAGCAGTGACTGGCGTGTCTGCTCCTTCACTCCTCCCTCGGGGAAAGCGCCTGTTGCAGGGTCTATAGGGAGTTGTCCCGATGCATAGACAAATCCGTTTGCTTCGATAGCCTGGCTGTAAGGACCGATAGCGCCAGGTGCTGCTGTTGTTGAAATCTGTTTCATCTTGTATTCCGATATTTGTTTTTTGTGATGTTTGTTTCGTGCAAAGGTAGTCATAAATTGCCGCAAAAAGATTACTTTTGCACTATATAACACGAGAAAAACGGTTCAAATGACGATAAGCATAATAGGTTCGGGCAAGATTGTAGGTGAGGTCTTGGAGATGCTCCACAGTGAACTTGACAGTATAAAAGTCCTTTCAATCTATGCCCACAGCAATGTCGGGCGTGCAAGACAGTTGTCCGTAGAGTACGGTATCCCCCATGTCTACACTGATTACGACACCTTGCTGCGTGAGGATGCGGCGGACTTCCTCTATATAGCCAACGTGAACAGCGCCCATTATGGCTTTGCGGAGAAAGCCCTGCTCGCAAACAGGAATGTCATAGTGGAGAAACCCCTGTGCATGACATACGGTGAAGCGGAGCGGCTGGCAGACCTTGCCCGGTCGAAAGGGCTGATGTTCATCGAAGCGGTGTCATTGTTGCATATGCCAAATATGGCGTCTGTTGAGGCTGCACTGCCGCTTTTGGGCAGGGTGCGGCTTGTCGAATGCGACTATTCGCAGTATTCCAGCCGTTATGACCGATATCTTCAGGGCGATGTGGCTCCGGCTTTCGATCCGCAATATGGTGGCGGTGCGCTCCGTGACCTGAATGTCTATAACATCAATTTCGTCGTTGCTCTCTTCGGAGACCCCTGTTCGGTAGACTATCATCCCAATGTCGGGTTCAACGGCATTGACACTTCCGGTGTCCTCAATATGCACTACCGTGGTTTCGAATGTGTCTGTTCGGCTGCCAAGGACTCCTATGGCAGACCCTTTGCGCAGATACAGGGCGAGAAGGGCGTGCTGCGTGTGGACGGTGCGGTGAACGTACTTGGCGGTTTTGAACTGTCAGTTCGTGGTGATGACGGCAAACTCGTGACCACTGTGCACAGTGACAACACGTTCCGTCACCGTCTCGCCCATGAGTTTGATGCCATAAGAAAAATGTTTGAAAACCGTGATTTCACGGCTTTCAAACATTATCAAGATATATCACTTGCAGTTATGAGAATCGTGCAAGAGTGTGTTTCTAAACCACTCCCTGCGCCAGCATCGCCTTCGCAACCTTCATAAAGCCGGCGATGTTCGCACCTTTCACATAGTCGACATAGCCGTCGGGCTGCCGTCCGTACTTCACGCAACTCTCATGGATGCCCTCCATTATCTGGTGTAGGCGGCTGTCTACCTCCTCGTCACTCCAGTTCAGACGTTCCGAGTTCTGTGTCATCTCCAAGCCCGATGTAGCCACACCTCCGGCATTGACAGCCTTTCCGGGAGCGAAGAGTTGCTTTGCTGCAAGGAACTTGCCGACAGCCTCCTCGGTGCAACCCATGTTGCTGACCTCCGCAACGCACAGTGTGCCGTTGCGCAAGATGTTGTCGGCGTCTTCGCCGCTTACCTCATTCTGTGTCGCGCAGGGCAGGCAGATGTCGGCTTTGCGCTCCCACGGCCGTTTGCCCTCGTAGAATGTGGCCTCGGGATACTGCTCTGCATAGGGAGCGCAGATGTCTTCTCCGCTTGCACGAAGTTCGAGCATATAGTCTATCTTTTCTCCACAGATGCCTGTCGGGTCGTAGATGTATCCGTCAGGACCGCTGATTGTGATGACCTTTGCACCAAGTTCGGTAGCCTTCTTTGCCGCACCCCATGCCACGTTTCCAAAGCCGCTGATTGCTACAGTCTTTCCTTTTATGTCAAGGCCGTGCTCTTTCAGCATCCTGTTGACAAAGTAGAGAGCGCCGTAACCGGTTGCTTCGGGGCGTATGCGTGAGCCTCCCCATTCCAGTCCCTTGCCTGTGAGGACGCCTTGGAACTGATGAGTGAGTTTCTTGTACATGCCGAACAGGTAGCCGATTTCGCGTGTTCCCACACCGATGTCACCTGCCGGCACATCCTCGTCGGGACCTATATGGCGGTAGAGTTCGGTCATGAAGGCCTGGCAGAACCGCATTACCTCGCCGTCACTCTTGCCGCGTGGCGAGAAGTCGGAGCCGCCCTTGCCGCCGCCCATAGGCAGGGTGGTGAGGGCATTCTTGAATGTCTGTTCGAAGCCAAGGAACTTCAGGATGCTCAGGTTCACCGAAGCGTGGAAGCGAAGTCCGCCCTTGTATGGGCCGATTGCCGAATTGAACTGCACCCGATAGCCTATGTTTACCTGCACTTCGCCCTTGTCATCGACCCATGGAACGCGGAACGTGATGATGCGTTCCGGTTCTACGAGCCGTTCTATAATCTTCGCTTTTTCAAATTCAGGGTGCTGATTGTACACCTCTTCGATAGATAGCAGCACCTCATGTACTGCCTGAAGGAACTCCGCTTCACCTGGATGCTTCTGTTCCAACTGCTGCATGATTTTGTTGACGTTCATATTACGTTATGGTTTACAAATTGTATCGTGTTAGTGATGCAAATGTATGTGTTTTTGATTGTGCCGCCAAGAAAATCCAAGAAAATCTTATCGAAAACTTGCAAAAAGTCAATTTTGCCTACCTGATATTACTTTCTGACCTGTACGACGAGGTCTTTGCCTTTGCGGAAGTCAGTGTCTTCGACGAACCAACCTTTCAGTTGCTTGTTGCCGACAGTGATTTTGGAAATCTTCCGTCCCTCGCCTTCGCGTCTGATGCAGAACTTCCGTGCAGGAGTGTTGACGGTTATCTTGTCGAAAAGCGGTACTGTCACCAGGTATTCGGCATCTGCCGGTGAATAGGTGTAGATGCCCATGGCGTTGAAGACATACCATGACGACATCTCGCCGGCGTCGTCCATTCCAGCCAGAGCCAAGTGGTCATCGCCCATATCGTAGTAGTTGTTCATCAGTGAATCAAGTACGGCTTGCGACTTTTCCTGCTTTCCGCAGAAATAATAGACGTAAGGGATAGAGTGACCGGGCTGGTTGCCGTGGCAGTAGTTGCCGATAAAACCTGTCAGGTTCTCCACTTCATAGCCGCGCCAAGGTTCTTTGAACATCGTGTCGAGCATACCTTCCACTTTCTTCTTGTCGTTTTTGTAGAGAGCCATCATGCCCTTTATGTCGTGAGGAGCATAGAACAGGTTGTTCCAAGCGTTGGATTCGCGGTACATATACTGGAAGTAAGGGTAGTAGGGGTCGAAGTCCTTGATCCACGAGCCGTCGGCAATCTTGCCGCGGTAGAAGCCTGTCGATGCGTCAAACACGTTCTTGTAATATTTCGAATGCTCCATTAACATCTTGTAGTTGGACTTGTCACCCAGGATTTTTGCTATGAGTGCGGTGGCATAGTCATCGTAACTGTACTCCAGAGTCTTGGTGACTGCACCCTTGTATTCGTCATAGTAAGGCACATTGGTGGTGTCTTTTTCTGCTATCCAACCCTGTTTCAGGTATTCGTCGAGATAGGGTCTGCCGCCCCTGCCTGGCACTGTGGCGTTCTTCAACAACAGTTTGTAGGCTCTCTCAAGGCTGAAACCTTGCAGTCCGCGCAGCCAAGAGCCCGACACGAATGTAGATGCGTGGTCGCCGTGGAAGAAGGTCGGCATGTATCCGTCACGCTTTTCTCCGCGGTCAATGCACGACTTTATGACATCGACAGTCACCTCTGGCTGGAGCAGTTCCAGCAGTACCAGTTTGTTGCGGTGGTCGTCCCAGAACGAGGGGTCGGTGTAGTAGTGGAATCCCCCATTGCATATCTTGCCGTTGACATCAGTGTAGTCGCCGTTGACATCGCTGCGCAGTGCAGGCCAAAGCAATGAACGGTAGAGGCAAGAGTAGAAAATCCTCCGTTGGCGTTCGGTGCCTCCGTCTACCTTTATCTGTGCGAGCGTGCGCTCCCATGTGTCGTCTGCCGCACGTCGGGTCTCGTTGAAGTCCATTGATAGCATCTCCGACTCAAGGTTGGCCTTTGCTCCGGCGGTGCTGACAAAGGAGAAGCCGATTTTCATTTCCACCGTTTTACCACCGTCATTGCCGAAGTTCAGTACTGACACACACGACTTCCGCCCCTGTCGCTGTGATATGTTCTTTATCGGGAGTGATGTTTCGCCGTGGAAATAGATGCATCCTTCTCCTGTGCGTTGGAAGCCTTCAAAACTCCGTTCGCCCGTTTTTGTTATCGTCCACTCGTCAACATTGTTGTTGCTGTGTGCCAGGTCGGCGATGACGAGTTTGTCTCCCTGGCGGTTGTAGGTGTACTTGTGGTATCCGCAGCGCAGTGTTGATGTCAGTTCGACGTCTATGTCGTAGTCCTGCAGGTGTACCCTGTAGTAGCCGGGATGAGCCTCTTCGTCCTTGTGGGAGAACCTTGACGCGAAGTTGTCCGGGTCAAACCGTCTGCCGCTTACGGGCATGAAAGGTGCGTGAAGCAGGTTCCAGTGCCCCTTGTTGGTGTGTGCGAAGCCACAGATGGTTGTGTCCTCGTATTGGTAACCGGAACCACTGTGGTACATGGTGACCGGTGACAGTTGCACCATTGCGTTGGGTACGCTCGAGCCGGGGAATGTTTCGCCTCCCCACGTGCGGGCCTTGCGTTTGCGGTCATAGTGCAGGTCGGCTTTGTTCCAGAGCGTTGCCGTGCCGAGGAAAGGGTTCACAAGGGATGTCAGTCTGTCCTGTGCCTTGCATGAAAGGATTGTCAGGAAACAGACCAGAAAAGCAGTTGTACGTTTCATGTCGTTGTTTTCAGTTATGTTTTCTTTTGTTCTTGTTGTCTGAAAGACGGTTTCTTTCTACAAAGGTAACAATATTTTTCGCCTTAGAGACGGAATTCCGGTACGGAGTACACACGGAATTCACTTTTCCTCAACTTTTTAGACGTATTTCTGAAAATGTGTTCCCCTTTTTCCGGAGCACTGTTCCGAGGGCGGCAAATAGTATGGCTTTCTTTTGGCAAACCGGGAAAAAACAAGTAATTTTGCAAGGAATATGGACGCGAATGTACATTTGCCGCATCGTCTGCGGTTTCTTATATCTTTCACAGTGCTGCTTGCACTGTCCGCGCTGCACTCCGTTGCGTATGCGGAAGAAGACATCCTGCCGGAACAGATGGCGGCAGACACACTCTCGCTCGACAATGTGGAGATAAGCCTTGTCACCTGTGAGCCTTACGACAGAGTGTATAGCCTCTATGGTCATACCGGTCTGCGTATCCATGACCAAAGTACAGGACTTGACGTACTGGCAAATTGGGGCATATTTGAGATGAAGAAACGGTTCTTTGTCTTGCGTTTCATGTTCGGACTTACCGATTACAAGATGGAGATAGAGCCGTGGGAAGGATTCTGCGAGCGTTATCTGTCCTATGGAAGCGGTGTTCAGGAGCAGGTGCTCAACCTCAATGCCGATGAGAAACAACGGCTCATTGCCGCCGTGAGGGAGAACTACAAGCCCGAAAACCGTTATTATCGCTACAATTATTTCTATGACAACTGCACCACGAGAGTGTGTGACATAATAGAGGAGAGTGTGGATGGCAAAATCGTTTATCCGGAAACAGACGCCCCGAAGTCGTACCGTGACCTTATACATGAGTGGAACGGTGGCCACCTCTGGGCGCGCTGGGGCAACGATTTCCTGCTCGGCGTAAAGGCCGACTACAAGACAACCAGCAAGGAAGCGCACTTCTTGCCGTACAGACTGTTCCGTGATTTCGGTGCAGCACATATCGTAGGCAAAGGTGTGGCTGACCGTACGCTTGTCAAGACCACCCGTTGGGCAGTACCGTCAATGCACGTCAGCGACGGCGGAACATTCGTTGACAACTGGCTGTTGCGCCCCCTTTCTGTTGCCGTAGCACTTGTTTTGGTGCTGTTGGCGGTGATTGGCGTGGAGCGCAAACGCAAGAAGCGTCTTTGGCAATTTGATGCCTGTGTGCTCGTGGTGACAGGAATCATGGGGCTTGTGTTGCTTGCAATGGTATTCTCTCAGCATCCCACGGTAAGCCTTAATTTCCAGATTCTTGTGTTTAATCCATTGTCACTGCTGTTTGTTGTCCCCATAACAAAGAGCCTGCGCCAGGGAAAACCGTCGCCATATCTGGCTATTCTCGGCTGGGTGGTGGCTATAGGGATACTCCTCGGCGTGTTCTTCCAGCTCTATGCGGAAGGCGTGATGCTGTTGGCAATATTTTTACTGGAAGCCTATACGCGGAAAACAGGACTTCAGAAGTATGAGAAGAAAAAAGAACAACCAAGCATATAACTCGTCTAAGGGACTGGGCGGTCTCTGGTTGGCGGCGCTCATGGTCGCCCTCTACGGTCTTGAGGCTGAGGCGCAGACGCTGTATCTCGCTCCGAGACTGGTGGTCAATATCGCCGTGGACCAGTTGCGCACAGACTATATAGAGCATTTTTCTCCGCTCTACAAGGAGGACGGATTCCGCCGCCTGCTGCAAAAGGGACGTGTCTACGAGGCCGTGAGTTATCCGTTTTCTCCCGTTGACCGTGCCTCGGCAATAGCGTGCGTGGCGACAGGCGCGACACCCCAATACAACAAAATAGTCTCGCAACAGTGGCTCAACCGTGAGACACTGCGCCCGGAATACTGCGTCTATGACAAGAAGACTGTGGTGTCGCCGGCACACATCGCCACATCCACTATCGGTGATGAACTGAAAGTGCAGACGGGAGGCAGTGCCTTGGTCTATGGAATCGCACAGTCGCAGGATGCCGCAATACTCTCTGCCGGACATGCCGCCAACGGCGCATTCTGGATAGACGACCGTACTTCGGAGTGGACAACGTCTTCCTATTATCCCACAGCGGCTCTATCGTGGGCGAAAAACTATAATGCCGCTACCCACAAACGTGGCAATGAACTCGTCAACGACATTGTGGTGGAGGCTGCACTCAACTGTGTCAGTGACAATGCTCTTGGCAAGGACAATGTGACGGACTATCTGGCGGTGACCCTGTCTGCGTCTCTCGGCAACAGCATGGGTACGAGAAACGAGATGGAAGGTGTCTACACCACTCTCGATACAACCCTTGCCACGCTCATCAACGGCATAGAGGAAAAGGTAGGAGCAGACAAGGTGATGTTCGTACTGACATCTACCGGATATACGACAGAGCCTGAAGTCGACTACGCAAAGTACAAGATACCCACCGGGACATTCTATATCAACCGCACTGCGCAGTTGCTGAATATGTACCTTTCCGCTGTTTACGGTAGCGGAAACTGGGTTGAGGCTTACTTCAAGAACCAGATTTATCTCAACCACAAACTCATAGAGAACAGCAAGGCAAGTTATTCCGAGGTGTTGCAACGCTCGAAAGACCTGCTGATGATGACCTCGGGAGTGGCTGGAGTGGCAGAGTCTACCTACGACACAGCCATATCGGGTGACCTGAAAGTGGAGGTTACGCCCGGTTGGAAGATATATAATGAAGACACGGGCGAGAGTTATCAGGCTCGCACGGCATTCGTTCCGTTCCCCATAATATTCCTTGGGGCAAACGTCAAGGCGGAACACATACAACAGGAGATAACCACAGAGCGCATCGCTCCCACCATTGCGAAGAGCATACACATCCGTGCGCCCAATGCCTGCGATGCCGCTCCGCTGTTCTAAGGGCAGCAACGGCATGACGGAAACCTTGGGGCGGATGCTCCGCAAACGACAACAAAAAATGCAAAAACAAGAAAACAACAAAATTAGAATATGAGTTTTATATCATTCCTACAGTCAGTGTTCGGCAACAAGTCGTCGCGTGACATGAAACTGATACAACCTCTCGTGGAGAAAGTCAAGGCGGTTTATCCCGAGATAAAGGCGCTTTCAAATGATGAACTGCGTGCAAAGACCAAGGAACTCCAGCAGTTTGTGCAGGGTTCAGCGTCGGAGCAGAAGCGGAAAATCGCTGAACTGAAGGCGAAGATTGAGGATACTCCGATAGATGAAAGGGAGGGTATCTTCAACCAGATTGACAAACTTGGGAAGGAAGTGCTCGACATTTACGAGAAGGCACTTGACGAGGTGATGCCTGTAGCCTACAGTATAATGAAAGATACGGCACGCCGTTTCGCAGAGAACGAGACTGTTGTGGTCACCGCAACCGACTTTGACCGTGACCTTGCAGGCAATCCTGCCAATGACTTCATCACCATTGATGGCGACAAGGCAATCTATCACAACGAGTGGACTGCCGGAGGCAACAAGGTGAAATGGGATATGGTGCACTATGATGTACAGATTTTTGGAGGTATAGCACTGCACCAAGGCAAGATAGCGGAGATGGCTACAGGTGAGGGAAAGACCCTTGTGGCAACGCTCCCCGTGTTCCTCAATGCCTTGACTGGCAACGGCGTGCACATGGTGACCGTCAATGACTATCTGGCAAAGCGTGACTCCGAGTGGATGGGACCGCTCTATATGTTCAACGGTCTTTCTGTAGACTGCATCGACAAGCACCGCCCCAACTCCGCAGAACGCCGCCGTGCATATGAGGCGGACATCACTTTCGGCACCAACAACGAGTTCGGTTTCGACTATCTTCGTGACAATATGGCGATTTCGCCTGCCGATCTCGTGCAGCGCAAGCACAATTTCGCCATCGTCGACGAGGTGGACTCGGTGCTCATAGACGATGCCCGTACACCTCTTATTATATCAGGTCCGATTCCGAAAGGTGACGACCAGATGTTCGAAGAATACCAGCCGCTTGTGGAAAGACTTGTCGGGGTGCAGCGTACTCTCGCTACCCAGTACCTGGCAGAGGCGAAGACAAAGATTGCCGAGGGACAGAAACTCACCGAGCAGGGCAAAAAGGACGAGGGAGCGAAACTCTCCGAAGAGGGATTCCTTGCTCTTTTCCGTTCCTTCAAAGCACTTCCGAAGAACAAGGCTCTCATCAAATACCTGTCGGAAGACGGTATCAAGAGCAGCATGCTCAAGACAGAGGAGTACTATATGCAGAACAACAACCGCGAGATGCCCAAGGCTGTTGAGCCTCTCTACTTCGTTGTTGACGAGAAACTCAATTCCTGCGACCTCACCGACAAGGGTACTGCATGGCTCGCCAATGAGGTCAAGGACGACAAACTCTTCGTTCTTCCTGACATAACGAGTGAGTTGTCTGCACTGGAGACACAGCAGGAACTGACCGAAGAGCAGCGTCTTGAGAAGAAAGACCAGATGCTTGCCAACTATGCAGTGCAGAGCGAGCGCGTCCATACCCTTCAACAACTGCTCAAAGCATACTGTATGTTCAACAAGGATGACGAGTATGTGGTCATCGACGGCGAGGTGAAGATTGTCGACGAACAGACGGGTCGTATCATGGAAGGACGCCGCTGGTCAGACGGACTGCACCAGGCTGTGGAGGCAAAGGAGCACGTCAAGGTGGAGGCAGCCACGCAGACATTCGCTACAATCACACTCCAGAACTACTTTAGAATGTATCACAAGTTGGCCGGAATGACCGGTACGGCCGTGACAGAGGCTGGTGAGTTCTGGGATATCTATAAACTTGATGTGGTGGAAATACCCACCAATCGTCCTGTTCTGCGCCATGACCTTGAAGACAGGGTGTATCGCACCAACCGCGAGAAGTACAAGGCAGTCATTCAGGAGATTATCGATATGCGCAATTCGGGTCGTCCCTGTCTGGTAGGTACTACCTCCGTGGAGATATCAGAACTGCTCAAGCGAATGCTCGACCAAAATCACATACCGTGTCAGGTGCTCAACGCCAAACTGCACCAGAGGGAAGCGGACATCGTAGCCCAGGCTGGTCAGAGCGTTACAGGTACAGTCATGATTGACGGTAAGCCTGTTGAGAAGAAACTCGGTGTCGTTACTATCGCTACAAATATGGCAGGTCGTGGTACGGACATCAAACTTACACAGGAGGTTAAGGACGCAGGTGGTCTGGCAATCATCGGTACGGAGCGTCACGAAAGCCGCCGCGTAGACCGCCAGTTGCGTGGTCGTGCCGGTCGTCAGGGTGACCCCGGTTCGTCTGTATTCTACGTTTCGCTCGAAGACAAGCTCATGCGTCTCTTCGGATCAGACCGCATTTCCGGCGTGATGGACAAACTTGGATTCAAGGATGGCGAGCGTATCGAGTCATCGATGATATCCAAATCTATCGAGAGGGCACAGAAGAAGGTGGAGGAGAACCATTTCGGTACTCGTAAGCACCTGTTGGAATATGACGACGTGATGAACAAACAGCGCACGGTAATCTATGAGAAACGCCGCCATGCTCTTATGGGCGAGCGTATCGGAATGGATATTGCCAACGTCCTGTGGGACCGTGTCGTCAGCATAACGACCGGTAACGACTATGAGGGATGCCGTGAGCAGTTCCTCAAGGTGCTTGCCATGGAGTGCCCGTTCACAGAGGAACAGTTCCTCAACGGTAACATTGCGGAACTTCAGGAGAACGCTTTCCAGTTGGCAATGGCAAACTTCAAGCGTCGCACTGACCGCATTCAGGAGGTCGCATGGCCTGTCATCAAGAAAGTATATGAGGAACAAGGTTCTGTCTATGAGCGCATCATGGTGCCCGTGACCAACGGCCGCCTTGTGTTCAATATCCCGTGCAATCTCGAGGAAGCCTACAAGTCAGAAGGCAAGTCGGTGGTCAAGGAGTTTGAGAAAGTGATAATGCTCCACATCATTGACGACTGTTGGAAAGAGAACCTGCGCCAACTCGATGAACTGAAGCACTCCGTGCAGAATGCTTCCTACGAACAGAAAGACCCTCTGCTCATCTTCAAACTCGAGAGCGTGAAACTCTTTGACAATATGGTAAACGACATGAACAACCGCATAGCCTCCATTCTCCAGCGTGCAATGATACCTGAGCAGGTGGCGTCACAGGAGATTCAGGAGGCTGCACCCGAGCAACATTCGCAGCGTTACACCGAGCAGAAGGACGATGCAGATGCTGTTCAGAGTGGCGGAGGAATGCAACAGGCAGCAGCACAGGACACTCGCGAGGGTGCGCGCCGTCCTGTCCAGCCTATCGTCAAGGACAAGATGCCGGGACGCAATGACCCATGTCCGTGTGGCTCAGGCAAGAAATTCAAGAACTGCCACGGCAGAGGATTGGTGTAAATTATGGACATAAGAATATCCGGACTGAAGAAATGCTTCGGTGAGAAGACGGCTGTCAACATTGACGAACTTCTCATCCGTCAAGGTGAAATACTCGGTCTTGTCGGCAACAACGGTGCCGGCAAGACCACACTCTTCCGCCTGATGCTCGACCTCGTGCCTGCTGACAGCGGCGAAGTGACGATTGGCGACATCAATACAGCGAAAAGTGAGGAGTGGAAACACTCTGTCGGCTCTTACATCGACGACGGTTTCCTGATAGATTTTCTCACTCCAGAAGAGTATTTCGACTTTATCGGCAAGGTGTCAAACCTCAAGAAGGAAGACATAGACACTCATCTCGGGTGGTGTGAAAAGTTCATGGCTGGCGAGATACTCGGCCAGAAAAAACTCATACGCGACTTTTCCGCCGGCAACAAACAGAAAATCGGCATCGTGGCGGCACTGCTCTCCGAACCGCAGATAGTGATTCTCGACGAACCGTTCAACTTCCTTGACCCGTCAAGTCAGAACGTGCTGAAGAAAATGCTCGTCGCTTACGCCGAGGAGAAGAACGCTACAGTGCTGGTCAGCAGCCATAACCTGCAGCACACGGTAGAGATTTCAACGCGCATCACCCTGCTCGAACACGGCGTGATAGTAAAGGATCTGCCAAATGTCAACCAGTCAGCCGAGGCGGAACTGGAGAGTTATTTCAACGTCGAATGAGCCTTGCTGCCATATAGGTCAGCACCGCCATAACCATGTATATCAGCATCAACTGCATCCAGTTGATGCTGATATTTTCTATGCTCGCCCATTCCCATGAAGCGAAAACGCCGATTGCTGCCGACAACAGCGATGTACACGCTTTTACACATGACATCATCACGCCACCGAGAAAGGGCACTGCGGACAACAACACCATGAGGAATGCGGCGTAAAGCAGCACCGTAACCAACGGTATTGCCACGAGGTTGGTGAACAGAAACGCTATCGGAAACCTGCCGAAATAGTATGCCGACAGCGGTGAAGTGCCTATCTGCGCCGCCAAGGAGAGGGTCATAGTAGACCATACAAAGCGTAGCAGTGGATGTTCAAAGAGGAATTTCGACGGTATTATATTATATATAGGTGGGAAAAATACGAATATCGACAGTACGGCAAGGAATGACAACTGGAATCCTACATCCCAAATCATCATCGGATTGCATGCCAACATAAGAGCGAAAGTCAGGAACAGGGCGTTCACACTCATGCGGTCTCTGCCGCTGACCGCCACCAATGAATAAATCGTAAGCATCGTGGCGGCACGCACCACGCTTGACGGCATACCGACGAAAACGACATATGCCCACACCGTGACAACGACAATGACGCATCTCAACAGTTTGTTCCGCAGTCTGCCGAATACTAATGTTAACAGCATGAACAGTACTCCGAGGTGCATTCCCGACAGTGCCAGCAGGTGGGCAACGCCTGTCCTGGCGTAGTCGTCGCGCATTTCTTTTGCCAGCATGCTCCTGTCGCCGAACGCCATTGCTGCCACCACGGCGTGATCCGTGCCGTCAAGTCCCTGGTCGTTGAGGCTCTTCAGCAGTCCGGCACGCAGCATTTTTGACTTCAGCATTACCCTTTCCATGAAAGGCAACCTCTCAATGGCATCGTATGTACGATTGATATTGTCGCCATAGACAGTCATCTGCGCTGTGAGAGAGCGGCTGTCAGCCCATCTCGCATAGTTGAAGTTGCCGTCCGCAGTATCTGTGTCGAAATGACGTAACCTGCCTTTCAGACGGTAGGTTGCGCCGAGCAATGGTGTTGTCTCCGCACCCTTGTTTATGTAGCAGCGTATCTTTTTCCCTTTCAGAGAACCGTCGGTGATGAAGAATTCCGCTGTCCACGACCGCGCGGTTTCGTGTGGAGGGTCAATGACGACGGCTTCTGTCTGCACTGTTTTGTCTGGCAGTGCAGTGTGGATGCGTTCCTTTTGCAGAGCCATCAGTACTATACCCACCGACAGGCTCGTCATGCAGAGGAACGCGGTGCGCAGAAATCGGCTCTTCAGAAAGCCGCTTGCAACGCAAAACACTGCGGCTACGGCAAGGAGAACCCAACCGAACCGCAGTGCTGGAACATAGTAGCCCATGATGATGCCCACGGCAAATGCTGCCGCAAACGGCAGCGCAGGCATCATGCGTAGACTATTCATAGTCGTCGATAACGGCGTTTGTGAAGTCCATCATCGGCTTCGCTGTCTTGAACATCTCCGTGGCTTTGCCAATCCATTCCTCACCATGGAAGAAGTCATCGGGCACCACATGCCAACAACAATAGTCTTTCATCTTCAGGTAGTCGAGATATTCGTAGTCCTTGGGAAAGTCCTTTGGGGCTTTCTTCAGGTGCGATGTGCCGAATCCCTTGGGTGGCATCTTGTCGCCATCGGTGTATTCTCCCATGTCATTTCCGCCGGCATAGCCGTAGAGATTGACAAATCTGCCGTTCTCCACCGCCTTTCTCCAGGTGTCGATATTTGCCATTATCTCGTTGCGGCAGGCTGTGAGTATGTTCGTCGGCAGCCAGTATGATCCTGCGGCAATGAAGCAGTTGCCGGGCTGAATGTGTATGTAGTAGCCTCCGTGCTGCGATTTCTTTCCCTTTGCGCTTATGTATGCGCCGAAGTGACGCTTGTATGGGGATTTGTCGGGAGAGAATCTTACGTCACGGTAGAAGCGGTACATACAGTCCTTCACTGTGAGATGCATCACTGAGGAGTCAAATTCTGTGATTGCAGGAATCAGTTTCTCTACGCCCTTTTCAAACTCTTCGTGCGCCGCGTCATACCGTTTGCGATTGGCGAGGAACCACTCCCGGCTGTTGTGTGCGGCTATGTCGCGCAGGAAATCAATGATTTTTGTCGTGTCCATATCAAGTTTTGTGCAGTTTTTTATGTTTTGTAGTCCTTTCCGAAAGACGACATTAATCAATCGCCTATCGAATACAAGTGCTACTGAAAAATTTTTCCGAAGTGCAGAAAATCCATTCCATATCTTATGTTACACATTTTATGGAATGTAAAAGTACACAATTTGTTCCTAAATACAAGCACTTATACTCTAAAAATCCCTTTTGGTATCAACATTTAGGATGACAGATATAAAGTTAACCGCTTGGTGCAAAAATAGAATAACATTGCAGAAAAGGATATAATTTAGGTGCTTTTTGTGTTGTTTTGGAAAACTTTAACTATATTTGCATCTGTTAATGGCAGTGTGGGTGGCATGGACACTGGTAGCCGGAGCGTGTGCCTTATGTGTCGGAAATGATTTATTATAATACCATAAAGTGATAAACCATAAAAAACATTACAAGTTATGAGAAAGGTATTTGTGAAGAAAAGAATGTTTCCTGTAGTGCTTGCGGCAGGCTTGCTGACGCTGGCAGGATGCGGGGTGGAGGACTATGACCTCAAAGACCTTGATTTCACGATAGGTATAGGCGGCGATGAGATCTCCATACCTGTAAGTTCCACGGACTCGATAATGCTCTCCGATGTGCTCGATCTGGACGATGACGGTGACGTGAAGACCCTGTCAAACGGTGACTATGTGTTCCAGATGGCAGGCAAGGACGTGGAGTCTGCCCACCCGAAGGTGAACAAAATAGAACTTGAATCTGCCTATGAATTTGTTTCTGATTTCCGTTTTAATCTGTCGGCAGACGCTAAAGGTAACCTGAGAGGGATGCGTATCAGCGGCAACATAGACGAGACCACTGGCTTGGAGGACATGATTAACTACGAGGGTTCGTCCGATGCGGTAGAGAGTGTCACCTCCGTG
Source organism: Bifidobacteriaceae bacterium (assembly GCA_963627025.1). GTDB lineage: Bacteria > Bacteroidota > Bacteroidia > Bacteroidales > Bacteroidaceae > Prevotella. Next base: position 10,410 of record CAVFZF010000011.1, on the reverse strand, counting down.
GAACTGGTTCCGACGGATATCTCGTTGAAACTCTCCTTTGCAGGAATACGCAGTGCGGTATCTTCCATAAGGCAGTTGACACTCTTTGTTCCGGAGTATCTTGACATCTCACAGAGTGACATCACGGCAAGCCCGTCGGTAAACATCAAGTTGGGCAAGGGGAACGGATGCCGTAGCATAATTCTGAGCAATCTGTCTACGGCGTCAGACCTGACACTCCACCTCAATGTAAAGCGTTTGGATTTCACCGATGTGACGGCAGGAAGCAAGTATGGAGATTTGGTCATCGACAGCAAACACAACATTACGCTGACAGGAAAGTATAATATGGCGTTGCAGGCTGACTGGTCTCTTGATGCGGCATCGTTGTCAAGTGACCTCTACATAAGGTCTACGGTGTCAGCGAAGCAAATGGTGATAAGTCAGGCAACGGGCACGCTGACCCCCGACATCGACTTTGAAATCGGTCAAACGCAGATAACGGGCATTCCCGATTTCCTCTCTGACGGCAATGTGGTGGTAGACCTTGACAATCCGCAGATTCGCTTCAGTGTGGTGAACGATATGGATGTGGCTGCCAAGATAGGCGGTAGCGTAGATGGCAAGCAAACGCGTATTGTTGCGATAAAGGACGGTCGTGAGATAGCAAGCGTGGATATGCCGGAGATAAACATAAAGAACGGTTCGCCGACAGCACCCGTGACGACGACGATATGTATCTGTCGCAATGCGGCAAAGGTGTCGGGAGATTATGACGAGATAGAAGAGATACCGAGTCTGTCAACGCTCATCAAGATCATTCCCGATGCCATAAGGGTGGACAACGTCAATCCGCGGGCAGACAATTCCAGGCAGTCGACACTTGAGTTCGGACGTGTCTATACAGTCACACCATCGTATGAGGTGTATGCACCGTTGGCATTCGGCGAGGAAGGACGCATCGTCTACAAGGACACACTCGACGGTTGGAACTCCGATTTGGAAGACATCAAACCCTACATAGACAGCAAGGATGCATCGAAGAACACAGGCGTGGCACTGGAAACAGACATCGTGAGCCGCATTCCGGCATATCTGACCCTGAGCATACAGCCTATTGACAAGGAAGGAAAACCTCTCGGCAGCGATGTGGTCAAGGTGGAGAACCCCGGGACGGTGGCTGCTTCCGACGGAAAGACTTTGACCAAGACATCGGTGACGGCGCATATGACACTGATGACCGAAGATGCACTCGAGCGTCTCGACGGCATTGTCATGACAGTTGTGGGTAGCGCGAAGGGCGATGACGGTGTCGTCACAGGCGTGACACTCAATTCCAAGACACAGAAGATGAAGGTCGAGAATTTCAGGTTGAAGCTTGTTGGCAAGGTGATAAGCGACCTCAATTGACACAAAGCGCCGGAAAGAGTTAACAGAAAAACGATTATCCAAACGACAATTATAGAAAGCAATGAGAAGAATATCATATATAAAAGGTATAATGACAGTCTGCCTGTTGGCGACAACTGTCTCTGCCGCTGCCCAAAATCTCAATACTGCGTACTTTACGAGTTACTATACATACCGCCATTACATGAATCCGGCATTCGGCAACGACTGCAGTTATGTGGCGATACCTGTGATCGGCAACATCAACGGCAGTATGCAGGGAAACTTCGGATATGAGGACATATTCTATAAGAACCCACAATACGGTCAGGTGGCAGACGCCAAAAAGACTACCACATTCATGAATCCGTACATCTCGACCGATGAAGCACTGAGTGGATTCAGCAAAGGCAACAACCGCATGACTATGAGTGTGGACATGATGTTGCTCTCTGCCGGTTTCAAATCATTCGGCGGCTACAACACCATAGAACTGGCTTCGCGCACCAATGTCGGTATGTCGCTGCCCTACGAACTGTTCTCGTTCGCCAAGAATACCGGCAACAAGAATTACGATATGGGCGACATCAGCGCACATGCACAGTCTTATATAGAACTCGGTTTCGGTCATTCGCGTGACATAAACGAGCAACTGCGTGTGGGAGCGAAGGTGAAACTGCTCTTTGGAGTGGGAGATGCGAATATCAGACTCAAGGACATGAAAGCCGATTTGTCGCAGTCTGACAAGTGGACAGTGAGCGGCAGTGCCGAGGCAAATGTGTCTATGGCTGGCTTTACCTATGAAAGCGAGACGAAAGACTACAATTCCCGTGACGACCAATATGAGCGTATAGACAATATAGACGTGGATGGCTCGGGCTTGGGAGGCTTCGGCCTGGCTGTAGATCTCGGCGCTGTGTACAAGATAAACGAGGACTGGACAGTCAGTGCGGCTGTCAATGACCTCGGTTTTATCTGTTGGAAGAACAATATGCAGGCCGTGACAACAACAAGCACGTTTGAGTTTGATGGCTTCCACGACGTGTCCGTGAATTCCGGTTCGGGTTCTACCGTTGATGACAAGGCGGATGATTACAGTGACCAATTGGCAGATTTCTTCAATCTGAAGGACAATGGTGACAAGGGCGGCCGCACCACAGGCATCGGCGCAACGCTCAATATCGGCGCCACATACAATCTGCCGACTTACCGTAAACTGACGTTCGGTGCACTGAGTTCCACACGTATCAACGGTATCTACTCCTGGACAGAGGGACGTCTGAGTGCCAACTGGGAACCGCTGAAGTGGCTCGACGGCGGCGTGAGTTTCGCTGTCAACAGTTTTACGGCAAGTGCAGGCTGGATAATAAATATCCATCCGACAGGCTTCAATTTCTTTATCGCCTCCGACCACATATTCGGCAATGTGAGCAAAGAGGGTATCCCATTGAGCGGAAATGCAAGTATAGCACTCGGCATGAACGTCTTGTTCTGACCTGATGCCGTGATACCATAACAACAGGGGCTGCACTTGATAGTGCAGCCCCTGTCATTTGTGTATATGAGAAGTGTCTCTTAGTCGAGCCACTTTACATAAGCGAAGTCCTGACGGTAGGGCAGCAGGTCGTTCTTGGGGAACATACGCACACCTACCTTGAATGTTCCTGCCTTGTCGGGGCTGTAGGTTGCCTTGAAGGTAAAGAGGTTTCCGTCCTGTGAGACCTTCTCGAAAGGACAGACGTTGTCAACTTTATCCTCACCGTCGACAGTGGTTACGGTGACCAACTCCAGTCCTACGGCGTCATTGAGACCTGCCTCGTCGATAGTGAAACTGAATGTATAGTCCGCTCCGGTCTTTACTCCGTCGGCAGGGAAGTCGGTCTCCTTGTTCACCACACGGATGCTGTCCCAACGTTCAGCCACCGTTTCTTTCCACAGGGCGATGTCGTTAGCCAACTTGAAATTGTTGGCTGCGAGTTTGTGGAAACGTTCAGCCTGTGCGCAGTAGAACTTGCTGTAGTAGTCGTCAAGTTGGCGTTTCATCGTGTAGTGGGGTGCTATCGTGGCGATAGAGTTCTTGATGACCTTTATCCAGTCTTCCGAGAAGCCCTTCTTGTTCTTGTTGTAGTACATCGGCACAATCTCGTTTTCAAGCAGTCCGTAGATAGTTGCTGCATCGAGCTGGTCCTGATATGCCTGGTTCTGATAGGTGCGTTTCTCTGTCAAAGCCCATCCTGCTCCCTCGCGGTAGCCCTCAAGCCACCAACCGTCAAGTACCGACAGGTTGACCACACCGTTCATTTCCGCCTTCTCGCCCGATGTACCCGATGCTTCAAGAGGACGTGTCGGGGTGTTCATCCAGATGTCAACGCCTGATACCAGACGGCGTGCCAACTGCATGTCATAATCCTCGAGGAAGATTATCTTGCCCAAGAATTCGGGGCGCTGGCTTATCTCGTATATCTTCTTGATGAGTCCCTGGCCACCTCCGTCGGCGGGATGCGCCTTGCCGGAGAAGATAAACTGTACGGGATGCTCTGGGTTGTTGACAATCTTGTTGAGACGATCAAGATCGGTGAAGAGCAGGTGCGCACGCTTGTAAGTGGCGAAACGGCGGCAGAAACCGATCATAAGCGCATTGGGATTTATTTTCTCAAGCAAAGAGACAACGCGTGCCGGGTCGCCCTGGTTCTTGAGCCATGTTCCGCGGAACTGCTCCTTTATGTAGTCGGTGAGTTTCTTCTTGAGCGTCATGCGTGTTGCCCAGATTTCCTCGTCGGGCACGTTGTATATGGCGTGCCAGATGCTTTCGTTCGACTGGTCAGACATGAATGCAGGGTCAAAATACTTGTCATAGACCTTGCGCCACTCTGTTGCAGTCCATGTAGGCAGGTGTACACCGTTGGTGACATATCCTACGGCGTTCTCCTCGGGGAAGTATCCCTTCCAGATTCCGGCGAACATCTTCTGTGAAACCCAACCGTGGAGCTTGGAAACGCCGTTCACACCCTGACAGGTGTTTATGGCAAAGGTCGACATGGAGAACTTTTCCGAGTGGTCATCGGGATTGGTGCGTCCCATGCCGATGAACTCGTCCCATGATATACCGAGTTTTTCCGGGTAGCCGCCCATATACTTTCCGAACAGAGACTCGTCGAAATAGTCGTGTCCGGCGGGCACTGGCGTGTGGCAGGTGTACAGACCCGAGGCACGCACAACCTCCATCGCCTGGTTGAAAGACATTCCTTGTTCGATGTAGTCGCACAGTCTCTGCAGGTTGCAGAATGCCGCATGACCCTCATTGCAGTGGTATATGTCCTTCGTGATGCCCAGAGCCTTCAACGTGAGCATACCGCCTATGCCGAGCAGAATCTCCTGTTTGATGCGGTTTTCCCAGTCGCCTCCGTAGAGAGCGTGGGTGATAGGACGGTCGTATTCGGAGTTTTTGTCGTTGTCAGTGTCGAGCAGATAGAGGTTGACACGACCCACCTTGGCACACCATACACAGGCATAGACCTGGTAATTGTTGTAAGGCACTGCCACTATGAGGGGATTGCCGTCGGCATCCTTCACTCTCTCGATAGGCAGGGAGTTGAAGTCCTGGGCATCGTAATTGGCGATCTGCTGGCCGTCAATCGACAGGCTCTGGCGGAAATAGCCCGACCTGTAGAGGAAACCTACGGCACACATGTCGACGTTGGAGTCAGATGCTTCCTTCAGGTAGTCGCCGGCAAGCATTCCAAGACCGCCGGAATAGATTTTTACGGTCTGGTCAATGCCGTACTCCATGCAGAAGTATGCCACCGACGGACGCTTGCTGTCGGGCTTCACGCTCATGTATTCCTTGAACTTGGAGCACACGTCCTTCACGTTCTTCATTATCTTCTTGTCCTTCACGATCTCCTCCTTGCGTTCGTAGGAGAGGCGTTCGAGCAGCAGCACGGGGTTCTTGCCGACCTCGTTGTAGAGTGTAGGGTCGAGACTGCAGAACAGTTCGCGCGCGTCGTAATTCCACGCCCACCAGAGGTTGTGGGCCAGTTCGTTGAGACATTCCAGTTCTTTCGGCAGTGCCGATTTTACGGACAGCTCCTTCCATTGCGGAGCGTTTGTGTAGTCTGCTTTAATCTTCATCTGTATGGTTTTGTTGTATTATGTTTTTTCTTTCTTCCGCCTTGCGGAGCGCAATGTCGTATGCTGTGTCGTAATGGGTGATAAATTTCCGCCACAGTGCTTTCTTCGAGAGTTTCGCTGCGTTGTTTCTGGCTTTCGCAACCTCTTCTTCCGTCATCAGCGAAAAATCGATGACAGCGTTTTCAATGGCGTTTGCCACCTCGTCATAGTTGTAGTCGTCACGGTGAATCACCTTCACTCCGTCTGCGAGTTCACCGGTCTTGCCCAACTCATTGTTTGCCCAAAGGGCGAAGCCCGACAGGTCTGTGGCTACGCAAGGCACATGGAATGCTGTTGCCTCCAGTGGCGTGTAGCCCCAAGGCTCATAGTATGACGCATAGACACAGAGGTCATTGGCTGGCAATGTGTCATAATAGGAGAGGTTGAGGATGCCGTCATCGCCGGTGAGATAGCAGGGCATGAATATCAATGTCACCTTTTCATCTTTGCCATTGTGTATGTTGAGGCGTGAACAGGCGTTCATCACGTTGTCCTCGCAGAAGTTGTGCAGGCAGTGGGTGAGGGTGGGGCAGTCGAGCGGAGTGTCGTAGACGGTGCTTGTCTTGAGCCTTTCCTGCAGGTCGCCACGCGGTCCTGATGTCCATCCCGGTACCTCCACAAATGCCAAAACACGCTTCTTCAGGCGGTCGTCATAGCGCAGACGGTTGACGGCATCGATGAACACGTCGATGCCTTTGTTCCTGTATTCATAGCGTCCGCTGGTGGACAGAATGACGGTGTCGTCGTCGAAGCCGATTCCGGTGAGGCAGTTCGCCACGCGCAACAGGGCTTTGCGTGCCTTGCGGCGCTTGGTCGTGAATGCCGAACCTTTGGGAACGAAACTGTCGTCGAAGCCATTGGGCAACACTACGTCACACTCCTTGTCGAGCAGTTCACGGCATTCCGTTGCGGTGATATCGCTCACGGTGGTGAAACAATCCACGTTCATGGCAGTCTGTTTCTCTATGGAGTGCTTGCTTTGCATATTGAGTTCCCATGCCATCTGGTCGCCGTTGTATGCTGAAAGGTAGTTGTAGAGCGGTTTGTTGTTGCCGCAGATGCTCCTGCCGATGCTGGTTGCGTGGGTCGTAAAGACCGTTGCCACCTGCGGCAACGCTTTCTTCACATACAGAGCACCGAGCCCTGTCATCCACTCGTTGGCATGATAAACCACACGCTTTGTGTCGTCAAGGAAGAAGTGGACATAACTCTCCACTACCTTGCCGGCAGCAAAGGAGAACATACTCGCCTCGTCATAGTCGCCGTAGGCATGGAGACTGTCGACTTGGAAATCCTCCCAAAGGTGTGCGTAGATATCGTTTTTCTTGACAAAGAACGGTTTGAAGTCAACAAGTACGGCGACCGGACTCCCGGGAATGTCCCATCTGCCGACCTTGACAGGCAGTCCTTCCGTTGCCGCTTGGGCTTTCCAGTCTGCCAAGAGTTCTGCATCTTCTTGAAAATAAGGACACGGTGTTCCGTTCCAGACATCGGGCCCGATGAATATAAGGTTGTCTCCGAGGCGCTCTGTCAGGGTCTTTGCCCTTGTCGACAGTACGGTGTAGATGCCTCCGACTTTATTGCATACTTCCCAACTGGCCTCAAGAATGACATCGGGAAACAGTGTATCTTTATTCATGTGCAATCCGCATTTTATTGCAAAGTTCCGTATTTTGAATGGAAAAATGGTTTTTATAATATAAAAAAGCGTGAAACAGAGCCTTTTCTTGATTTATATGGCTAACTTTGCAATAGGTTAAATCAAACAGTATGAGAAAGTTAATACTTGCCACAATGGCTCTTGTGTCTTGTTGTTTGGGTGCTTTTGCACAGAGTGACAATGCCTTTGTCGGCACTGTATACAATAAGGAGTACAGTATCTACATGGTTCTCAACGCCAAGGACAAGAATGTGGTGATTCCCGGACAGGAACTTTTTGGTGAGATGGTGGGATATATCGGTGACCAAAAACAGTCTTACAAGTGGTTTGTCCTCGACTGTGAACCGAAGTCAAAGACTGCTGTCACCCTACAGATCAGCAACGAAGAGGGCAGCGAAGACTTCGAAGCGCTGTTCACCTGCGAGAATGATACGCTCTACAAGTTCCGTCAAGTCGACGGCAAAACGCTGAAGATAGCACGCAACGGCAAGTGGCAGAAACTGCCGCAGACGCTTACTTTTACACGCAAAAAGCCCTGAGACGGTTACTCTCGCTGCCTTGTCCTATATGGGACTTGGCTGACGAAAACCACGATTGGGAGAAAATACACAGGCACGCACGGTCGACCGTGCGTGCCTGTGGCGTTATTTTCCGGTGCAGTGTCTTTATACCAGATACTGCGAAGAGATGCTCTCGTTGTTCTCCACACGGCGTATGGTCTCGGCGAAGATGTCAGCCACGGAGAGCTGTTTCACCTTGTCGCAACGCTTGGAGTAGGGGATGGAGTCGGTAAACACCATTTCCTCCAGTGCGGAAGCCTGTATTCGCTCTGATGCAGGACCGCTCATCACACAGTGGCTGGCGCATGCACGCACACTGTGTGCACCTGCCTGCTTCATCATGTCGGCAGCCTTGGTGATTGTGCCTGCCGTGTCCACCATGTCGTCAATGAGCACCACGTCAGCGTCTTTCACGTCTCCGATGATTTGTATTGATGCCACCTCGTTGGCCTTCTCGCGTGTCTTGTTGCACAGAACGAGCGGACAGTTGAAGTATTTGGCATAGGAACTGGCTCTCTTTGTGCCGCCCACGTCAGGTGCGGCAATGACGAGGTTCTTCAGTTTCAGGCTGGCAATGTAGGGGATGAGTACGCTGCTGGCATACAGGTGGTCAACAGGCACATTGAAGAATCCCTGCTCCTGGTCGGCGTGGAGATCCATTGTCACTAGCCGGTCGATACCTGCCACCGACAGCATGTCGGCTACCAACTTCGCTGCAATGCTCACACGGGGCTTGCTCTTGCGGTCTTGACGTGCCCACCCGAAGTAGGGAATCACTGCGTTGATGGTGCGTGCGGAGGCACGCTTGGCAGCGTCAATCATGAGAAGAAGTTCCATCAGGTTGTCTGCATTGGGGAATGTGCTCTGCACGAGGAACACGTCTTTGCCTCGAATGGACTCTTCGAAGCAAATCTCAAATTCTCCGTCGGCAAACCTTGTTACCGACATGTGACCCAGTTCACATCCCAATGACTTGCAGATTTTATCTGCCAAATATCTCGTGTTTGTACCCGAGAATACCGAAAAGGAGTTATTGTCACTCATTGAATGAAGTGTTGTTTGAAATGAAATATTTTGTTTATAGAGAAAAGTTCATTTGCGTTGCAAAAGTACAAATATCCGTCCGTATATGCAATTATCTGCTGAATAAAAACTAACTTTGTATGCTTTTTTGTCAAAAGCCGTCCTTTGGCGGCACAGTTCGTTATCCTTGACAGATGAAAACAGATTCTCAGACTTTCCAAGGCGTGCCGACGCCCGTATACATAATGGAGGAGACGCTTCTCCGACGCAATCTTGAGTTGATTTCCACAGTAGCCCGTGAGGCTGACGTTGAGATAATCCTTGCCTTCAAGGCATTCGCTTTGTGGCGCACGTTCCCCATTTTCCGTGAGTACATATCGTCTGTCACGGCGAGTTCCCTCTATGAGGCGAGGCTCGGTTTCGAGGAGTTCGGCGCTCCCGTACACGCCTATTCGCCAGCCTATACCGATGCTGACATAGAGCAGATAGCACGCTGCTCCAGTCACCTTACGTTCAATTCGCTCAACCAGTACAACCGTTTTGCGGCGAAAGCGAGAGCTGCCAACAGTGCCGTAAGCCTTGGTCTGCGCATCAATCCCGAGTATTCCGAGGTGGGCACAGACCTCTACAATCCCTGCGCTCCGGGCACTCGGTTCGGTGTGACGGCAGACAAACTTCCCGACACATTGCCTTCCGACATCCGTGGACTGCACTGTCACTGTCACTGCGAGAGCGGTGCCGATGTGCTGCAACGGTCGTTGCGTCATATTGAAGAGAAGTTTTCACGGTGGTTCGGGCAGGTGGAGTGGCTCAATCTGGGCGGCGGTCACCTGATGACACGAAAGGACTACGATGTTGACTTGCTCATTTCCGTTCTCCGTGGACTGCACTTGCGCTATCCGCATCTCAGGATTATACTCGAGCCGGGCAGTGCTTTCGCATGGCAGACAGGTCCTCTGGTGTCGGAGGTGGTCGACATCGTGGAGGACAAAGGCATCAAGACGGCGGTGCTCAACGTGAGTTTCACCTGCCATATGCCCGACTGTCTGGAGATGCCCTATTGGCCGGCGGTGCGCGGAGCGGAGACTTTGGAAGACTACAAACCCTCCTCTTCTGGCGATACATCTCCCTATATCTACCGCCTTGGGGGCAATTCCTGTTTGTCGGGAGATTTCATGAGTGCCTGGAAATTTGACCATGAACTGCGTATAGGCGAAAAGATTGTTTTCGAAGACATGATACACTACACCACCGTGAAGACGTGCATGTTCAATGGAATACACCATCCTTCGCTGGCACTGCTCCGTTCTGACGGCGAACTTGAGGTGCTTCGCCGCTACGGCTACGAAGACTACAAAAACAGAATGGATTAGAACCGGATTGCTCCGCCCCTCTGCTCGGCATTGCCGGAATGACAGTCGTGGTATATTGACCGTTTGTTCGCAGAATGGATAATTTTGCGGATAAGTGTGAAATATGCTGTTCTTTACAATTAAAAGATGTATCTTTGCGAGTGAAATCACATTATAATGTCAAGCGTGAAATACAATCCCGATTTCAATTGCATCGGATTCGCTTTCTATGTTAAAATCCAAATGTTTTGACCATTATTTTTGATTTATGCTGAAA
>CAVFZF010000010.1:0-81544 GCA_963627025.1 Bifidobacteriaceae bacterium | reverse complement strand
TAGAGAGCGACATGGCCAAGGTGGCAGCCGACGATGCCAGCATGAAAGTTCGCACGAACTTGGCTGAGTACCTTGAGAAGGGTATCGTGAAATAGTTTCCCACAGAATTGGCTTTCCCTTTGGCCGCCGATTTACAATTCACAGATAACACAGATTTATTTGTCAGACTATGTTAAGTAAAGATAGTAAGATTTATATAGCAGGGCACCACGGACTCGTGGGCTCTGCTATTTGGAATAATCTAAAGGCACGCGGCTACAATAATCTTGTTGGCCGCAGCCATAAAGAACTCGACCTCACGGACCAGTATGCCGTGGAGAAGTTCTTTGACGAAGAGAAGCCTGATGCCGTTGTCCTGGCAGCAGCATTCGTGGGTGGCATTATGGCCAACTCGCTCTATCGTGCCGACTTCATCATGCAGAACATGAAGATGCAGTGCAATGTCATCAACAACGCCTATTCCCATGGTGTGAAGAAGCTCCTCTTCCTCGGCAGCACATGCATTTATCCGAAGAATGCACCACAGCCAATGAAGGAGGACGTGCTCTTGACTTCTCCTCTGGAGTACACCAACGAGGAGTATGCGATAGCAAAAATTGCTGGACTGAAGATGTGCGAGAGTTACAACCTTCAGTACGGCACCAACTACATTGCAGTGATGCCAACGAACCTGTATGGTCCTAACGACAATTTCCACTTGGAGAATAGTCATGTGATGCCAGCAATGATGCGCAAGATTTATCTTGCCAAGCTCATCCACGATGGCGACTGGCATAGCATCGAGGTGGATATGCACAAACGTCCCATCAATCCTACCGACAAGTTGCGTGAGTTGATTGGTGAGGGCAATGTGGACGGTCATAATGACCCCGAGCGAATTTTGAAGGCATTGGAGTTCTATGGCATCTACGACAACAAAGTGGTGCTTTGGGGTACAGGTAAGCCATTAAGAGAATTCCTTTGGAGCGAGGACATGGCAGATGCCAGCGTACATGTACTCTTGAATGTGGACTTCAAGGACATCATCGGTATCGAAAAGTATTCTTCTGTATTCTATGGTGCCAAGGTAGACGGTGCTGTAGACCGCAACAACTCAGAGGGTCGTGGCGGTGCTATCCCATCACTTGGCGAGATTCGTAACTGCCACATCAATGTGGGTACAGGCAAGGAGCTTACCATCCGTGAACTGTCGGAACTGGTAGTGAAGGCTGTCGGTTTCGAGGGCAAGATAGAGTTTGATGCCAGCAAGCCCGACGGCACGATGCGCAAGCTCATTGATGTGGAGAAACTGCACAGTCTCGGTTGGACACACAAAGTGGAAATTGAGGACGGTGTAAAGCAACTCTTCGAATGGTATCAGCTGAGTCTGAAAGACTAAAGAATAAGGCGAACGGCCTCCTCTCCCCTTTTTATAATGAGCTACTTTTCGGGGAGAGAGGGCTTAGTAGCCTTTTTGTATAAATTCTGATTCATCTATTTCGTGATTAGATGTATGCGAATCCTTATTCTCGTACTCCCGGGGATATTGATGTTTGGGTATATGCGAGTCGTTCCCAGATAACGGAGTATGCTACAAAGCATTTTGAATTTGGAGATGACATAAGGTATCACCACTTGGAAACGGAGATGGATGGGGTGCCGGTGGGGCTGCACTTCGTTCCTTGTACAATGAATAATCCTCTCTATAACGCTCGGTTGCAGAGGTGGTTCCGACGGAACGGGGACTTGCAGTGCTCAAATGTGGTGAGTCTGCCGGATGGGACTGGTGAGATTGCTGTGCCGACAATGACTTTCAACGTGATTTATCAACTGTGCCATCTGTATCACCACTTCTTTGACGAGGGGATAGGGATGCGGCAAATGATTGACTATTATTTTGTCTTGTTGAACACGAATCTCACGGATAAGCCTATGTTGCAGCAAAACTTAAAAAAACTCGGACTATGGAAGTTCGCAAGTGCGGTGATGTGGGTGCTGCATGAGACGCTGGGATTAGAGGAATCTCTAATGATAGCCCCGATGGATAAGAAGCGAGGGATGTTGCTGCTGAATGAGATACTGGATGGTGGCAACTTCGGGAAGCATGCTGCGAAGTATGGACACTTTACGCAGCAGGGCATGGCGAAGAAGTATTTCCTTAAGATATGGCGCAACATGCACTTCGTGAGGTATTACCCGGCGGAAGCTCTGAGTGAGCCAATATTCAGGACGTGGCATTTCTTCTGGAGAGTATTCCACAGATAACACGCTGTTTTTCCTTTCTTGCATCATTGCTGCCCGATAAAAACAAAGGCTCATTTTCTGGAAATGGGCAAAAAAGGTAAGAATAAATTTTTATATCCCGCTTAAAATCTGTAACTTTGCAGTCGCTTTTCTCTTGTTGTGTATAATATATGTATGCAGATGAGGAATTGCTTGTAGTGTAAAAAACAAAGAAAGGAATTATATGACTAAAGCAGAATTGGTTGCTAAGATTGCAGCGCAGACCGGTCTGGAGAAATCGCAGGTGTCTGTCGTCGTGGAGAGTTTTATGGTGAACGTAAAGGACAGTTTGGTCAATAACCATGAGAATGTCTATCTCCGCGGTTTCGGCAGTTTCAACATCAAGCACCGTGCAGCAAAGACTGGTAGAAATATCTCTAAGAACACCACAATCGATATTCCGGCACACAATATCCCGTATTTCAAGCCGGCGAATGAGTTTGTCGAGGCTATGGCAGACTAATGTATGACAAAAACAACAAACATTATATACTAATTAAAAACTAACTGATATGCCAAACGGTAAGAAGAAAAAGGGCCACAAGATGGCTACTCATAAGCGCAAGAAGAGACTTCGTAAGAACAGACACAAGAGCAAGTAATGTTCATGTTCGCATGAAAGTGTCGTTCAGACGAAGGGGTGTGTCAATCTGTTTGCAATGAACATTTTGACATACCCCTTGGTTTTAGTAACAGAAGAAATCGAGAGAAAAGAAATACGAAATGACAAGTGAGATAGTAATTGATGTCCAACAGAAAGACATATCCATAGCTCTTCTCGAAGACAAAAGGCTTGTTGAGTATCAGACGGAGCCTCGCTCTGCTTCCTTTGCTGTGGGTAATATCTACCTGGCCAAGGTTAAGAAACTGATGCCGGGTCTCAATGCCTCGTTTGTTGATGTCGGTTGCGATCGTGAAGCATTTCTTCATTATTTGGATTTAGGCAATCAATTCGATTCCTGCGCCAAGTACCTGAAACAGGTAAGGAGTGATTGCAAGAAATTGTATCCTTTCACCAAGGCTTCCCGATTGCCTGACTTGAAGAAGGACGGAAGTGTTCAAAGCACTCTTGCGAAAGACCAGGAGGTGTTGGTACAGATTGTCAAGGAACCTATAAATACCAAAGGGCCGAGGCTTACTGGCGAGTTGTCATTCGCAGGAAGGTATCTCGTCCTTATGCCATTCGGCGACAAGGTATCGGTATCGAGCAAGATCAAGAGCGGAGAAGAGCGTGCCCGTTTGAAGCAACTCATCCATAGCATCAAACCGCAGAACTGTAGCGTTATCGTGAGAACGGTTGCGGAGGGCAAGCGAGTGGCGGAACTTGACACGGAACTGAAAGCGTTGTATCAGCGTTGGGAACAAACCTTGAACAAGGTACAGAAATCGCAGAAACTGCCGCAACTCGTTTATGAGGAGCAGAGTAGGGCGATTGCGTTGATAAGGGACATCTTCAACCCTAACTTCAAATATATATATGTAAATGATGAAGGGGTCTTCAACGAGATAAAAAATTACATCACGTTTATCGCACCTGATAAAGTGGATATTGTGAAACTTTATTCGGGCAAGGTTCCGATATTCGACAACTATGACATAACAAGGCAGATAAAGTCCAGTTTCGGCAAAACAGTTAACTACAAGCACGGTGCTTATCTGGTGATAGAGCAGACCGAGGCTCTGCATGTTGTCGACGTAAACAGCGGAAACCGTACAAAGGCAGAGAACGGTCAGGAGCAGAATGCCCTTGAAGTCAATCTCGGGGCTGCGGATGAGTTGGCCCGTCAGTTGCGACTTCGTGATATGGGCGGTATCATAGTAGTCGATTTTATCGACATGAATCTCGCTGAAGACAGGCAACTCCTCTATGAGAGGATGTGCAAAAACATGCAGAACGACCGTGCAAGGCACAACATACTCCCCCTAAGCAAATTCGGACTGATGCAGATAACTCGCCAAAGGGTGCGTCCTGCAATAAATGTCATGGTTGAGGAGACGTGTCCCACCTGTTTTGGAAAGGGGAAAATTAGACCGAGTCTGCTGTTTACAGACCAACTGGAACAGAAGATACGACAGTTGGTATACAAGATTGGCATAAAGAAATTTACCCTGTATGTCCATCCTTATGTTGCGGCTTACATCAATCAGGGGGTGTTGTCTTTGAGGAGAAGGTGGCAGATGAAATACGGTTTCGGTATCAGTATCTGCCCGTCACAGAAACTTGCATATCTACAATATGAGTTCTATGACAGCAAGAAGCAGTTCATAGATATGCAAGAAGAGATTGAGGCAAAATAACAGTTGCTTCCAATCGAATAAAGAAATAAGTATTGTTGCCAGAGGCAAACGATGCCGGCGGCGGAAGTCAAGAATTGTTTAGTGGTTGCACACTTTTGTAGTATCAACCGTGAAACTGTCGATTTCCGTTGCCGGCATAAATTTTCCACGGCATTCCAGAAAATCTACGAGTTCAGCAGCGGTAAGATTTTCTGCTGAGCAGGTATAGAATTTCTCGTCCGCACCGAAACGTTCTATTATAGCATTGACGAGTTCCTGTTTTGTGGAATAACTGTTGCCTTCCATCATATGGAGCACTTCATGTCCGTGTGTCATTTTGTTTTATGTATTTTATTGGAACTTTCAGTACTTTATAAGTGCAGAAAGCAACCGTGAATTTTCATCTTTTGTTCCTATCGTAATCCGCAGACAGTTGCCGCACAGTTGCACCTTGTTGCGGTTTCTCACCACAATGCCCTTGCCAATAAGGTAGTCATAGATAGCCTGAGCGTCGCTTACTTTAGCAAGGAAGAAGTTCGCATCTGACGGATATACGCATTCGCATATCGGCAAACGCTTGAATGCACTGATCATGAGTTCCCTTTCTTCAATAAGAACCTTTACCCATTTTGTGACGCTTGCAGTGTCATTGAGTATCTGCATCGCCTGTTTTTGGGTCAGAAGATTAATGTTGTAAGGGTACTTCACCTTGTTGAATAACTGTATGATATCCTTGTTGGCGAATGCCATACCGAGGCGTATCGCGGCACATCCCCATGCCTTGCTCAGTGTGTTGAGAACTATGAGGTTCGGATAATTGCCAATTTCGTGTCTGAACGGTTTGGCATTCGAGAAATCGCTGTACGCCTCATCTACCACGACAATACCGTCGAAATTGCGGAGAATGGTCTCTATTTCGGTGCGGTTCAGATTGTTGCCTGTAGGATTGTTGGGGCTACAGAGCCATACGATCTTCGTGTTTTGGTCGCAGACTGCCAGTATTTTCGATGCGGAAATATCGAACTTGTCATCCAACAGCACAGGTCTGTACTCCGTGTCGTTGATATCTGCACACACCTTGTACATACCGTATGTCGGTTCGATGGCGACAACATTGTCGATACCAGGACGGCAGAAACAACGGTAAGGAAGGTCTATCGCTTCGTCACTGCCGTTGCCGAGGAATATGCATTCCTCTTTTATGCCTTTTATTGCAGCGATTCTCGCTTTCAATTCCTGTTGCAATGGATCAGGATAGCGGTTGTATGGTCTATTGTATGGGTTCTCATTTGCATCGAGAAACACCTCCGCCACATGACCGCTATACTCGTTGCGGGCACTTGAATAGGGTGCCAAATTCCATATGTTCTCCCGTGTGAGGCTTTGCAGACTTCTCATTTTTCTAAAGATTTAAGTCTTACTGTCATGGCATTTTTGTGGGCGTGAAGACTCTCGTTTTCGGCCATCAGTTCCACCGTAGTTCCAATAGACTTTATACCTTCTTCCGTTATATGTTGGAAGGTAACCTTCCTATTGTACGAATCAAGGTTTACTCCGCTGTAGGCAAGGGCGTAACCGTGGGTCGGCAATGTGTGGTTTGTACCGCTGGCATAGTCTCCGGCACTCTCGCAGGCGTAGTTTCCGAGGAATACGCTACCGGCATTGATGACCTTGTCTGCCAGACTTTCATAGTCCTTGGTACAGATTATGAGATGTTCGGGAGCATATTCGTTGCTCAAGTCCATGGCTTCTTCTGTCGTGTGAACGAGGACAAGACGTGAGTAGTCGAGCGATTTCGCTGCGATTTCTTTGCGTGGCAGTTGTTCAAGTTGCGTGGACAATTCTTTCTTGACATTCTCCAACAGCGTTTGGCTGGTCGTTATCAGCAATACCTGAGAGTCAGTTCCGTGTTCCGCTTGTGACAGGAGATCTGCAGCGACAAACTGCGGAATACTTGTCTCATCGGCGATTACGCACACTTCGGAGGGGCCTGCTGGCATATCTATCGCCACATCATGTAGTGACACTTGTTGTTTCGCTGCCATTACATACTGGTTGCCAGGTCCGAAAATCTTGTTCACTTTCGGAACTGATTCCGTGCCGTAGGCCATCGCTCCGATAGCCTGTACACCGCCTGCTTTGTATATCCTTTTCACCCCAGCGATGCGTGCGGCAACGAGAATGACTGGATTTACTTTGCCTTCCCTGTTGGGAGGCGTACACAGCACAATCTCTTTGCACCCCGCAATCTTTGCTGGTGTAGCGAGCATCAGCACTGTGGAGAACAGAGGGGCAGTACCTCCTGGAATATAAAGCCCTACGCTCTCTATGGGTACGCTCTTTTGCCAACAGACGACACCCTTGCAGGTCTCCACTCTTTTGCCTTCAAAGAGTTGGGCTTCATGGAACTTTGCTATGTTGGAATGTGCCTGTTCAAGAGCCTCTTTCAGCCCGTTGTCCACAGAATTTTCCGCTTCCGCAAATTCCTCCTCGCTCACTTGGATCGATTGGAGCACGGCATGGTCGAACTTTTCCTCGTATTTCTTAACGGCAGCATCACCGTGCAGTCGCACATCATCCAGTACTTCCTTTACGGTGTTGGTGAGTTGCGAGACATCAAGATGAGGGCGTTCGGTTATCGATGCCCATGTTTTTCTGTCGGGGTATTCGTATGTTGTCATTACATTATCATCTTTTCGATAGGGGTGACGAGTATACCCTGTGCCCCCAGTTCCTTCAGTTTGCCAATTATTTCCCAAAACACTTTCTGATGTATCACGGCGTGTACCGAACACCACTCTTCGTCTGCAAGAGGGATTACCGTCGGACTTTTCAGACCGGGCAGCACTTTCACTATCTCATCAAGGCGATTCTTGGGGACATTCATTCTCACATATTTGTTGTCTTCGGCGTTGTTGACAGCTTCAAAACGGAACAGCATCTCGTCAAGAATAGCCTTTTTCTGCTTGTCCAAAGTCTTGTTGGCAATTAGCAGAGCCTCGCTTTTCATTACAGTCTCAACCTCTTTCAGATTGTTGCTGACGAGTGTCGAACCTGAACTGACAATGTCGAAGATGGCATCGGCGAGACCTATTCCCGGGCTGATTTCCACACTTCCGGTTATGACATGGATATCTGAACTGATGCCTTTAGCGTCCATATATTTCTTCAGTATGCCCGGATATGATGTGGCAATCTTCTTTCCCTGAAACCATGACAGTCCGTTGTAATCCTCATTTTTTGGTATGGCGAGTGACAGTCTGCACTTGGAGAATCCCAGCCGGCGTACGATCTCGGCATCTTCTGCACGTTCCATAAATTCATTTTCACCAACTATTCCGATGTCGGCGATGCCGCTTGCAACACACTGTGGTATGTCGTCATCACGCAAATAAAGCACCTCTAATGGAAAGTTCGTCGATTCTACCAAAAGAGTACGCTTGGAAGAGCCTACCTTAATGTCGGCTTCTGCCAACAGATTCATGGTGTCTTCAAACAAACGTCCCTTTGATTGTACTGCTATTCTCAACATGATTATATAACTTAATGCAAATTCACAAATCACCTAAAATACGCTGCAAAAGTATCATTTTTAATTTACTATTCCAAGAATTGTAGTAATTTTGTGCCCGTAAATGGTTCGTTTGAAATACTTTCGCATATTTATAGCAATACTGTTTGTGCTGTTCTCTTCGTGTAGACAGAAGAGCCAGTCGCCCAATCCGTGGGGTGTGACCGGTGCGGACAGTTCTACGGTAAACCTTGACGACATAATTTCCAACGGTGAAATGATTATGGTGACCATGAACGGTCCTGATACATATTATGAATATCATGGTCGTGGCATGGGGTTGCACTATCTCTTGTGCGAGAAATTCTGCCAGTCGATAGGCGTCTCGCTGCGTGTGGATGTGTGCAAGGATACTCTTGACATGATGCGGCGCGTGGCAAAAGGCGAGGCGGATGTTGTCGCAATGCCGCTTAAAAACGCCGCCGATGGTCTGCTTGCGTGTGGTGGAAAGGCTTCAAACAATGGTTGGCATTGGCTGGTCAACAGTTCCAACAGTCAACTTGCGGATGCCTTGAACAGTTGGCTCACTGCTGATGAGGTGAAGAAGGTGAGCGAGGAACAGGCTCTGATATTTTCCACGCGCAGTGTGACGCGCCATGTCTACTCCCCGGTGCTCAACAGAGCCGCCGGCGTTATATCCGGTTACGACCATTTGTTCCGCCGTTATGCTCCGGTAGCGCAGTGGGACTGGCGCCTGCTGGCTGCCCAATGCTATCAGGAATCGACGTTTGACCCGAACGCACGTTCCTGGGCTGGTGCAGGAGGATTGATGCAGATAATGCCGTCAACGGCGGATATGCTCGGTTTGCCGCGCTCGGAGATATATGACCCGGAACGCAACGTTGCAGCGGCAGCGAAGTATATAGCGCAACTGTCGAGACTTTTTGCGGATGTGCAGAATCCGTCAGAGAGGATAAAATTCGTACTCGCAAGTTACAATGGTGGTCATTTCCATATCCGTGACGCTATGGCGTTGGCTCGCAAAAACGGTCAGTCACCCTACAGGTGGAGTGATGTTAGCGGTTTTGTACTGCGTCTGTCGCAACCCCAATACTACAATGACCCGATTGTAAAGAATGGATATATGCGCGGAAGCGAAACCGTTGACTATGTGGACAGAATCTGGTCAAGGTGGCTTGAGTACAGAGGGTTGAAGTCTTCGGGGAAACTTTCTCCCGGCGTTTCCGGTCCTTCTTCCGACGGAACGGTGCCAAAGCCGCATCCGTCTGCAAACAGGAAAGCCAAGTACAATATATGAACAGGGACATACTAAGGCTGGCCGTACCCTCTATTATCTCAAACATCACTGTTCCGTTGTTGTCAATTGCCGACATCGCAATAATGGGACATATTGGCGATGCCTCGTATCTGGCGGCAATCAGCGTGGGTGCAATGATGTTCAATGTCATGTATTGGGTGTTGGGATTCTTGCGAATGAGTACTTCAGGGCTTGCCTCTCAGGCTCTTGGACGTAGTGATATCGATGGTATAAGGTATATGTTCTCGCACTCCTTGGGCAATGCCTTGAAGTTGGGATGTATGCTTGTGTTGTTATGTTTCCCCTTGCGCCACGTTCTGTTATGGGCTTTTCAGGTGGGAAACGATACAGAATGGATTGTCACCACATATTTTAATGTATGCATAATGGGTGCTCCTGCCGTACTTTGCAGTTTTGCTCTCAATGGCTGGCTTATCGGTATGCAGGATACGATAGCCCCCATGAGGGTCGCAATCATCCAAAATGTGGTCAACATAGCATTGTCCCTTTTCTTTGTCTATGTTCTAGGGACTGGCGTCAGGGGTGTTGCTTTCGGCACGATGCTGTCACAATGGATTGCTGCCGTCATGCTCATCTTGTTGGCAAGGCGGCGTCACCGTGAATATGCTGTGTGGCAAAAGGGTAGGGCGGCAGAGGTTTCGCATTCCGAAAAATCTTTCTCCGTGCTCAACATTCAGATTTTTCTGCGCACGCTTTGTCTTGTGTCGGTGAATATGTACTTCACTTCCGCCGGCAGCGCGCAAGGGGCTGTGACGCTTTCCGTGAACACTTTGCTGATGACATTTTTCACTTTGTTCTCGTTTGTTATGGACGGTTTCGCTTTTGCCGGTGAGGCTTTGGGTGGCAAGTTCTACGGTGCCGGTGATTGCAAGTCGCTGTCCTTATTGCACAAAAGACTTCTTCGGTGGGGCGTAATGTTTGTCGTGGCATTCACGTTGGCGTATGCCCTTGGTGGCGAGGCGGTACTCGGATTGTTGACAAGCGACAAGACAGTCATCGAGGCAGCACGACCTTATTTCCATTTTGTGCTCCTTATACCTGTTTGTGGTATGCTTGCGTTTGTCTATGATGGACTTTTTATCGGTATGACACGCACTGCTGCAATGCTTATGTCCTGTTTTGTCGGAGCGGCAATGTTTTTCGTCCTATACTTTTTCCTGTATGTCAGCCTCGGCAACAATGCCTTGTGGTACGCCTTTCTTGCCTATTTGTTGTTGCGTGGACTGTTGTTGTCGTGTCTGTTTGTCCGTTCTGGAACTGCTAAAAACGGAAAGCACTGGCTATAAGTGTCTGCGTATTGTCCTTTTAGAAGCGGACGTTCCATTGGGCGGAAATGGCAAAAAGTATTGCATAAATGCCCTTTTTACCTCTTTTATTAGTAACTTTGCAGCGCATTTTAACAATAATCAACCAGATGAAAGTATTTGTATTTCCCGGCCAAGGCTCACAGTTTGTGGGTATGGGCAAGGAACTTTATGAGAGTAATCCGCTTGCCAAAGAACTTTTTGACAAGGCAGATGATATACTCGGATTTAAGATTACAGACACGATGTTTGCCGGTACGGACGATGAACTGAAGCAAACGAAAGTGACACAACCTGCCGTTTTTCTCCACAGTGTCATCACTGCACTGTGCCTCGGTGACGATTTCGCACCGGCAATGGTGGCAGGACACTCTCTCGGAGAGTTCTCTGCGCTTGTCGCAGCAGGTGCTTTGACTTTCGAAGACGGATTGAAACTCGTAGCAGCACGTGCCCAGGCAATGCAGAAAGCCTGCGAACTGGCACCGTCGACAATGGCGGCAATCATCGCACTGCCTGACGAAACGGTGGAGAATGTGTGTGCAGGCATATCCAAGGAAGGCAACATCGTGGTGCCGGCAAACTACAACTGCCCTGGACAGTTGGTGATTTCAGGTAACATAGAGGCGGTGAATGAGGCATGTGAACAACTGAAGGCTGCCGGAGCAAAGCGTGCTCTGCCGTTGAAGGTGAGCGGTGCTTTCCATTCTCCGTTGATGCAGCCAGCAAAGGAGGAACTGCAGGCTTCGATAGAGGCAACGGAGTTCCATACTCCTAAGTTCCCTGTTTACCAGAATGTGGACGCTCTCCCCCATACCGATCCGGAGGAGATAAAGAAGAATCTGATAGCACAACTCACCGCACCTGTGAAATGGACTTATGAGGTGCAGAACATGATTGCCGACGGTGCGACAGACTTTACGGAATGTGGGCCTGGCAAGGCTTTGCAGGGAATGATTGCCAAGATAGCCAAAGGAAACGAGGCTGTCACCGTGACAGGCATAGCATAATGGGCAAGACAATCATCTATCAGGTTCTCCCAAGACTGTTCGGAAACAAGACGACTGCACGCATAGAGAACGGCAGCGCCGTTGAGAATGGAACAGGAAAATTTGTAGATTTCGATATGAAAACATTGCGTCGCATCCATCAGTTGGGTGCAACGCATGTTTGGTTTACAGGGGTTATACGCCACGCATCGTGCACAGACTACTCTGCCCACGGTGTTCCGACGCAGCATCCGTCGTTGGTTAAGGGTAAGGCTGGGTCGCCCTACGCTGTCTGCGACTATTATGATGTTGACCCTGATCTTGCCGTTGACATTGACAAAAGGATGTCGGAGTGGGAGCAACTGATAGTTCGTACCCACAAGGCAGGTATGAAAGTGGTGATGGATTTTGTGCCTAACCATGTGGCAAGGCAGTATTTGTCCATAGCGAAACCTGCCGGAGTAGAGGACTTGGGGCATGGTGATGACTGCCAAAAGCATTTCTCACCCCAGAACAATTTCTATTATTGTGTGGGCGAAGAGTTTGTCAGCCCCTGCGGAACGGGCTATATAGAGAGCCCGGCTAAAGCCACGGGTAACAATGTGTTCTGTGCTCATCCATCGGTGAATGACTGGTATGAGACGGTGAAACTCAACTACGGTATTGACTATAACGACTGGTCAGGCACGCCATCGACACATTTTCAGCCTGTGCCTTCCACCTGGCAGAAGATGACAGACATACTGCTGTTCTGGGCACAGAAGGGTATTGACGCTTTCAGATGCGATATGGCAGAGATGGTGCCGTGCGCTTTCTGGGCGTATGCGACAGGGATAGTGAAAGCGAAGTATCCCGACCTGAAATTCATTGGCGAGGTTTACAATCCGTCATTATACAGGGATTATATCGCTGCTGGTTTTGACTGGCTCTATGATAAGGTGGGGTTGTATGATACCTTGCGGGGTGTCGTGACCGGCAACTGTGCCTCTTCGGCTATTACCTCCCAATGGCAGAGTGTGGACGACATTCGCGACCATATGCTCTATTTCCTCGAAAACCACGATGAGCAGCGTATCGCTTCCGACTATTTTGCCGGCAATGGCGAAAAGGCAATACCTGCAATGATAATCTCCGCATTGCTTTTCACTAACCCTGTTATGGCGTATGCCGGTCAGGAATTTGGCGAACGTGGAATGGACAAGGAAGGATTCTCGGGCAGAGACGGACGTACTACTATCTTCGACTACTGGTGTGTGGAAAGCATACGCCGCGGATATTATGACAGGAAGAAACTATCCGCTGCGGAGAAGGCTTTGGAGGAAAAGTATAAAAAGATTCTCTGCACGGCGCGTGACGACAGTTCCGTGTCAGAAGGAGCGTCCTTTGACCTGATGTATGTAAATCCTCATCTAAGTGGCAAGCAGTTCGCTTTTCTGCGCGGAAATGATATGCTTGTTGCAGTGAATTTCTCTGACAGTCCAGTGACGACAGACATCCTTATCCCGGCACACGCCTATGACTTCTTGGGAATGAGTGAGGGGGCAGTGACGGCAACAGACTTGCTGACGGGAAAAGAGTGGGGGCTGAATCTTGAACGAGACAGGACGGTGAGGGCCAACCTTCCTGCCAATGGCGGTATAATATTGAAGTGGTGATTCCCTCGTAATATCTCTCATGTTCGACACGCAATAAGAGCCGACCAAGTCAGGTCGGCTCTTATTGCGTGTTGGATGGTTATTCCAATTTCCCGAATGTATATCCCTGGGCGATAAGCCAGTCGAGACTTTGCGGAAGGGCAGTTTTCAGTTTGTCAATACTCTTCAGTGAGTCGTGGAAAGTGATTATGCTGCCATTGCGGGCATAGCGTTTTACGTTGTTTACCACGTCCCCTGCATTGAGCCGTCGGGAATAGTCACGCGTTACAAGATCCCACATCACCACTTTATACTTACGGCTCAGCCACGCATATTGAGAGATTCGCATCCAACCGTGTGGCGGTCGGAATAGATGACTGTGCAACAGTTCATCCGCCTTTCGGATGTTTGTCATATATGTGTCAATGGTGTGCCGCGCTCCGCCCATATGGTTATAGGTGTGATTCCCGATGGAATGTCCTTCGGAAACCACACGTTTGTAGAGTTCTGGATGCTTGTATGCATTCTCTCCGACCATGAAGAACGTCGCTTTGATACCGCGTTCTCGGAGTGTGTCAAGTACGAAAGGAGTGGCTTCGGGGATAGGACCGTCGTCAAAGGTGAGATATACCCGTCTTTCCTTACGGCTCATCCTCCAGTACGCTTTGGGATAAATCCAGCGCAGCCATCTTGCCGGTTGCTCGATAAACATACCTCTTAATACGCTCCAGCTTTGGTCTTGTAGAGTTCTGAATATACGTTCAGAGCAGCACTCTGTTTCTTTGCCAGAGTCTTGTCAACGAGTTCTGTCACACTGACAACATCGTTCATGATGTACATCTGTGTAAGGAAGTCATTCTGAGACATGGCGAGTTTGTCACCCGGAAGAGACAGATACCATGTGGCATACTGTGATGCAGTATCCCAAACCTTGCTGATTGTTTCCTTAGCCTTGCCTTTCATTCCAAGCAGGGCGTATGCTTTCGCAATGTCTGAACCTCCGCTCATGTAGTCCATAGGTATGTTGTATGTGGGCAATTCCTTGCTGCACTTCTCAAGAGCTTTGACCGCTTTGTCGTTCTTGCCCTCCGAGATGAGAGCCAAAGCCAACTTCGCAAACAGACGGCGGTGGGTGTAGCACATCCTCATGACAGTCTCGTCGATATATATGCCGGGAGTATTCATTCCACCATAACGGTAGCGGTTCATCATGTTGTCGTACATTTTTTCCGTGTCAATGTTCTTCGCTCCGTTCTTGGTGGTAAACGGTGAGATCCTGTTAGCGAGACCTTCCAGTATGAAATTGTCACCAAGATTCATATAATTGTCCTCTCCAACCGTTGTGGCAACATAGATAGGACGTGTCCAATTGGAGTTCCCGACTATCTCAAGCATCATCAGGTTGCCTTTGTACAGATAGCGTTTGCCACTCAGAGAGATGACCATCTTGTCGGGGATGCTGTCGCTCGCCATAAGCATTCCGCTCTTGCGGACTGCCTCCTTGTCAATCTTTACATACACGGTATCGGTCGGTATGACATGCAGTTCCTTGCTTGCAGGATTGAGCACCCAGTGCTTCATGATGTTCTTCAGTTCAAACGGGTCATCTCCGAACTGTGCCTTTGCTTCCTCTGGATTTTCCTTGTAGAAATCGAGAATCTGTTGTTTGTAAGCCGGCTTGACTTCTATCATCTCATTTGTGCCGGTACAGTAGTTGATGCGGTCCCAGTTTATGGGAAGGCTGGGAGAGTCGTATGCAGGACGTTTCATCTGGTCTATATACCAGTCTGTCTGTAAGTAGGATAGGTTGCAGACCCTTGTGTCAGTTCTGAAACCCTCCACATCCTGGTTGTACCAAAGTGGGAAGGTGTCGTTGTCGCCGTTTGTGAAGATGACAGGATTGCCTTTGTCCGGCAGTGTCATAAGGTAGTTCTGACCAAAATCACGGCAAGAGAAACGGTCGGAACGGTCGTGGTCATCCCAGTTCTGGGATGCCATCTGTATCGGAACAAACACACAGACAATAGAACAAACGGCAGCCAAGACAGCCTCATTGACATTCTTCTTGCCAAGATATTTGTTGCAAGCCTTCTTTAACAAATCAATGATGGCTGCGACACCGAGACCGCACCAGATAGCGAAAGCATAGAACGAACCGGCATAGGCATAGTCTCGTTCACGCGGTTGCGACGGTGTCTGGTTCAAATAGATGACGATAGCGAGACCAGTCATGAAGAACAGGAAGAAGACTACCCAGAATTGGCGGATGCCACGCTGTCCTCTGTAAGCCTGCCAGAACAGACCTATAAGTCCGAGAAGCAATGGCAGACAGTAGTAGACATTGTGTCCCTTGTTGTCTTTGAGGTCTTGCGGCAGTTTGCTTTGGTCGCCGAGGCGTGCGTTGTCGATTGCAGAGAAACCTGTCAACCAGTTGCCGTGTTCCAGTTCTCCGTTGCCTTGCTTGTCGTTCTGCCGTCCTGCGAAATTCCACATGAAGTATCTCCAGTACATGAAATTGCACTGATAGGAGAGGAAGAATCTTATGTTGTCAAACTGAGAGGGCACTTTCACCATGACAGTTTCGCCGCATCTGTCGTATGGAACCTCCGTCCCGTTCACGCCGCCCATCCATGATTCGTAGTTCTGGGCATGGTCTGCATCGTGCATTCTCGGGAACAGCATATTCTGTGCATAGTGGAATTTCACCTTGTGATTGACAATGAAGTAAGAGTCTTTCTCGTCTTTTGATGCCTTTTCCTTACGTTGCCATACTGGTGCTTTTTCTGTCTTGTCAGGCACGCAGATGTCTCCCTGCACGTTGTATTTTATCTGTGATGTGTAGGCAGGGCCATAGAACAAAGGCGTTTCACCGTATTGGTCGCGGCTGATGTAACTTCCGAGGGTGAAGATGTCCTCCGGTGAGTTCTGGTCCATAGGCGGATTGGAAGACGAACGGATGACAAGCAGTGCGTAAGTGGAGTATCCAATCATGAGCATAAGCATGCACATGAGAACCGTGTTCTTCGTTTTTGCGGTGATGAAAGGCACGAGCTTGTGTTCCTTCATGCGCTTGTAGTCGAGTACAAACCACAGTATCGTAAGCACGATGACTCCTGTGATGAACGCTCCCCAGCCATATCCGTAGAACGGCACTCCCAACATTCCGAAAGCGATAAGGAATGCCACGTTCTGCACTTTCTGTCTCTTGTCGGTGTAAGTCTCGTATATTGCCCAGCAGACACTTGCCACAAGTAACAGTATGTAGATGATTTCACCTGTGTTGAACGGACATCCGAGAGTATTTACAAAGAAGAGTTCAAACCATCCACCGACAGTAATGATACCGGGAACGACACCGTAGAGGATGGCAGCGACGAGGACAAAGGAAACGAGAAGAGCCAATAAGGAACCTTTGAGTTCGATGTTCGGGAAACGTCTGTAGCAGTATACAAGCACCATGGCAGGTATACAGAGCAGGTTCAACAAGTGTACTCCGATCGAAAGTCCCATCATATAGGTTATAAGGACAAGCCATTTGTCCGAGCCGGGCTCGTCTGCATGGTCTTCCCATTTGAGTATCAGCCAAAACACGACTGCGGTAAATGCGCTGGAATAGGCGTACACTTCGCCTTCAACGGCAGAGAACCAGAATGTGTCACTGAATGTGTAGATCAACGCTCCGACAAATCCTGACCCCATGATAGCAATGGTCTTGGCTGTCGTAAGTTCGCTCCAGTCCTTGAGAACGAGTTTTCTCGTGAGGTGTGTAATTGTCCAGAAGAGGAACAGTATCGTGGCTGCCGACAGCAAAGCACTCATGGTGTTGACTATCATTGCCACCTTTGAGGGGTCACTTGTCAGGTGTGTGAGCAGGTTGGCGGTAAGCATAAAAAACGGCGCACCGGGCGCATGGCCTACCTCAAGTTTATATCCTGTGGTGATAAACTCCGGGCAATCCCAGAAAGAAGCTGTCGGTTCGATTGTCGAACAATAGACTGTGGCGGCGATGATAAATGTCAGCCACCCCGACAAATTGTTGATTAACTGATACTTTTTCATATCTTGTGTTTTGTTTGTTGCTTTGTGTGCCAAGTCGCACAAAGTGTTTGTGCGATGCCGTTTTTCCGTGCAAAGTTATAAAAAAATGCCGGTATACATAGTATAAAGGTGTAAGTTTTGCTTCCAAGGTGTACTTTGGCGTCGTGTGTGTGCATATTGTTACTTTCTTTTTCGTACCTTTGCACTCGTTAACAGATTTTCTTTTGCCCGGCTTCCGGCAGTATGGCAGTTGAAGCGGGCGTATTTTTTTTTATTTATAAAACAACACTATAATGAAATCAGAATGGAGAGATTTTAAGGGAACCAAGTGGCAATCGGAAGTTAATCTGAGGGATTTTATCCACAATAATTATACTCCCTACGACGGCGATGAGAAGTTCTTGGCGGGTCCGACTGTGGCAACAGAGACGCTCTGGGCGAAACTCAAAGAACTCCAGAAGGAGGAGCGTGCCAAGGGTGGAGTGCTCGATATGGAGACGGAAGTGGTGTCTGGTATCACCGCCTATGGTGCTGCGTATATCGATAATGACCTGCGTGACCTTGAGAAGGTGGTCGGTCTGCAGACTGACAAGCCCCTGAAACGTGCGTTCATGCCCTACGGTGGTATCAAGATGGCAGAGCAGGCGTGTACGACTTACGGCTATCAGCCGTCTGAAAAGTTGCACGAGACCTTTTCCAAATATGTGAAAACACACAATGACGGAGTGTTTGATGCATACACGCCTGAGATGAAGCGGGTGCGTCATAACCATATCCTCACTGGACTGCCCGACACTTACGGACGCGGAAGAATCGTTGGTGACTACCGTCGTGTGGCACTTTACGGTATAGATTTCCTTATCGCCGAGAAGAAGAGAGACCTCGACAAGATGGGCGATCAGGGAATGATTGACAGCGTGATTCGTCTGAGGGAGGAAGTGTCAATGCAGATGAAGGCTCTTGTTGAGTTGAAACAATTGGCCGAAATCTACGGTTTCGACATCTCACAGCCGGCTTCCAACGCACGCGAAGCGGTGCAGTGGCTCTACTTTGGCTACCTCGCTGCCGTTAAAACCCAGAACGGAGCGGCTATGTCGGTGGGTCGTATATCCACGTTCCTCGATATCTATTTCGAACGTGACCTGCGTGAAGGCACACTCACAGAGGTTGATGCGCAGGAATTGATTGACCACCTTGTGATGAAGTTCCGTATGGTGAAATTTGCCAGAATACCGTCTTACAACCAGTTGTTCTCCGGTGACCCTGTGTGGGCGACGCTCGAGGTCGGCGGTATAGGTGTTGACGGACGTGCCATGGTGACCAAAAACGACTTCCGTTTCCTGCACACTCTGGAAAACATGGGACCGTCTCCGGAGCCTAACCTTACTGTTCTCTATAGTTCGCAACTGCCCAAGGCATTCAAGCGTTATGCTGCCCTTATCTCTGTGAAGACGAGTTCCATACAGTATGAGAACGATGATGTGATGCGTGTGGTATGGGGTGACGATTACAGTATCTGCTGTTGTGTGAGTGCAACGCAGACAGGTAAGGAGATGCAATTCTTCGGTGCACGTGCCAATTTGGCAAAGTGTCTGACCTATGCGGTAAGCGGTGGTGTTGATTCAAAGACCCGTGAACAGTGTGGACCGGCATATCGTCCTATCGCAGGCGACGTTCTCACCTATGAAGAGTTTATGCCACGTTTCATGGATATGATGAACTGGCTCGCTGAAATATATGTCAAGACGCTGAATCTCATACACTACATGCACGACAAGTATTTCTATGAGGCAGCCGAAATGGCACTTATTGACACAGACGTGCGCAGGACTTTCGCAACAGGTATCGCCGGATTCAGCCATGTGGTGGATTCCATCAGCGCAATAAAATATGCCAAGGTGAATATCATTCGTGATGAAACAGGCTTCCCCGTAGAGTTCAAGACGGAGGGCGATTTCCCTCGTTACGGTAATGATGATGACCGTGCCGACGATATAGCAGTGTGGCTTCTGAAGACCTTTATGGACATGATCAAGAAACATCACACCTATCGTGATTCTGAACCGACGACAAGTATCCTCACCATAACATCCAATGTGGTGTATGGAAAGTATACCTCTAATATGCCTGACGGAAGAAAAGCGGGCACTCCGCTCGCTCCGGGCGCAAACCCATCCTACGGTGCAGAGAAAAACGGACTGTTGGCTTCGCTCAACTCGCTGGCGAAACTGCCTTATGAGTATGCTCTTGACGGCATATCCAACACCCAGACCATCAGTCCGGGGACACTCGGTCACGACGACGAGGAGAGAGCGCATACGCTGGTGAACGTCATGGACGGTTATTTCAACAAGGGCGCTCATCACCTGAATGTCAATGTTTTCGGTGTGGACAAACTGAAGGATGCCATGGCGCACCCGGAGAAAGAGGAGTATCAGAACTTCACTATCCGTGTCAGCGGATATGCAGTGAAGTTCATAGACCTTACTCCTGAACAGCAGTTGGACGTGATTGCACGTCAGGCACACGAAACTCTCTAATATCCATAAACGTCCCCAAGTGTCCGCTTGGGGACGTTTGTCAATTCCCATTTCATATTTCCGATTATGCTCAAGGGCAACATCCACTCCATAGAAACATTCGGTTCGGTAGACGGTCCGGGTATACGCTTTGTGATATTTATGCAAGGGTGTCACATGAGATGCCGCTTTTGCCATAACCCGGACTCGTGGTCAACGGCGGGAAATAACCTCATGACCGCAGATGAACTGTTGGACAAGGCAGAGCGTTACCGTGACTATTGGGGTGGCGAGGGCGGCATCACTGTCAGCGGTGGCGAACCTCTGTTGCAGTTGGATTTTCTTGTAGAACTCTTTGCCAAGGCAAAGCAACGAGGAATAAATACTTGTCTCGACACTTCAGCACAGCCTTTTACAAGGCAGGAAAAATGGTTCTGTCGTTTTGAAGAGTTGATGAAATGTACAGATACCATTCTGCTGGATATTAAGCATATAAGGAACGATAATCACAAGCAGTTGACAGGGTGGGGAAATGGCAATATCCTTGACTGTGCCAAGTATCTGTCTGATATTGGTAAACCTGTCTGGATACGCCATGTGCTCGTTCCTGGCATAACCGACAATGACGAATATCTTCAGGAACTTTCCTCTTTTTTGTCTACTCTCGGCAATGTACAGCGTGTCGACGTACTTCCTTATCACACGATGGGAGTGTATAAATATGAGCGTCTGGGCATCAAATACACTCTCGAAAATGTCCTTCCGCCAACGGAACAACGGGTGCAGACTGCAAGGGAATTGCTTGCTTGTCATACGTCACCAGAAAAGTCATAGATGTGTGGCGCTTGTGTGTGTGTTGAGGTGTATTTTGTGTAAAAGTGATATGTAAATCAAGAAATTGCTTATAAATAAGGTTGAAAACCTTGTTGTTTTATTGCAATGTGGCGATTTTTGATTATTTTTGTGCGCAAAATGTAGTTATACGCATAAAAGAATGGATGTCGTCAACAACTTTTTCGCTTCTTTGAGTTCCATATTGTGGGGCTGGCCTATGATAATAATGCTCCTTGGCACTCATCTCTTCCTTACAGTCAGACTGCGTTTCCCCCAGTGTCATATATTCAAAGCCATACGTCTGTCGGTGAAAAAAGACCCTGATGCAGTGGGCGATGTGTCGCAGTTTTCGTCTCTTGCCACGGCTTTGGCGGCTACGATTGGCACCGGCAACATCGTGGGAGTGGCTACTGCCATTGCCCTTGGAGGACCTGGAGCGGTCCTGTGGTGCTGGCTGACGGGCGTATTTGGCATTGCTACCAAGTATGCGGAAGGGTTGCTCGCTATCAAATACAGGGAAAAGAAACCCGACGGCAAGGTTATTGGCGGTCCGATGTATGCTTTGGAGAAAGGGTTGGGGTGGCGTTGGGCTGCCGTTCTCTTTGCTGTGTTCACCGCCGTTGCCTCTTTTGGCATCGGCAACACCGTTCAGGCAAATGCCATTGCCACGTTGGCGAATGAGACTTATGGTATTTCGCCTTACATAACGGGCGCTGTGGTTTGTCTGTTGGCAGGTGCTGTGCTGCTTGGGGGCGTAAACAGTATTGCTCGTGTGTGTACCGCACTCGTTCCGTTAATGGCTTTGGTCTATATATTGGGCTGTCTGTATGTGATTTTTGTAAATGCTGAATATCTATGGCCTGCTGTCAAACTTATTGTCAACTCTGCTTTCACTCCGCAGGCTGCTGGCGGTGGTTTTGCCGGGGCAACGGTCATGGTTGCCGCACGTTATGGTATCGCGCGTGGATTGTTCAGCAACGAGTCTGGATTGGGGTCTGCTCCCATTGTGGCAGCGGCGGCCCAAACGCGTAATCCCGTGCGCCAGGCGCTGGTGTCGAGCACAGGTACGTTCTGGGATACGGTGGTCATATGCGCCATGACAGGTCTTGTCATCGTCAGCAGTGTGCTGGCTTATCCTGACATCACGTTTGACAACGGTGCAGTGTTGACTAAGTTGGCGTTCTCCAAGATACCAGTTGTCGGTACACCGTTGCTGACATTCGGACTGTTGACATTTGCTTTCTCTACCATATTGGGGTGGTGTTACTATGGTGAGCGTGCTGTCGAATATCTGAAAGGGCACCGTTGGATGTTGGCTTACCGTGTCGTGTTCATCGTGGCGATATTTGTCGGAAGTGTGATGCAACTCGGTGTGGTGTGGAATATGGCTGACTGTATGAATGCACTTATGGCAATACCTAACTTGTTGTCACTGTTGGCGCTCAATGGCATATTGGTTCATGAGACGCGCAAATACCTTTGGCGCGGGCGGCTTGACAAGACTGATGACAGTGTGTGATGCCTATTCGCAAGTAACGACATTCAGTTTGTCTATAGGGAATATCTCTGTTATAAGAACAAAAAAGTGGAAATATTCCTTTGTAAACGGTGTTCTTATATGATTTTTTCGTAATTTCGTGGCGGAGAAAATCAAATGGTTGCGGTTTCATAACCGTGAATGACAAATACAACAAAATTGTTTTATGAAGGTACATGAGTATCAAGCCAAAGGCTTTTTCGCCCGATATGGCTTGCCTGTGGACAGAAGCATCGTCGCCCGTACAGTGGACGAGGCAGTTGAAGCATATCGGCAGTTGGGGCTGCAAAGGGTAGTTGTGAAGGCGCAAGTGCACACTGGAGGCCGTGGAAAGGCAGGCGGTGTGAAACTGGCTGCCAGTGAAGAGGAGGTGCGACTGCACGCTTCAGCAATCTTGGGCATGGCTATCAAGGGCTTTGTCGTGGACAGAGTGCTCGTGGGAGAGGCTGTAGACATCGCTTCTGAGTATTATGTCAGTATCCTTGTAGACAGAAACACGAAGACACCGATACTGATGCTTAGCCGCGAAGGAGGTATGGAGATAGAACAGGTGGCACGCGATACCCCCGAGAAAATCGTCCGCATACCGATAGACCCGCTTGTCGGACTGCCTGTGTACAAAGCGCGTGAAGCGGCATTTGCCCTGTTTGATGACATGGCACTGGTGAAACAGGCCATCCCTCTGTTCCGGAATCTCTACCGTCTGTTTGTCGAAAAGGATGCTTCCTTGGCGGAAATCAATCCTCTCATCGTGGACAAGGCAGGGCAACTCAAGGCTATTGATGCCAAGATGACGTTTGATGACAATGCCCTGTTCCGCCATCCTGATGTGGCAGAACTCAACGAACCGACCGAAGAAGAGAAGAAAGAACTTTATGCAAAGGAAAAAGGTTTCAGCTATGTGAACCTCGGTGGCAACATCGGTTGTATGGTCAATGGTGCAGGACTGGCAATGGCAACCATGGACATGATAAAGTTGTATGGCGGCGAACCTGCCAACTTCCTCGACATAGGTGGCAGTTCCAATCCGCAGAAAATCGTTGAGGCCATGAAACTGTTGCTCGCTGACAGCCATGTTAAGGTTGTCCTGATCAACATCTTCGGAGGTATCACAAGGTGTGACGATGTGGCAAAGGGGCTGATAGAGGCATTCCGTGAACTTGACACCGATATTCCAGTCGTCATCAGACTTACCGGAACAAATGAGGCTGAGGGACGTGCGCTGCTGCAGGGTACTGCGTTTACCGTGGGAACAACCATGGCTGATGCCGGTCACAAGGCGGTGGAACTGGCTTCGAAGTTATAATACAATCGCAATAAACGGACAAATAATACAATCATAGAGATGAGTATTCTTGTAAATAAGGACTCTAAGGTAATCGTACAGGGTATTACCGGCAGAGATGGAAGTTTCCACGCGGCGAAAATGAAGGCGTATGGCACTAATGTTGTTGGCGGAACTTCGCCCGGCAAGGCAGGGCAGACAGTGGACGGTATCCCTGTGTTCAACACGGTGAAGGACGCGGTGAAAGCCACTGGAGCAGACACTTCCATTATCTTTGTTCCGGCTGCTTTTGCCAAAGATGCCATGCTTGAGGCTGCCGACGGCGGTATCAAACTCATCGTGTGCATCACGGAGGGAGTGCCGGTAGTGGATGCTGCCTATGCGTATGCTTATATCAAGTCAAAGGGAGCGAAACTCATAGGTCCCAACTGCCCCGGTCTGGTAAGCCCGGGGAGCAGTCTTGTGGGTATCATGCCTACAGATATATTCCGCAAAGGCCATACTGGTGTCATCAGCAGGAGCGGTACTCTGACCTACGAAGTGGTGTATAATCTCACCCTGGCGGGCATGGGGCAGTCCACTGCGGTGGGTGTTGGCGGCGACCCGGTTGTGGGCTTGTATTTCCAAGACTTGCTTGAGATGTTTGAAAACGACCCCGAAACAGACAGTATAGCCTTGATTGGAGAAATCGGAGGCGATGCAGAGGAGAAGGCTGCGGAGTATATACGCACCCATATTACCAAACCTGTGGCGGTTTTCATTTCTGGCAGACAAGCCCCGGTGGGCAAGCAAATGGGACATGCAGGGGCGATTATATCGACTTCATCGGGTTCTGCCGCTGACAAGATTGCTGCATTTGAGGCCGCAGGAGTGCCTGTGGCAAAGGAGACGAGCGAGATACCTGCGCTCCTCAAGGCACAGATGAAATAGTCGTAAGGACGCATTTTTGCGCGTAGTGCACAGTTTACGCAGTCCGCAAACACCGTTATTGTAGTGTTTGCGGACTGTTTCTGTTTTGTCGGCAGGCCATTTTGTTGTGACTGTAGGGTGTTTCACAAACTCCCGAAACGCTCCATTCTGGTTAAAAAGAGGTGAAAACCAAAGGCATATTAACTGTTTCGGTTTTTTTTTACTACCTTTGCAACCCAAAGGGATATGCCGGTTGCACATCTCGAAAGGTTGAAATAAAGACACTTTTTTATATGAGCAAGAAATTTGCAGAGTACAAGGGACTTGACTTGACTCGTGTTAACAATGACGTATTAGAGGACTGGAAGAAGAATGATGTGTTTCACAAGAGCATCACGGAGCATGAAGGTTTTCCTCCGTTCGTGTTCTATGAGGGACCGCCTTCAGCCAACGGACACCCCGGAATCCACCATGTGATGGGCCGAACTATCAAGGATACCATCAACAGATACAAGACCATGAAGGGCTTCAAGGTGGAACGCAAGGCTGGATGGGATACCCACGGGCTTCCAGTCGAACTGTCTGTGGAGAAGTCTCTCGGTATTACCAAGGAAGATATAGGCAAGAAAATCTCGGTAGACGAATATAATGACGCTTGCCGCAAGAATGTGATGATGTACACAGACGAGTGGTCTGACCTTACACAAAAGATGGGCTACTTTGTCGATTTGGAGCATCCCTACATTACATACGACATAAAATATATTGAGACACTGTGGTGGTTGCTCAAGCAACTCTATAATAAAGGACTGCTATACAAGGGCTACACGATTCAGCCTTATTCGCCTGCAGCGGGTACAGGCCTATCTTCTCATGAACTGAATCAGCCCGGTTGCTACCGTGATGTGAAGGACACAACCGTGACCGCGCAGTTCCGGGTTAAGGAGTTCGCCCCAGGTCTGAAGAACGAGGACAACTTGCCTGTCTATATACTGGCGTGGACGACGACTCCGTGGACTCTTCCGAGCAATACGGCACTGTGTGTCGGCCCGAAGATAGACTACGTTGCCGTGAAGGGAGAGAACCCTTACTCAGGTGAGAAAGCCGTATATGTCATTGCCGAAAGTCTGCTTTCGTCATATTTCCAAGAGGAAGAGGGCAAGAAAATGGAGGTTCTGTGGCGTGGTAAAGGCACAGACCTCAACGGCATACATTACGAACAACTGATGCCGTGGATACGTCCGTGTGACTTCATTGATGACAAAGTCGTTGATCGTTACGACGATGCCTTCCGTGTAATTCTCGGCGATTATGTGTCAACAGAGGACGGTACGGGTATCGTACACATCGCTCCGACATTCGGTGCGGACGATGCCAAGGTGGCGAAAGATGCCGGCATACCGAGCCTGTTCGTAGTTGACAAGGCCGGAGACACTCGTCCGATGGTGGATTTCCAAGGCAAATACTTCGTAAAAGAGGATATGAATCCCGACTTTGTTGCCGCTTGCGTCAACGAAGAGTACTGGAAACACAGCGGCGATTATGTGAAGAACGCCTACGATCCCAAGTATAATACCGATGGAGTGTACGATGAGAAGCGTGCCAACAAGGACATGGATCTCAACGTAATCATCTGTCTTGAGATGAAAGAAGAAGGTACGGCATTCAAGATAGAAAAGCATGTGCACAACTATCCGCACTGTTGGCGTACAGACAAACCGGTACTTTACTATCCGCTTGATTCCTGGTTCATCAAGTCAACGGCAAAGAAAGAACGGATGTTTGAACTGAACAAGGGTATCAAATGGAAACCAGAGGCTACCGGGACAGGTCGTTTCGGCAAGTGGTTGGAGAACCTCAACGACTGGAATCTCTCGCGTTCACGCTACTGGGGTACTCCTCTGCCGATTTGGCGCAACCGTGAGACGAAGGAAGAACTGTGCATCGGTTCGATAGAAGAACTCTACAACGAGATAGAAAAGTCAGTAAAGGCTGGCGTGATGACATCCAATCCTCTGAAGGATAAGGGATTCGTGCCAGGTGATATGTCGCAGGAGAACTACGACAGGATAGACCTCCATCGTCCGTATGTGGACTATATCAAACTCGTAAGCGACAACGGAAACGTGCTGACCCGTGAAACCGACCTCATTGACGTGTGGTTTGACTCTGGCGCAATGCCTTACGCACAGATTCATTACCCCTTTGAAAACAAGGAGAAACTGGATTCCGGCAAGGTGTTCCCGGCAGATTTCATCGCCGAAGGTGTTGACCAGACACGCGGTTGGTTCTTTACTCTACACGCAATAGC
The DNA here is from genome assembly GCA_963627025.1 of Bifidobacteriaceae bacterium. Lineage (GTDB taxonomy): Bacteria > Bacteroidota > Bacteroidia > Bacteroidales > Bacteroidaceae > Prevotella. Next base: position 54,798 of record CAVFZF010000010.1, on the reverse strand, counting down.
AACCATGGTGTTTGACTCAGTGGCGTTCAAGTCGGTCATCTCCAACGGTCTTGTGCTTGACAAGAACGGTATCAAGATGTCAAAGCGCCTTGGCAATGTCATAAATCCGTTTGACTGTATCGGCCAGTATGGTGCTGATGCTGTGAGATGGTATATGGTTACCAACTCGTCACCGTGGGATAACCTGTCATTCGATCCCGAAGGAGTGAAGGAAGTGACGTCATCTTTCTTCATCAAACTCTATCAGGCATACTCCTTCTTCACTCTTTATGCTAACGTGGACGGCTTTACCTATGCCGAGGAAGACGTGCCTTACGCTGACCGTTGCGATTTTGACCGGTGGCTGTTGAGCGAGTTGAACAGCCTCGTAAAGCAGGTTGACAATTATCTTGACGACCTTGACCCGACACCGGCAGGACGCTTGATACAGGGCTTTGTAATAGACAAACTGTCCAACTGGTATATTCGTCTTAACAAGAAACGCTTCTGGGGCGGTGGCATGACAACGGACAAACTGTCCGCATACCAGACTTTGTATACTTGCATCGAGACTTTGTCAAGGCTCATCGCACCGATATCTCCGTTCTATGCAGACCAGTTGTTCCGCGACTTGAATGCAGTGACCGGCAAATCCGACAAAGTCAGCGTTCATCTTGCAGACTTCCCGACTGTCAACGAGGCTCTCATAGACAGTGAACTGGAAGAAAGTATGGAATTGGCAATGCAGGTTACCTCGATGACACTGTCATTGAGAAAGAAAGTGAAAATACCTGTAATCCAGGCATTGCAGACAATTGCCATTCCTGCAATAGACGAAACATTGCGTGCAAGGATACAGCGTATGGCTGACGTCATACTCTCCGAGACGAATGTCAAGGAATTGAAGTTCATTGACAGCGGTGCCGGAATACTGGTAAAAAAAGTGAAATGCAACTTCCGAACTATGGGCAAGAAGTTCGGAAAGATGATGAAGAGTGTGTCGACTGCCGTTGCTGCCATGTCGCAGGAGCAGATAGCAGCACTCGAAACAAATGGTCAGGTAGCGCTGACAGCAGAAGGTCAGGAGATACAGATAGAACTTGAGGATGTCGAGATTTTCTCTGAAGACATCGCAGGATGGACTGTTACCAACGAAGGGTCAGTCACTGTGGCTCTCGACATCACCGTTACCGATGACCTGAAAGTTGAGGGTGACGCACGCCGAATAGTGAAACAGATACAGACTTTGCGTAAATCGAGCGGCTTGGATATTACCGACAGAATATCGGTGGTACTGTCCGAGTGCGATGAAACGACGAAGGTCATTGACCGTTTTGGTAGTCACATCGCTGCCCAAGTGCTTGCCAACAGCATCACTCTCGGCACTGTGACCGACGGAACGGATGTAGATCTCGAAACATTCAAACTCTCCCTGAAAATTGAAAAGGCATAAACACACTGGTTGGTGGGCACTGGCTCTCATCCTGTTGCTGCTCGTCATTGACCAGGCCATAAAGGTTTGGGTCAAGACGAGCATGTCTCTTGGAGACAGTATCCACATAACCGACTGGTTCTATATCTCGTTTATAGAGAACAACGGCATGGCTTACGGTATGTCATTCATATACAAACCGTTGCTGACAGTGTTCCGCTTAGTTGCCATAAGCGTGATAGGCTACTATATATATAAGGTGGTAAGGCGTGAACACAGAATCGGTTATGTGGTGTGCTTGTCGTTGGTTTGCGCCGGAGCGGCAGGCAATATATTTGACTGCTTGTTCTATGGTCAGATATTCACGGTGTCCACTCCGTTCACAGTATCGGAGTTTGTGCCGTTCGGTCAGGGCTATGCGCCGATACTGCAAGGCAAAGTTGTGGATATGTTTTATTTCCCTCTGATTGTCACGACGTGGCCCGAGTGGGTTCCGTTGTGGGGTGGGGACAGGTTCGTATTCTTCTCTCCAGTATTCAATTTCGCTGATGCCTGCATCTCTGTAGGTGTCGTTCTTCTGCTCCTTTTCTACCGTAAGGACTTCGAACACTTCGGAACGACACTGTTGGAGGGTACTCGTTTCGAGAAAAAAGCGGATGTCGGAACAAACGGAAATAAAGTTGACAAAGCGCAGTAGACATATTCTCCGCTTGCTTGTGGCGGTCATGCTTGTCGCCGCAACGGTTCTTTCGTGTCGTGAGGACAAGGTAAAGGTGATGTCGCAGGGCAAACTTGAGGATGTCCTTTATGACTATCACCTCGCCGATGCAATGGCCCATACCACGAATGTTGAACCTGATGAGTATGATGCTTACCTTGATGCGGTGCTCGAAAAACATGGTGTCACCCGTGTAGAGTTCGACTCTTCCATGGTGTATTACATGAAGTATGCCGATAAAATGCTTGATGTCTACAAACATTTGTCCGACCGCATGAACAACGAAGCACGTCTTCAGGGTATCGATGGCAACGGTCTGTTCGCCGGAGACGTGATGACAGGTGACACGACGAATATCTGGAACGCAGAGAAGGCGCGGGTCTTTTCCGACAAGGGTGGAGAAAACATCATGCGCTTTCGCCTGACTGCCGACAGCACCTATCACAAAGGAGATCGCCTGACGCTGGCTTTCAAGACTGATTTCCTCTATCAGGATGGGGCACGCAACGGCTATGCGGCATTGAGTGTCAGGTTCTCTAATGACAGTGTAGTAACTCGCACGGCATCAATGTCTACAAGTACGACATATAAACTTGACGTTTCTGATGACCAGAGGCTGGGAATCAAAGAGATAAGAGGTTTTATCATGCAGCGCAAGAGTAATGTCAAGACCGACAGAAACAACCATACCCTGAGGATGTTGGTAATCTCTGATATCCGTCTTGTCAAGATGCATGTTCCCGAACCTGAGGCAGTCCCCGTCCTTGCAGACACCATAAAGACAGTAAAAGACAACAAAATACAAAACGATGAAAAAGAAATCAATCCTTCTATGCACCGTCTTCCTGACTCTGTTTTCAGGAAAAGGCTTGGCGTGCACGAACTTCATAGTAGGCAGTAAGGCAAGTGCCGACGGCGCTGTCATGTGTTCCTACAGTGCCGATTCTTACGGTGCGTTCATGAAGATGGCTCATTATCCTGCGGCAAAACATGCTGCCGGTGAGATGAGAAAAATCTACGAGTGGGACACAAACAAGTATCTGGGTGAGATACCCGAGGCTTCCGAGACCTACAATGTTCTTGGCAATATCAATGAGTATCAGGTGGCCATAGCGGAAACCACATTCGGCGGACGTGAGGAAATGGTGGACTCGACGGGTCTCATCGACTATGGTTCGCTGATATACATTGCTTTGCAGCGGTCGAAAACAGCTCGCGAAGCAATCAAGGTCATGACATCACTTGTGGAAAAGTACGGTTACTGTTCCGAGGGAGAGACCTTTTCCATCTGCGATTCCAAGGAGGCTTGGATCATGGAGATGATGGGGCAGGGCGCAGGATCGAAGAAGGTGGTGTGGGTAGCACTGCGTATACCCGACAATGCCGTCTGTGCTCACGCCAACCAGAGCCGTATCCGTACTTTCAACCAGAAGGACAAGGAGAACGTGATGTTCTCCAAGGACTGTATAAAGTTTGCAAGACAGAAAGGCTGGTTTTCCGGCAAGGATGCGGATTTCAGTTTCCGTGATGCTTATGCTGCCCCCGATTTCTCCGGCAGACGCTTCTGCGAGGCACGCGTATGGTCGCTTTTCAACCACCTGCAGGACATGACCGACTATGTGGATTATGCCGCTGGAAAGAAGCCGTTGGCAGAATGCAAGGAGATGCCTTTGTGGATTTATCCCGACAAGAAGGTGAGTGTGCAGGATGTGGAGAACTATATGCGTGACCATTATGAGGGTACTCCTTTTGCCCTTGATGCTGATATGGGCGAAGGATTGTGGCAGATGCCTTACCGTCCGACACCGTTGACATTCAAGGTTGACGGCAAATCCTATTTCAATGAGCGTCCCGTGTCAACACAGCAGAGCGCTTTCACTTTTGTCGTTCAGTTGCGTTCGTGGCTGCCACGCCAGATTGGCGGTATCATCTGGTTCGGCAATGACGATGCCAATATGGTACCTTTTATCCCTGTTTACTGCGGAAACACCATGCCGCCGGCTTGTTTCAATGACCCGAAAGCCGATGACGTGACGTTCTCAATGAACAGTGCTTTCTGGGTATGCAATTGGGTAAGCAATATGGTTTATCCCCGTTACTCACAGATGTTCCCCACGCTGGAGGCAGAGAGAAACCGTTTTGACAGCATCTATCATGCCAATCAGGCAGCCAAGGAGATAGAGGCAACAGCACTCTACAGCAATAGCCCCGAGAAAGCAGTGGCTTACTTGACAAACTATAGCAACTCTTTGGGTGAGGAGTTCCTCACTGCTTGGCAGAAGTTGGCGTTCCGTCTCATTGTGAAATTCAACGATATGGCGGAGAAACCAGAAGCGAACGGAGAGTTCAAGAGATCTGCTACAGGCTTGGGAGCAACGGTAAAACGTCCTGGCTATCCTGAGCGTGCAGCAAAGAGACTGACGGAAACGACAGGCGACAAACTGCTTGTTCCTGCGGAGTAAGTCTATGGATTTCAACAATTACAGGCAGAACAGTCTGTCTCGGAACGAAATTCTTGCTTCCATTGACAAGGCTCTCCGCGGTCTTAATGATAAGGAACTCGAGGCAATCTACTACGATCTCCTGACTAAGGATTACATAAAAGCGTAGAGTAGAGCGATGCATATTTGTGCGCTACCTTGACATAGTCATGGTGGCGCACAATGTATTTTATGCCCTGCAGTTTCAGTTCGGGAATGTCTTCATGGTGTTTCACCAGACTTTCCAGGGCGTTGTAGACACTCTGGAAGTTAGGCTCCACGTTGACAATCGGGCGCAGTTCCGTTTCTCCCAGTATGTCATAGTTCTCCGGCTCGCCGCCTCCCACGCACACAATGCCTTGGTTCATTGCCTCGAGAGCGTTCATTGCAGGGGTGTAACTGTAGAGTTGGTCCAGTATGACATCCGAGTTTGTCATCATCTGTCGGTACTCTTCAAACGGCACACCCTCCGCTGTTGTCAAATCAACGCAGTCGTTGTACTTTTCTGCAATCTGTCTTGCTGCCGCCAGCATGATGTCTGTACCCTTGTATGTTGACCTGTTACGGCTTATGCCTACAAAGATTCTGATTTTGTCATTCTGCTGTTTTATAGCCGCCAACCTGCTGTCTGTCAGTGCAGCAGGTTTGATGGGCATGGGTATGAAGACCGTCTTGTCAGGAAAGACACCTCTGTAACAGACATCATATTCATACAGTCCGGTGACTATGGCATCGGCTTTCTCCGCACAGTAGCGGTTGAGTTTCTCCTTTGCCGTACCAGTCCAGTCCTCTATGGCAACTGTTGCGTCCTTGTCGGTGCGCAGTTCTTGCCCGATGTTGAAGTCGCTGTAGCGCAGCGGCATCCGTGCGATGTTCTCGTGAACCCAGTAGTAATCCATACCGAAAGCACCCAACACGACTTTCCTGTTGTGCTTCCTTAGGTAATCAAAGATGAAGAAATGCCTTTCCGCTTTCAGTTCCAAGAACATCGGATTGATAACCTGAACGATGTCAAATCCCGAGAAACGCTTCAGATGAAGCAAGACCTTTGCCCATAGGCGCAGTCCTCCTGCAAATCCATAACTGCGTGACAGGTCGATGTCACGGGGGTATGACTTCCAGAAATCACCGTTGCTCGCCACGACAACCTCATGTCCCATGAGCCTCAAACCGTCTGCCAAGGTGGCGTGAACGTTGCTGTATTCACCGAGAAGAAGTATTTTCATGACTTTGACATACATTTGAATGCAAACCGGAAGCCCCATATAGTCCTTGTCAGAACACAGAAACAGAAGTACTTCAATGTGTAGAAATGTAGGGGCAATGGGAACAGACGTTTTGTCCGCAGACGGTTCGCAGCGTTACGGAACTTGCCGTAGTCACCGGTTATCGCCGCCGTATTGTAGAGGAAATCCATGCACAATTGGTCTATACGCCTTGTCAATACCTTGTATTCTGTGCTTTCAGACAAATCTTTCAACCGCATTATGACGGAGAAGAAGTCCTCAAACCGTTTTTCAATGTGGCGGTCTTCCGTCGTGTTGGTTATTGATGCGTTACGTTGTCTGTAATAATAGGCACTGGCGGAGGACAGGGTGATGTTTTCGGCACGGCAGAACAGTAACGGTGTGAACAGTTCGTCCTCGTGATAGATGCCGTCCTCAAACCGCAATTCCCCCAATATTTCGCGGCGGAAAAGATAACTGCAAGCCGAGGCACGGAGGTTTTTTTCTTGTAGGAAACGTCTGCCAGTGGTGTGCAGGTAAACCGTTTTCGTTGTTTTCTCCACCGCTTTGTCATGCTCCTTTGAAGTGAGGCGAAACAGAAGAATGTCCGTTCCCTTTGTTGCACCAACTGCGTTTTCGTCGCCTTTCAGTCGTGCGACAACAGTGTCATAGCACTCTGGTACAAGTCGGTCATCGCCGTCGACAAACTGTATGTATTCGCCTTGAGCCAGTCCTATGCCGGCATTTCTTGCGACAGACAGTCCCATATTCTCCTGACGGAAATAACGTATGCGCTCACCATAACGTTCCAGTGTCGCAGTCGGAGGTGTCGTCGAACCATCGTCAACGAGTATTATCTCACGTTCGTTGTCGGGAATGTTGACAGCAAGGATGCTCCCCACGCACTCCAGAAGCATGGTCTCCGGAATGTTGTAATCTGTTATGATGAAACTGATTGTAGGTTTGTGCTTGTTGCTTGTACAGGTTACCACACCGCAAAGTTATGACTTTTCTCCAAGAAAAGGCGGCGGAAACGAAATAATTTTACTGTTTGGGCGTTATAGAAACATACAATGGTGATAGAAAAAAATTACAAACACATATTCAAATATACAGGACTGTTCGGGGGTATACAGGGCTTGAATATCCTCGTCGGACTTGTCCGCAACAAGATAATAGCTCTTTTGCTCGGACCTATGGGCTTGGGGCTCATCTCTATATACAACACTGCGTCGACCTTGTTGCAGAACTCCACGAACTTCGGACTACAGATAAGTGGTGTCAGAGCCATTTCCCAGGCATTTGACAGCGGTGATGTCGCACTTACCAATCACCACATCCGCATCCTCCGCACATGGAGCCTGTTTGCCGCTCTGCTCGGTGCAATCGTGTGCTTGTTGTCAAGTCATTGGCTGAGCCAGTGGGCTTTCTCCTCAGAAGACTACACTCTGGAATTCATGCTCCTTGCTCCTGTCGTGGCAATGACAGCGATAACGGGCGGCGAGACTGCCGTACTGAAAGCCACACGGCGGTTGAGACAACTGGCAAGAATTAGCGTCTTGGGTGTCTTGGGCGCGTTGGTAGTGTCCGTACCGCTATTTTTCAGGTTCGGCAACGATGGCATCATCCCCTCATTGATAATCATTGCATTGGTGCAGATGCTCCTTGTCACAGTGCATTCCTATCGCTATTATCCTCCAGTTTTCTCTTTTGGAAAAAGCGCGTTCCTTGAAGGCAAGACGATGATTGCCGTGGGAGTAGCGTTTGTTATTGCCGGTGTGTTCGGCAGTGGGGCAGAGTTTGTCATCCGTTCGTTCCTGAGTGATATGTCCGTTTCTCTTGCCGGTCTTTACAATGCCGGCTATATGATAACGATGACATACGCAGGAATGGTGTTTGCTGCTATGGAGACGGACTATTATCCGCACCTTTCTGCAATCTGTAACGACACAGCCAAGATGAATGGAGCGGTCAACAGGCAGATTGAAGTCTCGCTAACAATTGTCGCCCCTATGCTCGTTGCCTTGATGCTAAGTCTGCCTGTACTCATACCCTTGCTCTTTAGCGGCAAGTTCATGCCTGTTGTCGGCATGACGCAGATAGCCATTCTGGCGATGTATTTCCGTGCTGTGAATCTCCCGATATCCTACATCACGCTGGCAAAAGGAGACTCTATGGCTTATATGCTGCTCGAACTCGCATACGATATCCTCATAGTCCTGACTGTCATCTTCGGCTATAACAACTGGGGACTTGACGGCACCGGCATCGCCCTTGTTGTGACCGGGTTTGTCGACTGCATCTGTGTGGTAGGCTACTGCTGCTGGAAATATGACCTCGAAATATCCGGCAGACTCTTCCGGGATTTCCTTTCCCAGTTCGTTATAGGTCTGTTGGCACTCGCCGCAGTCAAGTTCCTGTCGGGGTGGACCTATTGGTTGGTGGGTATGGCCATGCTCTCGTCGAGCATCTATGTGTCGTTGAAGATGTTTGGGAGAAGACTGCATGGCTAAGGTAAGCATACTTGTTGCTGTCTACAACGGCGAGAAATGGCTCGACAGATGTCTGCGTTCCCTTAACCGTCAGACATACCGTGATATTGAGGTTGTCTGTATTGATGACGCTTCAACGGACTCTACAGTTGACATAATGCGCCGTTGGAGGGAACAGGATAACCGCATCAAGATAGTAGAACTTTCCTCCAACAGTGGACCTGCCGTTGCCCGGAATGCAGGACTTGCCGTTTCCAGTGGCGACATAGTGGCTTGTCTCGACAGTGACGACTGGTTTGCCGACGACAGTATGGAAAAGATTGTCCGTGTGTTCGACCGTAATGAGGATGCCGACTGTGTGCTCATGAAATGTCTGTTTGTCTATCCTGACGGTAGGGAAGAGGCGTATCCGGTGGCGCATTTCGGTAGCCTTGATGGCAAGGATGCTTTCCGTAAGTCGCTCACATGGAGTATCCACGGCATCTATGCAGCACGTCGTGAACTCTACAATCGGTGCAGATTCGACACCACTTGCCGTCATTACAGTGATGACAATACCACTCGCATCCACTATTACCTGTCAAGAAAGGTGTATGAGTCCGACGCTCCATATTATTATTACCAGCATCCGGAGTCAATATCCAACAATGTTTCCATTCGCCGCATGGACTATATGGCAGCCACGGAGAGCATGAAACGCCAGTTGACGGCATTGCATTGTCCACACGAAACATTGGCTCTCTACGAGAATGAACGCTGGAAGGTGATAGTCGATGCCTATATGTTCTGGTTCAAAAACCGGACCTCGCTCTCAACTGAGGATGCCGCATACTGCAAGAAAGAGATAAGGCGGCATTACGGAAACATCGACACTTCACTGCTCAAGAGGTCACTGTCATGGAAATTCGGATATTCTCCGCTTTTCAAGTCATGGGCTTTGTTCCGGCTTGAAGAGGAACTTTACTTTTTCTTTAAGAAACTTCTGGGACGCCTTTAGGGTTGTACACTGCTGGTATAACCTGACAATGGCAGTACACGAATGCCGTTTTACATAACGGAAATACATCAGGAGTATTTCTTGGGATACCTTATGAGGATGCAGACAATGCCGATGACACCCATAAGAACAGGATAATAGAGATGTGGAATTATCTCTATAGGGGCGACTTTGGCAAGTCCCGAGGCTATCAGTATCTGTGCTCCGTAGGGGATAAGCCCCTGCATGGCGCAGGAGAAGGTGTCGAGTATGCTCGCCGCCTTGCGCGGATCGACACCATATTTCAGTGAGATGTGCTTGGAGATGTCACCTACGGTGAGTATGGCAATGGTATTGTTGGCGGTACAGATGTCCACGAGAGCCACGAGAAAGCCTATCGACAGTTCTGCGCCACGTTTTCCGCTGATGCGCCGTGTCATCTTTTCTATGATGAAGTCGATGCCTCCTGCCTCCTTGATAACAGCGAGCAGACCGGCAGCAAGTACCGTGACAATGATCAGTTCGCTCATGACAAGGATGCCATCTCCCATGGAAGAGAAAAGTCCATAGATGTCATAACTGCCGTCAGACAAACCTATCACAGCGCATGAAACAAGTCCGAGAGCCAGCACTGCCATGACATTCAGTCCGGTCATGGCGGTGACAAGTACGATTATATATGGCAGTACTTTCAGCACATTCACTGCCGGCAGGTCACCGGGACTGTCCACGCCAGTGCCCATTGCTATGTAGATACCGAACGCAATAAGTGCAGCCGGCAACACTATGGGGAAGTTTGCACGGAACTTGTCGCGCATCTTGCAGCCTTGGGTCTTCGTTGCGATAATGGTAGTGTCGGATATGAACGAGAGGTTATCACCGAAAAAAGCACCCCCGACAACCATTGCCGTGAGGAAAGCAGTACTTTCTCCTGTTTTCTCGGCTAATCCCGCGGCAATAGGGACGAGCGCGACAACGGTGCCGACACTTGTTCCTAGGGAGAGACTTACAAAGCAGGCAGCGGCGAAAAGTCCTGCAAGTATCATGTAATTCGGTACTATCTTGAGCGTCAGATCCACCGTGGCGTCGATGCTTCCCATGGCTTTCGCTGCCGAAGCAAATGCTCCTGCAAGGATGAAGATTAGCAACATGAGGATTACGTTGTCGCTTCCTGCGCCACGGCAGAACAGGTTTATCCTGTCATCAAGGCTGCCTTTGCCGACCACAGCCACACCATAAATGCACGAAATGAGAAACGCCACCGTTATGGGGACTTTGTAGAAGTCGGACGCAACGACTGAAGTGACCGTATAGACGAGGAGAAACAGCAGCAGCGGTGACAGGGCTACGAGACCTTTACGGTTGTTCATGGCGTTTGTATTCTACATTTGTGTGCGGCGATAGAACTTGTAGTTCTCTTTGGAGAGCAGTTCTATGGGCATATAATTCAACTGTTGTACGTTGCGCTTGAGCACTATAGTGCGGAAAAGAGCGTCCATGCAGGAGTATCCCTGTTGGTATCCGTGCTGCGCAATGATAAACGATACGCTTCCTTTCTCAAGACACTCAACGTTCTTTGGCACCATGTCATAGCCCATAACCTGTATGTTGCGCTTGTCGTTGTCGAGCAGATACTCGCCTATGATATGGGCTTTGGAGTTAAGGGTGATGCAGTTGTGTATACCGGGATGCGTTTGGAAAAAGGTGTCAAGCAGCGAGTTGTACGTCTCCTTTGTTCCCTCTGCCGGAAGGTCAAGGGTGATTACTTCCGTTTGGGGGGCATGTTTGAACATGTAATGGCGGAATCCTGCCTCTCTGTTTTCCTGTTGCCGTGTGGCCAGCATACCGTTGCGTGTCTGGCGCATGAGCATGATCTGCTTGTCGTTATTGGCTATCAGCATGAGCATCTTCGCCGCAAAATATCCGCTTGAGAACGAGTCCTGACCGAAGAAAGCCAACGGATTGGCGTCCGGCATATAGGAGTCGAGCATGACAAATGGTATGTTGTTCTTGTGCAGATAGTCGGTGAAACTCCGTGTGACATCAAGTCCTCCAGGTACAATCACCACTCCGTCGGGATTGTAGTCAAGGCATTCGCGTGCCTTCTGCCTGAAATCCTTGTCATCAAGACGCTTGTAATGCACTATCTTGATACTGATGTTGAAGTCGGCATGAAGTTCTTCCGCCTTCCGTGCACCTTCCTCCACCTCTTGCCAATATGCCTCCGAACTGTGCGCCGGGATGTAAAGCACAAAGGTATATGACTTGTTATAAGCCAGAGCACTCGCGTATACGTTAGGTTTATAGTTGAACTCTTCCAGTACACGATTTATCTTCTCAAGAGCCTTGGGCGACACATTCGGACGGTTATGAAGTACTCTGTCAACGGTGCCAACCGACACACCGGCTCTTTCGGCAATGTCTTTTATCCTGATTTTATCAGCCATTCAATTATTACTAAACACCTAATGGATGTCCACAAAATTAACACTTATTATCCGATTGCACAAAAAATACTAAGGAAAATGACGCAAATAGTCTCCTTTTACTTCAGTTTCCTCATTGATATTGGGAAAAAACACATAATTTTGCAGTATGCGTATGCCCGGAAACAGTTACCTTTATCATGTTGTCAGCAGATTGTTCTTCGTCCTGACAGCAGTCTTGCTGCTCTTCTCGTGCAGCGGTGAAGAGGGTGAAGAGGCAGACTTCATGAATGACAGGGCATACCGTTTCCACTACATATCGCTCGATTCCACGGTAGTATACTCCAACAAGGCGTTGGCAAACAGTGCACGTTATGATGCCGGACGCAACGAGGCGATGAATAACCTCGCCTTTGTTGACATCATGAAAATGGACTACAGGGAGGCGGAGACGAAACTGCGAGGCATCCTCAACTCGACTGACAACCAGATAGAACTGCTTGTTGCCAACACTCAGATGATGCGTCTGTGTCAGAGACAGTCAAGAAACAAGGATTTTTATGAATACTACTGGAATGCTACACGCAATCTTGAAAGGATAAACGAAAACCGTGGAGAATTGTCGGAGAGGCTCTTGAAAAGGGTGAGTTATGCCGAGACGGAGATGAAAATTGTCCTTTCTACATATCTTTACTATGTCGGACAGACCGAAAGTTCTGTTGCCGCACTCGACAGGATAGAGGAAAACGGCGAGATAAGAAATGATACTGCACAACTGCTGAACTACTATTATAATGTGGGAACTGGCGAATACTTCACCAAAGGGACGCCAATGGTACGCAGCAGAAAAGAGTTTGACTATCTGACAAAGTGCTGGTTGCTCGCCCAAAACGGCAATTACATCTATTGGGAAGCCAATGCTCTGCAGGCGATGAGTGAACATCTGCAGAACAGAGAACTGTGTGACAGTCTGCTGAAAGAACACCATATAGCACTGAAAGTCCTTGATGTTGCGGACATGGATGCGGAACTCATTGCCGGAGAACTGGCTCAACGGTCGCTCGATGCATTTGTCGCTTACGGTGATGTCTACCAGATTGCCGGTGCATTGCGCACACTCTCGGACTGCTGTTTCCTGGCCGGCGACTACCATGCTGCCATAGATTGCCTGACGGAAGCCATTGTCGGTGACACCCTTATCAACCAGGCACCGTCACTGACATCGAGCATTTACGAGAAACTTTCTATCAACTTCTCCGCCCTGAATGAGAAAAAGAACTCCGACTACTACCGCAATCTCTATCTTGATACACAGGAAAACACCCGGCAGGACAGGGAACTGGAAGCCCGGGCAGAGCAGTTGGACAGGGTGTCATTGCAGTTGAACCTGATGATAACAGGTGTTCTTGCCGCTATAGTCCTGCTCATAGTTCTGCTGATAATGTTTGCCGGAAAGCGCAGAAAGAGGGAGAAGGCATATACTCCAGAACAGTTCCTGCAACCCCTAAGGGAGTGGAAGAGGAGCGAAATGCATGATGCTGAGGCTGCAAAGGAACAGTATAAGGCGGTATTGGAAGAACAGAATGAGGCGGAGTTTACGCTCGAACGGAATATGCACAAGAACATAGAGCAGAGAGCGAAGATGTCTCTTGTAAACAGCATTACGCCATTTATAGACCGTATGTTGGCGGAAATCCGTATGTTGCAGGGTAGAAACGAGGATGCGGAAATACGGAAGAAGCGGTATGAATACATACTTGAACTTACAGATAAAATAAACGAATACAATGATGTACTCACCGATTGGATACAACTGAGAAAAGGCGACTTGAACCTCCATCTGGAGAGTTTCAGATTGCAGGAACTCTTTGACATCGTGAAGGAAGGGCGGTATTCGTTCGGCATGAAGGGCGTTACGCTTGATGTGGCGGACACCGATGCGGTGGTGAAAGCGGATAAGACGCTGACCCTCTTCATGATAAACACCATGGCGGACAATGCAAGAAAGGCCGTCAAAGAGCAGGGCGGGGTGAGGGTTTGCGCCGATGAAACCGTTGATTTCGTGGAGATTGCCATTGCTGATAATGGCGAGGGAATGGATGAAGAACAGTTGGACGGCATCTTCCAACGCCAACTTCCGACATCCAATATCCAGCATGGTTTCGGACTGATGAACTGTAAAGGCATCATCGAAAAGTACAAGAAGGTCAGCAAGATGTTTTCCGTTTGCAATATCTCGGCGGAGAGCAAGAAAGGACAGGGGACAGTATTCAAGTTCCGTTTGCCTCACGGCAAGTTACGGACTGTAATGCTCTTGCTTGCCTTTACGGTTTCTCTTGCGGTGTCAGCACGGAGTACAGCAAGTACGGAAGACAAGATACGGATGTATGCAGACAGTGCCTATTTCAGTAATCTGCAGGGAAAATATGAACGCACACTGGAGTTTTCGCGCATCGCTTGCCGTTGTCTGAATGAGCATTACCAGAGAATTGTACCAGGAGGAAAGGACACTTTGAGCCTGATAGGCACGGCAGAGGACAAGGCATCGGAACTGAAATGGTTTCAAGACTCATTGCCTATGCCCTACAATGTCATACTTGATATGAGGAACGAGGTGGCAGTTGCCGCTCTGGCATTGCATGAGTGGGATATATACAACTATAATAACAATCTGTTTGTGAAGTTGTTCCGTGAGTGTAGTGCAGACTATACACTTGCAAAATATGTGCGTCAGACGCAGGCTGCAAGGGATGGAAAGAATGTGGCAGTGATACTTCTCACACTGATACTCGTGTGTATCATTCCCGCCTATTATGTGCTTTACTACAGGTATGTGGTGCATTACAGGTCATTGATAGACAGGGTGAAGAGTATAAATGCAGTGCTTTTGGACAGTACGGAAGCAGGGGACAAACTGCGGAAGATAAGCAGCCTCTGGAAGGAATCGAGGAATACCCATTCCGAAATAACAAAGGAAACAACGGCTCTTGACAATGTTGTGGGGGAGGTTTGCCGTGCTTTGGAGGGCAGTATACAGGCACATAAACAGGAAAATGACGGTCTGGAACTGGCGAAAGACGAGTTGAAGCGCATCAGATACGAGGCACAGAGGTTGTATATATATAATAATGTGCTCGACAACTGTTATTCCGCGCTGAAACACGAGACCATGTATTACCCATCAAGGATAAGGCAGATTATAGAGAAAACGCCTGACAACATCGTTGCATTGGGTGAAATAACTGGTTATTACAAGAAGTTGTATACCATGTTGAGTATGCAGGCACAGTCGCAACTGACTGCAAACCTGAAGATAAACGGCAGATTGCTGGCGTATCTCAGGGAACTCTTGTTCAAGTTGTCCGCTGGTGAAACGCCGTCAGTCACAGTAATTGCAGTTGACGATACCTATGATTCCTATGTCCTGAGGTATGCCAATCTGCAACTTGACGATGTGCAGACGTACAGATTCTTCACGCCCCTGACGTGTAATCTTCAGGCTTTGCAGATAAGGCAGATAGTGAGGGATATAGGCGAGACAACAGGAAAACGCGGTTGCGGAGTACAGGCAAGACAAGGCGCAGACGGCAATACGGAGATAGTAATGACCCTTTGGAAGAGGATAAATCCGGGGTTTGAAATAAACTGACAGACTATGGAAAAATTCAAAGTGATAGTAGTGGAGGACGTTCCACTGGAGTTGAAGGGGACGATAGGGATACTCAATAATGACATTCCCGAAGCAGAGATAATAGGAACGGCGGCAGACGAGCCTGCCTATTGGCGGCTGATAAAGGAGCAGACACCCGATCTGGTGTTGTTGGATCTTGGTATCGGCGGTTCCACAACCGTAGGCGTTGAGATTTGCAGACACACGAAAGAGAGTTATCCCGAGGTGAAAGTGCTGATTTTTACGGGCGAAATCCTCAACGAGAAACTGTGGGTCGACGCTCTCGACGCAGGGTGCAACGGCATCATACTGAAGTGTGGGGAACTGCTTACACGCAGCGATGTGCTCTCTGTAATGGAGGGAAGCAAGATCGTCTTCAACGAGCCTATATTGAATAAGGTGGTGGAACGGTTCAAGGAAACGGTCTCCTCGCAGATTATGCGCCAGGAAGCGGTGGTCGACAACGACATCGATGAATATGACGAAAGGTTTTTGCGGCATCTTGCATTGGGCTATACGAAAGAGCAGATAACGATGCTCCGGGGTATGCCGTTCGGTGTTAAGAGCCTTGAGAAGAGGCAGAACGAACTGGTCGCAAAACTGTTTCCGGGTAACAAGGGGAGTGTGAATGCCACACGGCTTGTCGTGCGTGCATTGGAATTGAGGATACTTGACATAGACAATCTCGTGCCTGACGATGAATAGACCGAAGTTTTTTGTAATCACGACGCTGTCATTGTGCACTGTCCAGACATTGCTGATACTCGTGTCATGGATAGTAAGTGCCATATTCCCGGCGTATGGTTTCAACTCCTTGTTGAGCGGTTCGGGAATGCGATGGTTGTTGACTCGTTGGCTGGATAATGGCTGTTCGGAAACGATAGCGTGGTTTCTGTTCGGTAGTTTCTTTGTGGGGGCTTTCGTGTGGAGTGGGTTGCCAAAAAAGATAACTTCATTCCGTTCTTGCGGTTACGATGAGAGGTTTGCGGTGATGATGTTCTTCTTCGTGATGATAGCCGGTGTCGCGCTTTGCCTGTTCTTTGCCCTCTCTCCTCATTCTCCTCTTCTCGGGGTTACGGGAACGCTTGTTCCGGGACCGTTCCTAAGGGCTTCCTTTTTCCTCTTGGGCGGTGCTTTGTTCGGTGGAAGCGTCATTTTTTCTGTGCTGAGCGGGAAAATAAGGTCTTGGGAGGATGCTGCCTGTGCTCTTGTCTGTGGTCTTAAAGCCGTTGCTCCACTGACAGTTGTGCTCTTTTTGTTAAAGATGACCGTTGAAATGGCACTTTTTGTCGTTCTCGGATAAAAGCAAAAAACACGGAAAAATCTCTTGTTTTTTGTTGGTGAAGATACATATTTGTGCTACCTTTGCAAATGTCTAAGGGAGACAAATGAGAAAAGTTGAACTGAGAAACACGGACGAAAGTTTTCCAAAATGGAAAACTTTTATGTTTCAAAACGAAGAAAAGTTTCCCAAAAAGAGAAAGCCTGCTGATTGAAACGGTATGAAGAGATACCTCCCAAAACAGGCTTGATTCGAGTAATTATTGACAATTAAAGATACAAACCAACAATGGAGATTAAGAACTTTACCATTACAAAAAGGGACGGAACAAAGGATCTGTTCTCTTTGGACAAAATTATGAATGCCATAATTAAGGCGTTCGAGTCGGTCAACGTGTCAACTGATCTTGGTGCAATCTCCAAAATACTCAGCCATCTGGACATCCATAATGATATAAAAGTGGAGGATATACAGAATCAGGTGGAGGTTGCCCTGATGGAAGAGGGACACTACAGTGTGGCAAAATCGTTCATGCTGTATCGCCAACAGCACACTGAAGACCGCGAAACAATGGAGCGAATGAAGTTCCTTGCGGACTATTGTGGCGCTTCAAACGCAGCAACTGGTTCCAAATACGATGCCAATGCCAATGTGGAACACAAGAACATCGCGACGTTGATAGGCGAACTTCCAAAGTCGGCTTTTATCCGTTTGAACCGCAGAATGCTTACAGACAGGATAAAGAAGATGTACGGCAAGGAAACGTCCGAGAAGTACATAGACTTGCTGACTCACCACTTTATATATAAGAATGACGAGACTTCGCTTGCAAACTATTGCGCTTCAATCACCATGTACCCTTGGCTGATAGGCGGAACAGGCGGTATTGGCGGCAACTCGACAGCACCCAGCAACCTCAAGTCATTCTGTGGCGGTTTCGTAAACATGGTATTTATTGTCAGTTCAATGCTCTCTGGGGCTTGCGCAACGCCTGAGTTCCTGATGTACATGAATTACTTTATAGGCAAGGAGTACGGTCAAGACTACTGGCAACATCCCGAGCAACAGGCTGATCTTTCGCTGAAGAAACGTTCCATAGACAAGGTTATCACCGACTGTTTCGAGCAGATTGTCTACTCGATAAACCAGCCTACGGGAGCCAGAAACTTCCAGGCCGTGTTCTGGAACATATCCTATTATGACAAGTATTATTTCCAGTCGCTGTTTGAAAACTTCTATTTCCCTGACGGAACGCAGCCCGATTGGAACGGACTTTCATGGTTGCAGAAGCGTTTCATGAAGTGGTTCAACCAGGAAAGAACCAAGACGTTGCTCACATTCCCTGTGGAGACAATGGCCATGCTCACCGAAAACGGAGAACCGAAGGACAAGGAGTGGGGCGACTTTGCAGCAGAGATGTATTCCGAAGGACACTCTTTCTTCACTTATATCAGTGACAATGCCGACTCGTTGTCGTCCTGCTGCCGTCTCCGCAACGAGATTACAGACAACACATTCTCCTATACTCTCGGTGCTGGAGGTATCTCTACAGGCTCAAAGAGCGTGCTGACCATAAACGTGAACCGCACCGTACAGTATGCGGTAAACAACGGTCTGGACTACACGGAATACCTTACTGATATAGTAGATTTGTGCCATAAGGTACAGACTGCCTACAATGAGAACCTCAAGGAACTCCAAAACCAAGGTATGTTGCCCCTGTTTGATTCTGGCTATATCAATATGTCGCGCCAGTATCTGACCATTGGTGTCAACGGAATAGTGGAGGCTGCGGAGTTCATGGGACTGAAGATAAACGACAATCCCGACTATCAGAAATTCGTGCAGGGCATCCTTGGCGTTGTGGAGAAAAAGAACAAGGAGTACAGAACAAAGGAACTGATGTTCAATTGCGAGATGATTCCGGCAGAGAATGTTGGTGTCAAGCACGCCAAGTGGGACCGTGAGGATGGTTATTTCGTTCCCCGTGACTGCTACAACTCCTATTTCTACATCGTGGAAGATGACTCTCTCACGATTATAGACAAGTTCAAACTCCACGGCACTCCTTACATCAAGCATCTCACGGGCGGTTCTGCCCTTCACCTGAACTTGGAAGAGCACTTGTCGAAAGCACAGTATGCACAGTTGATAAAGGTGGCTGCGAAGGAGGGATGCAACTATTTCACCTTCAACATACCCAACACAGTATGCAATGACTGTGGTCATATCGACAAGCGTTACTTGCACAAATGTCCTAAGTGTAACTCTGAGAATGTTGACTACATGACCCGAATCATCGGATATTTGAAGCGTGTCAGCAACTTCTCACAGGCTCGCCAGAAAGAGGCAGCACGCCGTTACTACGCAAACAAGAGCAAGTTGGTGGAGGCGTAATTTCTGTTCCGTTTAGGGACAAACACAGTATTCATAACTTTTTGCAGCCCGGACGACACCCCATGTGGCAATGTCGCCCGGGTTGATTTGACTGCTTTAATTACACCGTATGCTTAAATATATCAATAGCGACATAGTCTTTCAGGAGATACCCGACGAGGTTACGCTTGCCATAAATATCTCAAACTGCCCATGCCGATGTCCGGGCTGCCACAGCAAATTCCTGTGGGCGGACACCGGAACACCACTGACGGAAACGTCAATAGATGATTTTGTGGCGGAGTTTGGTCAGGATATGACCTGTATCTGCTTTATGGGCGGTGACGCAGAACCTGCCGAAGTGAATCGGCTTGCAATGTATATACGGGACAGGTACGCAGGTTTCAAGATAGGGTGGTATACCGGCCGTACTCTCATATCGCCTCTTATAGACACCGAGAACTTCGATTATATAAAGGTGGGACCGTATATAGCCCACCTGGGGTCGTTGAAAAGCCCGACCACAAACCAGCGTCTCTACTTGGTCAATCACAGTGAACACAGACTGGAAGACGTGACGGGGTGGTTTCAGAAGAAGAGATAGGGTCAACATAAAAGCCGCTTCCCGTTGTCGGAAAGCGGCTTTTATGTTGCTTATATTGGTTCCTTTTAGAACTTTGCCATTTTTATCGCGTCAATGGCACACTCATTTCCTTTGTTCTTTTCTGTGTTGTCAGAGCGCTGGTATGCCTGTTCTGCCGTGTCGGTAGTGAGAACTCCGTAGATAATGGGGACTTCACTTGTCGCATTCAGCCTTGACATTCCGTAGTTGAGGCTTTGGCACGCACAGTCGAAATAAGATGTTTCGCCACGGATGATACACCCAATCACCAACACTGCATCGTAGTATCCGCGCAATGACATCTGGTGTGCGCCGTAGACAAGGTCGGTTACTGACGGTACGGACTTGACGTGTATGTTTTCGCTGATGGCTCCGTTGGCCTGCAGAGTTTCCACTGCTCCCTTCAGCAAAGCGCCTGTTATGTCGGGTTTGTTCTCTGCAACGACAATGCCGAAGCACATATCCGCTGCATCGGGAACTTTCTTCGTTATCAGGTCAGACAGGTCTGGCATATTGTGTGTTATTTCTGCGAAAGACGCTGTATGTACTTCTCAACCTCGTTGGACTGCACCTGCTGTGCATTGACATACTTCTTCTTTACGTCCTGATAGAGTTTGAGTGCCTCGTCGTTCTTGTTCTGGCTCTCAAGGAGTTGACCTGCCTGAATGAGGAAAGTGGCAGAAAGGCTGTAGTTGGCGTCGTTGATAGACTTGCTATCAGCCATAGAAGCGGCTTTCTTGAGGGCACTCACTGCCTTGTCAATGTTGCCTGTGTTTGCATAGGCATTGCCGAGTGCAGCCTCTGCGGCAGGACTAATCATCGCGTCACCTTTGGTGGAGAACTTTTCGAGATACTTCACTGCTTCCGCCCATTTGTCCTGATTTGCGTAGCACAAACCTACATAGAGGTTGGCGAGATTTGCCGCATCTGTACCGCTGTAGTCGGATATGATTTTGAGGAAGCCCTGAGTGGCCTTGTCAAACTGCTCGTTGTTGAACTGCTCCTGTGCCTTTGCCAGTTCGGTGCTTGCCTTGTCTGCACGTGGAGTAGCAACGTATGTATCGTAGAGAAGTACGCCTGCGACTACCACAAGTACGGCTACACATGCACCAATAATAATCTTCTTGTTTTTGTTGAAGAATGCTTCGGATTTGTTAGAAGCCGCTGTCTGTTCTCCAGAGGCTGCCTTTACGTTTTTTTCTGTCATTATTTTTATAGTTTATTTGTTACTGAATGAATGTACAATCCGAGTTGCAAATGTACTCAATTTCCACCATATGATGAAATTTATATGGCGTTTTTTTCTTTTTTCAACGGCAAAAGGATTACCTTTGCGGCAAAAAGAAGATGGTCTTAGACAGGATATCGATAATAAACTACAAGAACATACGGCAGACGGAAATGGAGTTCTCTCCGAAGATAAACTGTCTTATCGGTCACAACGGAGAGGGCAAGACCAATCTTCTTGATGCTGTCTACTATCTTTCTTTCTGCCGTAGCAGCAGCAATCCTGTAGACAGCCAACTCATCAGACATGGGGATGACTTCATGATGCTCGAGGGTGTCTATTCGCAGGACGACGTTTCTGACGTTACCGTTTCTGTCGGTCTGAAGCGTGGACAGAAAAAGTTGTTCCGCCGAAACGGCAAGGCATACAAGCGTCTTTCCGAGCATATAGGCTACATTCCCTTGGTGATGATAGCGCCAAGGGACTCCATGCTGGTGGAGGAAGGGGGCGAGGAGCGGCGCAATTTCATGAATCTTGTCATCTCGCAGTACGACCATTCCTACATCGAAACGCTGTCCAACTACAACAAAGCACTCCAGCAACGAAATTCGTTGCTTAAATCTGATGTGACGCCAGATATGGACTTGTTGGAAATCTGCGAGATTCAGATGGCGGAAAACGGTGAGAGGCTATATGGGAAAAGGCGGCATTTCATCGGGGAATTCCTCCCTTGTTTCCAACGTATATACTCCTATATCTCAGGCGGAAAGGAGAATGTTTCTCTCAACTATGTGTCTCACTGCCAGCGTGGACGGCTCATTGACGTCATCCAACGTGACCGCAACAAGGATATGGCGGTGGGTTATTCGCTCCATGGAGTACACCGTGACAACATCGAACTCCTGCTTGACGGATATAATATGAAATATGTGGGAAGCCAAGGGCAGAACAAAACCCTTGTGCTTGCCATGAAACTGGCGCAGTTTGAGTTTCTGAAGAGAACGATAACACGCACGACACCGCTGCTCTTGCTGGATGATATATTCGACAAACTCGATGCTGACAGGGTGGAGAAGATAGTCTCTCTCGTCTCGGGGAACGACTACGGGCAGATTTTTATAACCGATACCAACCGTGACCACCTTGACAGAATCCTTGCCAACTCTGTCTCTGGACACAGCATTTTCAAGGTAGAGGCAGGGGAAATCAGCAGATTCTGATGTCGGAAATCACGAAAGAGCCTACGCGTGAGTTGAGTTCCTTTATCATCTTTGCCTTCATCATCGACAGGTCAGCCCTCAAAGCCGGATTGCTTATCTTCACGACAAGCGTCTGGTTTTTTATGTATTTGTACTCCGTGTACTTCGCCACGACATCGCCAACCACCTCTTCCCACGCCCCGATAATGCGTCTTTGGCAGAGCGGAATCTCCAGTCCTTCCTGGCGCATCACCTGATTCAGGAGGTCTCCTATCGTTCTCGGCTTCTTTCTAAACATGGTCTATCGTTATGTCGTGTGGCTCAAACGGTACGCTGTCCACTATCTGATACGGAAAGCAGACGGCCATCGTGTATGCACGGTTCAATGTCTTCAGAAAGCGGTCATAATATCCTTTGCCGCGTCCGAGCCTGTGTCCCTCCTTGTCAAACGCCTGTCCCGGTATGAGCGCAACGTCTATCTTGTCGTAGTCGGAAAAGTCTTCGCCCTGCGGATGGCTTGTGCCGAGGATGCCTTGTTCCATGTTGCTGTTGTTCCCATATACGCGAAGCGTCATTCCACAGTCGTCGTTTGCCACAGGCAGAAGTATGGTCTTGCCCTCTTTGTGCAGCGCATTGAGCAACGGCAATATGTTCACCTCGTCGCCGAGAGGGTAGAAAGCCATGACATACCGGGCTTCTTTGACTTTGCCGTATGCTTCTATTCGGTGACAAATTTCTTCCGACCACCGCTGCCTGTCGGCGTCGGTTGTCAGTCGGAATTGTCGTCTGATGTATGCACGCAGTTCGCTCTTGTTCATTTCTTCGGGGCAGCCGGACTTTTCTCAAGCACCTCGAGAGATTTCAAAACGACAGGATCGTCCTCGTTGATATACTCCGTCCATGCGTTTTCGTTGAGCATATTGTATATTATGCGGCTCGTGATGTATCGCTCCAACAGTCTGTGTGACTTCCTTATCATCAGGTTTCTGCGTTTCAGACCGTGCTTTTCCGCATAGGAAGCGAACTTCTCCACGATGTTCTGTTTCTTGAGATAAGCCTTCATGTCCGCCATGTTGTCGTATTGTTTCAACACCTGACGGTTGGCGTCAGTATAGTCGAAACAGTACTGGATGATAAGTCCTGTCATGGCAGCCTGTTTGTAATAGGACGTCATGTCCGTGGTGTCCTCTGCCACGAAGATGTCGGGTGAGATACCGCCGCCGCCGTAAACGACCCTGCCTTTGGCGGTATGGTATTTCTTTCCGGTATGTTTTATGCTGTCGGCGGAGAAGAATTCGCCGCTCTCGTATCTGTTTACGATGTCCTGAAGGTAGTCGTCCTCATGTCCCGCGACATACGGCTTCTGTATGCAACGGCCTGACGGAGTGTAGTAACGGGCTATTGTGAGCCTTACCCGGCTGTTGTCGGGGAAGCCGATTTCCTGCTGCACAAGTCCCTTGCCGAACGATCTCCGTCCGATGATTGTGGCTCTGTCGTTGTCCTGAAGTGCGCCTGCGAGTATCTCGGATGACGATGCGCTGGCTTCGTTAATAAGTACTACGAGCGGTATGCGCTGGTAACTGCCGTGTCCGTCAGACCTGTAGTCCTTGCGTGGAGACTTGCGCCCCTCGGTGTAGACTATCAGTTTGTTCTTCGGCAAGAACTCGTTGGCTATCTGCACTGCGGACAACAGGTACCCGCCACCGTTGTCCCTGAGGTCCAGGACGATGTTTTTCACGTTTTCCTGTGACAGGGTTGCCAGTGCGATAAGGAGTTCCGCGTATGTCGTTTCGCCGAAGTTCTTTATCCGGATATAGCCTGTCTGGTCATCGATCATATATGTTGCGGTGACGCTCTTCTGCTGTATCTCGCTTCTGGTAACGACATATTGCTTTACCTCTTTGCTGCCGTATCTGATGACTCCGACCTTCACTTTCGTGTCCTTTTCGCCTTTCAGACGGCGCATGGCCTCTTCGTCGGTCACCTGTTTGCCCACAAACGGTTTGCCGTCAATGGCGACTATCTTGTCTCCGGCGATAAGTCCGGCTCTCTCGGCAGGTCCGTTGCTGATGACGTTTTGCACCTGTATGGTGTCGTTACGGATAATAAACTCCACGCCAATACCCGAAAAAGAGCCTCTCAGGATGTCCGTTTCTTTCTGTGCCCTCTCGGCGGAGAGATAGACGGAGTGGGGGTCTAATTCTGCGAGTATCTGCGGAATGGCATTCTCGACCAGTGAGTCTACATTTGTCTTGTCAACATATTGGTCTTCAATGATATGCAGCAGGTTGGATAATTTGTTGCTTCCGCTGCTTATGATGTTCAGTCTGTTACCTCCGAAATGGTTGGCATAGAACGTTCCGACCATAATACCGAGTACCATGCAGAGTGCCATTACCAATGGCGAAAAACGATTCTTATTCATCTATCTCCTTGTATATAACTTCTATTCCTGCCCTTTTCAGCAGTTCTATTCCATCACTTATCCTGTAGTGTTCGCCGTAGACGACACGCCTGATGCCTGCCTGTACAATCAGTTTCGCACATTCCATGCAGGGCGAAGCCGTGACATAGAGCGTCGCATTGTCGGAATTGTTCGACGAGCGCGCCAGTTTCGTGATGGCATTGGCTTCCGCATGGAGGACATAAGGCTTTGTCACGTTGTCCTCATCCTCACATACATTCTCGAATCCCGACGGTGTTCCGTTGTATCCATCGCTGATTATCATCTTGTCTTTCACAACAAGACAACCGACTTTTCGCCTGACACAGTAACTGTTTTCTGCCCATATACGGGCCATTCTCAGATAACGCAGGTCAAGGGCGTGCTGTTTTTCGTTCGATTCCATTGCGTTCGAGTAGTGCGTCTATTGTGGGTTCAGAACCCTTGAATCTTTTGTAGAGCGTCATTGGATGCTCCGTGCCGCCTTTCGACAGTATGCAGTCGCGGAAGCGTTGTGCCGTTTCTCGGTTGAAGATGCCCTCTTTCTTGAACACGGCAAAGGCGTCCGCATCAAGCACTTCCGCCCATTTGTAACTGTAGTAACCTGCCGCATAGCCGCCTGCCATGATATGAGAGAACTGCGTAGTCATGCACGTTGAGGGCAGTTGGGGGGTGATTATGGCTTTCTCCCAGGCTTTTTTCTCAAACGTGATGATGTCGTCCTTGAACTCCTCCTTTTGGGTATAGTAGGCCATGTCGACAAGTCCGAAACTCACTTGGCGCAGACATGACGTCGCCACCATGAAGTTCCTGCTCTTGACAATCCTGTCTATCAGTTCGTCGGGCAGTGGCTCTCCTGTCTTGTAATGGAAGGCAAACGTGCGCAGAAATTCCTTTTCTATGGCGTAATTCTCCATAAACTGCGACGGCAGTTCCACGAAATCCCACCACACATTGGTGCCCGACAACGAACCGAAGCGTGTGTTTGCGAACATGCCATGCAGCGAATGGCCGAACTCATGCAGGAATGTCTCAACCTCGCCAAGGGTCAACAGGGCGGGCTTCTCGGGTGTCGGCTTGGTGAAATTCATCACTACCGAGACGTGTGGACGTATGTTGTTGCCCTCACGGTCTATGTGTTGCCCCTGAAATTCGGTCATCCATGCACCGCCTTGCTTGCCTTTTCGGGGGAAGAAATCGGCGTAGAATACCGCCAGATAACTGCCGTCCTTGTCAAACACCTCATAGGCTTTCACGTCCGGGTGGTATACTGGTATGTCGCTGTTCTCCTTGAATGTGATGCCGTAGAGCCTGTTCGCAAGTCCGAAAACGCCGTCAATGACCTTGTCCAACTGGAAATACGGGCGCAGCATCTCGGCGTCGATATTGTAGCGTTCCATCTTCAACTTGTGGCTGAAGTACGCCGCATCCCAGGGCTTGAGGTCGAAACCGTCGCCCTCAATCTGTCTTGCTGCAGTCTTGATGTCGTTCTGTTCGGCGAGAGCGGTCGGCTTGTATGCATCGATGAGGTCGTCAAGCAGTTTGTAGACGTTCTCTTTCGTTGACGCCATGCGGTGCTCCAGCACATAGTCTGCATAGGTTTCGTACCCCAGTAGTTGTGCCGTCTCGCGTCGCAGGTTTATCAGTTGCTTGCATATCTGCAGGTTGTTCTCCGTGTTGTCGTGTGTACAGAGGGTGTTGTATGCCATGTACATCTTCTCGCGAAGGGCGCGTCGGGTGGAGTAGGTGAGGAACGGAGAGTATGAAGGGATGTCAAGTGTGAACAGCCAACCTTCCTTTTGCTTTTCCGCTGCTGCGGTCTTCGCCGCCTCAAGAGCCGATTCGGGCAGACCGTCGAGGTCTGCTTCGTCGGTGATGTTCAGTTCAAAGGCTTTCCGTTCCTTGAGCAGGTTCTGCGAGAACTGCAGTGTCAGTAGGCTCGTCTGTTCCGTCAGTGCCCTGAGTTTTTCCTTCCCTGCATCGTCGAGCAGTGCTCCGCTGCGCACAAACCCCTTGTAGGAGTTTTCCAGAAGCATCGTCTCCTCCGGCGTGAGTTCCCTGTGGTGTTTGTAGACGTGCTCTATCCGCTTGAACAGTTCGGGGTTCAGTGACACGTCATTGGCGTGTTTTGTCAGCAGAGGACTCATCTTCTGCGCCAGTGCCTCGAGGTCGTCGTTGGTCTCACAGGACATCATGCACGACAGGACATTGGATACCCGGTCGAGCAAATCGTAGTAATGCTTGCCCTTGCTGTCGTCACGGAACAACAGGGTGTTGTCGAATGACGGTTCTTCCTGGTTCGCCAGAATGAGTGCTATCTCCTCGTCCTCGCGCTTTATGCCCTCTATTATCGCCTCCTCATAATCCTCCTGGCGTATCTTGTCAAAAGGTATCGTGTCGTGAGGAGTGCCGTATGGTTCAAAGAATGGATTTTTTCTATCTGTCTTTACTGTCATTGTGCCTTTGTTTAATCGCCCTACAAAGGTACATCTAAAAATCCGATTGCAACAACTTTTGACCGTGCGTTTAGTGCTTTTCCTGTCTATTTTTCAGATTTTTTTACCACTGCCGAACAAGGGTAACGGCCGTTTCCGTGTTGCTGTCAGGTGCTTTGGTTGCGTACCGGCAGTCCTTGGGCTGCACACGACCTGTCCTTGGGTAGTGTGTAAACGCCCTTTTCGCAGTGCGTGAACGGTGTAATGGCGGCTGCCCACGGTCGTGGTACGCTCGGACAACGGACGTGAGCCGACCGAATATCGACCGTGGTTCGACCGAATCACGGTCGTGAACAACCTGCAAAAAATAACCTTTCACACTGCAAGAAGGGTGTTCTTGCAGTGTGAAAGGGATTGTTTTGTTGCGTGAAAAGGGGAATTTTGTAATCCTGTGGGAATGTGTTTACTCTATGATTCCGGCTTCCAGCCACTTGGCAGCGAGAGTTTCGCAGTCTTTCACCGCAGTTTCCTTGTCAACGTCATACTCCTCCATGAGTTTCTCCGCCATGTATTCGATGTCGAAATCCTTTCCTTCGACGTTCTTCCAGACGTGTGCTGCCGTCTCGTTAAGGGAGATGATGCTGTTGAAATCAATGTTTTCTATGCCTTCAGCCACGATGATGTTTTCTCCGCAAACATCGCGAAGGACAAAACCTTTCTTCGTTTTCATATGTTTGTTTCTGTTTTTCAAATCGGTCCGAATACTTTTACCCACCGTCTGTAGATGCCCAACAGATAGCGGCGTATGGGGCGCAGGTGCATCCATATCCATGAGTATGTGCGCCATTTCCAGCCGCTTACGAGGTCTATCTTCGTCCTTCCCTTTCGGTAAAAGCCTGTTATCTGCGCCTTTATGTCACATTTCCGGCAATGCTCCTCTGTCAGGTTGCCGTCGCCGAGCAGTATTATGTTGTCGCCGTTGATGCCCACTATGCGGTGGAGTACATAGCGTCCGGGGGCAATTTCTGCCAATACGGGTTCTCCCAATGCTGCTTCGGTGGCCTTTCTCATCACTGCCGTGTCCCTCTTGTCTTCGAGGAACGGGCGCATACTGAAGCCCCTGAGTTTCAGGTTCACCGTGTGTCCCTCTTCCAAAAGGGCTATTATATGCGGAAAAAGGTCGGCGTTGTTAATCTTTATCTCGCGTCTCTGGCTATCGTTTTCTGGCATATAATGGCGGATTCTTTGTCGGGACGGCAGTAGAGTGTGTAGTTCGGGGTCGTCGCAATGATTTTTGTTATGATGCCGCAGATGCTGTCCACTACGCTGCTGTCCCACTTCATGGTGGAGCAGGCGGTAATCAATGTGGAGAAGGCGGCTATTGTCGGGGCGGGTTCAACGTGGTTTGTGGTGTCGCGCTTCAGTCCTACCATTGCACCGAGACGTGCCTTTGTGTTGCGGTAACATGGTGTCTTGCCGCTCCAGGGGCTACCGTATATATAGGGCAAGCCGTCAATAATACGGATGACAGGGTTGTCGTCGTTCATCAGATCGCATCCGGGGATGTGGCGCAACCACATGCTCGTGTGTGTGCTCTTGCCTGTTCCGCTCTTTGCGGTGAAGGCATAGCCCCAGCCGTTTTGCCTTACGAGTGATGCGTGGACGAGCAACGTGTCATGCCGGCAACCGGCAAAGGCGAATGCCAACATCAGTGCGTTGTTGATGCCGAAAGCCCTCATGCTCTCCGTGCCGTTGAGTGCGCAGCGGCAGACACGAAATTCCCGGTCTGCCTGAAGGAGGCAACAGTTGCCTCCAAACACGTCTTTTATGATGAACTGGTAGCCTCCGTCATCGGCGGAATCTACGATTGTGATGCCGTTGCCGGTATCTACGTCCTTTATCCTGCTTAGTCTTTCCTTGGGCAAAGGGCGCAACGTGTCGTCGACAAACATGGAAAAGAGTTTGTCGATGTTCTTGGTATACGCTTCTTCCGTTGCCCTGAAAGGTTCGTAAGAGGGGAGTAGTTGGCAGCCGTTGGGTTGCTCCTTCTCGAAGGAGACGGTGATACCGAAGTCGGCAATGATATATCTGTTGACGGTCTCCATGAGTTAAAAACGTGCAGGAACGCCCAATCGGTTTTCTGTACGGTTATCTTCTGTCTCTGGGTCCGGGTGCTCCAGGCCCCATGGGAGGTCTGTTTGCGTTTTTCTCTTGCTTCCTCTTCTCCTTCAAAGCCTTCTTTTCGGCCTTTTCGGCAGCCTTCCTTTCTGCGGCGGAAAGACCGTTGGAAGAGTCTGCAGACACAGAGTAGAACTTGAAGTCAGTAGCCGGGATGTACTTCACAATAAAGCCTTCGCCTTTACTGTCGGTATATTTCTTTTTCAGTTTGACGTACTTCTTCTCCGCATCTTTCCTGCTTGTGGCGTAAGAAACGACGCAGGTCGGTGTCGCAACTCCCTGTTCCTGAAGGTAGGTTTTTAACTGGTAGGAGTAACTGCTGCGTCCGTAGAGGAACTTGTTTTTTGTGTTTATCCAAGCGGAATCAACTTCCATGATGTCAGTGAGATATATCGTGGAGTCGTTGAACGATGCCGAAAAACCGTAGATATATATCTTTGTGGGCTTCTCAACTGCATTGACCGCAGTCACTGCGAGCAGCATTGCCAGACAAAGAAAGAACTTCTTGCACTTTGTTGCCATATATTATTTCAATTCGTTTTTCTGTTTCATCCGGTGAACATGACGCAGTGCGGTGTTGCGTATCTGTCGTGCCCGCTCGCGTGTGATGCCGTATTTCATGCCGATAGCAGCCAATGTCAACTGCTCTGAGGAAATTCCGTAGTAGTCTCTCAGCACGTTCTGCTCCCTCTCGGGCAGCGAACCTATCAGTGCGGACAGTCCTTCGTTGTCGGATTTGCTTATCGCATCGAAGTCGGCATCGGCAGCCTGACCTGCCATACTCTCCGTTTTCGTGCGTGAGAACTTCAGGTCTTTCTGCGGCAGAAATGCCTCCATGGCACGGCGGAGATGTCCTGCGGCGTAACTGGAAAAACGTTTTCCAAAAGCAGGGTCAAAGGTTTCCGCCGCCTTGATGAGGGCGATGTTTCCCTCGTTTATGAGGTCGAGTATCGACACAGAACCGTCGGCATACTGTCGGGCGATGCTTACTACGAACTTCAGGTTGGATTTTACAAGTTTGTCTTTGGCACTTGTGTTGCCCGAACGGATAAGTTCCGCCAGCCGCATCTCCTCTTCATCGGTCAAGGGAGTTGCCGAAGAAATCTCTTGCAAATAACTCTCCAGAATGGCTTCTTCGCTGTTTTTGGAGTTGTTCAGGGTTGATTTCTCACGCATAATGCACTTGTATTTTCGGCAAAGTTACTCTTTTTCCGTTATACATACAAGGTTTTGCGGAGAATTAACGGCTCTTTACAGCAGAAAACAACTGCGCTTTCGGGGGCTGTGGACAGGGTTTCGTTTCTGCCGGAATGCGAGGGCGGGAACGGGCGAAAGTTTGTCCCGTTTTGCGTGCCGTTTCGGATTATTATTCGTACTTTTGCAGAGTGAATGTCTATAAAGGAATTTGTGTGGTGCGGACTTTTGCTGCGGCTCTTTCGGTCGCAGTGTCGTTTGTAGGTTGCAGTACCTCTCGCAATATTCCGGAAGGCAGTTATTCGCTTGAAAATATGGCTGTAGAGGCAGACAACAGCGAAGTCGATGTTGCCTCGCTTGCCTCCTATGTACACCAGAAACCCAACACGCGGTGGTTTTCACTGATAAAAAGACCGTGGGCAAAGCCTGTGGTTTACGATACGTTGGAGGCGGAAAGGTCGGCAGAGGACATCTGTCTGGCAGTGCGCAACATGGGGTTTCTCCATGCTGATGTCGACATTGAGAACAAGGTGAGAGGCAATAAACTGAGCACCAAGTACCGTGTCAACACCGGCGCACCTTATTATATATCGGGCATGAAGACCGTTGTCTATGACGACAGTCTACGCTCCATACTGGACAGAAACCGCAATCTGCTTGCCAAACTGCGCCCGGGGAGACGCTTTTCGGTGGTAACTCTTAGCGATATCCGCAAGCAGTTGACATCTCTGTTGGTAGACAGCGGCTACTATCACTTCCATAAAGACTTCATTGAGTTTGCCGTTGACACCGCCCAGGGGAGTACCGATGTGGACATTCTCATGTCGGTTTACAAATACCGTCCCAACAATTCGGCTGACGAAGAGCCTCACCGGAGATACCGCATACGCAACATCGAGTACTCCAATGCCGACGATGGAAAACTCCATTTGCGGCGTTCCGTA
This sequence comes from Bifidobacteriaceae bacterium, assembly GCA_963627025.1. Lineage (GTDB taxonomy): Bacteria > Bacteroidota > Bacteroidia > Bacteroidales > Bacteroidaceae > Prevotella. The sequence goes on along the minus strand of CAVFZF010000010.1, from coordinate 23,498 downwards.
TTGGAAAACAATACCGCCTTTCGCAGCGGAGACCTGTATTCCGCACAGGCATTACAGAATACTTACAACAACTTTTCACGGCTTCAGGCGGTGAGATATACCAATATCCGCTTTTCGGAACTGCCCGATGCCAATCTGCTTGACTGTGCCATACAGGTCAGCACCAACCGTCCTTCGTCGCTGTCATTCCAACCTGAGGGCACGAATACTGCCGGAGACCTCGGTGCGGCGGCCTCTCTCACCTACGAGAACCGCAATCTCTTCCGGGGAAGTGAACTGCTGAGCATACAGGCGAGAGCCGCTTTCGAGGCGATAACGGGGCTTGAGGGCTATCAGGATCAGAACTACCAGGAGTACAGCATCGGCTCGAAACTGACATTCCCGCGCTTCATGTTTCCGTTCCTTTCGTCATCCATGCGCAGGAGACCGACGACATCGAGTGAACTGCAAGTGTCATACAACCTGCAGAACCGCCCCGAATTTCACCGCCGACTATTCTCTTCCGCATGGCGATACAGGTGGTATGACACATCGGGAAGGGTGGGCTACCGCTTTGACTTGATAGACCTCAACTATGTATACATGCCCTGGATATCGGAGACTTTCAGGGCTGACTACCTTGAAAGCACCGATAACCGCAACGCCATACTGCGCTACAACTATGAGGACCTGTTCATCATGAAGATTGGTTTCGGAATTACGGTAAACCACAGGAACTATTCCATAAGGAGCAATGTGGAGACTTCTGGTAATCTGTTGCACGCTGTTGCCGGTTTTGCACATTTCAAAAAGAACTCCGAAGGGCAGAACACGCTCTTCAATATAGCCTATGCGCAGTATGTGAAGGGGGACATCGACTATACGAAACTCGTCAATTTCGATGTCAACAACCAACTTGCTTTCCATGCGGCACTGGGCATCGCCTATCCTTATGGGAACAGCAAGATGCTCCCGTTCGAGAAACGTTACTTCTCGGGAGGTGCCAATTCGGTGAGAGGATGGAGTGTCCGCAGTCTCGGTCCGGGCAAGTTCAAGGGTACTGACGGACGTATTGACTTCATCAATCAGACAGGAGACATCAAACTGGATTTCAGTGCGGAGTTCCGTTCAAAACTGTTTTGGAAACTTCATGGGGCTGCTTTTGTCGATGCAGGCAATATCTGGACTGTCCGTGATTATGCTGACCAGAAAGGCGGACAGTTCCGTTTCGATGAGTTCTACAAGCAGTTGGCGGTCGCCTACGGTCTCGGATTGAGATTCAATTTCGACTATTTCATCCTGCGTTTCGACTTCGGTATGAAAGCGGTGAATCCTGTCTACGAGAGCACAAGGGAACATTTCCCCTTGTTGCATCCACGCCTCAGTCGCGACCTTGCGTTCCATTTTGCGGTGGGAATGCCATTTTAGGCCACTCGTTGGACACGATTGCCTGCCATTTGTCGCCTCTTTTCACAAGCCTGACAGTGGCTTCCGCTTCATCGTAAAGTTTTGAAGGACGACCTATGGTGTCCGCATGGCAGAAACCGGACACCTTGACTTTCACGTCCACAACGGTGTCGTTGTCGGCGAAAGTCTCCTCTTCAACCTCCACGTCAGCCCCTTTCTCCATGGATCGGAGGCGTTCGATGTCACCGTCAGTGACGTTTGTTGCCAGAAATCGCAGGTGTTTCGTCGACTCTTCGGTGACATTCGGCATACATCCGGCATAGTCCCAGTTGAAGTAACTTGTGGCAAAAGTTTCGGCAACAGAAACTATCTGCTTCCTGTTGCTGTCGTTGCACGAGAACAGAGACAGTGCTGAAATGAACAGGAATATGTTTTTGGACAGTCTGCGCATATAAGATATGTTTCCCATAAAACACATTAAAAGCAGGACAAAGGTATGTAAAAAAGTTGGTTAACTCTGCCTTTTTTAATACTTTTGCAAAACATTGACAACACAGATGTTCAGATTTATATCGTTTGGAAGTGGCAGTAGCGGCAATTGCTACTGCATTTTTGCTGATTGTGGGGGCTTGATTATCGATGCCGGAATAGGTGAACGGGAATTGAAGAAACGCTTTGACATGTACGGATTGTCGTTCTCAAAGATAAAGGCAATACTTGTAACACACGCCCATGCAGACCATGCCAAGTCGGTAGGAAGTATCAGCCACAAGTACAATCTTCCCGTCTATGCCACTCGGGAGACACATCGCGGCATAGAGGAGAACCGTGTCATCAGCAGGAAAATACAGAATGCGAGCCGTCGTTACATCACTGTGGGCGAGCCGTTCGGCATAGATGATTTCGTGATAGATGCAGTCAGTGTGCCCCATGACATGAAGGGCAATGTGGGATACCGCATAAAATTCGGCGGTACGACATTCGTTCTTGTCACCGATGTGGGGTGTGTAACCAATGACATAGCACAGTTCATATCCAGTGCAAACTACCTCGTCCTCGAGGCAAACCACGACATAGAGATGCTCACAAACGGCAGATACCCAAATTATCTGAAGCGTCGCATACTGTCAGAGGAAGGGCATCTGAGCAACGAAAACTGCGGAAAGGCGTTGCTTGCCAATGCCACTCCCGATTTGAAAAAAGTATGGCTGTGTCATCTGAGCAATGACAACAACACGCCGGAACTGGCTTTGGAAACAGTGGAAAGGGTGCTGCGCGACGGCGGAGTCATCCCCGGGGAGAACTTCGGGCTGGAAATTCTGAAGCGCAAAGAGCCGTGCGGATTCTACGAACTGATATAGCCTGTCAAACGGATTAGGTATAGTCCAATAACGGGAGGATGTGTCAAAACCGACAAGTCCTCTGATAAACGGGCTGAAAGCCCAACTACACATAGACCAGGGCAGAGTTGCGAAGCAACGGCACCCTGGAGATGGGCGGATAAGTATATAGTGCGCCCTACAGGGGCAACTACATAATATCAAGCCAATATGACGTAGCAGCCCTTACAGGGCGCAAAGATTTACAGGACTGTTCTTGCCCCGGGGGTTACCCAGAGCTGTGTGTAGTTGGGCTTACTGCCTGTAAAAAGAAATCTGTTGTTTCTGTTTTGACACGCCCTACTGTTTTTTCTCCAAGTATTTTCTGAGATATTGCCCCGTGATACTTTCCTCGCAGGCGGCTATAACCTCGGGAGTTCCGGAGCAAACGATGTTGCCTCCGGCTTTTCCGCCCTCCGGTCCGAGGTCGATGATATAGTCTGCACACTTGATGACATCCATGTTGTGCTCAATCACTATCACCGTGTGTCCACGCTCTATGAGTGACTTGAACGCATCAAGGAGTTTCGTTATGTCGTGGAAATGCAGTCCTGTCGTAGGTTCGTCGAATATGAAAAGGGTAGGGTCATGCTGCTCCTGGCCGAGGTAATACGCCAGTTTTACACGTTGGCTTTCACCTCCAGACAGTGTCGAAGAACTCTGTCCGAGTTTTATGTAGCCAAGACCTACGGCATCAAGCGGGCGCAGACGTTCCACGATGTTGTCCTGACCGTGTTCCTTGAAGAACGACATCGCTTCGTTCACGGTCATGTCGAGCACATCGCTGATGCTCTTTCCCTTGAACTGAACTTCCAGTATCTCGTCCTTGAAACGCTTGCCGTGGCACGACTCACACACCAATTCAAGGTCTGCCATGAACTGCATCTCTATGGTGACAGTGCCTGCACCGTGACATTCATCGCATCTTCCGCCGTCAGCATTGAATGAGAAGAACTGGGGAGTATAGCCCATTTGTTTTGCCAACTGTTGCCCTGAGAACAACTGGCGTATGGCATCGTATGCCTTGATGTATGTTGCAGGATTGCTGCGGGTGCTCTTTCCGATAGTGTTCTGGTCGATGAACTCGACGTGCCGAATCATTTTTGTGTCACCACTCAACCCTCCATACTCTCCCGGAGCGTCGCATACCTCACCGAGATAACGCTTGATGGCAGGGTAGAGGATGCCCTTTACCAATGTGGACTTGCCGCTTCCGCTCACTCCGGTGACCACTGTAAACACATTCAGGGGAAACGTTGCGTCCACGCCTTTCAGGTTGTTCATGCGGCAGGAAGAGATATCGATATGGCGGTTCCATACTCTCCGTGAGGCAGGAACTTCGATTTTGTCGCTGTGTACAAGATATTTTATCGTGCGGGAGTCGGGATATTCCTCTACGAGGGCGCTGCCATTGTCCTCCAGGAGTTGCGTGTTGCCTTGGAAAACGATGTTTCCTCCGCACATGCCTGCACCCGGCCCTACATCTATGATATAGTCTGCGGCACGCATGATTTCCTCGTCATGCTCCACCACCACAACGGTGTTGCCCAGAGCCTGCAACTCTTTCAGCACATTGATGAGCCGTTGTGTGTCGCGGCTATGCAGTCCGATGCTCGGTTCGTCAAGTATATAGAGGCTGCCGACAAGCGAACTTCCGAGCGAGGTGGTGAGGTTTATGCGCTGGCTTTCGCCTCCTGACAGCGTGTTTGACTGGCGGTTGAGCGTGAGATAACCCAATCCAACGTCCAGCAGGAACTGTAGTCTTGAGGTGATTTCCTTGAGCAGCCGCTTGGCGATAGCGGCATCATGGTCGGACAGTTGTAGTTCGTCAAACCAACGTTTCAGTTCCGTTATCGGCATGTCAACCAAGTCGGAGATGCTCTTTCCCGCTATTTTCACCCATCCTGCTTCCTTCTTCAGCCGCTTGCCATGGCAGTCGGGACACACCGTCTTGCCCCTGAAGCGGCTCATCATCACACGGTATTGTATCTTGTACTGGTTGTCCTTGACCATCTTGAAGAACGAGTCAATACATACCCGACTGTCCTCCGGTTTGTTCTTGTCAGAGGGCAGACCGTGCCAAAGCCATGATTTCTGTTCGTCGGTAAGTTCAAAATACGGGGTGAAAACCGGGAATCCGTCTACCGAGGCTCTACGGCAGAACTCGGCATTCCACTCTCCGAGTTTCTCGCCATGCCAACACTGGACGCATCCGTCGTATACTGACAGTGACGGATTGGGAATTACCAGTTTTTCGTCAATGCCGATTATGCTGCCGAAACCCTCGCAAGTGGGACACGCTCCGGCAGGAGAATTGAATGCGAACATATTGTCAGACGGCTGTTCGAAAGTGATTCCGTCTGCCTCAAAGCGTGTGGAAAACTCTTTTGCTTCACCTGTTTTGTCGAAGATGACCATGCAGATGCCGTCGCCTTCATAGAATGCCGTTTCGGCTGAGTCATAGAGACGCTGTGACATCTCACGTTCTTTCGACACGCGTATGTGGTCAACCACTACAAGCACATCCTTGTAGTCGGTTTCTATGTCCGCAGTGCCGCTTTCGTCAAGAAGGTCGTTTATCCTGACAAACTGTCCGTTATGATAAATTCTTGTGTATCCTTGTTGGCTCTTGACACGCAGTTGCTGCACCAGTGTGCGTCCCTCCGTGATTTTCAGTGGAGCCGCTATCGTACATGCTTCTCCCTCCTCGTGACTGTCAATAAATTCCAGTACGTCATCGGCAGTGTGTCTTTTCACCTCATCACCGCTGACAGGCGAAAACGTGTGGCCGACGCGTGCGAAGAGCAGACGCAGATATTCGTATATCTCTGTTGATGTGCCTACGGTTGAACGGGGATTGCGTGCGATTACCTTCTGGGCAATTGCGATAGCAGGAGGAAGCCCCTTTATGGTGTCGCATTCGGGTTTGCTCATGCGTCCGAGGAACTGCCGGGCGTAACTGGACAGGGACTCTACATACCGTCGCTGGCCTTCGGCATAAAGTGTGTCGAAAGCCAGCGAGGATTTACCGGAGCCACTTACTCCTGTGATTACTATGAATTTGTTGCGGGGAATGTCGAGGTTGACGTTCTTGAGATTGTTGACCCTCGCTCCCCTGATTTCGATGTTGCCTGCCATCAGAGGTTGATTAGCGACTAAGAATTCATCGACATGAGGAATTCATTGTTGTCTTTTGTACGCTCCATGCTCGTGTGTATGGTGTCCATAGCCTCGAGTGCGGTCATGTCTGCAATGTGTTTGCGCAGTATCCACATCCTGTTGATAGTGGTTTCGTCGAGGAGCAGGTCGTCACGACGGGTGCTTGATGCCACCAGATTGACAGCCGGGAATATACGCTTGTTGGAGAGAGAACGGTCAAGTTGGAGTTCCATGTTGCCCGTACCCTTGAATTCCTCGAAGATAACCTCGTCCATTTTCGAACCTGTATCGATGAGTGCGGTGGCTATAATCGTCAGTGAACCGCCGTTCTCGATGTTTCTTGCCGCACCGAAGAATCTCTTCGGTTTCTGCAAGGCATTGGCATCGACACCGCCGGTCAGTACTTTTCCTGATGCAGGAGCCACTGTGTTGTAGGCGCGGGCAAGTCTTGTTATGGAGTCAAGGAATATCACTACGTCGTGACCACACTCGACCAGACGCTTTGCTTTCTCCAGTACAAGTCCGGCAATCTTGACATGACGGTCGGCAGGTTCGTCGAATGTGGACGCTATGACCTCCGCATTCACTGTGCGTGCCATATCCGTCACCTCCTCGGGACGCTCGTCTATCAGCAGCATCATGAGGTATGCCTCGGGGTGATTGGCTGCTATGGCGTTGGCAATGTCCTTCATGAGGATAGTCTTACCTGTCTTCGGCTGTGCCACGATGAGCGCACGCTGTCCCTTACCGATAGGAGAGAAGAGGTCAACGATGCGGGTACTGAGGTTTGTTGTCGCCGGATTGCCGCAGAGATTGAATTTCTCTTCTGGGAACAGAGGGGTGAGGTGCTCAAACGGAACACGGTCTCTCACCTCATTGGGTTTGCATCCGTTTATCATCTCTGCACTGGTCAGAGGGAAGTATTTCTCTCCTTCCTTTGGCGGACGAACCTTTCCGTACACCACGTCTCCCGTCTTCAGACCGTAGCGACGCACAATGTTCTGTGACACATAGATGTCATCGGGTGACGAGAGATAGTTGTAGTCACTGGAGCGGAGGAAGCCATAGCCTTCGTTGAGCAACTCCATTACGCCGTTGCAGTCTATCAGGTTGTCGAAGTTATATTCGTTTCCTTTCTGGTCGTCACGCACATTGCGTCCTGTTTCCGGTTGGTGTGCGGCAGGTGCATGATAGTAAGACGGAGTGTCAAACATATCGTATGTCGGTGTCATCTCTGTGTCTTCCACCGGTATGTCGACCACTGCTATGAAGTCGGTGCCGTCGCCCGGATCTCCTTCCCAATAGTCACCGTTGCCAGAAAACTCAGATGTGTTTCGCTGTGGATTGTTGTCGCCAACGGCTACATCCTCGTTGTCGCTCTGTTCTACAGGTGCTGGCTCTGCACGGAAATCTTCCTCTTTCATTTCGTTTGCAGACTTTTGTTTTTTGTTTTTCTCGGCTATAATGTTAAGAAGTTCCTTCTCTCGCTTGCTTTTTCTGCCTCTGTGTTTCGGCAGAGCGGCGAGTTCCTCCTCCGGCGACATGCCTGTTGCATTGGGAGCGTCCGTTTCCGGCACTGCTGTATCGGCGGTGTCAGTCGTTTCGTTACCTGCGTTTCCGAAGAGGGTAGGCTGCTTTGTATTCTCCGCATTGAACAATCCGGCATTTGCATCGTCGTTTCCGGCGTCTTTCGTATGGTACACCCGGTTGGGCTCTTTTGCTATTCTCGCACGCTTCTTCTTTGCACCGAGTGGGTTCTTGCTGCCTCCCACTACCGCTTGAGTGTCGAGTATGGAATACATTATGTCTTGTTCTGAGGAACCGTTCTTGTATTCAGCGCCCAGTTCATTTGCGATGTCAACAAGCTCTTCGTGGCTTTTAGACATCAATTCTTCCTTTTTGTACATCATTAAATGTAAAAGTATGTGTGATTGTAAAAAAGGATTTAAGGAGATACATAAATCCTTCTAACTTACAGTTCAGTGTGAAACTTTTTGCAAAGATAATGATTTTTGTCTGATAGTCTGTGCCAACAGAAATGATTAAATCCTTGTTTTAACTTTTTTTATCCAATGACGTTGTCTTGTGGAAGCAGCGATCTTGGCTGCTATGAGGTGTATGTGCTAACGCTCGAGAATGACGAGACGGTTGCCGCCGATTTTCGCTGCCATAACCGAGAACGAACTTCCTGCCGAACCATATATCGTGTCCGTGTGTGAAAGAGTGTACATGTCGGTCAGCCCCCCGCGTATTCCGTCAGTGCCGCTACGGTCTGCCGGTTTGTCGGTTGTCATGATTTTGTCACCGAAGATGTCGGTAAGTTCCTTCTTCACTCCCTCGTCATCGGTGGCAAGGAATATTTTCGTCGACGGATTAAGGGCAATTTCCTTCTTGCCAGCCTCTATGAACAGTGAGACAGGACTTTTGTCTATGCTCTCCTTGTTGTCTGTGCGGCGTATATGAAAACCTATGGGATGTTCGCTGAAACGGCTTGTAAACTGCCTGACAGCGGTCTCTATGCAGTCCGCAGGGCGGAAGATTGTGCGGTAAACGGTATTGTCAAACTCTCCAAAATCCTGATAACTGCTCATCCAACTCTTCCGTTTGCTTGTCACCCAACGGTCGAAATCGAATTCCTGACATTTGAGAGGGGTGACCCGAATCTCGTCTATGCGCTGGTGGAAGAGGATGTTTTGGAATATGCGCGGAATCCACAGATTGCGTCGTCGTGGTCTGTCGTAGAGTAAAACGTCAAGTGGGGTGGCGTCACTGACGTGCAGAGAGTCTACAGGTTGGAATATTTCATGGAACGGAGCGCATAGAGCCCAGTCCTTGAACCACACTACACGCAATTCTACTCCTGTGCGTCGGCACATCTCGTAGGCGGAAGCCACGGCACGCATACGGTTGGCGAGTCCGCCGGAAGGGATGAATATGAGACTTTTGTTATCGGTCATGGAAGAATGTTTTCCTGTCGTTTGTGCGAAAATAATAATTTCCGGCAAAGTAACAACAAAAAAACGATATTGCCAAAGCCTTGCAGCAAATGTTGGGAAAAGAAGTTGGCACACCTCCGCAAATGCCTCATTCGGGGCTTTGATGCGAGGGTGCGCCAACTACTACCTATGCATTTTCTATTATGTTGAGAAAATATTGGTGCATACGTATGTCACCGTTGAGTTCCGGATGGAACGCAGTCACGAGTTGATTGCCCTGCCTTGCTGCCACGATGTGGCCGTCTACCACTGCCAGGGCTTTGGCATCACCCTCTACCTCGTGTATATAGGGTGCGCGGATGAATGTCATGGGGATGTCATCACCCACTTCCTCCACTGTAGACAGGGTGAAGAAACTGCCCAATTGCCGTCCGTAGGCATTGCGGCACACTCGGATATCCATGGTCGACAACCGCTCTTGCTCCTCTCCCTCGACATGGCGAGCAAGGAGGATAAGTCCTGCGCAGGTGCCGAAGACGGGCAGTCCGTGCCCGATGTCGTGGCGTATGGGTTGGAGCAAACCGAGGTCACGGAGCAACTTCAGTTGGGTTGTGCTCTCACCACCGGGGATTATCAGTCCGTCCTTGTGCTGTTGCCAGTCAGCGAGTTGGCGTATCTCGAATGTCTCTACGCCCAGTCTCTGCAACATCTGCCTGTGTTCGAGAAATGCACCTTGCAGTGCCAGAACCGCTATACGCATACCTTTCACTTGCCGCGTTCCGCCATTAGAATCTTTATCTCCTGCTCGTTGATGCCCACCATTGCCTCTCCTAGGTCTTCAGAGAGTTCTGCCAGCATTTTTGCGTCGTTGTAATTGGTCACTGCCTTGACGATTGCCGCAGCGCGCTTGGCAGGATTGCCGCTTTTGAAAATGCCCGACCCAACGAACACGCCCTCCGCTCCGAGTTGCATCATCAGTGCCGCATCGGCAGGAGTGGCGACACCTCCGGCAGCAAAGTTGACCACAGGCAGTTTGCCGTTCTCATGTACGTATTTCACGAGTTCATAGGGGACTTGCAACTGTTTCGCTGCCTCGTAGAGTTCATCTTCCGCCATTGAGGTCAGACGGCGTATCTCGCTCTGCATCATTCGCATATGTCTTACTGCCTGAACGATATCACCCGTGCCAGGTTCTCCCTTGGTGCGAATCATCGTGGCACCCTCTGCTATGCGGCGCAAAGCCTCTCCGAGATTCTTCGCACCACAGACAAAGGGCACATCAAACTTGGTCTTGTCGATATGGTACACGTCATCGGCAGGGGAGAGAACCTCGCTCTCGTCGATATAGTCAATCTCTATCGCCTGCAGAATCTGCGCCTCTGCGAAGTGCCCTATACGACATTTCGCCATCACGGGTATAGTAACGGCCTCCTGAATGCCGCGAATCATCTTCGGGTCACTCATTCTTGAGACACCTCCGGCAGCACGGATGTCGGCAGGAATGCGCTCGAGTGCCATTACGGCACAGGCTCCTGCCTGTTCTGCTATGCGTGCCTGTTCGGGAGTGGTCACGTCCATTATCACACCGCCCTTGAGCATCTGGGCGAGGTTACGGTTGAGTTCTTGTCTTTCGTTTTCCATGTTCTGTATACTTTTAATCCTGTTTGTTCTTTCTGTATTCGCTCGGTGAGCAGTCTGCAAGTTTTTTGAAGAATTTGGAGAAATGGGCTTGCGACGAGAAACCAAGACCGTAGGCAATTTCCTGAATTGTCCTGTCGGTGGTGCGGAGTTGTATCTCCGCCTGTTGCATGACATACTCGTCGATGATTGTCTTCGGTGTTTTGTCCGCCATTCTCTTGGTCACCTGTGCAAGGTAACGGGCACTGACGTTCAGCCGGTTGGCGTAATAGCCCACATCATTGCTGTCGGTGCAGTGACTTTTCAGCATCTCCGTGAACTCATTGAAGAGTTCGCTGCTTCTGCCGACCAGTCCCAACTGTGCCGCAGCGGTGATGTTCACATGACTGTAAGCCATACTCACGGCTTCATTCATGACGTGACCTCTGCCGAGGAAAGTGGCTATCGCCGAGGTCAGAAGGCTGCCTTTGCCGTGGTGGTCGGCCTCTGTCAGACCATTTCCAATGGAAGGAAACAACAGTGAACTGCCGCTTGAACCACACATTAACAAGTCGTTGTGGGAATGGGAGTTGCTCTCTGCGTTGCGTATAAGTACATTCTTGCATCCCAAGTCAGTGAGTGACTGTGCCAGACTACCGCTGTCAACGTCTGCCGAGGGGCTAATCCCGAGCAATCGTCGGGCATCGCTTTTCTTTACGGCGACAATGTCGCAGAGCGGAAGGAGCGATTTCCTGATTTCGGAAATGACGTTTTCCTGCATCAGCATATCCCCTTTGGCGGAACAGATTACCGGGTCATAGATGGCACGACATGTCCTGTTGCGCTGCAAAATGGCACTCAGGCTTGTCACGACATCTGCTCTGCGGAGCATTCCCACCTTTATTATATGGGGACGGACATCGTTCATGATTGTTTCAATCTGGCTTGCCACCGTTGAGGCTGGCAAATCGTAAAACTCCTGAATGCCGAGCGTGTTCTGCACGGTAATAGATGTTATGGCGGAAACGGCGTATCCTCCCAAGGCAGTAATCATCTTTATGTCTGCCTGAACGCCTGCTCCGCCAGTTCCGTCCGAACCAGTGACAGTGAGAATCGGTATGTTTGCCTCGGTGTTTGCCATTGTCGCTGCAAAGGAAAGAAAAAAAACGGAAACGTGGAAATTTTGTTCCAATTACGACAAGATTTCCGTAAAGATGTGCAAAACACGCCTACAAAGGTTGCTTTCCGGCTGTTTACATCTGTTTGACGGCTGTATTTGTCTGAATGTCAAATATGGAAAGTAAAGGCAAAAGAAAAGGACTGAAGCCGTAAGCCCCAGTCCTCTGTATCTGTAAGATATGGTTTAACCCAGAACGGCTGCCACACCAGGGAGTGTCTTTCCCTCGATAGCCTCGAGCAGGGCACCGCCACCAGTAGAGATGTAGGACACCTTGTCAGCAAGACCAAACTTGTTTACACAAGCCACGGAGTCACCACCGCCGATGAGAGAGAATGCTCCTTCTGCTGTAGCCTCAGCGATAGCCTCGCCTATAGTGCGTGAACCGGCAGTGAAGTTGTCAAACTCAAATACGCCTGCAGGACCGTTCCAAAGGATTGTCTTGGCACCCTTGATAGCGGCAACAAATGCCTTCTGTGTTTCAGGACCTGCGTCCATACCTTCCCAACCTTCAGGTATTGCGTTGGAAGGGAATACCTTGCGGTTAGCGTCATTGGAGAAGCTGTCGCCGCAAACGGAGTCTGTGCCGAGCACAAGTTCCACATTGTTCTTCTTGGCGAGTTCCTCTACACCAAGAGCAACGTCGAGTTTGTCGAGCTCAACGATAGAATCACCGATTTCACCACCGTGAGCCTTGGAGAAGGTATAGGTCATTCCACCACAGAGAATGAGTTTGTCTACCTTGCCGAGAAGGTTCTCAATGATGCCTATCTTGGACGAAACCTTGGAACCACCCATGATTGCTACGAACGGACGCTTTATGTTTCCGAGCACTGCATCAACAGCTGCGACCTCCTTTTCCATAAGAAGTCCGAGCATACGGTCTTCCGGTTTGAAGTAGTCGGCGATAACAGCGGTAGAGCCATGCTTGCGGTGTGCTGTTCCGAAAGCATCCATTACCCAGCAGTCAGCGTATGAAGCGAGTTTCTTTGCGAACTCCTTCTGCGATGCCTTCATGGCCTTCTTTGCATCCTCATAGGCAGGATCTTCCTTGTCAATGCCTACTGGCTTGCCCTCCTCTTCAGGGTAGAAACGGAGGTTCTCGAGCAGAAGAGCCTCGCCTGGCTTGAGTGCAGCCACTTCAGCATCAGCCTTCTGGCAGTCGGAAGCGAACTTTACGGGAACTCCGAGCTTCTCGCTTACGGCATCAACTATCTGTGACAGGGAGAGTTCAGCCTTTACTTTGCCCTTCGGCTTGCCCATATGTGACATTATAATCAGTGCACCGCCCTTCTCCAGAATCAGTTTGAGGGTGGGGAGAGCACCGCGGATACGAGTGTCATCCGTAATCTTGCCGTCCTGAATGGGGACATTGAAGTCTACACGAACGATTGCCTTCTTGCCGGCGAAATCGTAATCATTGATTTTTGTTGCCATGTTTCTTATGTTATTAAAAAGTTTTCAACTGTCTATTTCAACTGTGCAAAATTAGCCAAAATTCCTGAAATACAAGTCTACAGCGAGAAAAAAGTCAATAAAGAATGGCGTGTTGACACAGCGTTGATGTCACACTCGCTGATAGCAGAGGTAGTACTTGCTCTTCTTGTGTGCCAGTATGTTCATGTTGATGAGGTCTGACACGTCTGCGACATCCTTCAGAGTGCCGTCGTTGAAGAGTATGGAGATATGGTCATCGTCCATGTTGTACATATCCTTCTTGGCGGATGTCTGCGAGAGGAAATACTCTGTCTCGTCCATGGTGATGCCGAGTGACACCGCCAGTTCTTCCCTTTTCGACCGTATGTATTCCGCCGTGAACGGTTCTTCGCTCGTTTCCACCTTGAATAAACGGCGGTCTGTCAGCCCCTTTGCCAGTCTTGAGAGAATCGGATCGGATGATTCTGCCCACACTTTCAGTGCAGTCCAGATGTCGTTGTCATCCAGTTGGCTGTAGTATTTCAGTGTGCGGTTGTCGCTGACGAACCACTCCCGGTCGATGTCGTTGGCGAGAAAATGTTTCAGGGCAGGGGTGGCGAACACGTCAGTACCTGATTTTACGAGGGCTTTTGCCCTGCGCAGAGTATTGATGAGAAGTCGTTCCGCTCCGACCGTAGTCTTGTGCAGGTAGACCTGCCAGTACATCAGGCGGCGTGAGGTCAGGTAATTTTCTATGGAATAGATGCCTTTGTGGTCGATGCAAAGTTGGTCGTCAACCACATCGAGCATTGTTATTATGCGTGCCGAACCGATGTTCCCCTCATGAACTCCGGTGAAGAAACTGTCGCGGCGGAGGTAATCGAGCCTGTCCATGTCGAGTTGGCTGGAGATCAACTGGTGGAGGAATGGCTTGGGGTGCTCCCCCTTGAAAATGGTGATGGCGAGGTTAAGTTGTCCGCCAAGGTCGCGGTTGATTTCTTCCATCATCATTAACGATATGTCTTCGTGGGAGATTCCGCTCACCAAAGTGTGCTCCAGAACGTGCGAGAACGGTCCGTGCCCGATGTCATGCATGAGTATGGCGGCACAGACAGCCTCAGCCTCGCTGTCGAAAATGAATGTCCCCTTCTGCTGAAGGGTGAGAAGAGCCTCGCTCATGAGGTGGAATGCACCGAGCGAATGTTGGAATCGGGTGTGCTGGGCACCGGGAAAGACTATGGAAGATAGTCCCAGTTGCTTTATGCGTGAAAGCCTCTGGAACAGCGGATGCTGTATTATCTGCAGCAAAAGACCGCGTGGAATCCTTATGAATCCGAATACAGGATCGTTTATAACCTTAAAGTCTTTCAAACCTAAATGCCGTGTTTTGCCAGTTCTTCAGCCATTTCCTTCTGGAGTTTGCTTGCCGCTTCTGCTGCCGCTTTGGCGAAATCTTCGCCCTTGCCGGCATAAATTATTCCGCGTGAAGAGTTGACAATCAGACCACAATCGCCGTTCATGCCGTATTTGCACACTTCTTGCAGACTGCCACCTTGCGCTCCTACGCCCGGAACAAGGAGGAAATGGTCGGGCGCAAGTTTCCTTATGTCCTCGAACATCTTGCCTTGTGTCGCTCCGACAACATACATCATGTTGTCCTTGTTTCCCCACTGTTGGCTCTTGCGAAGAACGGTCTCGAAAAGTCTTTCGCCGTTTTCCGCAACGGTAAACTGGAAGTCGTTAGAGCCTTTATTGCTTGTCAGAGCCAGCAGGATGACCCATTTCCCGTCGTATCCGAGGAACGGAGTGACGGAGTCTTCACCCATATAAGGGGCTACTGTCAGTGCATCCACATCGTATTCGCCAAAGAATGTCTTGGCATACATGGCGCTTGTGTTGCCTATGTCACCACGTTTCGCATCGGCAATGATAAACTGCTGTGGATAGTTTTCGTGTATATAGTCGACCGTTTTCTGGAATGCGGTAAGTCCCTTTATGCCGTAGGCCTCATAGAAAGCGAGGTTTGGTTTGTATGCGATGCAGTAGGGCGCAGTGGCATCTATTATCTCTTTGTTGAAAGAAAAAATCGGATCCGGCTCGTCAAGCAGATGTGACGGTATCTTGTTGATGTCCACATCCAGTCCTACACACAGGAAACTCTTCTTCAGGCGTATCTGTTCAACCAGTTCTTTTCTGTCCATTTTGTCAGGTGTTTTATACCGTTATTTCAGTGTTTTCTATTCTTTCGGGCACATTGCGGCGTTTGTTTATCTCGGCAAGTCGGTCTATAAACTCCACCGCATTGACGGTTCGCTCGTCCTTGTCGTCCGTTTTTCTCGTGTAATGCAGTGCCATTGTTACAGTTGGTTGGCTTTCATCTTCTCGGCATTCTCGGCTACGGTGAGCGCATCAATCATGGGTTGGATGTTTCCGCCCATAAATCCGGGAAGGTCATGAGTGGTAAATCCTATTCTGTGATCAGTGACACGACCTTGCGGAAAGTTGTATGTGCGTATCTTGGCGGAGCGGTCTCCCGTTGACACAAGGGTCTTCCTGCGGCTGGCAATGTCGTCCATGTATTTCTGATGCTCCTTGTCATATATATAGGTGCGAAGTCTTGCCAATGCCCGTTCCTTGTTCTTGGGCTGGTCGCGGGTCTCGGTACACTCGATAAGAATCTCTTCTGTCTCGCCGGTATTGGGGTTTTTCCACATATAGCGCGCCCTTACTCCTGACTCAACCTTGTTGACGTTCTGACCGCCAGCGCCTGACGAACGGAATGTATCCCATTTTATCTCGCCCTCGTTAATCTGTACGTCGAACGGCTCTGCTTCTGGCAGGACGGCTACAGTCGCTGCGGACGTTTGCATTCTGCCGTTGGACTCCGTCACGGGAACACGCTGTACGCGGTGCACGCCTGACTCATATTTGAGCACTCCATATACTCCGTCACCGCTGACAGCGAAGTCAATCTCCTTGAAACCGCCTACTGCGCCTTCGCTTTCAGATGTCACTGACACAGTCCAACCCTTGGATTCGCAGAACTTCTTGTACATCAGGAACAGTTCACCGGCAAACAGGCAGGCTTCGTTACCGCCTGTTCCGGCACGCACTTCCATTTGTACGTTCTTGTCATCTTCGGGATCTTTGGGGATGAGAGCAATCTTTATGTCTTCCTCCAACTTCGGTTGCAGTTCCTCGTTCGCCTGTAACTCCTCACGAGCCATATCCTTCATCTCAGCGTCTTGCTCGTTTATGATGATGTCTTTGGCCTCCGCTATGGCGTGCAGACAGGCTAAATAGCGTTTGCGAAGTTTGACGATACTCTCCAAGTCCTTGTATTCCTTGGTCAGTTTCACGTATCTTTGCTGGTCGGAAATTACGGACGGGTCGGTTATGAGGGTCGCCACTTCTTCGAAGCGAGCCTCCAATCCGTCAAGTTTTTGCAGTATATTGTTGTTTTCCATCGGGTGTCAATACTCAAATGTTCCGTATTCAGACGTTATCACCAGTCCTTTCTTGCCTTCTTCAATGTGTCCTATGACCTGGGCATCGATGTTGAAAGACTTGCTGATTTCAATGACTTTGTCCGCCTGTTCCTTTGATACATAAATCTCCATGCGGTGTCCCATGTTGAATACTTTGTACATCTCTTTCCACTCAGTGCCGCTTTCTTTCTGTATTGCACGGAAGAGTGGGGGGACAGGAAACATATTGTCCTTTATCACTTTGCAGTTTTCTCCTACGAAATGCAGTACCTTTGTCTGTGCGCCACCAGTGCAATGCACCATGCCGTGGATGTCACTGCGCATTTCGGAGAGTATCTTTTTCAGTACGGGAGCATATGTTCTGGTGGGCGAAAGGACAAGTTTTCCAGCGGAAACAGGAGAATCTTCCACAGTGTCGGTCAGTTTGTAACTGCCGCTGTAGACCAGTTCTTCAGGAATGGAACGGTCGTAACTCTCCGGATATTTGTCTGCCAAGTATTTCGCAAACACATCATGGCGTGCGGAAGTAAGTCCGTTTGACCCCATACCACCGTTGTATTCCTTCTCGTATGTGGCTTGTCCACAAGAAGACAAACCCACGATAACGTCTCCTGGACGGATGTTGGCATTGTCAATGACATCTGCACGTTTCATTCGGCAAGTGACGGTAGAGTCTACAATAATGGTGCGCACGAGGTCGCCGACATCGGCAGTCTCACCGCCGGTAGCATATATTCCGATGCCCATCTTGCGCATTTCCGCAAGAAGTTCGTCCGTTCCGTTTATTATCTCGGATATTACCTCGCCCGGAATGAGCATCTTGTTTCTGCCAATAGTACTTGACACAAGAATGTTGTCGACCGCTCCGACGCAGAGCAAATCGTCCGTATTCATTATCAAGGCATCCTGTGCGATGCCTTTCCACACCGAAAGGTCACCTGTTTCGCGCCAGTATACATACGCCAATGAGGACTTTGTGCCTGCTCCATCGGCGTGCATAATGTTACAGTAGTCAGGGTCTCCTCCGAGAATGTCAGGGATTATCTTGCAGAAAGCCTGCGGGTACAAACCCTTGTTGATGTCCTTTATTGCGTTGTGAACGTCCTCTTTCGCGGCACTGACGCCACGCATCATGTATCTGTTGTCCATATTTCTGATTATTCATTCCAAAATTCCCAACTGGCAAACGCCTGCAGAAGCAGCATCTCCAGACCGTTCTTGGTGATTGCCCCTTGTTCTTTGCCTTTGCTGAGGAACAGTGTTTCGTCGGGATTATATATCAAGTCATACAGTAAATTGCGGCTGTCCATGGCGGAGTAGGGCAGTTGCGGGCAACTGTCAGTGTTGGGATACATACCCACAGGAGTGCAGTTGACAATGACCTTATATTCTTTTACGACCTCGGGAGTTATCTCCTCATAGGTCAGACAGTCCGCTTTCTTGCTCCTGCTGACGAACTTGTACTCTATGCCCAAGGACTTCAGACCATAGGCAATTGCCTTCGATGCACCGCCAGTCCCCAGTATGAGTGCTTTCTTGTGGCACGGTTCGATGAGCGGTCTGATGCTTTCCGAAAAGCCGACCACGTCACTGTTGAATCCTTTAAGGTGTATCTTGTCTTTCTTCCTCGTCACTTTCACTACGTTGACGGCACCTATCTCCTTTGCCTCTTTCGTTATCTCGTTGAGGTAAGGGATAATCTGCTGCTTGTAAGGAATAGTGACATTCAGCCCTTTAAGGTCGGGATTGGTGTCCAAAACGGCTTTCAGTTCGCCGATATTGGGTATCTCAAAGTTCAGATACTTGGCATCGATGTGCTCATTATCGAACTTTTCATTGAAATAACTCTTGGAGAATGAGTGTCCGAGAGTTGCCCCGATTAATCCGTATATGTCCATATCTGTCCGTTGATTATTTCTTTTCCGCTGTGTACAAAGTGCATATTCCGAATGTAAGACGTTTGAATTCTACGTTGCAGAAACCTGCTTTTTGCAGAATCTTCTGCATCTTTTCGCCCTGTGGAAACGCGGCTATGGTTTTGTTCAAGTAGTTGTATGCATCAGTGTCTTTTGAGACCATGCGACCGTATAATGGCAGTACCGTCTTGCGGTACACGGCATACAATTGCTTCATTGGGAACTTCACGGGAGTGGTGAGTTCCACAATGACAACCCTTCCGCCTTGTTTCAACACCCTGTACATATTGTCCAAGCCCTTGTCAAGGTCTTGAAAGTTCCTTATCCCAAAGGCAACAGTGATGGCATCAAAGGTGTTGTCGGGAAACGAAAGGGCAAGACAGTCCTCTTTCTTGAAACTGACTACGCTGTCAAGACCGAGTTCCTTGACCTTCTTCCGTCCGATGTTCATCATCCCTTCGGATATGTCTATTCCGACAAGACTTTGTGGTCTCAGTTCCATGGCCGACAGGATAGCAAAATCGCCAGTGCCTGTCGCTACATCCAAAATTGTCTTTGGAGCCAGCGGAACCAGTTGGCCGATGGCAGCCTTGCGCCACCTTTTGTCGATATTCCACGACAGCCGATGGTTCAGTTTGTCGTAGGAGGGAGCGATGTTGTCGAACATCTGTTCCACCAATTCGCCTTTCTCTCCTTGCTTGCCGTAAGGCTTGATTTTTTCCTGGGCGTAGTCCACTGTTGTATTCTGACGTTCTTGGAACTGTGTTTACTTCAGACTCTCGAGGTAATTGCTGACGTTAGCCTCTATGCGGGCAGAGATGTCGGATGCTGTGTCCGCCTTTTCAAATTTCTCGCCGACGATATTTTCGTACAACTCAATATAGCGCTCGGATACGCTTTCAGCATATTCGTCGGTTATTTCGGGCATCTTCTGTCCAGGCTCATTCATGAAATCATGCTCTATAAGCCATTGGCGTACGAACTCTTTCGACAGTTGTCGCTGCGGTTCTCCTGCATTTACTTTTTCTTCGTAGCCGTCTGCATAAAAGTAACGGCTTGAGTCGGGAGTGTGAATTTCGTCAATCAGGTAAATCTTTCCGTCACGTTTGCCGAACTCGTACTTTGTATCTGCAAGAATCAGTCCCTGCTTTGCAGCAATCTCCTGACCGCGCTTAAACAGTTTGCGTGTATAGTCCTCAATTATTTCGTAGTCTTCTTTTGCAACAAGCCCGGTGCTTATGATTTCCTCCTTGGAAATATTGAGGTCGTGACCCTCGTCCGCTTTAGTCGTAGGAGTGATTATCGGTTCGGGGAAAGCCTCGTTCTCACGCATCCCCTCGGGCAGTTTCACTCCGCAGATTTCTCTGCATCCGTTTTTGTATTCGCGCCAAGCAGAACCAGTCAACACACCTCTTATTATCATCTCTACACGGAACCCCTCGCATTTAAGTCCCACTGTAACCATTGGGTCGGGTGTTGCAAGTTTCCAGTTCGGACAGATGTCGCTGGTGCTGTCAAGGAATTTTGCGGCAATCTGGTTCAGTACCTGCCCCTTGAAAGGGATGCCTTTGGGCAATACGACATCAAATGCCGAGATGCGGTCTGTGGCAACCATCACCATCAAATCATCGTTGATGTTGTACACATCACGCACTTTGCCGTGGTAAACACTCTTCTGTCCTTTGAAGTTAAAGTCGGTCTTTGTTAAAGCTTTCATCGTTATGTTGTTTCTTGAACTTGTCGTATGCTTCCACAATGCGCGTCACCAGTTTGTGACGGACTATGTCTTTCTGCCCCAAATGCACGATGCCGATGCCCTCAATGTCCTGTAACACTGTCACGGCTTCCCTCATTCCGCTTGTCACTTGACGCGGCAGGTCTATCTGGGTGAGGTCTCCGGTGATTATCATCTTTGAGTTGCAGCCCATTCTGGTAAGGAACATCCTTATCTGGGCGGTCGTTGTGTTCTGCGCTTCGTCCAGTATGACCACGGCATCATTGAGAGTCCGGCCGCGCATAAATGCCAATGGGGCTATCTGAATGATGCCTTTGTCCATCATGTCCTGTAGTTTCGCGGCGGGTAACATGTCTTGCAAAGAATCGTAAAGAGGCTGCAAGTAGGGGTCAATCTTCTCTTTCATGTCGCCGGGAAGGAATCCCAGTTTCTCGCCAGCTTCCACTGCGGGGCGGCTGAGGATGATTTTCTTTGCCGCTTTTTCTTTCAGTGCCTTCACCGCAAGGGCTATACTGATGTATGTCTTACCGGTTCCGGCTGGTCCTACGGCAAACACCATGTCGTTCTTCTCGTAGGCTTCGACCAGCCTCTGCTGGTTTTCGGAGCGCGCTTTGATTGGCTTTCCCGACGTGTTATATACGATGACATTCTTCGGGTCGCCCTTTTGCGTCCTTTTGCCGTGCACAATGTCGAGAATGTCCTCGTCGTCAATGGTGTTGTATTTGGCTATGTGGAGACAAATCTTACCGATGTTCTCCTCGGCGGAAGCGATGTCTTCTTCGCTTCCTTGCATACGGATGACGTTGTCTCTTGCTACAATGCGCAACTTGGGAAACAACGACCTCAGCATCTGAAAGTGACCGTTGTTGACCCCATAGAATGTCACGGGGTCAATGTCTTCAAGGACAACGTGCTTCTCTATCAACTTTTCCGTGTAATAATTCACTGCAAAATTACGGAAAAAAACATAATACTCAAAGAAAAGGAGAGCAAGAATTTCAAATGACGGATTATTTTGCTACCTTTGCATAACGTGACTTGATGATGAAGAAGATTACTCCTCAGAGATACGTCCAGTTTTTTTGTATTGCGGTGATATTTCTCTCCCTTGTAAGGGAAATACACCCTTCACTGGCACATCCTACAGAAAACGTAAGTGCAACGGACTCCGTCGGCATCGCCGATACGGTTGCCGAAAAGAGTGACAGCACAGTTTCCAGAGTTCCGGAAACACCGTTCAAACCGCACAAAATATACAGTGTGTCAAGTTTTGACGGCTGTTTCCCTGACCAGAATGACGTGCAACTTGTGGCGGCACAGCGGAACGGTGTTGCCATAGTGAAGGACAGGGAAGAGGCGGAGAAGCGAAAGAAGGAACTCGTGTATATCGGAGCCAATCCGTATTTCTATGTTGAGGAGGCTAAAAGCAGCATACCGTATCTCGTTCCCAATGCTTCCGCTCTGTTGCAGGACATAGGTAGCGTGTTCTTTGATTCCCTTCAGGTAAAGGGTATCCCTCTGCACAAAATCATAGTCACAAGTGTTCTGCGTACGCAAGAGGATGTCGAGAAACTCTGCAAGCACAATTTCAACGCCAAACAGAACTCTTGTCACCAATACGCAACCACATTTGACATCTGTTACAACCGCTATAAGACGGTGGCTGACCCTGCCGGTGTGAAGCGCAGGGCAGTGACCAACGACACCTTGAAGTGGGTCTTGTCGGAGGTGTTGGACGATTTCCGCAATCAGAACCGTTGCTATATAAAGTACGAAAAGAAGCAAGGTTGTTTCCATATAACTGTGAGATGACCTGCTATTAGCCTGTTTTCCTGTATGAATCTCGAGATTGTTGACTTTGTAGAGAAGCAGATTCTTCCCCGTTATGGAGCGTTTGGTGCATCGCATGGCATCCGTCATGCACAGTCAGTTATCCGCGAAAGCCTTGCATTGGCAAAGCAATTGGGTGCCGATGAGGATATGGCTTACGTTATAGCAGCCTACCATGACCTCGGTATGTCGGGTCCACGTGCCATCCACCACATCACGAGTGGCAAGATACTTATGGCAGACGCACGGCTCAGGAAGTGGTTTTCTCCGGAGCAGTTGCGCATCATGAAGGAGGCTGTTGAAGATCATCGGGCCTCCAGTTCGCGCCAGCCGAGAAGCCTTTATGGTAAGATTGTGGCGGAATCGGACAGGGAACTGGAACTCGAGACTGTATTTACCCGTGCTGTACAGTACGGTCTTGAGCACTACCCGGAAATGGACGAGACTGCCCAATGGGAGCGTTTTCGACAGCATATGCTGGAGAAATACTCTGTCAATGGTTACATCCGGCTATGGATTCCCAACTCTCCCAACGAACAGAGACTGCGTGAAATCCGTGCGGTAATTGCCGATGAGACGGAACTGCGTAAATATTTTGACCGCTTGTACAGTAACTTGCATGACTAAAGAGAAGTCTGTCAAAACCAATTCTTTTCGTGCTTGGATACTCGCATCACGTCCCAAGACGCTTGCAGGAGCCATGGTGCCTGTAATCATGGGTATAGCCTTGGCTGCGAAAGACGCGGATTTTCATATAGACATTATTCCTGCCGTGCTCTGTCTGCTGTTCGCTTTGATGATGCAGATAGACGCCAATTTCGTCAACGACTATTTTGACTGGCGGCACGGAAACGACGATGAGGCGAGTCGTCTCGGACCGTTGCGCGCTTGTTCGATGGGGTGGATTACTCCTCGGGCGATGCTCGTCGCACTGTTCATAACGACCTTTGTCGCTTGTGCAGTAGGCCTTCCACTCGTGTTTTATGGCGGTATTGAAATGATAATTGTGGGCGTTGCGTGCGTTGTGTTCTGTGTCCTCTACACAACTGTGTTCTCCTATATCGGACTTGGAGATTTGCTTGTGTTGCTTTTTTTTGGTATTGTTCCTGTGTGTATAACATATTATATACAAACAGGTTGTGTGCCGTTGGTTGTCCTAAACGTTTCTCTTGCTTGCGGATTGGCTGTTGACAATCTGCTGATACTTAACAATTATCGAGACATAGACAATGACCGCAGCAGCGGGAAGCGTACTCTCATAGTCCTTGTCGGCAGAAAATGGGGGCTGCGGCTATATCTCCTGTTGGGCATTGTGGCGGCACTGACAATGTCTATTTACGGCGGTTTCACCGCAAAATCAGCACTTGTGCTCGTCTATCTCGCTTTTCATCTACAGACATATCGTCAGATGAAATTGCTCACGGGGAGGGAGTTGAACCGTGTGTTGGGAATGACTGCG
>CAVFZF010000009.1:0-84868 GCA_963627025.1 Bifidobacteriaceae bacterium | reverse complement strand
AAGACCCTCAAAAGTTATTCAGTTTTTTAGCGGACAGCAATAATATAAAAATAATTAGCGGACAGCAATGGCAAAGAACCGGCTTCAAAAGAATGCTGATAATAGAAAAAAGACAGAGGGCGGCTCTCACGAGCTGCCCTCTGTCTCAATTAGGTGTTAGTTTAATTTGCCATTTAAGGTAAAAAGATTGTTTTCAGGATAACACCGCAAAAATAAACATTTATTCAATATCCTCCAAACTTTTTTGTCTTTTATTTTGGATATTTTCATTGTGTACGAACACAACAAAATAGAGAAAATAAAAAGGTCTGCGCATCATATATGCAGACCTTTTTTGTCACAATGACCAATCTTCCGGCTTCTCTATCTCACACTTGACTCTCCTGCCAAGATATTTCCTCTTGTTCAGCCAAAGAGCCTTTTTCTTTTCATATTGCTCTCTGGCGTTTTCAAGATAATTGTCAGCCATGAATTATTTGTATTTACTGTATATAATGCTGATTCTGATACCTCCGTTTGGATTGGACGGACCTCCCACAAGTCTGGTACTTGTGAGCGACATATCATGCATGACCTTTGTAACCTGACTGGAAGTGTTAGTCGTTGTCGTGACAGGGATGAGTACAGCCTTATTCCAGTCTTCCGACGTGTTGCCATTCAACTTTGATTGCTGCATTGCTTTTATCATTGAGCCAATATTGTTGAATGTATAGGTGTTACTCTTTGTGTCAAACGTGGCAAGGAATGATGTCTTGTTGTTGTTCACGTCCCTGTGTTCAAAGAAAGAATAAAGACTGTCCTTAGGAACTAACAACACCGTTGTAGGGGCGTCAAAAGCGTAATCACTGTCTGTCATATCGTTTAACCGTTGCAACGTAAACTTTGCACTGTTGATTGTGTCGTTGTCATGATTGAGGCAAATTTCATTTACAGGCAAGGTAATTTCAGTGAATATCCCGGCTGGTGTCTTCAGATATGTACAAGTGGGATCGTCAGCAAGCGACTTGATTTTCTCGTTTTC
This sequence comes from Bifidobacteriaceae bacterium, assembly GCA_963627025.1. Taxonomy (GTDB): domain Bacteria; phylum Bacteroidota; class Bacteroidia; order Bacteroidales; family Bacteroidaceae; genus Prevotella. The sequence goes on along the minus strand of CAVFZF010000009.1, from coordinate 83,847 downwards.
ATTCACATAATTGGTATGTTGCATTACCTCTTGTGTGCCTGCGAACGACATCGTTCCCGTATAAGGTGTCGATGATGACGAACCTTTATATTTGAAATATAGGTTCAATTGTGTAAGAGTAACGTTTGCAAGATTGCCAAGCCCCCCTGTTGACTCAATGTAGAACCCAGGTATAACATTGTTGGTCAGTCGAATTGAGTTTTTGAAATATGTGGAGTCACCACCATACTCTTCATAATACTTGCGCATAATATATGTGCCGTAATTGTTGTAAGTTTTTCCGTCCTTGTCCGTATATGGCTTATTAAGCAGTATGCGGATATTCTTGGAATAACTTGAATTGTTGCGGAGAGACAGTGAGACGTTCATGTCTTCAAGAGTGTAAGTCTTGCTTGCCTTTATTCCTCCTACGCTTGTACTACGCACAAGTCCTTCTTTTATAGGATCAAAGTTGGAATAATATGTTTTGTCTTCCGTCATTGGAGTGGCAAGTTCATAAGCCGTACATTTCATGGAAGACAGGGAGTCTCCGTAGAAACTATCCCAAAACAAGCGCAATTCGCATGAATCTGCGATAACATAATCGTTGATATCACGGCTTGAAATGGAGTCAATGACAGGAAAACCGTAACCTTCCAGCGTATGGAATTGGGTCATATAGTTGGCAGATATATATTCTCCTGTTTCCGGATCCCGTATGGTTCCGAGATAACTGGAACTGCTTCTGGCAAGTACGGAGTCCACGACTATAGAACGAGTGGTTATGTCAAACGTGTCTGTGGATATCTCCAGATGATCCAAATCATTGATAAGCGAACCGCCAATAGTGCCCGTTTCGTCATTACAAGCGGCAAGACACGCAAGTGCGCATAATCCTGCGAGGAAATATTTCGGTTTCATGAGCTGTTACTTCGTTATCTCTTCAAAGAAATTACTGTATGCTTCGGCAAAATCTTCTCCTGAATATTCCAATGTCGGAATATTCTTTGCGCGTGCATAGTCACTGAGTTCTGCATTGCTGTCAGAGGTTGCAAGTATAACTCCGTCGCTGAAATCAACGGCCATCTTACCCAGTTCAAGGAAGTCAAAGTTGTCCTTATACTGAGACAACGACTCTTCCGTGACGCCCCTATATGCGACACAACGCTTGAAATTTGTGCCAAAATCGTTTTTCAACTGTTCGTTGAAAATGCTTGTGACCACTTTCGCATGAGCAAAACAAGGCTCTTCGTTGTATACTTCTTTTAGATAAAGTGGCACAACCGCTGCCATCCAACCTTGACAAACAATCACATCTGGATTCCAACGCAACTTCTTGACGGTTTCAAGAACGCCTCTCGCATAAAACACGGCACGCTCTCCGTTGTCTGGATACTCCTCTCCAGTCTCGTCCGTCCCCATTTTCCTTTTCGCGAAATAATCATCATTGTCTATGAAATAGACTTGTACTCTTGAAACAGGAATGGATGCCACCTTTATCAGGAGTGGATGATCCGTATCGTCTATTGTAATGTTTATTCCTGAAAGACGAATTACTTCATGCAGTTGTCCACGACGTTCGTTAATTGTGCCCCACTTTGGCATAAACGTACGAATTTCGTACCCTTTCTCCTGAATCTTTTCCGACAACTGTTGACCAAGCGTTGACATGGCAGACTCTGGTACATACGGAGTAATCTCTTGGTCGATAAACAGAATTTTCTTTGGCATTTTTCTTCGTTTGTCATTATCTCCCTGAATTATAGAAGGGGAGAATACTTCATCCGGAATCCCGGTTATTCCACTACAATGAGTGGCGTGTCCTCCATAACGCTCTCGCCAACTTTGACACAAATGGCAATTACCTTTCCGTCCTTTTCGGCTTCAAGATTGTTTGCCATCTTCATTGCTTCCAGCACGACAAGTGTGTCACCGGCACTTACGTTCTGTCCCATCTCCACCTTAATTTCGGTTACGACCCCAGGAAGAGGTGCTCTCAACGCATTGTTTGTGTTGACGTTCATCACCGGAGTGGTCTCTTCGTCTGCCTCATCCTTCTTTGGTTGACCGAGAACAGTTTTTTTCTTCTCTGGTTCCAGCTGTTTTTCCAATTCAACAGAGAATGTTTCACCATTGACAGTGACATTAGCGTTGGTATCATTCACCTCGCCAATTTCAACATTATATTCCTTTCCACCTATTGTGTATTTGAATGTATTCATCTTGTATTATGGTTTTTGTGTAAAACTAAGGAACTTTGCATTCCACATTGTCTGCTTTGGTTTTATTGTGATAATACCCGATTCCCTATCGTGAATATTGTTGCCTTGGTACTCATAGAGAGCCATTGCAATCGCAGCATAAATATTCTTGTCCATTTGTACTAAGTTTTAACAGGTTCTTTTCCCATTAATCGATTACATGGGCATACATCCATGCTTCTTTGCAGGCAGATTCTGACGTTTGTTTGCAAGTTGTGCCAAACCGCGACAAATACGGAAACGAGTATTACGCGGTTCGATTACATCATCAATGTAACCATATTGAGCTGCCTGATAGGGGTTGGCAAACATCTCGGTGTATTCTTCCTCTTTCTCTGCAATGAACGCTTTGACATCACCGCCTTCCTCCTTCATTGCCTTGATACCCTTTGCTTGAAGCACCGCAACGGCACCAGAAGCACCCATAACAGCAATCTCCGCAGATGGCCAAGCAAAATTCAGATCTGAGCGAAGTTGTTTACAGCCCATAACAATATGTGAACCTCCGTATGACTTGCGCAATGTTATGGTAATCTTTGGCACAGTTGCTTCTCCGTAGGCATAGAGAAGTTGTGCTCCGTGCAGGATTACAGCGTTGTATTCCTGACCTGTCCCAGGAAGGAATCCAGGAACGTCAACAAGACTGACAATGGGGATATTGAAAGCATCGCAGAACCTTACAAAACGTGCACCTTTGCGAGATGCATTGGTGTCAAGTACACCAGCGTATGCCGAAGGTTGGTTTGCAACGACACCTACACTCTGTCCGTTGAAGCGAGCAAAGCCTGTTATGATATTCTTTGCAAACTTTGGCTGTACTTCAAAGAATTCTCCGTTGTCTGTGATAGCGGCGATTACCTTATACATATCATAGGCTTTGTTGGGATCATCCGGCAAGATCTCGTTTAAGGAATCCTCCATACGATTGATTGGGTCTGTACATTCCACCCGTGGTGCTTCCTCCGTATTGTTCGAAGGAATGTAACTGAGGAGAGTCTTTATCATCTCAAACATCTCCTCTTCTGTCTTTGCCGTAAAGTGAGTGACACCACTCTTGGTAGCATGAACACTTGCACCACCAAGATGTTCTGCGTCAACATCCTCACCTGTAACACTCTTTACAACTTTCGGTCCAGTAAGGAACATATAGGAAGTACCCTCTTTCATAAGGATGAAATCGGTGAGGGCAGGGGAGTAAACGGCTCCTCCGGCGCAAGGTCCAAGTATGGCTGAAATCTGTGGAATGACACCACTCGCCAGAATATTGCGCTCAAAAAGTTCACCGTAACCAGCGAGTGAACAGATGCCTTCCTGAATGCGGGCACCACCAGAATCGTTCATGCAGATGAACGGCGCACCGTTAGTCATCGCCATATCCATAACTTTGCATATCTTCTGAGACATTGTTTCCGACAAAGAACCACCGTTCACAGTGAAGTCCTGAGCCGAAATGTAGACCAGACGGCCGTCTATCGTGGCACTTCCCACTACCACGCCGTCACCAGGATATTGCTTTTTCTCCATTTCGAAATTGTGGCAACGGTGGAGCTTGAACATATCATATTCCTCAAAAGACCCCTCATCGACAAGCATATCTATGCGTTCACGCGCTGTATATTTGCCACGTTGGTGCTGCTTTTCTATAGCTTTCTCACCGCCGCCAAGTTTTGCTGCGGCACGTTTTTCTATCAGTGCCTTAATCTTCTCGGTCTGTTTACTCATTGCTATTATCTGATTATAATTGGTTCATTAATAAACTTTGCAAAGTTACTGATTTTTCCCGATATATACAAAAAACTGCATATCCTTTAACCAAAATGTACTCTAAGCAAGCATTCTTGTAATTTCCAGTCTTAAAGGCTTCCTTTTGTGGAAGGTAGGTCGTAGTGATATATGTCTCTGCGCACTGCCATTCTGAGGCTTCGCGCAAAGGCTTTGAATATACCTTCTATCTTGTGGTGTTCGTTCTGTCCTTCCGCTTTGACATTAAGGTTCATTCTTGCAGCATCAGACAAGGACTTGAAAAAGTGCAGGAACATTTCCGTCGGCATTTCCCCAATCTTCTCCCTGTGGAACTCGGCATCCCACACAAGCCACGGTCGCCCCCCGAAATCAAGTGCCACTTGACACAGACAGTCATCCATTGGAAGGGAATAGCCATAACGTTCAATGCCTCTTTTGTCGCCCAACGCTTTCAGAATGCACTCACCCAATGCAAGTGCTGTATCTTCTATGGTGTGGTGCTCGTCCACATAGAGATCACCGCTGCAATGTATATAGAGGTCTATTGTTCCGTGTTTTCCTATCTGTTCCAGCATATGGTCAAAGAATCCGAGGCCTGTCTGGATGTCGCACTTCCCGTTTCCGTCAAGGTTCACCCTTACAGAAATGTCGGTTTCCTTTGTTGTCCGTACGGCTTCCGCAGTACGTTCTCCAGCAAACAGAAGTTCTGCAATCTTTTGCCAGTTCAGTCCATTCTTGCCTATAACGAGAGCCTTGCACCCGAGATTTTGTGCTAGTTGGGCATCCGAATCTCGGTCTCCGATGACATAAGAATTCTTCAAGTCGTACTCTTCAGTCATATATTCTGTCAACATTGCAGTTCCCGGTTTTCTTGTCGGAGCATTGTCTTCAGGAAAGTGACGGTCGATATGTTGCTTTTTGAACTCTATGCCTTCGCCTTTTAATGTTTGGATTATAAAGTTGTGTACAGGCCAAAATGTGTCTTCTGGAAATGCATTCGTGCCAAGCCCGTCCTGATTGCTCACCATTACGAATTCGAAATCCGTATGTTCCGCCGTGAACGACAGTGCTTTGAATACGCCTTCTACAAATTCCAGCTTTTCAAATGCGTCTATCTGTTCGTCGACAGGTTCTTTTATTATCGTTCCATCGCGATCTATGAATAGTACTCTCTTCGCCATTTACTTTGTTTGTTTATTCTGTTTGCCGTCCGTCCTGCCGTTGCGCGCCTCAATGGAAGCATACTGGTAGTATTCCACAAACACGAACCAAACCAGTAGGACGGTGGATATGAGACCGGCAACGAACATCGTTGCTCCGAATATTATGGGGAAATACTCCGGCAAATTGACCGAATCCCCATTGAGAGCCCCGCTGTATGCCAATGATGCGGATATTGTTGCAACATATCCCGACAGAGCCATTACATTGTATATAGTGGCCATTATGACGATGCAAAGCAAACTGCATCCGAATACAAATCCCATATTTCGGAAACCGACACGATAGTTCTTCCATATTTGTTTTATGCTCATATCCGGTTCAACCATATACTTCGTCAATGAATATTTGAACGGACAAAAGAACACAAAAGGTATAACGGCTATTGCCAAAGTTAGAATTCCCATTACAGCATAGGATGCCACAAGCGACATCTTACCATTTTGCATAAGATAGATGCTTACGATAACAGCAGCAACAAGTAACATGGCTGATAGAACACAAAATGTTACTACAATTAGAAACGCCTTGCATGAACGTTGTATACAATGCTTGAAATCCAGTGTGTTAACCTGGTTGAATATCTTTGCAATGATGACGAGGGTTGTAACAATGACGGCAACCGAAAACGCAACAACAGCAACCACATCAACTGTAAGGCTCTTGCCAAGACTCAAATTCTTTACGAATCCCAGTAAGGCAACGGCAAGTAGGGCATAAAATACGGAAAAAGACAATGCTGAAAGCCATAGCGACCTCACCATGCGGTGTATATTTGTACTCAGAAGAGTCCATGCTGCCCCCAGGCATTCCGATATGTTTCTTCTCGTATAAAGTCCGTCCATGTTTAGTATTCTTTTTGTTTGATACACTTTCTTGGTTTTGCAAATTCCGTTACAGCAGGTTTGTTGCCCTACGCCTAAATTCAGAGCATACTATCGCTGTCGCTACAGCCACATTCAGACTTTCTGCCGTTGGAGAGTCTATTGGATAACTGGGTATGAGAATCCTGTGGTTTACACGCATCCTCACATCTGGACTTATGCCGTTGCCCTCGTTACCCATCACAATAATGCCGTTTTCCGTCAGCTCGTTATCGTAAATATTGTCACCATCAAGTAGAGTTCCGTAGACCGGATAATCCTCTGGCAGAGAGTCAAGCAAAGCTATCGGTTCACAGTATTCGGTCTTCACCCGAGCCAGCGACCCCATTGTGGCTTGCACGACTTTCGGGCTGAATACATCGGCGCATTCCGCAGAACAGTACACATGGTCGATTCCGAACCAGTCGGCAATTCTTACAATCGTACCGAAATTGCCCGGATCTTGCACTCCGTCGAGCAATAACTTTAGTCCGGACTGTGGTTGTATGTATTTATGAATGTTTGTCGGAAACAATGCCAATATACCTTGCGGGTGTTGGAGGAAACTGGCCTTAGAGGCATCTTCCCCTTCGTAAACTTCTACAGGACGGCATATCTTGCACAGTTCCTCTATGACTTTCGGGCCTTCGGCAACAAACAAGCCCTCTGACTGGCGGTATTTTTTCTTCTCCAGCGAGTGTATGAACTTTATCTTTGCCTTACTAATCATGATACAAAATTAATAAAAAAGGAACAGGTTCGAGTAAATATATTTTCAAATGTTCGCCGATTAATTATTTTTTGCGTACATTTGCCTTCGTTTAATCAATAGTTGATTTCAAATGACCAATAGTGACAATCATCTCGTTCTTATGGCCGGAGGCGTCGGAAGCAGGTTCTGGCCGATGAGTACGCCGGAACGTCCTAAGCAGTTTATAGATATCATGGGAGTAGGGAAAACCCTTCTTCAACTCACTTACGACCGTTTCTGCGGTCTTGTTCCCAATGAAAACGTATGGGTACTGACAAACAGGAGATACGAGAAATTGATTGCAGAACAACTGCCAGACATAGACAAGAGCCATATCTTGCTCGAACCTTGCCGTCGCAATACAGCACCTTGCATAGCATATGCATCGTTCCGTATAAAGTCTATCAACCCTAATGCCAACATTGTTGTGGCACCGAGTGATGCCGTTGTTATGAATGAACCGGAGTTCAGGCGTGTTATTGCTTCGGGACTTCAGTTCGTTTCCGAGACAGATGCTATTGTTACACTTGGAATGAAGCCAACCCGACCAGAGACTGGCTATGGTTATATCATGGCGGATTTGTCAGATCCGTCAATGAGAAACAAGGAAATATTCCGTGTAGACGCATTCCGAGAAAAACCGGATTTGGATACTGCCAAGAAGTATGTGGCGCAAAATAACTTCTTTTGGAATGCAGGTATTTTTATTTGGAATGTTTCCACCATTGTCAATGCATTCCGTGTGTATGAGCCGTCAATGGCTCGCATCTTTGAAAATATGATGCCTTATTATGGAACGGAGAGCGAGCAAGAACGTATTGATGCCTGTTTTGGCGACTGCGAGAGCATCTCCATTGACTATGCAATTATGGAAAAAGCTGATGAAATATTCGTTTTTCCTGCTGATTTTGGATGGAGCGATCTCGGCACATGGGGGTCTTTGCTTGCCCAAACAAAACAAGACATCCACGGCAATTCATTGATAGGCAACGATATCAGTATGTTCGATTCTCGCGGATGTATCATTCATACCACACAGGAACGCAAAGTTGTGGTACAAGGACTTGACGGATACATTGTAGCGGAAAAAAATAACGTACTGCTTATATGCAAGCTATCCGAAGAGCAACGAATCAAACAGTTTGTTTCAGAGGGATAGTTTTATGGCAAACAACAAAAAAGGTCTCCTTTTCGAGGGAGACCTTTTTGTATATAGTTACTGTCAATTGAAGAGCATGACATTCAACTAACCGACGGAATCATCACTTCTTTTGTGTATAGAGTTTTGCCAATGACTCTTTAAGAGATGCTATTTTCTCTTCGGAATCACTCTGTTTCTTTCGCTCCAAAGCAACGACTTCGGGCTTTGCATTCTGTACGAAACGCTCATTGGAAAGTTTCTTCATCACACCCGTGAGGAATCCTTCCAAGTGCTTCAGCTGTGCTTCTTGCTTCTCTATCTCTGCGTCTACATCAATGAGGTCGCCAAGTGGTACGGCATATTCTGTAGTGCCCACAAGGAATGCACTTGTACCCTCGCTCTTCTGATTTACATATGTAATGTCTGAAAGACCTGCCATCTTCTTTATCACAGGACCAAGAGCTGGACATTTCGTCACGTTGCGCACCTCGTCGTTCTCAACTACAACCTCGAGGGCGAGTGGTTCACGCTGAGCGATATTCTTGCTCTGACGCACTGCACGCACACCTGAGATTATCTGCTTTGCCTCTTCATATTGTGCCAGCAATGCCTTGTCAGCCTCTGTTGGAGCAGACACGGTGAGTGTGGAAACCATGATAGAGTCGCTTTCATCGCGCTCTGCAATGTGCTGGTAGAGTTCTTCTGTGATGAACGGCATGAATGGATGCAGAATTTTCATCAATATCTCGAAGAAGTTGAGTGTAGCCTTCAGTGTCTCTGCATCGATAGGAGCCTGATAAGCAGGCTTTATCATCTCAAGATACCAGCCTGAGAACTCGTCGGTGAAGAGTTTGAATGCTGCCATGAGAGCCTCGTTGAGACGGTATTTAGAGTAGAGGTCATTGATTTCCTCTACGGCAACCTTCACCTTAGCGTCAAACCATGCTATAGTCTTCTTGTTGGATGCAGGCTGCTCTATGTCTGCCACTTCCCATCCCTTCACAAGACGGAAAGCATTCCATATCTTGTTGCAGAAAGCTGCACCCTGCTGACAGAGGTCTTCCTTGAAGAGAATGTCGTTGCCTGCAGGAGCTGCAAGGAGCATACCCATACGCACGCCGTCGGCACCATATTTCTCTATCAGGCCGATAGGGTCAGGAGAGTTGCCGAGCGACTTCGACATCTTGCGGCCAATCTCGTCGCGCACAATACCAGTGAAATATACGTTGCGGAAAGGCACGTCATGGAGATATTCCTCACCAGCCATAATCATTCTTGCTACCCAGAAGAAGATGATGTCCGGACCTGTCACAAGGTCGGAAGTGGGGTAGTAGTAGTTTATCTCCTCATTGCCCGGATTGTTGATGCCGTCGAAGAGCGAGATAGGCCACAACCAAGAAGAGAACCATGTGTCGAGAGCATCCTCATCATGAGTCAGCTGGTCGATGGTGATATTCTCAAATCCAGCAATCTTCTTTGCCTTCTCGAGAGCCTCCTCCTTGGTGAGAGCTACTACATATTTCTCCTCTTCGCCCTCTGCTGTAGGCAGGAAATAGGCAGGGATACGATGACCCCACCAAAGTTGGCGGCTGATGCACCAGTCCTGAATGTTCTCAAGCCAGTTGCGGTATGTGGTGACATACTTTGTAGGATAGAACTTTATCTTTCCTTCAAGTACTGGTGGAAGTGCGATGTCGGCAAAATGCTTCATCGAGAGGAACCACTGCTTGCAGAGACGAGGCTCCACTGCTGTGTCCTGGTTGCGCTCAGAATAGCCCACCTTATTTTCATAATCCTCAATCTTCTCCAGCAGGTCGGCATTGCCAAGGTCTACGGCAATCTGCTTGCGACAGTCCATGCGGTCCATACCTACATAGAGAGAGCTTTCTTCAGAAATAGTTCCGTCTGGATTGAATATGTCGATAGTCTCCAGATTGTGAGTCTTTCCGAGGGCGTAGTCGTTGACATCGTGTGCAGGAGTAACCTTCAGACAGCCAGTACCGAACTCAATGTCTACATAGCGGTCTTCTATCACAGGAATCACTCTGCCAACAAGTGGCACGATAACCTTGTGACCACGGAGCCACTGGTTCTTTGGGTCTTTAGGGTTGATACACATCGCGGTGTCACCCATGATAGTCTCTGGACGTGTGGTGGCAACCACTGCATAGTAGCCCTTCTCGTCCTTGTGCAACACTTCGCCCTCCTCACCTGTAGGTTTCACAGGATTGGTGTCGGCGTCTGCCACATAGTAGCGAAGATAATAAAGCTTGGATTTCTCGTCACGATAGATAACTTCCTCTGTGGAAAGCACTGTCTGTGCTTTAGGATCCCAGTTGACCATACGCAGGCCACGATAGATGAGTCCCTTCTCATAGAGGTCTACGAATACCTTAAGGACAGACTCCGAACGCTTCTCGTCCATGGTGAAAGCTGTTCTGTCCCAGTCACAACTTGCGCCAAGGCGACGCAACTGCTTCAGGATGATGCCTCCATGCTCCTCTGTCCACGCCCAAGCGTGCTCAAGGAATTGCTCGCGTGTAAGGTCACGCTTCTTTATGCCCTGCTCAGCAAGACGGTTTACCACCTTCGCCTCGGTAGCGATAGATGCGTGGTCTGTGCCTGGCACCCAGCAAGCGTTCTTGCCGTCAAGGCGAGCCTTGCGCACAAGAATATCCTGAATGGTGTTGTTGAGCATATGTCCCATGTGGAGTACACCTGTCACATTCGGCGGAGGAATAACTACGGTATAGGGTTTGCGGCCGTCTGGCTTACTTGAAAACAATTTGTGGTCAGTCCAATACTGATACCATTTGGATTCAACATCCTGTGGATTGTACTTGGTTGCTAATTCCATACTGAGATAGAAAACTTTTACCTTGATAAAAACAATAATGTATGCAAAGTTACATAAAATCCGTTTGAAAATATGTACTTTTGCAATACAAAATCAACAGAAATGCATACAAGAGAAGAAAACCTGCAAGCCTTCGGGCGATTACTTGACGTTCTCGATGAACTGAGACAGAAATGTCCATGGGACAGAAAGCAGACATTCGACAGTCTGCGCCCGAATACGATAGAAGAAGTTTACGAACTGTGTGGTGCGACCATGCAAAAGAAGTGGCAGGATGTGTGCAAAGAATTGGGCGATGTCATGGAGCACGTGATTTTCTATGCCATTTTAGGTCGCGAGCAAGGAGATTTTGATATTGCGGATGTATGCAACAAGGAAGCGGACAAACTCATTTTTCGCCACCCCCACATCTATGGCGACCAGAAAGCCGACACTGAAAAGGACGTACTGGAGAGTTGGGAACAAATAAAACTCAAGGAAAAAGATGGCAACAAGACTGTGCTGTCAGGAGTCCCCGACGCTCTTCCGAGCCTTATAAAAGCATATCGCATACAGGATAAGGTGCGCAATGTCGGTTTTGACTGGAAGCATCGGGATGACGTATGGGCGAAAGTGAGAGAAGAACTCGACGAACTGGAAACGGAGCTCAAACGTGAAGACAGGGAGAGAAGTACAGAAGAACTGGGCGATTTTATATTTTCTGTGGTTAATGCCGCACGCCTTTACAAACTCAACCCGGACACCGCACTCGAAAAGACCAACCAGAAATTCATGCACAGATTCGGTTATGTGGAGACACAGGCACAGGCACAGGGACGCAATCTGAAAGACATGACTTTGGAGGAAATGGATATTCTGTGGAACGAAGCGAAGAAGCAGGAGCGCGAAACAGCCGAATAACAGAGATTAAAGAATCGTTTAACAAACAGGAGTGCATACTATGAGAAAGATTATCTTTTTGTCAATCATCCTTTTTGCCGTTGCCGGTTGTTCGCAAAAGAAGGATAAGGTCAATGCAGACACCGCTGCCGACCCGGAAGTGAATGACTCTACCATATACGGTGTGTGTGGTGTGGGTACGATGATGCACAGTCTTGAACTTGTAACCAGTATGCAGGACACTCTCACGTTCTTGATTAACGATGAGGAGACAAACGAACAGACTGTAGTTGCAGGAGGTTTGATGGCAGGTGACCGCATGGCAGTAACAGCCCGTAAGACCGATGACGGTTGGGTGGCACAGCGCATATTGAACATCACTTCACTACTCGGAAAGTGGACTAGCATAGACAAAATCTTTGAGATCACCGATGATGGTGAGGTAAAATCATTCGTCAGGATGGAGTCAAAGGCGTGGACAGCATGGAAAATACTCAACGGTCAGTTGTTGCTCGACCGTGACACGTTTGACATTGTCGGCATTTCCGCTGACTCGTTACAGATTGAGAACAAAGAGGGAATCTTCGCCTTCCGTCGCACAATGAGTGATACACAATAGGAATTACACCTTGTTAATAATTATACATAGGTGGGATTTACTGTATTTCAAGAATTATTTAGGACAACAAATATGACACACAAAAACATATATACAACTATTCTTGCATTGCTATACTGTTTTACTGTCCATGCGCAAGAACAAGCCAAATTTCGTGTTATTTACGATTGTGATGCTCAAATCGTCACAGGGAAGACGAACACTTACAGATGGACGCTTGATATTGGAGATACAACAGCAGTATTCTATAATAAGAACTACAGACTGTATGTTAGTGAGTTGGCTAAAGTAAAATCCCAAGGAGGAGACAATGCGATGATTGACCAACTTCCTGTTATCGGAGGGAAATATTCACCGAAAAATGACCTTCAGATAATTGTTGGCAATCCCAAAAGGGGGAAATACACTTATTATAAGCAAGTTCTTTCGTCGGGTTTGAAATTCGAAGACCAAGTTCCTTCCATAAAATGGCAATTAACTGACAGCACAAAGACCATCTGCGAATACGAGTGCAGACAAGCGATAGGCTCTGTATATGGGCGAACATGGACTGTTTGGTATTCTACAGAGTTGCCTCTCTGTTATGGACCTTATATCCTCTGCGGTTTGCCTGGTCTTATAATGGCAGCGAAGGATTCTGATGGGTTGTTTGATTTCAAAGTCGTTGGTATAGAAAATGCTCCCGAAAACACCTTGGTTTCAATTTATGAAGAAGGCAAACATCAGAAATGTACTCGAAAACGCTTTTTAGAACTACGCTCAGATTCTGAAGGAATCAATAAAGACCAACTTGTAAATAGAATTTTGAGCCAAAGGGCATCGGGAGAAAAAGTTATAGTCTATACGTTATCTGGTACAGATACTAAAGACAATGCCGAGATAGAAGTACCCAAATACAACCATCTTGACAAAGAATAATGTTTGGTTCTTGGATGAGACACACCGTACTTTTTATTCTTTTGATAACAAGTCTTTCTTTGTGTGCTCAAACATTTACAGGTAAGGTGAAGGACAGAAAAGGTGAACCCTTGGTTGGTGCATCCGTTGTGGTGACAACAGAGGGTAGCTCGACTGTTGCCTATTGCCTGACAAATGCCAAAGGGCTCTACGAACTGAATGTGCCTGAAGGAAAAATGCCCAAGAATGTTACAGTAAGCTATATCGGGTTTCAGAAAAAGACAATGCCTGTCTCTGATTTGAAGGACGGTATGACCATTGTTCTTGTTGAAGGTGATTTCAAGTTGAAAGAGGTGAAGGTAAAAGCCGAACGTATTCAGAGCATGGGGGATACTCTCACATATTCAGTCGCAGGTTTTCGCCAAGGTCAAGACAGAAGTATAGCAGATGTAATAGCAAAGATGCCGGGGCTTGAAGTAAAAACGGATGGTAAGGTAGAATACCAAGGAAAACCTATCAGTAAATTCTATATTGAGGGACTTGATTTAATGGGGAGTCAATATGGTGTTGCAAACCAAAACATCTCTGCCGATAAAATAAAGAGTGTGCAAGTATTGGAGAATCATCAGTCTGTAAAATCATTGCGAGGAGTCTCATTTAGTGAGCAAGCAGCTCTCAATCTTGTATTGAGGGATGATGCCAAAGCAGTTTGGACGGGTACTACAGACTTAGGATTAGGCTATGGTGATGATTTCCTTTATGACTGTAGATTGATGGGAATGCGTTTCAATAAGAAATATCAAACGCTGATGATGTATAAAAACAACAATATTGGCAAGCAGCTCGATAACGAAGTGCTTGACCTTGCGGCATTATTAAAAGGCAGAACAGGCTTAGAATCGGGCATACTCTCTATGATGTCTGTCGACGCACCTGCTCTTGCCGAGAATCGCTACACCTTCAATCATAGCCATCTTATTGCATGCAATTGGCTGTGGAAGACAGGCAAGATGTCTGAACTTCGTGTGCAAGGAAATGGATTTGTTGACAAAACTGATATGCAGGATTTCAATTCTTCTACCTATCTTACTCTTGCAGACTTGCCTGTAATAGTAGAGGAGCAGAACGTTAAAAATACCAGAAGTGAATGGAAAGGCGAGGTGAACTATCAGTATAATGGTGATAAGAGTTTTATCAAGAACAACCTTAAAGGCTATGTTGATTTCAACAAGAGTGTCGGTACGATGATATACAATGGGCAGCAGACCAATATGATGGTCAAACCGCACAAACGTAACATTATTGAGGATTTTCAGATGTCGCACACTACGACAAAGGGCAATGTGTATAATGTTGATAGCTATTGGAGTTACAGTTATCTGCCAGGTCAATTGCTTACCATTGCAGGAATGACAGAGCATCTAAACCTTGGCTTTTTCTCTACCCAGAATGACTTTCGTTATAATCTGAAAATCGGTCATCAGTATCTTAACAATGAATTGGGATTCAATTACGACCGTCAAAGTATTGGCGTGACTATGGGAGAAACAGCGGAGCAGACAAATGTATATGGCTTTCTGCGCATGTATTGGACTCCTTCTATGTCTTTCCTTTTGGGAAAGCACAAGGTGGATATAAAATCAATGATAAGCTATGCCAATCAGTCTTATCGTGATTCGAGAAGTTGTCATCTATGGATAGACCCTTTTATTAACTGGAACTGGAAAGCGACAGTTGTCTCTGAGTTTTCTGCGAGTATTGGCTACAAAAATACGCCAATTACAGGAAAGGGCATCTATGACACTCCCATTTTTACAAGTTATCGCACACAGAGAATAAATCGAGGCGAAACAGATGCCACATACTCATATTATGCTACTGCAGCATACAAATATTCCAATCCTGTACTTGGGTTGTTCTTTAATATACGTCCAACATATAATTGTATATTTGGGAACATCCTATACGAAAGCACTCTAAATGGCGATGTCTATACTATGACTGCCACAAACAAAGAGTATTCCATGCAGGCAGTTGGCATAACAGGACGCATCAGCAAGACTTTCGGATGGGCAAAAACACTTATTGGCTTGGGAGCTTCATATGATAGAACGGATTATAGTCTTCTTGTGTCGAGCCTGGTGAACGATGCCCAGATGAACATAACAACCGCAACACTTGACTATTCATTGCGACCGGCAAGGGCCCTTTCTGTTGAAGGAAAATCGAATGTCCATTTCTACAATCAGAAGAATCGAACCAATCCGAGTCTATCATCAGGAAGTACTACAGATTGGAAACATTATCTAAATCTGTATGTTTTTCCGGCAAACAGATGGATGTTGAGCATTAAGAACGAACTCTTTCATACGAACGACAAGAGTATCGGCACAAACCATTTTCTTGACTTTGCCATAAGTTACAAGGTTAGGCAATGGGAATTGTCGCTTACTGCTAACAATATCATAGGTACTTCCGTGTTTGAACGCCGTATTCTCGGCAACACAATAGAGTCGTACAACATGACACGCTTACGTCCGAGGGAAATTCTCGTCAAATGGAGTGTAGATTTGTAAACTAAAGAGGTTTTCAAATGCCATATAAGGTATAATCAAAAGGAAACAACGTTTTGGCACAAAAAAGTATGACAGAGTATGCCGGAGAAATTCCGTAACAGGATTTTCTTTACCTGTTACACTGTTTTTTCAACAAAAAAAACTAATTTTGCAGTTGTATTAGTCTAATTTGTAACAAACAAAATAAAATCAAAGGAAATGAAAACAAGTGCTTTGCAGCAGGCGCGTGCTGCTTATCAGCCAAAACTCCCCAAGGCTCTCAAGGGGTCAGTGGTTGCCATTGAGGGACAGCCGACACAGTCCGTAGGTAATCAGGATGAGATAAAGGCTATGTTTCCCAACACTTATGGTATGCCTGTCATCACCTTCGAGGCAGGAGAGACAAAGAAACTTGATCCGTTTAATGTCGGTGTAATTCTCTCTGGAGGTCAGGCTCCTGGCGGTCACAACGTTATTTCCGGTCTTTTCGACGGGATCAAAGCGTTGAATCCAGCCAACAAACTTTATGGTTTCATCCTTGGTCCTGGCGGTCTCGTAGACCATAATTACATGGAGATTACTTCCGAGAAAATGGACGAATATCGCAATACAGGCGGCTTTGATATCATCGGCTCCGGAAGAACTAAACTGGAAAAGGAAGACCAGTTCGAAAAGGGTATTGAGATTCTCCGCACCTTGAACATCAAGGCTCTTGTTATTATAGGTGGTGACGATTCCAATACCAACGCCTGTGTACTGGCAGAATACTATGCAGCAAAGAAGTATGGCGTACAGGTTATCGGTTGTCCTAAGACCATAGACGGAGACTTGAAGAACGAACAGATAGAAACCTCATTCGGCTTTGATACCGCTTGCAAGACATATTCCGAACTTATCGGCAACATACAGCGTGACTGTAACTCTGCAAGGAAATATTGGCACTTCATCAAACTTATGGGTCGTTCCGCATCACACATCGCATTGGAGTGCGCTCTCGAGACACAACCAAACATCTGCCTCATCTCTGAGGAGGTGGAGAAGAAAGCCATGAGCCTTGATGATGTTGTGACTTACATCGCTCAGATTGTTGCTGACCGTGCCGCAGACGGCAACAATTTCGGTACAGTACTTATCCCCGAAGGTCTCATTGAGTTTATCCCTGCAATCAAGAAACTTATTTCACAGTTGAACGATGTCCTTGCCAATCCCGATGCACAGAACCTCGGACGTAGTGAGCAGATTGATTATGTGAAGAACCATATCTCTGCTGACAACCTCGCAGTGTTCAATTCGCTTCCCACAAGCGTGGCACGCCAGTTGGCACTTGACCGTGACCCTCACGGAAACGTGCAGGTTTCTCTCATTGAGACGGAGAAACTGTTGTCTACAATGGTAGCAGCAAAACTCGAGAATTGGGCAAAAGAGGGCAAGTATGTCGGCAAGTTTGCCGCACAGCACCATTTCTTCGGTTATGAAGGACGTTGCGCAGCACCATCCAACTACGATGCAGACTACTGCTATTCTCTTGGTTATAACGCTACGTGTCTTATCGCCAATGGCAAGACTGGCTACATGTCTATCATAAAGAACACCACTGCTCCTGCTGAAGAATGGGTTGCCGGCGGTGTGCCTATCACTATGATGATGAACATGGAGCGTCGCAACGGTGCAATGAAACCGGTTATCCGCAAGGCTCTTGTGGAACTTGACGGTGCACCGTTCAAGTATCTTGCCGCTCATCGTGAGGAATGGGCTAAGAACACTTGCTACATTTATCCAGGTCCGATACAATACTGGGGACCGACGGAAGTGTGCGACCAGACGACCAAGACACTCGCTTTGGAGTGCGCAAAATAATCTGAATTTATGTGTGGCTGCAGTTTTTTGCGGTCACACATAACCTCTTGGATGAAAAGAAAGAAAAAGACAACCTCCCGCCACAGGCAGCCTATATCCCGCCGCTATTTGTGGTTGGGAGGTGTTTTTGTGTCCTTGCTTTATATCTGGGGGGTCTATCATTTCTTCGTATCGCCTACAGGTTTTCGCTGGAGAGCTTTCTATGGCGATGCGAAATATCCCGACGGCTACGAAATCCACGGCATTGATATCAGCCATTATCAGGGCACTATTGATTGGGAAGAACTGCGTAACGGCATGATAGAGGGTTGTCCTGTGCGCTTCGTGGTTGTGAAAGCCACGGAGGGAAAATCTAGAATTGACTCCCGGTTCAAGGAAAATTTCTACCAGGCAAAAGACAACGGTTTTATCAGAGGGGCTTATCATTTCTGGAGTACTGCGTCTTCAGCGCGCGACCAAGCATATTTCTTCCTTAAAAACGTGAGACTTGAAAGCGGCGATTTGCCGCCTGTCCTTGATATAGAAAAGAAACCTGAAGAACAGAGTATTGAGGATTTTCAGATGGATGTCTTGACATGGCTTCACATCGTGGAGGACAGATACCATGTCAAACCGATTATTTACACATACTACAAGTTCCGTGACAAGTATCTGTCAGCACCTGTTTTTGACGATTATCCCTATTGGATAGCCCATTACTATGTGGATAAAGTCGAATATAAAGGTGAGTGGAAATTCTGGCAACACACCGATGCAGGAAAGTTGCCGGGTATCCGCGGTAGGGTGGACTTCAACATCTACAATGGCTCCTTCTATGACCTGCAGAAGTTGTGCATTGAATAATTAAAATATTGGAAAAGGTGCGATGCATTGTCGCACCTTTTCCAATGTACCGTTATCAATATGACATTGTCATGTCTTCGGGGATGCAGATGTAGAAATCTGCCAATCCCTTGTAATCTTCTTCCAACTCAGAGAGGTCTTCCTGTCTTACGGCACGTATGAGGCATACCTTTGTGCCGGGGCGATATTGATTGAGATAGGTGATGATGCCGTTGTGACCATCGGAATGGAATGTGCCATTGAAATGCACCATATGCTTCGAGGTCTTCATTGCCTTGGCAATGTGCCATGCCATCGTGGCATCCTTTATGGCTTGTGCCTGCGACATAAAGTCAGGATTGGCATCTTTTGCTTTGCCCATCATGCCCATGAGAGCAAAACCTACTTTTGCGTCTTCATTGTCTACATATGTTATCGGCAGCGGTGGCAGATATTGCTTTGCTTCCTGAGAGAGCGAATCGAGATAAGCCAATCCCTTGTCCTTCACCACGCTGGCATAACGGCGCGGCACATTTGTAGCCACCAGTGGCAGATGTTTTGATCGAGAGAAGTATACTAATGGTTCGTAGTCGGTAGAGTAGTTGGGCCACAGCCGGCATTCGTCTTCAAACCTATCGGAAGATATCACTCCGTGCACATATTCGTCTATGATGAGCTGACAGTCAGCTTCCAGCATTTCCATGCCTACCGCCATCTGCGGGTCGCGTGCCTGTAGTGATTCCAGTACTTTAAGTTCCAGCCAGTGGCTCATGGTGCAGTTGTGTATTTCGCCGAAGAACACCACATCAGCCTCGTGTGCCGTGTCTATCATTCGTTCATAAGTTGTTTCCTTGCCGTCCTTGTCAAAGAGGCGGTATGCCGTGGGTGCTTGCTGTGCATTAGCCGTCAGTGACAGAGCGCAGAGCAGAGTGCCGGCAATTGATTTGATATTCATTTTTCTATAAAGTTTTATCGTATTGTTGTAAGTCTGTGCTTATTACTCGTCAAGACCTTTACCCTTGTAGAGCAATGCCATTCTGGCGGTGTTAAGATATGATTCAAACGCCGTTTTGATATCATCTGTAGTTATCGACTTCAGGCATTCGGCATAGTGGTCATAGTCCTGCATCGTCTCCCCGTTGCGCACGAGAGTCGTGAGCAACGATTTCCATTCCGACGGAGCATCGTCAGAGAGTTGCTTGCGCTTTGTCATAAGAAATGACATCTTCAGTTTTTCCAGTTCACCGTCAGTGACAGGCTTACGCTTCAGGTCGTCTATTATGGCGCGAAGTGCGCTGTCTGCCTTTTGGCGGTTGTCGTTATGCACGGCAACGGTAAGCCAGAAGTAATATTTCTGTTGCGGCAATCCGTCATAATACAGGTCTGCGTAAGGCGAGTAGACGATGTTCATCTTCTCGCGCAGTTCCGACAACAGTTTTGCCTGCAAGACATCACGCATGAGTTTCAGCGTCAGCGACTCCTTTAGACTCGGTGTGTAGTTGCCAGTGAAGATGTAGTTGAGCACCGTCTGCGACTCCTCGTCATTGGCAAATCCCTTCACATAAGGACTTTCCACCATATGGCAGGCATTGTCTGTGGTAGGTTTGATGTCCGTAGACGAGAGTCTTGCGAATGTGTTTACGGCAGCATTCAGCGTCTGTTGCCCATTGCAATTGCCCGTGATTATCAGCGTGGCATTCTGAGGATTGGCGAATAGGCTAGTGTAGTAATCACGCATATCGTCAAGATTCAGGCTGTCTATTGTTTCCTTTGTCACCGGTGCGTGACCTTCGTCGATGATATTGCCCACAAGCGAGTCTACCGTGTGTGACAGCATACGGTCTGTATCCATCCGCAACATCCTTTCGAGCGGAGTCTCCTTGTCAATGTCTTCGCGCTCGGATGCGCACACCTCCTCAAAGTCTTCGTAGGCTCGTCCGGGTGCCGTTATCTTCTCATAGACCAGATTGAAGAGTTCCTGCGGTTTTGCCGACGGACCTGATGCCAGCACCTGATGCCAGTGATTGTCTATACCGATGCTGATACCGAGGTTTTCCTGCTGCATAACTTCCGACAGAGTATCTGCCGACACGCGTGCGAGTCCTCCCATGTCGACATAGGAAGCCGCGTCTTTCAGCAGAGGGTAGGCGAGGGAGTCGATGTCTGCCAGCCCGCCTCGGCCGAGGAACGCCAGTTGTATGACGGAGTCGCGGTCGGTGGTAGGTCGCATTATGATGCGCATACCGTTGTCAAGATGGCACTCCGTGGCTCCCATATCGCTGAAAGTCTCTCTTGATGTGATGTGTGCCGACGCGTCTTCATGGCGTGCAGTGATGCATTCCGGCACTTTCACCGCCATGATTTCTTCCTGCTTGTGTCTTTTGTATACATATGATTTGACATTGCCCTTTTGTCCCTGTCGCCACAGTTGCTGTAGTTCACGCTCTGTAAATGATTCCGATGCGCCTGCGTGGTTGCGGTGAGCCACAAGCAGTTGGCTGTCACCAGCCTTCAGAATCCCGGCAAGCAAGGACTGCAACTGTGCACTGGAGGTACGGCTTATGCCTTGGCGTACCTGCTGGAGGTCTTCGGTTGAAGTCAGATATCTGTCACCCGATATGACGTAATCAATGAAGTCGTCGCACCAACTGGACGATGCACGACCTGTGGTGTCAACCTTCATTCGCGACAGTTTGTCTGCTATGCGGTCTGCAAGTTCCTCTTCCTGGAAACCATTGCGCGACAGGTCGCCCAAGATGGCGAGTATCTCTGAGGCACGGTCTTGCAGTTCTGCCTTGTCCTTGCCCTCCACAGAGAAGGCAAAGTGGTTGGCATCCGACAAATACCATGCGTCGCTCACGTCAGCATGGATGCCATGTGCCGAAAGTCGGCGGTTGATGGCAGACATAAGAAGCGAGATGCGCTCCTTCTCTATCGTGGAAGTGATGTCGTTTGTCACCGTGCACTTGTGGGGCACGATGAATTCCAGATGCGACTTGTCGGCATCTGCATCCTGCAGTCCCATTAGGGTCACTCCCTTGCCGTAGTTTATAGGGTAGGACTTGCGGCGAGAGTTGTCCTTGCAGATTATCTTGCCGAAGGTATCGCGTATGCGACGCTCCATATCACTGGTGTTGATGTTGCCCACGACAATCAGCGTGGCATTAGACGGCACATACCACTGGGCGTAGTATTTCAGCAGTTCCTCCCTCGTGACAGTCTGGATATCCTTCTCCGACCCCAATGGCATACGCTGCGGGTATATGCCGTTGCCTATCTTCAGGTCATAGAAATCGTCACCTGTAGAGTAGCCACGCAGTTCCTCCTGTATGACCCCACGCTCCTTGTCCATGCGCTGCGCATCGAAGGTTATTCCGCCGAGTACATCGCTGAGGGCAAGCATAGTGGTGTCGATGACCTCATGACCGAAGTCAGCCACAGGCAGTGAGAGCCAGTAGATGGTGCGGTCGAAACCCGTAAAGGCATTGATGTCGCGTCCGTATTTCATTCCCAGCCGTTCGAACCAGTCCACCCACGAATTACCGGGGAAATGCTTTGTGCCGGCAAACGCCATATGTTCTATGAAGTGTGCGCCTCCGCATTGAAGGTCAGTCTCTTGCAGAGAACCCACACGCATAACAAGACGCATCTCTATGCCATGGCGGGGCAAGGCATTTGGCATCAGTATGTAGTGGAGTCCATTATCAAGATGACCTTCCACGGTGCCCCGCGGAAGGTCTATAGGTTTGTCTGCCCTTGCAGCATCCGCCCTCCATATGGAGAGCAGTGCCACTATGAGCAGAGTCATGATGTGACGTGTCATATATGGAGGATAATTACTTGCCGAAAGTATATGTTGCCTCCACACGCTGGCAACCGTAGGTGTTGTCCATATACCAAGGGAAGGCGAATGTCATCTTTCCATTGGTGAAATCTATCTTGCCGTTAGGTGTCACATAGATATTGGGGTAACTTGTGTATTCTGCATCGCTGATGATGTCGGTGTTGTCAAAGAAATTGTAGGGATTTATCGAACCGCCACCGTCGATGATGTCATGTACAGATACCTCTGACTTGGTGTCGCCGTCATCGACAATGAAAGACTCGCCAGCATCGGCCTTAGCCAGGAGACGGTCCCATGCTGAGAATGTGTAGTCAAAAGGCACCGTCATCACTTCTTCGTCCATATAGGTACGCTTGATGCCGGTGAATGAGAGCGACAGATCGGAAGTGTTTACCTCTATGCCGTCGAGAGTCATGGTGAATGTCTCCTTGTTGTAGTCATAGCCGATGTTCTCAATCACGGCCTTGCCGTAAGGTGTCTGTAGGAAGAACTCCTCGTCCTCAACGGTCTTCTTGCGGAGCCATTCATAGTTGAATGCTGCCAGTCCCATGGCGTTGGCAGTCATCTTGAGCACTGGTTTGTCGGCAGTAGCCTTGCTGCTCAGGGTTATGATGGTGGTGCCGGAGAGAGTGCGCGAGTCAGCATCGCTGGCGAAAGTCTCAGTCTTGTCATCATCGTTGTAGGTTATGACGGTGCTCACGCTCACCTTGCCGAGCAACTTTGTAAGGTCGATATTGTATTTCTCCTTGTAGCCGTTGATGAGTGCTATCTGGTCGTCGGTGAGTTCCGGTATGTCGGAGTCGGGATTGATGGTGATGGAGCAAGCCTTGCCGTCGCTCTTCATGTTGGAGTCAGAAAAAGTAGCCTCCACACCGAGCACACATGGCATACTGAGCGAATGTTTGTTGTTGGACTTCACTGTGGCAGTGGCAGTTTTGCTGCCTGCTGCAATGTTGACTGTTGATGGAGTGATGGTGGCAACGTCGTTGTCGTTACCAGTGAGTGACAGAGTGATGGTGGCATCAGATGTAGGAGCATAGGCGAGTTGGATGTTTATCTTCACACCCTCGTCATCGTCCTCGTTGATAATGGAGTTGCCGTCCACGGCGATGCTCACATAGTTTGTCATCTGCGGTTCTTCATTGTCGCTGCTGCATGAGCTGAAAGTTGTCAGCATTGTCAGCATGCTGAAAAGCATAAATGTGATTTTCTTCATGATGTTTGTTTAATGAATGTTATTGTCTTTATGTTTGTATTTATGGATAGGAAATGGAGCTTATCTGTTGATGCCCCAATGTTCGTTTTGCGTTATGTTGTCGTTGTATTTATATTCCGATGCCGGTATGGGAAATGTCCAGCGGTAGTCGGTGGATGTGATGTGTGCCGATGAGGTTTTGCCCCAAGTCGTGAGGCGGGACATATCGGAATGTGTGCGCTTAAGGTCAAACCAATTGGAACCTTCACCTACAAACTCCTTGTATTTCTCCAGCATGATGGCATCGATGAGACTTTGTCCCGTCACACTGCTGTCAATCTTTATGGCACCTGTCAAATCCAAGTAATGATTGACTCTCTCGCGAGCGACAGTCTCATTGCCACTACGGGCATAAGCCTCGGCAGCGATGAAGTAAGCCCCGGCATAGCGCATACGGTTGATGTAGGTGGGCGATGTACCCTGCTTGTTCATCATGTTGTATTTGCCGAGCAACAGACGCTCTTCACCCTTCATCACCTTATTATATATAGTATATGATTTGCGCACATCTTCGTCACTGAAGGTGAACGAGGGGTTGAGGGCGTAGTAGTCGCCTTCATTGGTGTCATACTCAATATTAGTGTAGAAGGTGCTGCTCGTGCTGAATGCGAATATGCGTGCTTTGCTTGTGGCAGTGCTCCATATGCCGGAATAGTTGTTGCCACCAATCTGCCTGTCGTCTGCAGTGGCAATGACCGCATCTGCCAACAGGGCGGCATTGGCATAGTCACCCTTATAGAGAGCAGTCTCTGCCATGAGATATCTTACTGCCGTATGCGACAGCCATCCGTTTTTCTCAGGATTGTTTTCCACTGCCAACGCATCTTCGAGGAGTCCTTCTATCATGTCAATGCATTCCTTCTTGGTACTGCGCTTGTTGGATTCATATCCAAACATATTTTTGATAACCACACCGTCACCCTCGGGACTGTTGTCATATGTGGTGGCATAGATGCGCAGGAGGTCGAAATAGCACATGGCCTTCAATGCCTGTGTCTCTGCTTTTATGGCTGCCTTCTCCTGCTTGTCAGATTCATTTGCGGTGGTGATGCCGTCGACGCGCTCAAGCAGCACATCGCAGTTGGAGATGCATGTGTAGTAGTCCTGCCACACGGTGGTGGAGAGATTGCTGATGTTCTTGTCCTGCCAGTTGTAGAGGTTGAGTTCCTCCACATCCTTGCCAGCCAACGAGGTAGGGCATAGGTCATTGCCGAGTACAGAAAAGTCATACTCATTATGAGGAAACGACAGATAGCATGAAGCCAACAGCGAGCGTGCAGTAGATGTGTCGGTGATGGCATCAGGGTCGGCAAACTGGTCGGGTGGCGGCACATTGAGCGAGCAAGCGCACATTGTCAGTACACCTAAGGTGAGCACTGCCGTCTTCTTGCATATATAGTCAAGAGTAAGTCTTGTCATGATGTCAGAATGTGAGGTTGAGATTGAATGTGTATACCGGTTGGGTGGTGCCTGCCAGAGTTCCGCTCTCAGGATCGCTCTCCTTGTAGGAGGTCCATGTGAAGAGGTTGGAAGCCTGCAGACCTATGGTGGCATACTGTATGAAAGGCAACACCTTGTGCATGGTCGCCGAAGGCAGGCGATAGCGCATACTTACCATTGACAGTCGCAAATAGTCACTCTTGCCCACAGTCTTTGAGTTGGGGTAGAGGGCAATGTTTTCCTCCGCCGTTGCTGACGTATAGAATGGAGTCCAGTATATCTTGTTCTCGTCGCCGGAATGAAACCACATCTTCTGCGTCTGTCCAGCCACGGCATTCTTGTTGACATTGTCCTTGGTGCGCACATAAGAATAATTGAAGCGCTGCACACCACCGTGAACATAATAAAAGTCCATGTCAAAGTCAAACGACTTGTAACTGAAACTCAGGTTGACAGCACCGGAATAGGGTGGTGTGAGGTGTCCCAATGCAACGACATCATCCTTGGTAAGAGTCTCTGTCGCTTGCTTCTCGGTGCCGTCGGGCAAGAGGAATACAGGATATCCTGTCAACGGGTTGATGCCCAGCGACTGCGGACCATATATCATGTCATATGACTTGCCCACTTCATAGTCGGGCACAAGAGCGTCTGTGGTGGTGTAGATTTTGTCAGTATAGTAGAGGTCGAGTACCTTGTTGTCATTGTAGGCAATGTTTGCCCCGATGCTGAACCGGCAGTCATAGGTATCGATGATTTTGGCTGTCAGACCTAACTCCAAACCGCGGTTTTGTAGCACGCCGATGTTGCGCTTCATAGTGGTGTAGCCAACAGACGACGGGATTGGAACATCAAGCAGAGCCTGCTCCGTGCGACGGTTGTAATAGTTTACATTGAGAGTGATGCGCTTCAGCAAGTCTATGTTCATGCCTACATCCAATGACTTGTTCTGCTCCGGTTTGAGATCCTTGTTGTAAAGAGATATCAACTCCAGCACGCGTTGGTCCTCGTAAGTGCTGGTGGAGTAGGAGAAGGTGCCTGTGGTAGATGATGATGAAACGCCGTTGAGATTGGCTGTGACGCCATAGGAAGCCTTGAAGTTGAGACGAGAGATAACGGGATTGTCCTTAAGGAAACCGTAGTTTGATGGTGTCCATCCCAGACCTAAGGCCCAAGCCTTGTTCCATCTCTTGTCGGAAGGCAAGACGGATGAAGCGTCAGCCTTATAGGTGGCATAGAGGTCGTAAGTGTTTTGCAGACTATAGCCCAGAACACCTCCCAAGCCCAACTGGCGGCTCTTGTCGCGCGGTGCACTCATCTTCACACGCCGTGAACCTGTGAGCGACTGGTTGATGGCGGCAGCAGAGTTTATTGTGCCTACACCATAGCCCGTCATGGTGAGGTTGTCGACATTGGTGTCATAGTAATCCATGTTTGCACTCAGTGTCAAGTCGTGGATGTCACTGAATGTGTGGGTATAGGTGGCGCGAATATTTGCGGAGATGTTTGTGGTGGTGTCCTTCGACTTGGAATAGATTCCTCGTGCTGTCTCTGCCACTCCGCTGTGAGTCTCAGAATAAGCCGTGGAGGGAGTGAACTGATGACCTTCCTCTAGTACGAAGTCAAGACCAGCCACAGCAGCAATGTCAAGTCCTTCAAAGGGCGTGAGCGTGATATTGCCGTTGATTCCCGCTTCCTTGTCGGTAGAGGATGCGCTGTATTGGTTCATCAGGTCTTTGTAAGTACGTCCCGAGTATGACCATAGTTCGCCGGTTTTCTGCTCGTAAGGGTTTAGTTCATATATGAGTGACGAAGGGTCATTTGACGTGCCGTTAGGAGTGTTGGTCTTGGCATATCCCCCCGTAACGCCAAGCATGGCATAACCTATTCTGCCCAACTTTTGGTCTATATTGAGGCGCATACCCATACGCTGCTTGTCATTTCCCTCAAGCCGTCCGCCCTGATAACTGTAGTTGGCAGAAAGGAAATAGGTGGTATTCTCGTTGCCGCCTCTGACACTGACGTTGTGGCGGTGATAGATGCTGTTGCGAAGCAGTTCGTTAAACCAGTCGGTATTGATATTGCGCAGAGAGTCAAGTTTGGCCTTGCCCGAAGCAATCATATTGTCAAGGTCGGGCGACTGCGCATAGTATTTGCGGAAATAGTCTTCGCTGTATCTATAGCCAGGAGTTTCCTCATTGCCAATGAGTCTTTCCAGTTCGAGTTTCTCCGCAGAGTCCATCATCTTCAGACCGCGTCGTCCGCGAGTGGTGACACCCACATTCATGCTGTAGTTGACAATAGGTGCTCCTGCATGTCCGCGCTGCGATTCTATCTCTATCACACCATTTGCAGCCTTCACTCCATAGAGGGCGCAGGCAGAGACATCCTTGAGCACCTTCATGCTCTTGATGTCCGACGGATTGAGGTTGTAGAAGGTCTCAGCCGAGATGACTTGTCCGTCCATGACATAGAGAGGTTCATTGGTGGCATTGCCCTGTCGGAGCGATGAGTTGCCACGCAGACGTATCTTGGGCGTTGCTCCCAGTTCGCCGGTATTGGTAACAACCAGTCCGGGAACCGCCCCCTGAAGGGCGAGAGCCATGTCAATCATAGGTTTGGACTCCACACGCTTCATGTCGACATTCTCTACCACTCCCGATTTGGCACGAAGGTCTATGGCATTGATGTTGCTCCTTGCCACAACTACGACCTCGTCAACATCGACAACCCTTTTCTCCATCGAAGTCTTGACAGTGTCCTTGGGCATTGTTGGTTGAAGAGTGTGTGCTGAAGATAAAAAGCGCCTGTGCGCACTGGCTTGCATATTGGCGGCAACAGACAATGCCGCTATGGCCAACATACAAGCCATGTTCCTGTAGGAACCATTGTTTTTAGACATCTTTCTTATAATATTATCCCTACGTCAGTTATTCTTGCGTAGACTTTGCCTTGTGGCTTGACAGGAACTCCTTTGTGCGGTCCACTATCCATGAAGCCACTTCCTCTGTGGCATTTGGAAGGATACCCTCGCTACTATAGACGATTTCGGCATTGGTAGACTTCACGATGTCTGCCTGCTTTTCTTCCATCTTGTTGCGTTTGGCCATACCGGCGATATTTGATGTGAGATAGATGCCCTGCACCAGTACACGCTTCTTTGCCTTGGCAGCCTTGTCGAGCAGAGGGAGCACCTCTTTGTCCATACCTGTACCCATGGCAATGAGTTCACCGTCAGCATAGTCTATTCCTGTGGCTTCCTTCACATATTCACAAGTGCGGTAGAGTAGCATCTGCCAGAAACCGATACGCTCCGGGTCGCCATGCGCGAGGAGCAGCAGAGCCTCATTCTTTGGGTCTTTCGACATTCGCTTCACATTGTTTGTCATGATGCGCTCTATGATGTCCGTGCTGTAGAGGGTAGGACCGAGAATGAGGTGCGACTTGCTGTTGACAAGTGTCGTGCCTTCTTCCGCCAGTTCCCCGAGAACCGATGGAGTGAACTTCAGTCCGAGAATGTTGGGCAGGTCTTCCTCGGAATGGCTCGACGGTGCGATGAACAGAGGCAAGGCGAAGATGGTGTCGGATCCTTGCGTCTCGCATTCCTTGATTACCGATGCCACGGTGGGTTCGGTATACTCCATCATTGCCACTCTGACCTGACTAATCTCACGCAGTCCCTGTTTTTTCACAATGCTGTCAATCTTACTCTCGAGAGCCAACACTGGCTGTCTCCAACTTGCCATCGGAGAACCGTGGGCTATTACCACTAACGATGTCTTGGCTGATGCACATAGTGATGCGGACAGAAGAGCCGCTAAAAACAATCTTCGCATATTAAAAAAATACCATTGATTAATACTAATCAGTTACAAAGTTACTGCTTTATTCTGTGTTATTGACGATTTCTGCAAGCATTTTGAGGTAGAATTTGCAATATGCAAGAATACCACAGGTGTCATTCTCTTCATGGGGCAGTTAGCAAAACTATAATTTCTCTACAACCAACTATAAAAAGGAGTGGTTAACATCTTGTCAGCCACTCCTTCGTGTTTATCTATATTTGGTTATTTCTTAGCAACCCTCTTCAGAGGCATCGCCCTCGCCGTCAGGTACAACAGGGATGTCGTACGTGTCACCATCTTTACCTGAGCCACCACTTGTGAGCAGCATATTGGCTATACCTATTTTTACTGTCAGAATTTCGGGTTTGATATACTTTTTCATATTGATTATGTATTAGGGGGGGCTCTCTGATAGCCACCCTTGTTTTGTATTTATTTGTCTACTATCACTTTCTTTTGTCCTACCATGTATACACCCTTGGGCAGCCCCTCTAAACTGTTGCCTACGCACTGTCCGTTAAGGTTGTATATGCGTGAGGGAACATCGTTGTCGAGCGTTGTGGCGTCGATACCTGTAACGTGTCCGTTGAGACTTATCTTGAGCGGTTGGTCGGTTGTACCGTTGATGCTGAAATAGCAACGGTAGCCGAGCAAACGGTTGGCACCTTCTGCAGATGACGGATACTTTAGTTTTCCGTCGGTAGCCAGGAAGAGCTCGCTCTGGTCTGTAGCCATCAGATACGGGCTGAATATGCCGGTAAATGCATAGCTGGTGCTAACGTCAGACGACTGCGTATGGGCATCCTCTGTCATGTCGATATTACTGAACAGCAGATCTTCCTTGTCTTCACTGGTCTTTACCAGATAGGGCTTGCCAGCCTCTATGGTGCTTACCTTGGTAAAGTTCATGGTAGTGCCGCTTACGCTGGTATACTGGTACACTTCGGCGTTGGCACCGAAACCTTCGGCTATCTGCTCTGCGGTAAGGTCGAAAGGTAGACATACCGTACCCATACGACCGTTGACAAACGAGCGCAGTACCGTAAGTTCGCCTACTGTTATGGTTTCGGGGGTATAGTCTACTTTATCGTCCAGCACATAAGTGCGTGTATAGGCATATACATCGGTGTTCTCCTCTACGCCGCAGGTTATGGCATTGTTTACAGCCGAAGCTATACCCATGCGGAACTGGTATCTCTTGGCGTTGGCGGGTATGGTAACCTGCAGTTTGCCGCTCTGGTCTGTAGCGTCTATAGTCTTTGCCAGCGTCCATGTAGCACCCTCGTCAGTAGAGTAGTAGACGAAGGCCTTGCCTAGACGGGTCTGGAACAGGTCGTCGTTCATGGTGTAGGTCAGCGTTGGGGTGTATGTATCTGCGGTGGCGTCATAATTGGCACCTAATGCCCCGTCTATGCCTATCTCGCTGAAAGCAGGCTCGTACTTGATGGCAGAGGTAAGGATTTCGGATATCGTGTTACCCTGATACTGCGTTATACCGTCCTTAGGAGTTATAACCATTCTGAACTGTAGTGTGTCTATACCTACAGGCAGCGTTACAGCCTGCGACCCGCTGGCATTGGGCGTGTTTATCAGTTCATGCCAGTCGTCGCCCATATCTTTGCTACAGTACTGTACAGACACATGGTCAACTACATCGGCAGCGGGAATATTCCAAGTCAGTGTAGGGCTATATGTGCGGGCATATACGTCGGTAGCATCGGCAAAATTATTTCTTGCATTGTCGATGCTGAGACTGCTGATAATGTGGATGGGAGCCATGGTGAAGTCTGGCGTGTCGGCAGATGTCCATGGCACATCGTCGGTTACTATCATCTTGAAGTGGTCTTTAGGATAGGCCAAGGCACGATAGCGCACCTTCTCTGCACTCCATGGTAAGTTGACGGTAGTGATGCCTGACAATTCGCTACTTTCCTTGATATTGCTCCAAGTCTGCCCACCGTCGTAACTTGCCATGATTACTACATTAGAGAGTACGGCATTAGTGATATCGTTTGCAATCCAGCTTACCTTTTGTGTGTATTTTCCTGTGGTGGCGTCAATTGTCGGATCGCTTGCAGTTACCGTTGGGTGGGCAGTAACGGTGTAGTCACCGGTTTCGTTTAGTTTGCACGCCCAGGCGTCGTTTAGGTATATTGCATAGTAGGCATTTGTCTCTCCATACAACAGGAAGAAATGTTCTGCCGAACTGTCTACATCTATATGCGTATCATAATATTCATACTGATATGAAAAGCCAGGCACACAATCTTGTATTTCAGACTCATATAAAGCTATCTTACTACTGTAATTTTTGGGATTGTCCAAGTTCACGCAGATGCGCAAGCTGGTGGCTCTTTTTGCATTGAAATACCATAACTGCTGACCATGTTTGTTTTTGCCAAGCAGGGTCATATAGCCCTGGTCTTCTTCATCATCCATTTTGAAGTACATGTTGTTGGCGATAAACCTGGTCTGTGCATGCAGATTGCAGCATACGGCCACAGCAAGCACAAGTAGACTGTATATATATTTTTTTGTCATAACATTCAGTTTAAGGTTATATTCTCAGTATCAAGTGTGCAAGGGGTATAGACGCCGTCGATGGCGGCATTGACCAACAGGCGGAATTTGCACTGGCTCTTTGATGCATCTACCATTACAGTATGCTGACCGTTGCCGGCTGGCGCAAATCCTTTCATCTTTATCCAGGTTGCGCCGTTGTCGTAAGAGTAGTACATATAGGCGCGGCTGCAAGTCTGCGCCAGTTCGTCGTTGAGCATGTAGTTGAGCGTTATCTTGCGGAACTGTCCGTATGTCAAGTTCTCATCCTTGGCGGCAACGGCAAGAGAGGCTACTGCAGGATCGTAACTTGTAGTCAGCGAATCAGATACTGCCGTGGTGCGATAGGCTACGATATTTGCCAGCGCATCTTTGGCATAGGGGCAGATGCGGAACTTATAGGCGGTGTAGCCAGTAGGCACCTTTACGCTCTGTGTGCCCGTATTTGTGGTCACGGTCTGGGTAGTAGTCCATGTGTTTCCTCTGTCTGTGCTATATTGTATTTCGGCACCGCCGAACTTGTCAGCCATGTTCTCATAGGCGGTCCATGATACTTCTGCCGTATAGGTGCGCTTGCCGGTCTGCTCGTCTGTGGAGAATGCGCTGCGGTCAAGTTTTACAGCCTTAATTTCGCAGGTGGCGTCTTCTATGGTTATAGGGTAGTCTTCGGACTCTGCTC
The DNA here is from genome assembly GCA_963627025.1 of Bifidobacteriaceae bacterium. Lineage (GTDB taxonomy): Bacteria > Bacteroidota > Bacteroidia > Bacteroidales > Bacteroidaceae > Prevotella. The sequence continues at coordinate 51,783 of CAVFZF010000009.1, read as the reverse complement.
GCCAATAGCCATTTTCCACTACACACTTGTAGGCATCTTTGGGATAGACCGTCGTGCGGTAGCGTACTTGGGTGGCTTGCTCATCAAATTGGGCAGTAACGCCTAAAGTGAAATCGTAGGTGCTGGCATTTCCAAACAAGTTGTCATTTGTATCAACATTTTTCCAAGTATTGCCACCGTCGTAGCTTATATCCAGGCTAACATGGTCTATCACGGTGCCAGACACACCGGAAAAGTTCCACTTTACATCTTGCTTGAACTTGTTGGTGCTTTCGTCCAACGAAATATCCGTATTGGGCTGTACTGTGCATTTTGCCGAGAGGAAATAACCATAGGCTTCAAATTGTTTGGTGCCATACCAAGTGAAGTAAGTGGCAGCCTCGCTGCCCTTTGCTTTGATGAAGTGATAGTGTTGGGTTCCCTCTGGAACTTTTCTAAAATAACCAACACCATAGTCTGTAGTCAATGTATACTCGGTGTTGCTCATGTAGTCTGCAATGGTATACGATAGCTTATCGTTATCGTCAATCTTCCATTGGGTGTATACGTAGGAATTAATGCCCTGACATGCCCATATCTGATAGCCATCGTAGGAAGTGCCGATTTTGGTCATTGATATGTCTGTACCGGTACCGCTACCAGTATTCATAACCACCTTAGAGGCATTGTATTTTACGCGCTGAGTAGCCGAGATATCATAATCTTTAGTAGTCTCTGCTACGTAGCAGTCTTTGTCTGCCACTATCTTGTAGCCATCTTTTACATAGGCGGTAACCCTGTAGCGCACATAGTTTTTGTCCATAGATACCTGTACATCACAACTTGTGGCATCGCCAGTGGATGTAGAAGCCAATGCCCATGTCTTGCCCTGGTCGTAACTGGCTTCTATATTCAGGTGGTCAATCAAGGCATTGGTAATGCCCGTGTAGGTCCATGTAAGTTTTTGCACATAGGCATTGTTGGAATACTGGCTTGAGGCAACCTCTACAGACAGTGCTCCGGTTAACATAAACTCGCTGATAAACTTGGGCGATGTACTCATATCCCAAGTAAAGAAGTCGGCTGTAGACTGGCTTGTTACCTTTAAGAAATGCGAGTTTAGAGCATCTGTGGTCAAGTAGCGTTGGTAACTGTAGTAACTCTTCACACTGGATGTTTGCAATGTTAGCTTGCTATTTGTACCGAAGTAACTCATAGGGTAGGAAACGGTTTTGCCTCCATCTATCTGCCATTCTACCTCTTTCAAATCCAAACTGGAACTGGTACACTGATAAGCCCAAACCTGATAGCCGTCGCTGGTTGCGCCAAGTAAGGACATGGCGTAGTCAGCCCCCGATGTCTTCATCGTTACCGTACTGGCCTCATAGCCTGTGGCATGACCGGTAACGGTGCAGCACAGAGCAACGACAGCAAGTAGTAACCTTGTTCTAATTTTCATAATAAGTATTGTGTTTATAGTGGATTATCCGAAACAATACAATTCGTTCTTGCCAAACTTTCTGCAAAGTTACTGATTTCCATTCGTTTTTAGACACTTTTCCAGTTGTGATTTTAGAAAAAGTCTGATTTTTAGGTATAACTAGAGAGTGAGAGTGTATCAAAACAGACAAGTTCTCTGATGAACGGGCTGAAAGCCCAACTGCACGCAAAAAGACAGATGCTGTTTTTGTTTTGACACATCCTCATGTGTAGTCCTGTTAACCCTTACGCCCTGTAAGGATAACTATTCCGTCTTAATGCTGTCCACAGGATTGGCTGTTGCCACTCTCCATGCTTGCACCACTACGGTAAGAATCACTACTGCCGCCACTGTCACGAAAGCCAAGGGGAAGAGCCACCAGTAGATGGGCGTGTGCTCGGCGAAACTCTGTAGCCACTGACGGCTGAGCCACCAACCTATAGGTGCTGCTATGACGTAAGAAGCCACGAGCGGCACGGCATAACGCATGGCAAACAGTCTTACTACATTGCCTACTGTGCTGCCCATAACCTTGCGGATTGCTATCTCCTTGCGACGGTATTCCGTCTCAAACATGGTGAGGGAGAACACGCCTATGATGGTGATAAGTATGCAGATGAAGGCAAAGAGTTTCACTTGTGATATGAAGCGGAACTCGTCCACGTATGTACGCTGCAGGTCATCATCAAGGAATGTCATGTCATATTTCTGCGAACCGTCCATTCTGTTGAGCACGTCAGCAATACGCTTCTTTGCCTCTATCTTGTCCTGACCTTTTGCCACGCGCACGAAAACACAATTGCAGCGGTTTGCAAGCCATTCTATTTCAGAACCAGCAAGGAGAAATGCCATATTGACATTGGAGTTGTCGTTGCGCATAGACTTGAGCTTGAAGTTGTTGCATTCACCCACCACGAGATAGTTGCCATCTCCCCAGTCGTTCTGCCTTCCTATGGAGTCACCCACTACGAGCCAGTCATAATGTTTCATGGCAGATTCGTTGAGTATGTATGCTCCTGTCTTTGTGTCCGACTCACGGAAATATCGCCCCTCCAAGATTTTCAGCCCCATAGTGCGTGGATATTCGTAGTCGCATAGCAATATCGAGAGCGACATCATGTGGTTGTTCCTACCGCGCCCCCATGTCATGTATACGTCGCTTGAACCGATAGGAGTCTCTGCAAAGCCTGCACTTTCCACAAACGGCAGTTTCTTGAGTTCGGAACGTATGGCCTCCTTTTTCTTCAGTGCCTCATCCGACAGTCGGGTGTAGAACACCTCGTTCTTGTTGAACCCGTAGTCACTGTTGAAGATGTAGCTCGACTGGCAAGTCATCACTCCGATATATATTGCCAAAGCGAAAGCCACACAAAACTGCACCGCCATTATAGCCATGCGCAGTCGACGACCGCGTGGAGAGAGTCCAAACGAACCCTTGAGCACCATGGCTGGGGTGAATGACGTGCCATACCATGCCGGAATGACAGCAGACAAAGCGCCCACGGCAAGAGTAGCCACCACAACAACACTCACCAATGTCCAGTGTGCATTTAAGGAGATATCTCCCGACATGAGTTTCGCGCACGTCTCGCTGCGCTGAAATGCCACTATCATCAGAATTCCTATCACAAGTCCGATGATTGCCAAAACCACGTTCTCCATTATCATCTTCATCCGCAGACTGCATGCTGATGCACCCATCACACGTCGTGTGTTGATGCCACGTATGCGCATTGGAATCTCGGAGAGGGTGAAGTTGAGGAGATTGAGCATGGCGATGAAGATGATGAAGAATGACGCCACTGTGAGCACATTGACGAGAGCCTTGTTACCCTTGTCCTTCATGCCTATGCCAGAGAAATACACTTCATCCATAGACGTGAGACGAAACTTCATACCAAACTCCTTGTCGAAATCCTTTTCGCTATCAAAATTTTGGGCTTTCATAAACGCCTGTTTGAATGCGCGCGTCACCTTCTCCACGTTGTCAGGACTGTCAAGCCGTGCGTATATGCCGAAACTCCATTCGCCCCAATCCTGCAGACCTTTGTCGTTCTCACGCACATAAACGCCATTGTCAATGGTGCAGTTGTCGGGCATATCCTCGCTTACACCAATAACGACATTCTCTTTTTCGTCAGAAAGGAAGGTCTTGCCTACGGCGTTTGCCGTACCAAACAATTTTTCTGCCGTGCTGCGGTTGAGAATGACTTTTTCGCGTCCCCAGTCCTTGCTGCTGCCGTAGAGCAGTTTGCCGCAGAAAAACTCTATGCCAGGATCGCTGATGTATACAATGGGCACCTCCATCTCGCGGTTACCCACCTTCACCATGGTATTGCTGACATAGGGACACACATCCATGGCAGCTTCGACATGCGGCACATCCTTTAGAAGAGCCGCACATGGACGACAACAGCATGGTCCCCAACTTTTGCCATAGGGTCCACCATAGAAGTTGAGTCTGTATACACGCTCATGGTTGGGAATGTTGTGGTTGTAAGTGCGGTTATATATTACCTGCGTCATAAACAGGTAGAACGTCGCCACGGCGATGCCAATACCGAAGATATTGAGCAACGTTGCCATGCGGTAGCGACGGAAAAGATATAATAATGTCTTCATGTGCTCCCTCCTAAAGAATATTGCTGTTGTTTACCACCTGACCGTCAAACAGGTTTATTATGCGGCTTGCCATCTGTGCGTCGTGTTGCGAGTGGGTCACCATGACGATTGTCGTGCCCTCGGCATTGAGTTGCGTGAGGAGTTCCATAACTGCGAGTCCGCTCTTGGAGTCGAGATTGCCCGTAGGTTCATCGGCAAGAATCAGTTTTGGCTTGCCCACCACGGCACGTGCTATTGCCACGCGCTGCTGTTGACCTCCCGAAAGTTGCTGCGGATAGTGCTTGGCTCGCTGGCTCAGACCTACCTTGCGCAGAATCTCCGTCACGCGTTCCTTGCGCTCTTTGGCAGGCACGCCAAGATAGCGCAGTTGGAGGTCGACATTCTCCTCGACAGTTAGTTCGTCTATCAGGTTAAAACTCTGGAATACGAAACCGATGCGTCCTCGGCGATACTTGGTGCGCTCGCTCTCTTTTAATTTTCCCACAGGCTCGCCGTCGAGATAGTATTCGCCACCATCGGGATTGTCGAGCAGTCCGAGAATGTTCATGAGCGTAGACTTGCCACAACCGCTCGGTCCCATTATGGCTACGAACTCGCCGTCCTCCACGTTTATGCTGACACCATTGAGAGCCACTGTCTCCACTTCTTCCGTACGGAAAATCTTAGTGATGTTTTCTGTCTTAATCATATCTTATAAAGTTTCTTGTTGTTATTATTCTTATTTCAGTATTAACACTTCGTTGTCCTTGAATGCCTCATAGCCGCTCGTGATGACACGTTCACCAGGCTCCAGTCCGTCGGTCACCTCATAGTATTGAGGATTCTGGCGTGCTATGCTGATGTTGCGGCGGTAAGCCTTTTTGCCCGACTTGTCCAATACAAAAATCCAGTTGCCGCCTGTAGATTGGAAGAATGTGCCGCGCGGTATAAGCACTGCCATCGACGACTTGCCGAGTGCGAGTTCAAGATAGTAAGTCTGTCCGCTGCGCATCTGTGCCGGACGAGAACCTACGAATACGAAGTCGGTGCGGAATGATCCGTCGCGCACTTCGGGGTATACCTTGCGCACGCGCATCGTATATTGCTTGCCGTCGCGTGTAATGGTGGCTGTTAATCCCGGTCGTACACGGTCTATATAGTGTTCGTCAATCTTCGCCTCAATCTTGAAGTCTGAGAGGTCATTGATTTGCCCTATGTTTTGTCCGGACTGAATGTTCTGCCCCAGTTCCACGTCGAGAAGCCCCAGTTCGCCGTCTATTGAAGATCGCACCTCCAGTTTGTTCTTGCGCTCGCGCACCAAGAGCACGTTCTTGCGCATATTGCTCAGGTTGTCCTCCATCTGCTCCATCTGCACTCGGCGGTACACACTGTCCTGCTTGAGTCTTTGACCTATGAGTCGCTTCTTGCGTTGGGCGAGGTCATAGTCTTCCTTGCTCTTCAAATAGTCCTCCTTGCTGATGAGTTTCTCGTTGAAGAGACGCGAGTTCTGTTGCCAAGCACGCTGCTTGCGCTGGCAGTCCATGTCGAGAGTAGCCTGCTCGGTACGGTTGTTGAGTTGGTCTTGCAGCATTGTCACCTGCGTGTTGCGCAGGAGGTTCTGCTTCTCGGCGAGTTCTGCCTCGGCATTGAGAATCTGCAGATCGAGATTGCTGTTGCTCAGACGCAATATCACGTCGCCCTTGTGCACACGTGTGCCTTCCTCTACGACCTTCTCTCTCACTATGCCGCCTTCCTCGGGCGATATCTGCACCACCTGTATTGGCACCACCTGACCGTTGAGGCGCACATAGTCGTCGAACTTGCCGTGCGTAACCTCACTCACGGTCACTTCGCCTTCCGCTATTGTCATTGTGCTTGCCGTACTTCCAAAGATAAGCCACACTGTAAGTGCCACAGCCATCACGCCACCTGTGATGTACCACAGATAGCGACGTGGAAACTTTTTCTTTTCGATTGGTCTGTCCATTGTGTTATGTCTTTATATTGATTTCACATTATTATAATCACTGTCATTCGCTCCATAAGTTTTCACCGTTATAGTAGGCGAGCAATCTGCGGTTGTAAGCCATGGTGAGTTGGCTTTGCAATAATTTCACCCTACTTTGGAGCAAGGTCACGGTAGCCGTCTTCACGTCTATTGACGAGGCAAGTCCCTCTTCATATTTCCGTGTGGTCAAGTGGGCGGCGATGCTGTCCGACTCCACCTGCACCTGCATCTTTTCCACTTCCTTTGCGCTATTTTCCACATCGGCAGTAGCCTCAACTATTATGCGCCTCAACTCCGATTGCTCATATTCGAGATTCTCCTTGGCTTGTTCGAGAGCTATCTTGCGACAGCGTATAGTAGATGATGTCGAGAGTCGGTTGAAAATAGGTATAGTCAATGACAACGACACGTATTCTCCGGCATTGTTCTTGAACTGTTCTGAAAATGATGTATATCCTCCTTTGTCTATATTCCTGTAAAACGATGTGGAGATGCCTCCCGAAAGCGACAGCGACGGAAGCAATGCTCCCCGGGCACCGCAAAGACTGTAACGTGCCGCATCTACAGCCTGTTTTGCCTTTACTATACGAGGGTTGACGCTGGATGCATAGGCTATGACCTTGTCTGAACTCTCCATATAACCGTTGCTTGTAGAGATTGTCGGTTGGATAATGGCGAGCGAAGAGTCGGCAGGGAAGTTCATCAACTGTTTGAGTGCAAGACTTGCCTTTGTACTTTGTGTCTGCATATAGGTAAGTTCATATTCGTCGCTGGCAAGTGCAGCGCGCATCTGTGCCACATCGGCATCGCTTTTCCGTCCTACCTCTGCCATTACCTCGGTTTGGTGGAGTAGGGCTGCGCTCTGCTCGCGTTTCTTGGATGTCTCTTCCACAGCACCGAGACAGTATGCCAAATCCATGTATGCCTTATACACTTTCAGTGCCACATCGTCTTTCTCTGCCGTCACGCCACTGCGTCCCATAGCCACGTTGGCCTTTGCCATACGCAGTTCGTTATACCTTTGCAAACCGTCGAAAATGGTCAGCGATGCCTGAATACCATAACCATTATATAATGTACCCACATTAGTATATGTGTTGGTTTCCGGGTCAATGGCACGACCGAAGTTCATTTGTCCCGCTACAGAACCATATACGCTTGGCAGAAATGCGCCAATGGCTTGGGTCTTTGTCGCGCGGCTGTCGTCAAGCGAGAATTTCTGTTGCCTTACAGAGTGGCTATGGTCGGCTGCATATTGCATACAGCGTTCCACGCTCCAAGGTTCGTCGGCGTTGGCGTTGATGCCGACAACGAGAGCGAGCCAAAGCAGCAATGTTTTATTCTTTTTGTAGTACATGTCTTTCTGTTTTTCTATTGTTGACATTGCAAAGTTAGAGTCTGTCGCCTATCGCTGCCAGTCATTCTTAGTGGAAAATGCCGTACATGCCGTAGATCGATGAAAAAGTGTATGAAAATCATACAACACGTTATCCGTACTTACACTTATTCTTTGTACTTTTGCCCGTGAATAAGACGATTACAGTATGAACCATCCTTTCAAAACCATTGTCGTGGTAGACGACAATGCTGCCATTCTCACGGCACTGCGCATCTGTCTTGCAACTGAATATGAGCACATTGTCACTTTGTCATCGCCCGACACTCTTGTGGCAACACTTGCCCGCGAGGAAGATGTAGACGTGGTGCTTCTTGACATGAACTTCTCTCTGGGTTTGAATTCCGGTCAGGATGGACTGTTTTGGTTGCGCACGATTAAAAAACTCCATCCAAATACCCCTGTGGTACTGATGACGGCTTATGCCAACGTGCAGTTGGCGGTAAAGGGATTGAAATGTGGCGCTGCCGACTTTGTGACCAAACCGTGGGACAATGACAAACTGACAAGTGCCCTTCGGGACGCCATAGAGAATAGCCGTGAGGTGGTGCCTCTTGACAAGATGGAGCAAGAGCATGTGCAGCGCGCCGTGGAGCAATGCCGTGGCAATATGAGCCGTGCGGCAGAGATGCTGGGCATAACAAGGCAGACACTGTATAAGAAACTAAAGAAATGACAGGTAGATGTAAAACTATGATTCAATAAGAAATGTCACTTTATCTTGTCATATCAATACTCCTTTTTATAATAATAGCACTCCTGTTCTGGCAATGGAAGCATCAACGAAAGTTGTCGCTTCGCGTGCATCTCATTCGCGAGGCTCTTCGCAATCATGATTTCATGTTTCGCTTGCCTACGAAGCGGATGCTTCCCGGTGACCGAGACCTTCATATTGCCCTCAATGAAATGTTTGGCGAGATAAACCATCTCCTTGCACGCAACGAGGTGGAGTCGTGGCAAAGGCTCACAAGGGTGCTTACTCACGAGATAATGAATGCCATGACACCTATATCAAGCATCACTCAGGTGTACATTGACAGTCCGTTGGTGAAGGGAACGCCTCTTGAAGAAGGAATGAGAGCCATTTACGACACGAGTTTAAGTTTGCAGACATTTGTGGAAAGCTATCGCAAACTGACCCAGTTGCAGGCTCCCCACGTTGGGAAAGTCGTCTTGAACGATTTGTTGTCTACCGTGTGTACACTTTATCCTAATGTAGAGTGGCACATCAACATTGAAGACAAACCGTTGACGGTCAGTGCCGATAGCGGGTTGATGCGTCAAGTGTTGGTGAACATCGTAAAGAATGCGGTTGAGGCTGGTGCGTGCAACATCGATATTCGCGTGGCAAAGAATGAGGATGTGGCGCAGATGTTTGTCAGCAATGATGCGCCGCATATACTGCCCGAGGTTGCCCGTGAGATATTCGTGCCGTTCTTCACTACCAAGTCGTCAGGTTCAGGCATAGGGCTTTCCCTTGCCCGGCAGATGATGCTTGCCCAAGACGGCAACCTGACTCTTGCTGACACCCCTGTTGCAGGCTACCACACTACGTTTGTCGTTGCGATGAAAGCCACGTGACGAGCATAATTCACATTGTCAACTTGTCATAACACGCTTCGTGACAGCCGGATATTTTACGACAGGTTACACAAAATAAAGTATTAAAAAAGATTAATTCGGACAGTTCATTGGCGGCAGCATTTGTGTTTTCGGCTATTTTTTGTAATTTTGCACTCTGTTTGGAATAGGTATCATTAACGAATACTAAAATTAGAGATAGACATGTCTAAGATTTGTCAAATTACAGGAAAAAAAGCACAGATTGGATGCAATGTGTCGCACTCAAAGCATCACACAAAGCGTACTTTCAATGTGAACCTGTTCACCAAGAAATTCTACTATGTAGAGGAGGCGTGCTGGATTAGCCTTAAAGTGAGTGCTTCTGGTTTGCGCCTGATAAACAAGATTGGTCTTGACGCAGCGCTTAAGCAGGCTGTAGAGAAAGGCTACTGTGACTGGAAAGACATTAAAGTTATAGGAGAATAATCGATTATGGCAAAGAAAGCAAAAGGAAATAGGGTTCAGGTTATTCTTGAATGCACAGAAATCAAGAACAGTGGTATGGCTGGTACAAGCCGCTATGTCACCACAAAGAACCGCAAGAACACCCCGGAGCGTCTTGAGTTGATGAAGTATAATCCTATACTCAAGAAGATGACTCTCCATAAGGAAATAAAGTAATCAACATTGTTTGTTCCGTAAGACAAGCAAGAAAACAAATAATTAAAGTACTATGGCAAAGAAAGCGGTCGCAACCCTCCATGAAGGTTCAACAGACGGACGTGCATATTCAAAGGTCATCAAGATGGTAAGAAGCCCGAAGACAGGTGCATACGTCTTTGATGAGCATATGGTTCTCAATGAGGATGTAAAGGAGTTCTTCAAATAAGAATATCCTTGTCCAATATAATATGGCAAGAGGAAGATATTGATATCTTCCTCTTGCTTTTTTATGTTCCTCCAGAACTCAAATCTGTTCGTGTACTGTAAGATTATCCGAACAACAGTCTCAGGGCTTCCTCTACTTTCCTGACAGGATGGACATTGACGTTATACTTCTTCAAGTCAAGTCCTCTCATGTTGTATCCGGGAACAATGATGTCGGAGAATCCGAGTTTTCCGGCTTCGGAAATGCGTTGTTCGATACGGTTGATGGGGCGCACCTCTCCGCTCAGTCCAACCTCTCCAGCCATACACCAGCCTTTTCCTATCGGGGTATCGACGTTGCTTGACAATACAGCCGCGATGACACTCAAATCCATAGCAGGGTCTGTCACCCGCAGTCCACCGGCAATATTCAGAAAGACATCCTTTTGCATCAGTTTGAAACCGACCCGTTTCTCAAGCACCGCCAACAGCATATTAAGCCTGCGTTGGTCGAGACCTGTCGCCGAACGCTGCGGAGTGCCGTAGACAGCACTTGAAACAAGGGCTTGTGTTTCTATGAGGAAGGGGCGCACGCCCTCTATTGCAGCACTTATCGCAGCACCCGACAAACCTTCATAATCTTGGACAAGGAGCAATTCAGACGGATTTGACACTTGACGAAGTCCAGACTGCTGCATCTCGTAAATGCCCAGTTCGGAAGTTGAACCAAACCTGTTCTTGATACTCCTCAGTATTCTGTACATATAGTGCTGGTCTCCCTCGAACTGTATGACAGTGTCAACAATATGTTCCAAAATCTTCGGGCCGGCAATCGTTCCTTCCTTGTTGATGTGACCAATCAATATTACCGGCGTTCCGCTTGACTTCGCAAAGCGCAGAAGAGCAGAGGCACACTCCCTCACCTGGGCTACGCTTCCGTAGGAACTGTCTATTTCGTCCGTAGCAATAGTCTGTATTGAGTCAACAATGACAATGTCCGGTTTAATGTCTTTTGCGTGTTCGAATATATTCTCAAGAGAAGTGTCACACAACACAAACATATTTTCCGACATCTCCCTATTGTCATCTGAACCTGCATGCAACAGACGGTCGGCACGCATTTTCAGTTGGTGCGCACTCTCTTCGCCACTGACGTACAGTATACGTTTGTCCCTTAACAGAAGTGCAGTCTGTAGAATCAGCGTACTTTTCCCGATTCCGGGTTCTCCGCCAAGAAGGATAATGCTTCCGTGTACCAATCCTCCGCCAAGTACTCTGTTGAGTTCTTCATCACCCAAATCTATGCGCGGCTCATCCTTTGAAGAAACTGTTCGCAAAAGAAAAGGACGGTTTCTATTGCCGGAAAACGCTGCCGTATCGCCATTGGCTATACTCTTTGCGGCAGAGCGTGCCGCCTGTGAACCGGTCAATGAAGATGCTACGCGTATTTCCTTGAACGTGTTCCACTGGTTGCAAGCAGGACATTTGCCCAACCATTTGGTTGATTCCTGACCGCAGTTGGAGCAGACGTACATTACCTTGTCCTTTGCCATAACTTAATTTTCCACAAAAGTAATAAGAATATTTCTCCTTGCAAAAAAGATTTATTACTTTTGTTAAAAATAGAAATCATAGATGTACAGAAATATATTCTTTCTTTTCCTGTTTTGTTTTGTTGCCGTTTCATGCAACAAAAACATAAAAAAAAGCGACACTGCGGAGACTCCAGTGCCGGATTCTGCTTCCGTAATACGTATCGGAGTACTGCCTACGTTGGATGCGTTGCCTTTTTTTGTTGCAAAAGAGCGTGGATTGTTCGACAAAGAAAATATTGACGTGGCATTATTGTCGTTCTGTTCTGCGTTGGACATAGACACGGCACTCGTTGGCAACAGTATAGATGCAGCGTTTACAGAACTTGTCAGAACGGAGAAAATAAAGGCTGACAGCAAAGACACCTTGCGCTATCTGACGGCAACAGAACTCAGTTGGTCTCTCATTAGCAACAAGACGGCACGAATAAACAACCTGAACCAGTTTGGAGACAAGATGGTTGCGATGACAAGGTGGTCAGCAACAGACTTGCTGACAAACAGAGTTTTTGACGCCGTGACAACTAAGGCTCAGGTGTACAGCGTGCAAATCAATGATCTTGATGTGCGTCTGAAGATGCTCCTTAACAACGAGATGGATGCCGTGTGGCTTCCTGAGCCACAGGCAACGGTTGCTGTTTGCGCCGGGCACAAACGGTTGTTGACATCCGATAAATACAAGGACAAGTTTGGTGTCATTGTTTTTCATCCTCATCGGAAAGGAACTGAAAACAGCATCCCGGAGGACAAACTGAAGAAAGTGTACTCTATGGCGTGCGACACCATAAACAAATACGGTGTGGGAGCGTATGCAGACGAGATTGCGAAATACTGTCATGTCGGTGAAGATGTGGTGAAAAACATCCCCAAAACAGTGTATGCACATGCGGAGCAGCCTCTTGAGAAAACAGTACTCACTGCCAAAGGCTTCAAGAGAAAATGACAGGAAACGTATCTGAAATAGGCAGGACTATAGCGAATGGGAGTCTTGACGAATCTCTCAATTTGCTGTATGGCATTGCATCCAATGAAAATGACAACGGTGCAATCCAGGCTCTGAATGCCATATCCGCCACCTATAGTCTGATGAAACAATATGCTCTGAATGCTGTTGAGGATGTCCAGCGCAGCCAAATATACGGCAATCTGAAAGCAAAAGCGTTTGAAGTTTTTTCCCATCTGTCTTTTTCGGAGATTGTCCGCAACAACGCCACACTCAGAGAAGCACGGAAGCGGTTAGAGAATAATCCTGCCACACTTGACGAAATTAGAAATCGTCTGGAATGGCTCGCACAGGAAGAGGTCGTAAACTCTCTGGTTGCAGACGACAACGGCAAATCCCGGAAACTACGGGAAGAGTTGTCTGAATGTTATCAAAAAATGTTTGATTTCCTTTTGACAACGTGTCCCATATCACAGAGCGACGAAGAAACGGCATACAAGATACTTTCCTCATCATACACCGACATTGCGGTAGCACGGATAGCGGTCAGTGCAATAATGCTTGCACAGCAATTTGTCTTTGACATAAGGAAATTCAACATATTGGTAAAACTGTGTGTTGAGGGCGACAACGATGAAGTACGGCAATTTGCTTTGGTAGCATTGGTCATTGCCAGACCCTCAAAGACAGCAGGTGAAATATACAATGATGAGATAGAAAAGGCGTTCAAGCGTCTGGAAACCTTACCGCATATCAAGGAAGAACTTGCAGAATTACAGGCACAAATTATCCTCTGTACCGACACGGAAGAAAACAACAAGACCATTGCCAACGAGATTATGCCGAGCATAAAAGAGAGTGCGGCATTGCTACAGGCAAAAAAGACAGAACAGGAGATGCTCGACGAGTTGCTGCATCCAGACAAAGAGGAAAGCAACCTGGACAAAGTGGAAAAGAGCATTGAGAAAATCAGAAATATGCAAAAGCAGGGCGCAGACATCTTCTTCGGAGGATTCTCGCAGGCGAAACGCTTCTCCTTTTTCTATACGCTGATAAACTGGTTTGTTCCTTTTTCGATTGAGCATCCTCAAATCGCATCAATAAACACGGGGAACATACCGAAAGACAAACTTGGCAGTATACTTGAAATGCAACCACTTTGCAATTCCGACAAGTACAGTTTCTGTTTGACCCTTTCTATGGTATATTCCCAAATTCCCAAAGAAGTTGTTGATGTCATCTCAAAGGGCGAGGCAATCATGGGATTTGAGGGGCAACACACAAAGGACAACTCCTTTGTCAGATTGATTTACCTACAGGACATTTACAGATTTCACAAACTCTTTCACCGCAAATCTGATTTTACAGATCCTTTTGCTCTGGACGACAGTGTGGTGTTCTTCAATTGGGACAAGATAGTTGAATTGTTTAGGGGGACAGATGTGCCGTTTAAGATTGCACGGCAGTTGCTGAGTAGAGACCGTTTCACTGCCCTTAACCGTCTGTTGGACAATAACAGAGACGAACTGAACACCTCTTATCTGAAACTGAAAGCGTTGAGCGAGTATAGGCAAAAACATTATCATTCAGCCGTTTACTGGTTTGAAAAGGCGCGACTTCTTGAACCCGACAACAGAATACTGCTGAAGAGGACGGCGGATACTTGTTTCCTTGCAGGGGATTTCGATATGGCGGAAAGTCTGTATGAGGATTACATAAAGGGCAATATCGAATCAGACAATACGGATTTCGAGAACTGGAGGTTAAGCATCTGTTATCTGAAGAACGGCAAGACAGACGCAGCAAAGGCCATTCTATTCCGATTGCATTTTGAGCATGAAGACAATAACGCATACAAGTCGACCTTGGCTTGGGCACATATAATAAGTGAAGACTACGGGAAAGCAGTGTCCATGTATGGGCGCATCAAAGAGGATGAACTTGATGACCGGGACAGAATCCGTGTGGCTACCGTACTTTGGACAATGAACCGCAAGAAAGAAGCGGTGAAAGGACTAAGGCGATATGTTTCTTCAAAAAAGATATCGCCAAGTGAACTATATGCTGAAACAACGAAAGAACAGTCGGAATGTCATCTCAACATCGATGATACGGAACTGAAAATTCTCGTTGACATAGTGTGTGACCGTACAATGGAAATAAACTGACAAAAGAAAGAGGAAGAAGACCATGCAGAAGTTTGCGGAATATATCACCCGGATAGAGATAGACTCTCTCTGGTCTGGAGTTAAACACATACGCTGGAATCTCAACCGGCAGGTAAATGTTCTCAGCGGAATCAACGGAGTAGGAAAGAGCACCATACTGAATAAGGTCGTGAAAGGTTTGGCGCAGGGCGGTGAATTTCCAAGTCACATGCTCAAGGGAGTGAAACTTGACGTATATCCGGAGGATGCCAAGTGGATAAGATACGACCTGATACGCTCGTTTGACAGACCGCTGTTAAACCATGACGTGATTACCAAGATGGATTTGTCGCTGGCAACAGAACTGGATTGGCAGATATTCCAGTTGCAGAGAAAATACCTGGACTATCAGGTAAACATAGGCAACCGAATCATTGCCGCACTCCAAAGCGGTGCTCCTGATGCCGCAGAGAAGGCACAGGAAATATCGCGTCCCAAGACATTGTTTCAGGATTTGATAGACGGTTTCTTTTCCGAAACGGCGAAAGAGATAGTGCGTTCGGAGAATGAAGTGCGTTTTTCACAGAAGGGAGAGGTGCTTGTGCCTTATCAACTGTCTTCCGGCGAGAAACAGTTACTTGTGATTCTACTGACGGTTCTTGTCGAAGACCAACAGCCTTATGTCCTGTTCATGGATGAACCAGAGGCTTCTCTGCATGTGGAATGGCAGCAGAAACTTATCGAGACGATTATCAAACTGAACCCGAATGTGCAGATTATCTTGACGACACATTCTCCAGCGGTAATCATGAACGGTTGGCTTGATGTGGTGACAGAGGTTTCGGAGATAGAAATACATGAATAGCAACACTGCAAAATGCCGGAACTTGGTAAATATGTAAACTCCGCTTATCTCTCCGCCGCAAACAAGTTGAACGGCAAAAACAGTTGCCGGAGAGTGGTCGCATACGTCGAAAGTTATGACGATGTGTTCTTCTGGCGTTCCATTCTGTCACAGATGGAAACACCGGACATCAAGTTTCAGGTAATGCTGCCCACAAGAGGGCGTCGTCTCGGGCGCGGCAAAAAGGCTGCGTTAATGGCTGCTTTCAAGGACAAAATAGGTCCCGACATGATTGCCTGCGTGGATGCAGACTATGACTATCTCAAGCAAGGGTCAGACGCAATGTCTGAAACGGTCTGTCACAACAGGTATGTTTTCCACACATACGCTTATGCCATAGAGAACCTGCAGTGTTGGGCTCCGGCACTACGGGAGGTTTGTGTGATGACAACGCTCAATGACAACCCAGACATAATGGACTTTGAGGATTTCCTGAAATCCTACTCCAAGACAATCTATCCTTTGTTTGTGTGGAGTGTCTTGGGAGAAAGGCGTCCTGAGTTATGCTGTTTCCGTATTCCTGATATACTTGCAGTG
This sequence comes from Bifidobacteriaceae bacterium, assembly GCA_963627025.1. Taxonomy (GTDB): domain Bacteria; phylum Bacteroidota; class Bacteroidia; order Bacteroidales; family Bacteroidaceae; genus Prevotella. Next base: position 35,766 of record CAVFZF010000009.1, on the reverse strand, counting down.
ATAAAGACAGGGACGGTAGTCAAGTATCACACACAGGACACGTTAAGAAGAGTAGGGGACAAGGTGGAGAAGAAACTGGACCAACTGTACAAGTCAACGTCGGAGTATGTCCATTCCGAATATGACAGACTCTCAAAGGAGTTGGACAATCTCGGAATCCGTCCTGAAGATACTTATCTGTACATACAGGGGCATCACCTTTTTGACCAGACTGTTGTCCCGATGCTTACTGCGGAGTGCAACTTCCTCATAGCGCAGAGAGAGAAGGAGATAAGAACCCAAAGCAAGCACCATATCCAGTCTGCAAACGAAATATCATCTTACGAACATTCGTTGGAAACAGTATCGTCAATGCTGAAGAAAAACATCTTCTATCTGCACTCACCGCAAGTACAACGAATCTTCGACCGCGTAGCATCATTTATAAAAGAGGACTTGAAGAAATGAACAACTGTTCAATAGAAGAAAAGGCCAGACTTATAAAGCAGAGTTTCCGCTTGTATATGAATGGCGAGACTGCCGAATCATTGAGGGAGAAGGGACTTAACTACAAGATTTGTTGGGGCATCTCTTTGCAGCACTTGCAGGAGATTGCTGCGGAATACGGCAAAGACAGCGAACTGGCAGAGGAACTGTGGAAAAGCAAAGTGAGGGAATGCAAATTGCTTGCCATACTGACTTATCCGCCTGAACAGTTCTCCGAACAGACTGCATACCGTTGGTTGGACGATATCGACAGCCAGGAACTGGCGGAGCAACTCGTGTTCCACGTCCTTCGGAACGTTTCATATTCGAGGGCATTGGCATTAAACCTGCTTCAAAGTGACAACCGCATCCAACTCCTGTGCGCCTTTAATCTGTTTGGCAGACTGTTTATGTCTCATATCCGCCTTGAAGATGATGAGACTGCATCGTATATGGAAAAGGCAAAAGAGTGCCTCTCAGGTGATGACATTGTATTGAAACACGCTGCCGCCAACAGTCTGACGAAATACGAACAGCAATGATTGCTTCGTTTATTTCACTGTTACTTTTATCGTCTTGTTGCCAGTCTTTACGATGTTGATGCCTTTCTGCAAGCCGTTGATACGGCGACCGTTCATGTCGTAATATTCGGTGGTGGCATCATTCAAACTGTCTATGGCGTCTGTGGCATCGATACCGGTAGTACTCTCATCGGCCACTATGCGCAATGCTGCGGCACGTCTATTGGTGTCACTTGCCGAGATATAGGCACGGAAAGGGTTTACCTTTACGCCCGCAGAGGCATAGTCGGCTACGCTATAGAACCGGTTTTTGGCTATAAAGTAGCCATTGTCCGTCAGTACTTCGCCGTCAAAAGTTCCTACCAGTCGGTCGGATGATGTTGTGCTGACCGGGGCAGACGCCACAGCGACATTGGTGGCGGTAATCTCTATGCCGGTCTGACTGTTGTCCTTCTTGCGGATTACCACGGGCGTGCCTGCCTTTATAGTACCCTTCTGTATCTGGGTAAGGCTAACACTCTCGGCATCTACGCTTTGAAGCGAGTAGAAGTTGCAGGTGTTGACCTCGGCGGCAGCATCGATGGCAAAGGGCAGACAGAGTGTACCCCAGTTGGAAGTCATGGTGCGACTGTAAGTAGCCGTACCTGCCCTACACTCTTCGCCCTCGTTGAGCACATAGGCTTTATTGTCATCTATAGCCAAGGTTCTTATGGTAAGTGGCGAGCCTGATGCACCGATGATATCAGAGCCGTTGGTACCAACCTTTTTGGTCAAGCAACCGCTGATATAGTTGAGATCTGATGTACTGTGTTCTTCTGGATGATAGCCACGGACTGTTATCAGCGAATTACAACTAGAAAATAAATTCACATCATCCTCTACTGATTTTACAGTAAAATCATCGGAAACAAATATAGTAGCAAGTGCAGTGCAACAACGAAACATACCAGCCATACCCGTTACCTTGGCGGTATTGAAACTTGACAGGTCGAGTTCTGTAAGTGACTTGCACTCATTGAACATTACACTCATTTCCTCAACATTGGCGGTGTTGAAATTAGCCAGATTAAGGGTTGTTAGCGCAGTACACCCAGAGAACATTCCAAGCATATACAGTACGTTCGCCGTATTGAAATGAGACAAGTCAAGTTCTTTAAGCGCAGTACAGCCACAGAACATATACATCGCATCTTCGTTGTTGTTGCTTGCATCAAAGTGGGAAACATCAATCTTTGTCAGTGACGTGCAATCATGGAACATATATCCCATAAACCTTGTACTGGTTATATCGAAACTTGACAGGTCGAGTTCTGTAAGCGCAGTACAACCCTCGAACATGTAACGCATACTCTCGACATTGGCAGTATTGAAATGTGACAGGTCGAGTTCTGTAAGCGCAGCACAGCCCCTGAACATTTCATCCATGTCTCGCACACTGGAGGTATCAAAGTTTTCCATTCCTTCTATACTGCTTAGTTTGTACATATCGTGGAACCACTCGTAACAGTCAACAGGCTTGTAGTTCCTGAAACTCTCGTCAAACACCACTGTTGTTATCACTGCATTTTTCGAAAGCCAGTCCGGAGTAACAAGACCATAGTCGTCGGTAGTCTTGTTCTCATCGTAATAGAACGTAAGGGTATTGCCGTCAAGGCGTGCATAGGGCTGTGCATCAGCAAAGGCTGAAGCGGGAACGGCCGACAACAATACCGTGATTACTGTCATGGACATCAGTCCACGCGCCATACGTAACAAGTGCAAAGTTTTCCTCATATCATGTCTAATCATTATTTGCCACAATAGAATTGCCGGTAGAGTTCCATTTGTAACACAAATGGACTGCCATGCGGTTGCAAAATTATCCAAAACACATGACATTACCAACCGTAATCTTGCGCGTGGGAAACTATGGGAAACAATGTGAACAGTTGGGACAGAACAATGCCCGACACAAAAACAAGTCCCCCTTGGGCGTCATTGCCGTCAAGGGGGACTTGGCTTTTATTATGCGCAAGCGGACTTGTCGCCGTGTGCAATCCGCATTTCTGCTATGCGCACGCGAAGAGTATTATCAACTGCGCCGTGAGAATGCGAAGGAACATACTTAGCGGATATACCGTGGAATAGCCGATAGCAGGCGCTTCCTTGGAGCAACTTGCGTTGGCGAAAGCCAGTGCCGGCGGATCTGTATACGTACCGGCAATCATTCCCATCATGGTGAAGTAGTTGAATTTGAACTTCCAACGTGCAAAAGGACCTACTATCAGAATGGGTATAACAGTGATAAGGAAACCGCAGTATACATACTTCACACCGTCTCCGGCAACGAGCGTGTCAACGAAATTGCCGCCAGCCTTGATTCCGACACACGCCAGGAAGAGGCAGAGACCTATCTCCCGCACCATCATGTTGGCAGATGTCGACGTGTAGGTGACGAGTTTCCACAGGTGACCGAAACGACCAATGAGTATCGCGATGACAAGCGGACCGCCTGCCAATCCCAACTTCAGCGGCACTGGCATACCGGGGAAGTAAACAGGAATCTGTCCGAAGATGATGCCGACGAATATTCCTATGAAGATTGTTGCTATGTTCGGGTGGTCAAGACGCTTCACAGAGTTGCCGAGCAAATCTGCCACGCGCTGCACGTTTTCCTCCGGTCCGACAACCATAATCTTGTCTCCGACGTGGAAATGGTGGTCGCGTGAAGCGAAGAGATCCATGCCCTGACGTGATATGCGGGTGACATTCACACCGTAGACACTGGAGAAATGCATCTTGCCAAGTGGCTTTCCGTTGACCTTGGGGTTGGTGACGATGATGCGGCGTGACACCATGTGCACCTCCTTTACAGTCTCTTCCTCAAAATTACGGCCTGTTTCAGGACCTATGAAAGCCTTGACTGCCTCGGCGTCACTCTCTGCACACACGACGTGCAACTCGTCTCCCTGCGTGATGACAGTGTTGCTTTTGGGGACGATAAACTCGTTGTTGTGGTACATTCTGGTTATGACGAAGTCACGCTTCAGGAAGTCATTGAGTTCCGAGACCGTACGTCCAGAGATGTAGGCATTGTCTGCACGCAACGACATATTGTGCGGTGTCTCGTGCGGATTGGCCAGTTCGGCATCCTCCAACACTTTCTCTTCTTTGTCGAGAGAGATGCGGCAGATATACCTTATTAATATGGTTGCTCCGATGATTCCCACGACACCGAGCGGATAGGCACACGCATAACCGTTGGCAATCTTGAGGTCTTCGAAGTGCTCAAAACTGCCGGCTATAGACGAGAGAGCCTCGTTGGCAGCACCAAGACCCGGAGTGTTGGTCACAGCACCATAGAGAGTGCCGGTCAACATGGCAAGGTTGAAGTTGGTGTGGTCAAAAAACAGGTAGTAGCAACCGAACATTACTGCGATGTTGAGCAGTATCATGCAGATGGACATCAAGTTCAACGGAACTCCGCCACGCTTGAAACTCTCAAAGAAACCGGGACCTACCTGAAGACCGATACAGAACACAAAGAGAATAAGTCCAAAGTCCTGAAGGAATGTGAGCAATTGTTGGTCTGTAGTAAAACCGATGTGTCCGGCAAAGATTCCGGCGAACAGTACCCATGTGACGCCCAAAGAGATGCCACCGAACTTTATCTTGCCGAGCAAAACTCCGATGGAGATGACGACTCCAAGCAAGAGTACGGTGTGGGCAACACCTTCGGTGGAGGTGAAGAGATTAATTAGCCAATCCATTTCAAATTAAGTAAACAATATTTGTGATGCGGCTGCAAAATTACTAAAATATTCCAAAACAGTTGTTCTAAGCAGCGCAATAATGTTGCTATTTGCGTCTTTTTATCTTGATGGTATCACGGTAGAGCACTTTTGATGGCTGCTTGCCGGAACGCACGATATAGGTAAACGAGAACCCGGCTTCGATGTACTGTTTAAGTCCCACGTCGCAACTGATTGCATCGTAAAGCCCTTTGTGAATCTGGTCTCTGTTCCCGTTGACGATGTTTTCGTTGTCAAACATGTCCACAAACGAACAATAATAGATGTAGTTAAGGGTTTTGCGGTCGAAACGCACGCTGTCTGTCCTTGAGAAATTGACAACTGGAGTGGGGCAGTTCCGCTCCGTGTACTCCCTCGCCTCCCTTTCCGCACGTTCCTCCAGGCTTTCATGACAGGAGACAGACAGAAGTGTCAGAAGGGACAAGTATAAGAACCTTTTCATTGTAAACGGAAATATTTTCCGCAAAGTTAGTGGATTTTTGGTGGAAAATACCTATTTTTGCAGTTCAAATGACGATTGCTGAATGAACAATATAAGGAATTTCTGTATCATAGCACACATTGATCACGGCAAGTCAACCTTGGCTGACAGACTGTTGGAAAAGACCCAGACGATTCAGATAACCGAGGGGCAGATGCTTGACGACATGGATCTCGAGAGGGAAAGGGGCATCACTATCAAGAGCCACGCCATACAGATGGAGTACAAGAAGGATGGACAGACTTACATACTCAACCTGATTGACACTCCGGGACATGTGGATTTCTCTTATGAGGTCAGCCGCAGCATCGCTGCCTGTGAGGGCGCTTTGCTTGTCGTGGACGCCACTCAGGGTGTGCAGGCACAGACTATCTCCAACCTCTATATGGCTCTGGAGCATGACCTTGAGATAATTCCTGTCATCAACAAGATAGACATGCCATCGGCAATGCCGGATGAAGTGGAGGATGAAATCGTGGAGTTGCTCGGATGCAAACACGAGGAAATACTCCGCGCATCGGGTAAGACCGGCGAGGGAGTGGAGGCTGTTCTCGATGCCATTGTTGAGAGAATCAAAGCCCCCGAAGGTGACAAGGACGCTCCGTTGCAGGCTCTTATATTTGATTCCGTATTCAATCCGTTCCGTGGAATCATCGCTTACTTCAAGATAGAGAATGGCTCTCTGCGTCAGGGAGATAAGGTCAAGTTCTTCAACACGGGCATGGAGTACGAGGCTGTGGAGGTCGGAGTGCTCAAGATGGATATGGTTCCGCGCAAGGAGATGTCCACTGGCGAGGTGGGATACCTCATCACCGGCATAAAGAACGCTACGGAAGTGAAGGTCGGCGACACCGTTACCCATGTGTCGAAGCCATGCCAAAAGGCAATCGAAGGTTTTCAGGAGGTGAAGCCAATGGTCTTTGCCGGTGTTTATCCGATAGACCCTTCCGAATACGAAAACCTGCGCGCATCACTCGAAAAGCTACAACTCAACGATGCATCGTTAACCTTTTCGCCCGAGTCTTCAGTGGCTTTGGGATTCGGTTTCAGGTGCGGTTTCCTCGGATTGCTGCACATGGAGATTGTGCAGGAACGCCTTGACCGAGAGTTTAACATGGATGTCATAACCACCGTACCCAATGTTAGTTACATGGTTTATGACAAACACGGAAACGTAAAGGAGGTGCACAATCCATCGGGACTTCCCGAACTGATGATGATAGACCACATCGAGGAACCTTACATCAAGGCGTCGATTATCACAACGGCAAATTTCATCGGACCGATAATGACGCTCTGCCTCGACAAACGCGGCGAACTTGTCAAACAGGAGTATGTGGCAGGCAACCGTGTCGAACTGTATTTCCATATGCCATTGGGCGAAATCGTGATAGACTTTTACGACAAACTGAAGTCCATTTCCAAGGGATATGCGTCCTTTGACTACCACATGGACGGTTTCCGTCCGTCGAAACTGGCGAAACTTGACATCCTTCTCAACGGCGAACAAGTGGACGCTCTCTCCACGCTTACACACCAGGACAATGCTGTGGGCTTGGGACGGAGAATGTGCGAGAAACTCAAGGAACTGATTCCAAGACAGCAGTTTGACATCGCCATACAGGCTGCCATAGGGGCAAAGATTATCGCACGCGAGACGATAAAGTGCGTCAGGAAGGACGTGACCGCCAAATGCTACGGAGGAGATGTCAGCAGAAAGCGCAAACTTCTGGAAAAACAGAAGCGCGGAAAGAAGCGGATGAAGCAGATAGGAAACGTTGAAGTGCCGCAGAAAGCATTCCTTGCGGTACTCAAACTCGACTAAGGCAGACACATAACAGTAAAGTTCCATAATACGACAACAGACAGGAGGAATCACTGATGGCAAAATTTCAGTTTCAAACTCGGGAGATTACAAGAGAGTTGGCAAGGAAATACAGCACGATGACACTACAGGAGTTGGATGTGTTGGAGAGCATCTTGGAGCCCATGAGGTTCAAAAAGGGAGAGATGATTCTGTCCGAAGGTGAGGTGTGCGAGTACATCTATTATCTTGACCAGGGTCTTATCCGCCAGTTCTACTACAAGAACGGCAAGGAAGTCACGGAGCATCTGGGTGACGACCACACCATCTTCATGTGCATAGAGAGCCTGTTCAAGGAAGAACCGACAAGGCTTCAGGTGGAAGCGCTCGAGAATTGCGTCATCTATGGACTGCCGAAAGCGGAACTCGAAAAGATTTCCCTGCATCATGTAAACATCCAGATGCTTTACCGGAAGATACTGGAGGAAAGCCTCATCTTGTCTCAGGTGCATGCCGACCTCGTGCGTTTTGAGAGTGCGCAGAGCAGATACGAGAGGATGTGCAAACTGTCTCCTCAGGTGATTCTCCGGGCACCGCTGCTGCATATAGCCAACTATCTGCAGATGACCCCCGAGACTCTGAGCCGCGTGAGGGCTGCTGCGTTGAAAGCGTAAGTTCGTTGCATCATTGTCAGTTAACAACAATCATAAAACAAAAAAGTAAAGATGAAGAAGATTTTTCTATTCGCTTGCGTGGCGGCATTGACGTTCGCCAGCTGCGGAAACAAGACAAAGGCTGATGCAGAAGCAACCGACTCCGTTGCAGAAGCAACTGTTGAGCAGACATCGGCAGATTCCATTATCTCAGTAATCAGCACCCAACTCGAGAGCAATGACCCTGCTACGGTGCAGAAATCCCTTGAGACGGTAAAGGAAACCTACGCCAAACTCGTTGAGAGCGGTGACGTTGAAGCGGCAAAGACATACGCTTCTTCCGTACAGCAGTTCATCGACGAGAACTCCGAAAAACTGAATACTGTAGCCAAAGGCGAGACTACTGTAGTGTCACTCATCAATGGCATCAAGAATCTTCCTACGAGTGCAGAGACCACTGCCGAGGCTGCCGCTGCCGCAGTGAAGAGCGATGCCCAGACTGTTGCCAATGCTGCGGTTGATGTAGCCAAGGCAACGGCAGAGCAGAAGGTCAGCGAGGCAAAGACAGAAGCAGTGAAGAAGGTGACCGAGGCAACTGCTCCCGCTGTACAGAAAGCAGCCGAGGCTGCCGCTGCAGGTGCTGCCGCAAAGGCCAAGGTAGACGAGAAGAAGAACCAGGCCAAGGCTACTGTTGACGCAGCAAAGACCCTTCTCGGCAAATAACACATTGCCTTTTTGCGGGCTAAAAGCCCAGTTACACACAGCCCAGGGTATCAACCTGGCAAGAATACATTGTCTTTTCTCCTTTTCAAAAGGATAAATGGTAACAAATAGAGGGTGTTTCAAAACAGATACACCCTTTTTCTTTTTGCGGGCTGAAAGCCCAACAACACATAGCCCAGGGTATCACTCAGGCAAGAGCACATTGTCTTTTCTCCTTTTCAAAAGAATAAATGGCAACAAATAGAGGGTGTTTCAAAACAGATACACCCTCTTCTTTTGCGGGCTGAAAGCCCAACTACACATAGCCCAGGTAACACTCAGGCAAAAATACATTGTCTTTTCTCCTTTCAAAAGGGTAAATGGTAACAAATAGAGAGTATGTCAAAACAAGATACGCCCTCTTTTTTTTTGCGGGCTGAAAGCCCAGTTACACATAGCCCAGGGTAACACCCTGGGTAAGAATAGTCCCGTTAATTTTTGCGCCCTGTAAGGGCAACTACATCAGATGGCTTGATTGTCATGCAGTTGCCCTTGCAGGGCGCACTGTTTGCTTATCCATCAATCCACTGGGTGCCGTTGCTTCGCAACTCTGCCCAGGGCTATGTGCATCTGGGCTTTCAGCCCGTTCTTCCGAGAACTTGCCTGTTTTGCCACACCCCCTCTTATATTTTGTCCATACATCCTCCTTTATTTTTTACCGCTGAATGTTGTGTGGATGCCGCACTTGAATCCCCCTCTTGTGAAAACGGACAAACGAAAAGGAGGCAAGCAAAACGCCTGCCTCCACGGTTAAAATCGTTATCGTGTACCGATTACTCTGCCTTCTTCAACTGGAAGAAGAGAGATACTCCTGCCATTGTTGCTGTCGGCTTCTCGTCATTATACATATACCACTCGTCGAAAAGAGGATAGAAGAACGACTTGGAGTTATAGTCTATGAGGTAGACCTCGAGCAATGTCTCGCCCGTTTCCTCGTCTGTCACATTGCGAACGCCAATGTAAGCCTCCTTGTCACTGCTTGTCTCGGTAGCAGAGAAGTAACGGTTCACGTTGGTGAGTTTCAGCAACTGCATGGTACGTTTGTCCTGCATACCATACCTATACGTTGCTTCCTTGTCGATAGTGAAGTCGGATGACTCGTTGAAGAAGTTCTTCAGGGTAGACTTGAGGGAAGTCGTGAGTTTGTAACCGTCGCCAGAACCGTCGCCAGAGAATGTGAAGGTGTCGTCAGCATTGTATGCCGGCAGGTCTGCAAGTTGGCTTTCTGTAAACATATCGCCCCATGTTCCGACAAAGTAGTCCTTGTCTGTGGTCATCTCTTTCATAGTCCATGTGCCGAGCAAGTCGGAAGCATAACTGCCCACCATGGTGATTGTAGCCGTCGGGAACGCACCTGCCACGAAGCCTTCTGCCTCTGTTACGAGAGGCTTGATGACGATTACGTTCTTGCCTTCCTCCAGTTCCTGACCGTACAACTTCACTGTACACGTGTTTGAACCCTTGCTGACGGTCGCCTTGACAGTCTCGAACTCAAAGTTTACGCCGCCTACTGCTGTTGTGAGAGCCTCGTCGATGCCGAACTCAATCTCAATGTCTCTGTCAGCAACGTATGCCGAACCGTCCTTTGCATTGAGGAGATTGAACTCTACATTCAGTTCCTGACCGAGCACATATGCCTTCTGTGAGAAACTGTAAAGGCGCTTGTCCTGCACACCGAGGGCAATTGTCGCTGTGGCATTCTTGCCTGTCGTGGCACCGGAAAGGCTCATTGTGATGGTCTTGTCCTCTGTGAAGTTGTTCTTCGCAGTCACAGTGATGACCTGCACAGAGTTGCTTCCGCCGACCACATACTTTGTTGTCGACACGGTGTAGTCCTCGTCCATGACGGCTGTTCCGCCGAATGTGACAGGAATTTCGGTAGAAGCCGCAGGAGCATTCTGGGCGGTAATGCGTACCTCGATGCTGCCGTTGGTGAGTGAATACTCGGCATTCTCAAACGAAACCTTGAACGCATCGTCATCGTCATTGCTACATGCGCTGAACACTACGGTAAGCAACATGAGCAGAAAGGGAAGTGTTTTCTTCATAATGTGTTTGTTGTTAATAAGTGAATAATAAGTTTGTTATTTCGCATTCTGTTCGTATTCCGCCTCCTGTGCGCTTATCACGGCACGGTCTTCGGCTGTGAGCGGTTCGGGGTCGGGCAGTTGGTATTCGTAGGCAGCGGTCTTCTGCATAGGCGGAACTTCGTCTGCGTTCTCGCATGAGCATAGTACTGTCGCTGCCGCAAAGGCTGCCATGATGAGCAAATGTTTCTTTTTCATAATGCTGAAGTTATTGTCATCGGTGATAAGTTGTCAGTATTTCATTTCCGTGTAGCCGGGGTTCTGTTTGAGCGACGGGTCTAACTGGATGTCGCTCGGCGGCAGTGCAAAGGTGTACATAAACTGTCGTGTATAGTATTTCAGTCCCTTGCTCGTCACCCAAAACTCAGGTCTGCCGTTGCGTTTCAGTTCATAGAAGCGGTCTCCCTCAAGATACAGTTCCTTGCGACGCTCGTTGAGGATGGCATAAATCAGCGGAGTGAGGTCACGGCCTTCGGCATCCTGCTTTATGATGTCATCGCTGTCGACTGCCGGAAGCGTAGCCATTGTGTACGGTTCATAGTCTGTTATGCGGTGAGAGCGCAGTTCGTTGAGCATCTTCAGGGCTGTCTGGGTCTCGCCGATGTGGTACGCACTCTCCATGGCGATGAGTTGCAGTTCGGCGGAACGCAGTCCCGAGAAGAATATTTTGGCGTTCTTGCGCTTCTTCCCGACAAAAAGACGATAGCGGATGTCGTTGTTCTCTTCCGGGAAAAGCCGTATCAGACGCACGCTGATTGGACGTGCCTTGAGGTAAGAGTTCAGTGTACTGTAGTACTTGGAGAGTGTATTGGCGCGGAAGAGCATATTTCCTGTCTTCGCATTGGTGTCAGTCATCATGTTCTCATACCCGTCTCCCTCAAGCAGCGGATACTTCTCGAGCAGCGGAAGGGCTGCTGCGAGAGCCTCTGTGTAGCGGTGACTCCAGAAATAGAGACGTGCCAGGTAGGCGTTCATCAGGTCTGTGTTGAAGTAATACAACTCGTTCTGTATGTCGTATTCTATGGCTTTCTTCATGTCACTCTCCGCTTGCGCAATGGTGGTGTTGATGTCGCTGCGTCCGGGACGTGCCTCCATGTCAAACTCAGTGACGATTGGCACACCCAGTTGTTCATCGTTTGACCCTACGGGAGGGCAGCATGTGCGCAGCAACTGATAGTAACAGATACCGCGGAGGGCATACGCCGTGCCGAGAATATCCTTGGCCTCCTGCGTGTTTGTGTCCTGTTTCAGGTTGCCAATCACGATGTTACAGCGGCTTATTGTGGAGTAGCAGTTGCTGTAGAACGAACCGGTGCTGCAATTGTTGCCGACGTATATTTGAAGCATACTGCCTGCCGGATATTCCGTGAGGTTTGTCTCAAGGTTGTCGGTCCAGCATTCCTGTGTGTAGACACCGCTGCCTTCTATTGCGGTCAGCACTCCTACGGCACTGCTGGAACCTTCCTCTATCTCGTTGCACATCTCGTGTATGATAGCCGAGAAATCCTCCGGCGTCTCGGGTATGGTCTTGTCGTAGGGCTTGATGTCAAGGAATTTGGAGCATGAACTGAGTGTCAACAGCAGTCCTGCGGCCAATGATAGTGTCGTGTATCTTTTCATAATGTATCCTCCTTTGTTATAGTCCGATATTCAATCCGAGCGAGAAACTGCGGCTTATAGGGTACACTGCACCCGGCGACTCGGGATTCAAACCTTTGAAACTGGTTATTGTCAGCAGGTTCGTGGCTGTAAACGACACACCGATATTTGACAGTCCCCACCTCTTGACCACCTCTTGCGGCAGATTGTAGAGCAGCGATACGCTTCCCAATTTCCAGTACGAGGCATCGTCATAGTTTGCACCGTCGGTAATGGACGAACTCGTCACCGTGTCGAGGTCATAGAGTATTGCCGTACCGAAACTGTCAATGAGGCGCGGATAGCCGTTGGTTATCGGATTTGAAACGGTCCATCTGTTGGCTGCATCCTTGGGTTTGTTGAGGTGAGCGGTGTACACATCGGTCGCTTCTGTCTGTATATTATTAGTCCAATTACTGAACACGGTGTTATTTGAAGCGAACGGATTGTTCACCGTGTAGTTCTCTTTTGCGCCCAGCGAGAACGAAGTGCTCATGCTGAGAGTGAAGTCCCCGTATGTCACATTGGTGGAGAAACCGCCCGTCCAAGGTGCATTTCCCGTACCTATGTAATACACATAGTTGTACATATTGCGTCTGTCGGCAGAAGATGAGACTACAGCGTCTGGACGGAGGGCAAACTTCATGAGACCCGTTGCGGCGTCTACGCCCTCATACTTGCCCGAGAATATCGATGACAGAGGATAGTCCAGTCGGGTGCGAGAGAACGTGTAGTTGCCAGGAGCATTGTACTTCGTGACCTTGTTCTGGTTGTATGCCGCGTTGGCAGTCACGCTCCAAGTGAAGTTCTTCAGTTTCACGGGAGTGGCATTTACCGTAAGTTCCAGTCCCTGGTTAACCTGTTCCGATGTGTTGTAACTCTGTGTCCCGAATCCCGTTGTAGAGACCACACGCACCGTAGTCACAAGATCATAGCCGCGACGGCGGTATGCGGAGAACATCAGATTGAGGCGGTTGTTGAGCAGCCCCATGTCAATCGAGGCGTTGTAGTCGCGTGTATGCTCCCAGCGGAGTTTCGGGTTGGGCGCATTGCTGATACTTCCCATACGGAAGGTGTCGTCCGCCGTGGAGCGGTAGCCGACATAGTTCATTATTATCTGCGGATAAACGGTCTTGTTGACACCGCCCGTAAGTCCTGTGGAAACACGTATTGTCGCACGGCTGATGATTGGACGCAGACTCTTCATGAACGGCTCTTCATCAATGTTCCATGCCAAACCGGTAGACCAAGTGAGGTTGAACTGCTCTTTGCTACCGAAGTTGTTGGAACCGTCGGAGCGCACTGTCGCATTGGCAATATACTTGCCGTCGTATGCGTAATCCAGTGCTCCGTAGAACGAAGCGAAAGCCGTCTTCTCACGAGACTGACCCGCCAACGAGTTTATGATTTTGCGGTAGTTCAGTACTTCACTCTCTGTCAGTGAACCGTCAGACTTTGTTCCAAGATAGACAGGGGTGACATACTGGCCTGTAACACCGTCATAGCCGTAGAGTTTGTGGTATGTTGACTTTGCATCATTGTGGCGTACCTCCGAACCAGCCACCGCACTCACCCTGTGATAGTGTGCTATCAGCGTAGAGTAATTGGCCTGTATACGTGCCAACCAACTCATGTTGCGGTTGGAAGTCTGGGTCAATGAACCGTAGACACGCTTTGATGAATTGTACTGGTTGGCCTCAAACGGACGGTCATCCCATGCCGTATAGGTATTCTTTCCTATCTCGCAGTCGGAGTTGTCGTTGCTGAATGTGAACGAAGCAAGTCCATACAGGCGGAAGCCCTTGAAGACATTCCACGACAAGTCACCCCTTATTTGCGTGGAAGTACTGTTGGTGTTCATCGTCGTTTCATTGATTTCACGCATCACATTGATGCCGTTCGATGGCAGAAGATTGCTTGTGTTGCCGTTGATATTCGCCAAAGAATAGATAGTTTCGTCTGCCGCATAACTACCGTCGGCATTATAGAGCCTCTCATAGGGGTTGGCAAAGTAGGCGTATTCGAAGATGTCGAAACGCTGGCTCGGCGAAAGCGATGTCAGGTAAGAGAAGTCCACGCTCGTGTTGTACTGCAGGTTTTCGAGCGGATTGCCGGTTATCTTCGCGCTGAAATTGTAACTGTTGGAGTTCGTGCGCTTTACTATACCGTTGTTCTGGTTTACTCCTGCCGACACATAGAAGGTGTTTTTGGCAGAACCGCCCGACACTGACACATTGTGGGAAGTGGACACGCTGTTGCGGAACAGTGCCTTGAACCAGTCTGTCGTCTGGCTTCCGAGTTCCTCGATGTAACTGTCCTGCTGCTCTGTCGTCCATCCTGCGAACCTGCCATAGCCCGAACGTATCTGTCCGATGATGCCGATGCGTGGATAGTAACTGCCGGCGGCGTAGCCCGAAGCGGAGAACTCGTCCCATATACTCTGTTCGTAGGCAAGTTTCTCCTTTGAGTTCATGAGTGCAGCATTGCGTGTAGGCGATGTGGTAATGCTCACCGTTCCGTTGTAGTTCACCCTTGTGCGTCCCTCTTTACCGCGCTTTGTCGTTATGACAATGACACCTGCCTGTGCCTGCGAACCGTAGATTGCCGATGCGGAAGCGTCTTTCAGCACCGTGACGCTCTCTATGTCAAGCGGACTGATGCCTGCGACGCCGTTGGCGTAGATAGTGCTGAAGTCGCCGGAGCGGATTATAGAATTGCCGATACTCGGCATTGACTTCTGGATGGGCACACCGTCAACGACCCACAACGGTTCGTTGTTGCCGGTAATGGAACTTGTTCCGCGCACCCTGATCTGTGCACTCTCGCCCGGACGGCCCGATGTGGCGGTCACGCTGACACCTGCCATCTTTCCCTGAAGCAGCATATCGACGTTCTTGAGCGGCGAATCGTTGAGTTCCTTGCCCGACACGATGCTCACCGAACCGGTGCTTTTGCGTATGTCGGTCTGCGTGTAGCCGGTCACTACCACCTGTCCGACCTCCTGTTCCGCATTGTCCAACTGCACGTTCAGGGTGTTACCTTTCACCTTCTCTTCCTTTGTCTGTTGGCCGATGTAGGTGAATGTGAGCGTCGTTCCGCGTTTCACGCTGATAGAGTAGTGACCGTTGATGTCGGTAGTCACGCCCAGTTTGCCGTCCTTCACCTTGACGGTGGCGCCCACCAACGGCTCTCCGTCCTGGTCAGTGACGGTGCCGCTCACCTTGACAGTGGCGTTGTCGGTGGTCTGCGCATAGCCCGGCGTGTGACCGACGAGCAGCAACAGCATACAGACGACCGCTAAAAGATGTTTTCTTATCATACTTTTCCAATTGTATTCTTACTTGTGTTTGACGATGTCAATGTCTCTCTCCGTGGGGTTTACCAGATTTTCGAGGAAGTAATACCTTATGATGTTCTGGTAGTAAGGTCCGTCCAGACCGTGGTCTTTGCCCGGAAGCACCATCATGTCAAACCGCTTGTTCTCCTTTATCAGGGCGTCTGCCATGCGCAGGGTGTTGGCAAAAGGCACGTTGTCGTCCATGTCACCCGAGATGAGCAGCAGTTTCCCTTTCAGGTTTCCGGCAAGTTCCATATTGGTGGGAATGTGTTTCAGTCCGTGCCAAGTCTCGCCCCACCACTGTATGTAGATATTGTTGTCGTGGTTGCCCGACGCCGCTATGCCCACCTTATAGAAGTCCGGGTAGGTCAGCATCGACGCTACAGTCTCGAAACCGCCGCCCGAATGTCCGTAGATGCCCACGCGCGTGGTGTCCATACTGGCATATTCCTCAGCAAGGTTGAGTATCACCTGGCGGTTGTCTGCAAGCGGATAGTCACGCAGATTGCCGTAGCCGTAGGCGAGGAAGTCACGTCCGCGGAACGGCGAACTGCCGCGCGGAGCCACGTTGATCACGATAAAACCGAGTTCGGCGAGCGACTGGTTGCCACTGTCATCGATTGTGAATGACAGCGGAATCTGGTCGTCCTGCGGTCCGGGATACACTTGCGATATGACGGGATACTTTTTTTCCGGGTCGAAATCGGACGGTGTGTACATCAGACCGTAGAGGTCTGTCTCTCCGTCAGCGGCTTTCACCTTCACCATTTTCGGTGCGTGCCAGCCCAAGGAGAGCAGCAGGTCGTCAGAAGTACGCACTATCTCGTAATGCCGCTTGGGTACATTCATGTCCACAATGTTGTACACAGGCGGCATATCCATGCGCGAATACGAGTCTATGGCATACTTTCCGTCATCACTGAACGACAGTTCGTGCTGTCCGTCACCGAATGTCAGGATCTGCTGTTCCTTTCCGTTGAGGTTCGCACGATAGTAGAAACGGTAGTAGGGATTGATGCCTTTCTCCGCACCGTAGCCGGCAAACACCATCGTGTTGCTTACACTGTCAATGCGTTCGATGCTCCCTGCCACAAGGTCATCGCCCTGCGTTATGCGGTTGAGAAGTGTGCCTTCACGATCGTAGAGGTAATAGTTGCCCTTGCCAGTGCGCTCCGACCACCACACAATCTTGCGTCCGTTGTCGATGAAACGGTAATTGAAGAGGTTCACGCTCAGGTGTGGCTTGCACTCTTCGGATATGATTACCTTCACCTCACCTGTCGGCACATCCACCCTGCACAGTTGTATAGTGTCAACAGAACGGCTTCTCCGTGTGAACCAAAGTTCCTTTTCGTTGCGCCGATAGTCGAGTGCCACGTTCTGGTCGGCAAATCTGTCGATATCGAGAAAGCGTCCTTCATCGGTGTCGGCATTGTACCAGTAGAGGCGGAAACGCCTTATGCCCTTCTCGTTGGGCAGCGGCATCTTCTTCGTGACCAGTTTCGGGCGCGGCTGGGCGAGCGAGTTGATGATGTAGAGGTCGCCCACTTCGCTGTCGTCGGAGATGAAATCAATGTACACATGCCCCAACCAGAAACCGGCGGCATTGCCCTCCTTTATAGTGTCTTTTGACGAATGGTAGCAATAAGATGCATATTCCTTTCCGTCAGAGGTGAGTTTCTTCACCGCACCGGTAGTGTTGTTGCGGACGTGCAGGTTGTATTTGTCGCCCATCATGGTGTACAGCGAGTCCTTTGTGTAGGCGTTACGTCCGTAGTCACCGAAACTGCTGCGCTGCCGTTTGCCCTCTTTCTCCTTGCCGGTGTCAAGTTTGAGCGTGTTCGTTTTCCTGTCAAACACCATCTTCTTGCCGTGTCGCTGCCAGTAGAAACGTGACGTGTCGTTGCCACGGAACTCCATTCCGTAGAGTTGCAATTCCTTTTCCGTCATCGCCGTGTCCTGTGTCAACGTCATGTATTGCAGCAAAAAAGACTGCACATCCTTGATTAACAGTTCATGTTTGCCGTTCTTCGGGTTGACAAGATAGATTTTCTTCCTGTCTCCGTCCATAGTGCTGTAACCGACAAACGAGGATTTTCCTATCCAAGAGGGGTGGGGGGCAGTGTCGTAATACGCCTTTGACAGGCTGCCGTCCGACACACGTTCCGCCTTCTGCCAGTCTATGTTGGTTGGCATCTGGGCACAGGCTGGCAACGCTATCGCTGCCGCTGCATATATGAATAATGTGCGTAATGTCATTTCTTCAGTATCTTTTTCACTGCCGCAAGCATGTCTACGCAACCCTTGGCGGCACGTTTGTCGGCATCAACACAGGGATGTGCCGTGCTGACAAGTATCCGTTTGATTTCCGAAGCCTTGAGTTTCGGAAAATAGGCGCGCAGCAATGCCGCAACACCGCTCACTACCGGGGCAGCCACGCTGGTGCCCTGCTGCAGGTCAAACTTGTCCGTAGGGAAGGCGGAAGCGATGCTCTCACCCGGTGCAAGCAGGTCTACGTTGCGCTCTCCGTAGTTGGAAAACGACGCAAGATGCCCTTTCGTGTCGGATGCACCCACGCGGATGAGGTTGCCGAAACGCTCTCCCTTGGCATTGACACCAGTGGGGTAGTAGGCCACAGTGTCGATATTGCGGCTGTTGTTGCCCGATGCCTGCACGATGAGAACATCTTTCTTTTCCGCGTATGCTATGGCATCGTTGACCATCTGCGGTGTCGGCGACTCGTATTTTCCGAGACTTATGTTTATCACTTTCGCTCCGTTGTCCACCGCATAGCGTATTGCGGTAGCCACATCCTTGTCATATTCGTCGCCGTCGGGGCTTGCCCTGAGTATCATCAACCGTGCCGTACCGTCGGCAACACCGGCATAGCGTTTGTCGCCACCGCCGTTTCCGCCAATCACACCTGCCACAAACGTACCGTGTTCACAGCCTTCTATGGTGAGGGTAGGGTTGCCGTAGAAGCGGTCATCGGCATTTTCGAGGTCGTCACCCATAAGCAACCGTTTGTCCGCATCATGCTCTATGCCGTTTATGCGGCGTGCCATCAGGGCGAGGTTGTCAGCCTGTTGCTTTTTGAAATCGCCCCAAGTGGCGGTCTTTTCGGTACGCAAGATGTCGGCGGCGAGCATCTCGCACAGTCCGTTCCACAGGGTGTCAGTCATCTCAAGCCCAGCGACGTGCCACAGTTTCATGGTGTCCGCCTGTGCAATGTCCGCCTTCTGCAACAGCGAGTCCATCATTTCTATTGCGACAGATTTCTGCTGGCTGTAGGAATAAAAGGTCAGATAACCGTTGATACCGGCCTTTTTCCGCATCTCCTTATAATATGCGTATTCTGCCTTGTCAGTGGCTTCATCCTCTGATTTCGTGTTTTTGTACTTAGGATAGAGGCGTTTGAACTGACGGTATTCCTCAGTGCCGGCACTCAGCATATTGAAACTGCCGTCGCGAGTGCCGAGGAAATTCCAACCGTGAACGTCGTCCACATAACCGTTGCGGTCGTTGTCGACGCCGTCGCCAGGACGTTCTTTGGGATTCGTCCAGAATGCCTTGTTGATGTTGGTCGTAAGAGTGTCGGCACCGGAGTCTATGACCGCCACGGTCACAGTCTTGCTTTTCTGCTTGCGGTTGTGCTGTTTCAAGAAGTCAAGAGCCGACTTGACGTTTGCGCCTTGCAGCGAATCGGTATATGCCAAATGCCAACCGGCTATATTGTCATCCTGTGCACAAGCAGTGCCAACGGTATTTGCAAAGAGAAAAATCAGAGAAGCGACAGTCGTAAAATGCCGTTTTTTGCGTTTGTCAAAAATTGGAAACGTAAACATATCCTTAAACTAAAAGCCTGAAAAGTGTATAACACCAATAACTGTTGCAAAGTTATGAATAAAAGGAGAGAAACAGTTAACTTTTCGTAGAAATATTTTGATAAAAGTGACAGATTGTTTTGATAAAAGCCATAGATTGTGACAAAAGAGGGAGGTCATCCATTATGCTATTTATCATAATACTTATTATATCCCAAAAGGGGTTCTTTGAAACAACCTATGGCATTATGATAAATAGCATAACACGCAGTTTGGTAAAACTAAAATCTAAATTCTACAAATCCAACCCATTGGTTCTGCAAATCCAAATTCTCAGTTCTGTGAACCAAAAGAAATATTTGGGGAAATCAAACGGAACTATGCCGTTCAGTAAACACGTGGTCCGAACAGCATAGTTCCGATGCGTATGAGTGTGGCGTGCTGCCGTATGGCAATCTTGTAGTCGCCGCTCATGCCCCAGGATTTTTCGCAGAAATAATCGTCGTCAGGAAAATACGCAGCCTTCACACGGTCGAAATACTCGCCGGCAGCATGGAATTCGGATTCCACCAACGCCTCGTCATCAGTGTTGGATGCCATTGTCATCAGTCCGCAAATACGGACATTGGCATACCGTTGCTTGATGCCCGAATCCAGCAACTGCGTACATTCGTACATAGTAAGACCGCTTTTGGTTTCCTCCTTCGCTACATGGAGTTCCAGAAGAATGTCTATCGTGCGGCCGTTACGTTCTGCCTGACGGTTAATCTCGCAGATTAGCCTTTCCGAGTCAACACTCTCTATCATAGAGATATACGGTGCTATGTATTTAACTTTATTGGTCTGGAGATGTCCGAGGAAATGCCACTCGATGTCACTGGGCAGCAACGGCTGTTTCTGTCGCAGTTCCTGAACGTGGTTCTCCCCGAAAATCCGTTGCCCCGTGGCGTATGCTTCCCGGATATATTCCTCCGGGTGATACTTGCTGACGGCCACAAGACGGACGCCGGACGGCAGTTCCGCCTTGAGTTTCAGGATGTTTCCTTTTATGTCATACATAGTGTCGGCTGTTGGAAAGAGGCTTTTCCGGAATACTATTGCTCGTATTCCGGTTTGTCATTGCGGTCGTCGCCGCCGGTCTTTACTTTGTGTTCAAACACATCCATGATATTGGTCTCGTTGAGCGACGATATGGTATAGTCAATCATTGTCTTGCCCATGACCTCGTCAATGGCCTTTACCGCACGCTGCATGGTGCCTGCCTGAACGAGATAATAGATGTTCTGGCGCTTTTCCTTCTCCGTTTTCTCGTCGATGGTGATGAACTGCAGTTTTGCCTTAAACCACCTGTCGTCGGCTTCCATGTCGGAAAAGAATATCTCTTTATAGGATGCCGGTTTGATGTCAGTGATTGTCATCTCGCCGCTGAGATATGTCTGCATCTCTTCCGTTATGCGGGTTTCCGTCTCAGAAAACGACAATGCGTCAACCACATACGCCTCTGTGACAGGCTTCATGAGGCCGTTCTCCATCAATTTGTCGTATTTCACCTTAGTCTCAAACCATTTTGCTGTTCTTGCTTTCATGTCTTTTCTGTTGTTTTCTGTTTCGTTGTAAAAGTACGGCAAAAGTACAAATAAAATCCCGAAATTCCGATTGCGCCGACCCGGAATTGTTTTCATGCAATGTCCAAACGCCCGTGTTGCCGTCCGCAAACTGCGTTCTGGCGGTTGTTCACGACCGTGGTTCGGTCGGATAACGGTCGTGGGCAGCCCGAATAACGGTCGTGGTCTGACCGAACCACGGTCGTGAACAACCCGCAAAAAGACTGCTTTGACACTGCAAAAGAGCCGGTTTGACACCGCCACAGCACCGCTTTTGGCTGAGAAAACCACATTTTTCAGCGTGCCGCCCTACTCTTTCGCATTTTATTAGTAACTTTGCCAAGCACAAGCGTGCCCTGTGTGACAACGGGGAAACGCACCAAGTAGAAACGAACAAAAGAAGCACTGATAATGCCAGAGATTTCCATTCGCGGCCATGAGATGCCCGAATCTCCTATCAGAAAGTTGGCTCCGTTGGCAGCGGATGCCAAGAGACGCGGAGTACATGTGTACCATCTGAACATCGGCCAGCCGGATCTGCCCACGCCGAAGCAGGGACTTGACGCACTGAAAAGCATCAACCGCACCATTCTGGAGTACTCTCCCTCGCAGGGATACCTGTCGTACAGGGAGAAACTTGTGGACTATTACAAGAAATACAACATAAATGTCACTGCCGACGACATCATCATCACTTCAGGCGGAAGTGAGGCTGTGCTGTTCGCATTCCTCTCTTGCCTGAACCCTGGAGACGAGATTATCGTGCCCGAACCGGCGTATGCCAACTATATGGCGTTCGCTATCTCGGCTGGAGCGGTCATCAGAACCATTGCCACAACTATCGACGAGGGTTTCTCTTTGCCGAAAGTGGAAAAGTTCGAGGAACTTATCAACGAGAAGACAAGGGCGATTATGATCTGCAACCCCAACAATCCGACGGGCTATCTATACACTCGCAGGGAGATGAACCAGATAAGGGACATGGTGAAAAAGTATGACCTGTATCTCTTCTCGGATGAAGTCTACCGCGAATACATCTACACAGGGTCGCCCTATATCTCGGCGTGCCACCTCGAGGGGATTGAAGACAACGTGATACTCATCGACTCCGTGTCGAAGAGATATTCCGAATGCGGCATCCGCATCGGCGCTCTGATAACGAAGAACGCGCAGGTACGCGCGGCAGTGATGAAGTTTTGCCAGGCCCGCCTCTCCCCTCCCCTTATCGGACAGATTGTCGCCGAGGCGTCGCTTGATGCCGGAGAGGACTACCACAGGGACGTTTACGACGAGTATGTGGAGCGCAGGAAGTGCCTGATTGACGGACTCAACCGCATTCCGGGTGTCTATTCACCGATACCGATGGGCGCTTTCTACACCGTGGCGAAACTGCCTGTGGACGACAGCGAGAAATTCTGCCGATGGTGTCTGGAGAGTTTCGAGTATGAGGGAGCAACCGTCATGATGGCTCCGGCAGCCGGTTTCTACACCACGCCAGGTGCAGGCATCAACCAGGTGAGAATAGCCTACGTCCTGAAAAAGGACGATTTGGAAAAGGCTCTCATCGTTTTGCAGAAGGCACTGGAGGCTTATCCTGGGCGGACAGAATAGACTGCTATGAACCTGCCGCTGTATCTGTCACGGAAAATATACGGTACTGGAGGCACAAGACAGAAAGTCTCGCAGCCAGCAATAAGGATTGCCACGCTCGGCATAGCCGTGGGAGTGGCGGTGATGGTTGTCTCAGTGAGCGTTGTCTTCGGGTTCAAGCACACCATAAGGGACAAGGTGGTGGGCTTCGGAGGACACATTCAGATAGCCAATTTCATGACCCAGCAGTCGTCGGAGTCGTATCCGATAGTGGTCAACGACTCCATGATGCGCGTCATGACACGCATTCCGGGCATCCGTCACTGTGAACGTTTTTCGCAGACCCAGGGCATACTCAAGACAGAAAAGGACTTCCTCGGGGTCGTGCTCAAAGGCGTGGCGGAGGAATGGGACTCCACTTTCATCCACAAGAACATGAAGGTGGGTTTCATACCCAAGTTCTCAGACAGCAAGAGTTCCAACAACATCCTCATATCACAGTCCATTGCCTCGAAACTGAACCTGAAATGCGGCGACCGAATCTTTGCCTATTTCATCAATGACGACGGCGCAAGGACACGCCGATTTACCATTTGCGGCATCTATGAGACCAATCTGTCGCAGTTTGACGACGTCACCTGCTTTGTGGATCTGTACACTTCAGTGAAGTTGAACGGTTGGGAACCGGACCAAGTGCTCGGAGCGGAACTCACAGTAAATGACTTCAACGCTCTTGACCTTGCCGAAGGCGGTGTGACAAAGACGGTGAACCGCACTGTAGACAGATACGGCAGCACCTACTCGTCAAAGACTGTCAAGGAACTGTATCCGCAGATTTTCGCATGGCTTGACCTGCTCGACCTCAACGTGTGGATAATCCTTGCCCTCATGACACTTGTGGCAAGCGTCACGATAGTGTCGGGACTGCTGATTATAATCCTCGAGCGCACGGGCATGATAGGCACTCTCAAGGCACTGGGGGCACGCAACGGCGTGATAAGGCGCACGTTCCTGTGGTTCGGAGTGTTCATTGCCGTCAAGGGAATACTGCTCGGCGACATCATCGCAATGGCGATTATACTTTTGCAGAAATACCTCGGTGTGGTGAAACTCGACGCCCACACCTATTATGTAAGCACCGTGCCGGTGGAGACAAACATACCGCTGTTTGTGCTTATCAACCTCTCCACACTGCTGATAAGCGTGCTTGTGCTGGTCATACCGAGTTATCTCATATCGCACATCAGCCCCTCCAAATCAATCAGATTTGAATAGGAAACAATAATAAAGCATTATCATGAACAGGAAATTCACATCTCTGTTGCTGTGTATTCTTGGCTTCGCCTCTGCGGCACTCGCCGGTATTCCCGACGGATACTACACTTCGGCGGACAGCAGGAAGTACACTGACCTCAAACAAGCCTTGTGCAAAATCATCAAGAACCACAAGACTTTCGGTTACAAGTCCCTCTGGGACTATTATCCCTATACCTACTATGTGCCGGGAAATCCCAGTCAGGTGTTGGACATGTACTCCGATGACGTCACCTATTACTCCAACACATCGGGACTGAACAAGGAACACACCGTGCCGAAGTCATGGTGGGGCGGCAGCACTTCGTCCGGTCCCGGATGCGACATCTTCAATGTGATACCGTCGGAACAGAAAGCCAACAGTGCCAAGAGCAACTATCCGTTGGGAGTAGTCGAAGGGAAAGCCTCTTTCGACAACGGTGTCACCAAGATCGGAGAGTCGGGAGTGAGCGGCTACAGCGGCCCGGTGTTTGAACCGAAAGACGACTATAAGGGTGACTTCGCGCGCATCTACTTCTATGTGGCGACCTGTTATCCTGACCTTGCGTGGAACAACAACAACGCCAAGGCAATGACCAACTCCACGGAACTGACCCTGCAGTCGTGGATAATCCCCATGTTGCTGGAGTGGAATGCCAACGACCCTGTCGATGCAGCCGAAATACAGAGAAATGAAGACATATACAAACAGCAGGGCAACAGAAACCCGTTCATAGACTATCCGTCACTCATTGACTATATATGGGGAGACAAGACGGACGAGGAATACGTGTTTTCCGAGCACCCTGCCAACCAAGGTGAGGACACGGAATTCCGTACCCGCATACCCAAATTCTCCGTTGACTACGGCACGGAAAACTCTCCCAAGAACATAGCAGAAAACTCCGAGGTGACCATCACCGCCGGAACTGACAAGTCAACACTCTACACTCGCATCAACGGAGGAGAATGGGAGGTGAGTGAACCGACAACAGGCTGGAACTCCACGTCTGAAACAGAATACAGTATTGCGGCGTCCAAGACCTACACGGTAAACGGAAGCACGCTGATAGAGGCATACTGCACACTCGAGGGATACAAGAACAGCGAGACCGTAAAGGCATACTATGAGGGCGTGACATTCGACAACGACTATCTGCTTTACGAGGCTTTCGACGATGTGACAGGCGGAAACAACACGTCAAACTCCGGCTCCAGCGCCTCATGGTCCGGCAACAGCAATTTCCCGACCACCAGTGCTACATATCAGGCCGGCAATGCCATCAGAATGGGAACAAGCAGCAAGACGGGTTCTTTGACCTCCAAGACTCTGATGAGTGCAGGCGGTACGCTGACAGTGGAACTTGACGTGAAGGGTTGGGTATCCGTTGAAGGGCACCTGAACGTGAGCCTTACAGGAGCGGAAACACAGCAGATAAACTACACGTCAACGATTTCCGACGCTTTCCAGACCTACAAACTGACATTCGACAATGTGAGTGCCAACCCGGTACTGACCATATCGACGTCAACGAAGAGGGCGTTTGTAGACAACATCAAGGTGAAGCAGGTGACAGTAGACGGTGTGACAGTTCCCGAGACAGACAGCGAAACGACAACGGGAACCTACAACCTCTCAGGCCAGAAGACAGGAACTGCATACAAGGGCATTGTAGTAAGCAAAGGCAGAAAATATGTCGTGAAGTGACAGTCTGCCGAGAAACGGCAATAACATAATGGAAAGGCCGGGCTGCAAACGAGCAGTCCGGCCTTCCGTTTATCTGTAATATAAAGGTGGGCAGTGTTTACGCCACCTTGTTGAGTTTCTTGATGATAGAGAAGATGAACAGTGCTGCAACGAGGCAGATGCCCATCAGAGTGCCCCATACCACCGGAAGCGGCATATCCCACATGTGTCCGGGGATAGAAACGAGTTTGTTTCCGAGAGCAGTAGCGACAAACCATCCGCCCATCATCATGCCCTTGTACTTGGCAGGAGCAACCTTCGTGACGAACGAGATGCCTATAGGGCTAAGCAGGAGTTCGGCAAACGTCAGGATGAGATAGGTTGTTATGAGGAGATTTGGAGAAGCGTCGTAGACGTGATTCGGGTAGTCTGTCGCCGGCATATCCATGCACGAAACGGTCATAATCAGGTAAGCGGCAGCGGCAACGAGCATACCCAAGCCAATCTTGACAGGCGCTTTCGGCTCCTTGCCTTTCTTTGCAAGCGCACCGAAAAGGGCGATGCTGACAGGCGTAAGCAGTACTACGAAGCAGGGATTGAACTGTTGGAAGATAGGAGCGTCAACGGCTACGGAAGCACCTGCCTCGGGTCTCATGGCGTAGAGATAGCCCGCTCCGCCGATGATAAGCACCGCTGCTATGATGCGTGTGACACCTTTGTTCTGGAAGATACCGAACAAACCGAACACGATGAAGATGATTGCGAGCAGGTTCTGAACAGTGAACAGCATGCTGCCGAAACCTGTGGAGGTGCGTGAAGTGAACTCATCGGCAAACCAAGTGAGGGTCAGTCCGTTCTGGTGGAATGCCATCCAGAAGAAGATAACCACCGCAAAGACAAGGCAGAGGCAGATGATGCGCTCCTTGGTCTCTGCCGGACTCATCTCCTCAACCTGCTCTTTCACCTCGGTCTTTTCCTGTTTGGAAGCGGTGAGAACCTGCTTGTAAGCCGGTCTACCGATGAAGTAGACGATGATAGAGGCAATGACCGATACGCAGGCAACGGCGAATGCGAAGTGGTAAGAGTCGGCTACGGAGTAATGGAGGGAGTGCTGTGCCCACGCCATTATCTTGGTTGCAGCCGTCGGAGCGAAGAGAGCACCGATGTTGATGGCCATATAGAAGAGGGAGAAACCGGAGTCACGCTTGTCGGAATATTCGCTTGCGTTGTACAAATCGCCCACCATGACCTGCAGGTTGCCCTTGAACAAGCCTGTGCCACAACTGACAAGAAGCAGTGCGACAGCCATTGCAGCCACGCCGACAGTGCTGCCTCCGAGTGGAATGGAGAGGAGCAGATAACCCACAAACATGATGATTATGCCGATGATAACCATCTTGTTGTAGCCCCACTTGTCGGCTGCCATACCGCCAAAGAGAGGAAGGAAGTAGACAAGGGTGAGGAACCAGGTGTAGATTTCCGATGCTGTTCCGGCGGAGAAGCCGAAATTTTCTCCGAGGAAAAGGGAGAAAACAGCAATCATAGTGTAATAACCGAAACGTTCACCTGTGTTGGCCAAAGCCAAAACCCACAGGCCCTTGGGCTGTCCCTTGTAAGACAACACAAGGAAAGCGAGCCATAACACCGCCAAGACAGCGATGAGTCCATTTGATAATACCATAGTTTATTGTTGTTGTTTGTTTATATTTTCCTTTCGTGCGTGCTTCTTCAAGTCAATCATATAGGCGAGTTTCACCTCTATGGCGGCATGGTTGGACTTTCCGAAATAGTCGCGTTTGGTCGAGCCATAGATATTTCCGAGACCGTAGTAGTAACGGGCTTCCAACAGGAAATGCCCCACTGAGGGATGCGAATACTGTAGTCCAAGTCCGGCGCAGATGCCGTAGTCGAGTTTCTTTTCCACCGGCATGGAGTACTGCTGCACCGTCTTGTTCGCCCTGTCGGTGGTGTTGGCATTGTCAACGGTGAAGTTTGTCGCCGTGGACTCTGACAGCATATAGCCGAACTGCGGTCCAGCCTGAAAGACAAAGCCAAATCCGCGGTGCTCCCCACCCCACGACAACTGTGCCATAACAGGCAATTGGATGTAGTTGATGCGGCGGTCGTACTTTTCGGCTTCACCCGAAGCGCCGGTCACAGGTTCGGAGTTCAGGGTTACGATATTCTCTCTCCATCCCATCTGGGCGTAGTTCAACTCGGCGTAAACGCTGCACAGAGTCTTGAAATACTTCTCGCTGGTGTAGCGGAACGACAGTCCGCCCGACACACCGGGCTTCATTGTCTGTGTCACCTTGGGCGAAAATCCCACGCTGGTCATCATGTATCCGGCGTTGACACCTATGGCAAAGTCGTCCCTGTAGTCGCCAATCTGGGCGTAGGAACGCTGTTGGCAGAGAGCCAAAGCCAAGATGACGAGCGACAGAACCTTGCGTCTTGTTTTCTTCGTATAAGTCATTTCGGGGATTTGTGGTGTGTTTCGGATATCCATAACACTTGTCAGTAGGCTACGGTTTCTATCACTCCGTCCTTCCTGTAGTGTACAAGTTGGAAAGCGTTGTTCTGATATCCGCCTGTGGCAGATGCCTTCTTGAACTTCAAAGGTGTCTGCATGGCGTTGTAGGAAGACTCGCCCGACAGTCCGTTAAAGGCATTGCCGCGCTCGGAAATGCCACGGATGAAGAACTGGGCATGGTCAAAACCCATAAGGGCAAACCTCGGGATATAACGCTCCTGCAGTCCTGTGCCGAACCACTTCAGATAGTTTCCCTCAAAGGAAGCGACCCGTCCGAGTCCCTTGTAATAATAAAAGGTGGACGGAATATAGGCATCGTATCTGTGGAACAGTTCCCTGTAGGTGCTCTCATACATGAGCCAGTCGGTATAGCCGAACATCGCAATGTCGTAGCCAGGGGCGGTTTCGACCAGTTTGTTCAGTTTCCTGAATGCGAGATTCAGTTCCTGAGATCGTCCAGTATTGAGGATTATGACATTGCGTTTGCCCTTGACGAAAAGTTTGGCGAAACTGTCGTCGGGCGTGTCAAGATTGGTTATGTGTGACGAGATGCCCTTTGCCGCCAGATGCTGGCGCAGCGCTGACGTGAACTTTCCCTTGGTGCTGGTGGCATCGTTACAGTCTATGAAAATGGGATTGCAGTCCTTGAAACGCTCCGAAAATGCCGTCACGGCTTTCCCGTTCAGTTGTTCGTCGGTCTGATACACCTGATAGACGTTGGCATTGGTCTGCACATCGGTTGCCGAAATGGAGAACGGGATGACAAGTTTGACGCCGTTGGCATGGCAAAAGTCCGCCATATACTTCACCTGTTTGGTGTAGAGAGGACCGAAGATGATGTCCATTGACTTCGCGTCGGAGTCGAGCAGGCTTACCCTAACATCGTCGTCGATGGCGACATTCCATGCGTGGATTTCGGTATTTATGCCCATATTGCGCAGCGAATCGCAGCCCATGAGCAGTCCGCGGTAGTATTCCACCATGCGTTTTCCGTCACCGTCGACATCGTGGAGCGGCAGCATGATGCCGATTTTCACTGTCTGCCTCTTGGCTGTGACGGTCTTGCCGGAAGCAGAAGAGGCGTTTTTGGAAGTCTCCTGGTACGGAATGAATACCGTAGCCCCCTTCTTCAACTTGAAATCAGGGTCTTTGAACTCCGGGTTAGCCGCCGTGAGTTGGTCTACCGTGAGACCGTATGAGGTGGCAATACCGTATATGGTATCTTTCTTCTTCACCGTGTAGATGTCTCTCCACACCGTAGTCTGCGCAATCAGACAGCAGGGCAACAGCGAGAAAAGGGCTACAGTGACGAAACGGGAAATGATGTGCATGGTCAACATTTTACTGTAATCAGATGCAAAAATACAAAAAAAGAGTGTCCCAATCAACATTTTTGACTATTTTTGCACGACATATATAGGAAAATGAAACTTCTCAAATCCACACTCGTTGCTGCCCTTTTATCCATGCCGGGACTGGTCTCGGCACAGGACGAAGTGCCGACGATAAGCCCTACTGCGGTGTTTGTGACATCCGAAGGCGAGGAAACGTCCGAGTCCTACTCGGGAAGTGCCCCCCTGGAAGCGCATTTCTATGCCAATCCGCAGAACGTTGACGACTGGTCCGCCTACTATGAATGGCGCTTCACAATGGACAGTTCCACCACTCCTTATCTGATTAGATATGAGCAGGATACAGACTATACGTTCACGAAATCGGGCAGCACCCGCATCGAGTGCTATGCTGTATTCACGCTGGACGGCGACACCGTTACCTACACCCAGGAGTATTGGGACGGCGCAACGCCCATAACGGTATCCATCTCGGAGAGCAAACTCGATATGCCGAATGCCTTTTCCCCCAACGGAGACGGCATCAACGACATCTACAAAGCCAAGGAAGGGTACAAGAGCCTTGTGCAATTCAAGGCGGCAATATACAACCGCTGGGGGCAGAAACTCTTTGAATGGACTGACCCTGCCGACGGCTGGGACGGCAAATTCAAGGGAAAAGACGTGGCGGAAGGCGTCTATTTTGTCAGGGTAACGGCGAAAGGAGCAGACGGAATAAAGTATGACATAAAGCGTGATGTCAACTTGCTCCGCAGTATAATAGAGAGCGACGGCACAAACAACTAATAAATGTCAGAGGAAAAGAAGATTAATGTCTGGGGAGCACGCACGCACAACCTGAAGAACATCGACGTGGAGATTCCCAGAAACAGGTTGACTGTGATTACGGGACTGAGCGGTTCGGGCAAGTCGTCCTTGGCTTTCGACACCATATTCGCCGAAGGACAACGCCGATACATAGAGACTTTCTCTGCATACGCACGCAATTTCATGGGCAATCTCGACCGTCCTGACGTCGACAAGATAACGGGGCTGTCGCCGGTGATAAGCATCGACCAGAAGACTACCAACCGAAATCCGCGGTCAACAGTGGGTACCCAGACCGAGATATACGACTACATAAGGTTGCTCTATGCCCGTGCCGGCGAGGCATACAGTTACGCCACGGGCGAGAAAATGGTCAAATACACCGAGGAGAAGGTCATAGAAATGATTCTCGAACGGTATAACGGCCACAAGATACAGATACTCGCCCCGGTGGTGAGAAGCCGTAAGGGTCACTACAGGGAACTCTTCGAGTCGCTCAGAAAGAAAGGCTATCTTTATGTAAGGGTCGACGGCACGGTGGAGGAACTGGTGCGCGGCATGAAGGTGGACCGTTACAAGAACCACAACATAGAGGTCGTGGTAGACCGTCTGAAGGTGCAGGACAAGGACAAGGAACGTTTGAAGGGTTCTGTAAAACTCGCCATGAAGCAGGGAGACGGTCTTGTCATGATACTCGACAACGAGAACGACAGTCTGAAATATTTCTCCAAACGGCTCATGTGCCCCACTACAGGACTGTCATACTCCGACCCTGCCCCCAACAATTTCTCGTTCAACTCTCCCCAAGGGGCTTGTCCCCACTGCAAGGGACTGGGAGTAGTGAGCGACATAGACCTGAAAAAGGTCATTCCGAACACATCCCTGTCAATCTACGATGGTGGAATCGTTCCTTTAGGAAAATACAAGAACCAGATGATTTTCTGGCAGATACAGGCACTGTTGGACAACTACGGCTACACTTTGAAGACGCCTATATGCGACATTCCTGAAGATGCCATGAACGAAGTCCTCAACGGAAGTATGGAGAAAGTGCGCATTGACAAGAACGTATGCAAGACTTCCTCAGACTACTTCACCGACTTTGACGGCATAATAAAGTATCTGCGGCAAGTCATGGAGAACGATGACAGCAGCGCAGGACAGAAGTGGGCGGAGCAGTTTATGCGTGATGTGACATGCCCGGAGTGCCGTGGACAGCGTCTCAACCGTGAGGCTTTGTCATACAAAATCTGGGAACGCAACATTGCGGAGGTGGCAAATCTCGACATAAAAGACCTTGACGAATGGATCTGCAATGTGCATCTGCACATGAGCGAGAAGCAACAGACCATTGCAACGGAGATTATAAAGGAAATAAGTTCGCGTGTACACTTCCTCCTGGAGGTCGGCCTTGACTACCTGACACTGAACCGCCCCTCGACAAGCCTGTCGGGCGGAGAGAGCCAGCGCATACGTCTCGCCACGCAGATAGGCAGCCAACTCGTCAATGTACTCTACATCCTCGACGAGCCGAGTATCGGTCTGCACCAGCGTGACAACCGCAGACTGATTGACTCGCTGAAGGAACTGCGTGACGTGGGCAATACTGTACTTGTGGTGGAACACGACGAAGACATGATGCTTGCTGCCGACTATGTGGTCGACATCGGTCCTGGAGCAGGACGCAAAGGCGGCGAGATAATGTTTCAGGGTACGCCAAAGCAGATGCTTGCCACCCATACTCTGACGAGCGAATACCTCAACGGCGAACGGGAAATAGCCGTTCCGGCAAGCAGAAGGAGCGGCAACGGCAAGTCTATAGTCCTCAAAGGTTGTACTGGAAACAACCTGAAGAACGTCAGCACCGAGTTTCCGTTGGGCAAACTCATCGTCGTCACCGGCGTAAGCGGCAGCGGAAAGTCCACACTGATAAATGAAACCCTGCAGCCGATACTGTCAAAACATTTCTACAACTCGCTGAAAAAGCCCATGCTATACACCGATGTAGAGGGCGTTGACAACATTGACAAGGTGGTGACAGTGGACCAAAGTCCGCTCGGAAGGACTCCGCGGTCAAATCCGGCGACCTATACCGGTGTGTTCGGAGACATCCGCACGCTGTTCGTGGACTTGCCGGAGGCGAAACTGAGGGGCTACAAGCCCGGTCGCTTCTCATTCAACGTGAAGGGCGGAAGGTGCGAATCGTGCGGCGGAAACGGATATAAGACCATAGAGATGAACTTTCTGCCCGATGTGACAGTGCCCTGCGAGGTGTGCCACGGCAAGCGTTACAACCGCGAGACTCTAGAGGTCAGATTCCGGGGAAAGAGCATTGCCGACGTCCTGGACATGACTATCAACCAGGCAGTGGAATTCTTTGAGAATGTGCCGCATATACTCCGCAAGATAAAGACAATACAAGATGTCGGTTTGGGGTACATAAAACTGGGACAGCCGTCCACCACCCTGTCGGGCGGAGAGAGCCAACGTGTGAAACTTGCGACCGAACTTTCCAAGAAAGATACAGGCAACACACTCTACATACTCGACGAACCCACCACAGGACTGCACTTCGAAGACATCAGAATACTCATGGACGTGCTCTGCAAACTGGTGGACAAGGGCAACACGGTAATAGTGATTGAGCACAATCTTGACGTAATAAAACTCGCCGACCACATCATAGACATGGGACCGGAGGGAGGCAGAGCCGGAGGAGAAGTGGTGTTTGAGGGCACTCCCGAGGAGATGGCAGAATGCCAGAAGGGCTACACTGCCCGGTTCGTAAAGGACATCCTGCGACGGAAGTGACATCCGTTGCAGACACCAATACAAGGCGGAGATACCCAATAATGGGTATTTCCGCTTTTCTTATTGTATGCATCTGTTTTTATGGTTAATTTTGCAAGCAAAATTATCGCTAACAAATGAAGTTGTCAGAGTTGCGCGCCGGAGAGAAAGGCGTTATTGTCAAGGTGACCGGACACGGTGGTTTCCGCAAGCGCATTGTGGAGATGGGATTTATAAAGGGGCAGACTGTGGAAATGCAGTTGAATGCTCCGCTCCAGGACCCGGTCAAGTATAAGGTGATGGGATATGAGGTCAGCCTGCGCCGTTCGGAGGCACAGATGATAGAAATCATGCCGGAAGACGAGGCGAAACAGATGGACAAGGCACAGGAAAACGCCGAGACTGTAAAGCCGATTTCTGCCGACACCCCACCCCACAACGCCAACTGCACCGAGCAGATGGGCAATGAAGCATTGAGGAAATTCCGCACCATAAACGTCGCTCTCGTGGGAAACCCGAACTGTGGAAAGACTTCTCTCTTCAACTTTGCAAGCGGTTCGCATGAGAGAGTCGGCAATTACTCGGGCGTGACAGTCGATGCAAAGGAAGGACATGCCGAGTTTGGAGGCTACCATTTCAACCTTGTTGACCTGCCAGGCACATATTCTCTCTCCGCCTACTCGCCCGAAGAACTGTATGTAAGGAAGCAAATCGTCGACCATACGCCCGACATAATCATCAATGTAATAGATACTTCCAACATTGAGCGAAACCTTTACCTCACCACGCAACTCATAGATATGCACCTGAGAATCGTGTGTGCGCTCAATATGTTTGACGAAACGGAACAGCGTGGCGACAACATCGACACCGACAAACTGAGCGAACTGTTGGGCATACCGATGATTCCCACCGTGTTCAAGAGCGGCAGAGGTGTGGAGCAACTGTTCCAGAAAGTCATCGACCTGTATGAGGGGACTGAGGATGCCGACCCTCATTACCGCCACATACACATCAACCACGGACACGAGATAGAGCATGGCATCACGGAGATACAGGAACATCTGAAACAGAAAGCCAATCTCCGTCAACGCTACTCCACCCGGTTCCTCGCCATCAAACTGCTTGAGAACGACAAGGAGATAGAGGCTTTTGTGAGCAAGATGGACGATTCCGCCGAAATACTACGGCACAGGGACGAGGCGGCACAGCGTGTGAAGGAAGAAACAGGCGAAGATTGCGAGACGGCAATCATGGATGCCAAGTACGGTTTCATACACGGTGCGCTGGAGGAAGCAGGCTATAAGACAGGGCACAAGAAGGACACATACCAGACGACACACCTGCTCGACCGTCTCCTTACCAACCGTTGGGTGGGTCTGCCACTATTCCTGCTCATAATGATAGTGATGTTTACTGCTACCTTTGTCCTCGGTCAGTACCCCATGGACTGGATAGACAGCGGTGTGGCTTGGCTCGGCAATGTCATCGGGACAATGCTTCCCGAGGGTATTGTGAGGGATATGCTGACCGACGGAATTGTCAGCGGTGTCGGTTCGGTGATTGTTTTCCTGCCGCAAATACTCATCCTCTACTTCTTCATATCGTTCATGGAGGACAGCGGATACATGGCAAGGGCGGCATTCATCATGGACAAACTCATGCACAAAATGGGACTTCACGGCAAGTCGTTCATCCCTCTCGTCATGGGATTCGGGTGCAATGTGCCGGCGATAATGGCGACACGCACCATAGAGAGCCGACGCAGCAGACTGGTGACGATGCTCATACTGCCACTGATGAGTTGCGAAGCGCGCATCCCGGTCTACATTATGATAATAGGAACTTTCTTCGCAGTGAAGTACCAACCGCTGATAATGATGCTGCTCTACCTTGTCGGCATCGTCTTGGCAGTGCTGATAAGCAAGGTGCTGACAAGGTTTGTGTTCCGCGGTGAGGACACTCCCTTTGTCATGGAACTCCCACCCTACCGCTTCCCCACATGGAAAGCGGTGAGCCGACACACATGGGAGAAGGGCAAGCAGTACCTGAAAAAGATGGGAGGCATCATCCTCGTGGCAAGCATAACGGTGTGGGCATTGGGCTATTTCCCCCACAATGATGCCCTTGACCAGCGTCAGCAACAGGAGCAGAGTTATATCGGCATGATAGGCAAGACCGTAGAACCGATATTCGAACCGCAGGGATTCAGTTGGAAACTCGATGTCGGACTGATTGCCGGAGTGGGCGCAAAAGAGATTGTAGCATCCACCTTGGGAGTGCTCTACGCCGATGACGACAGTTTCGGAGACGACAGTTCGTTCGCAGGAACACAGTCGGAGAAGAACCTGCGTCTGCATGAACTTATGAGTCAGGACGGCATTACCCCGCTCTCGGCATTCTGTTTCCTGCTCTTCACCCTCATTTACTTCCCTTGCATAGCCACCATTTCGGCTATCAAGGGCGAGACCGGCAGATGGCGGTGGGCATTCTTCGCCGCAGGATACACCACAATTCTCGCCTGGATAGTGTCCGCCGTGGTCTACCAGATAGGCAGTCTGTTGTAAGACAACACGTCTTTCAACAAGAGAAAGGACAGAGTTTGCCAAAACAGAAACAACATCTTTCCTTTTACGGACCGAAGGCCCAACTACACATAGGAGAGCGTGTCAAAAGAGACAAGTTCTCTGGCAAACGGGCTGAAAGCCCAACTGCACGCAGCCCAGGGCAGAGTTGCGGAGCAACGT